>NZ_KB849159.1:1078051-1807690 GCF_000367905.1 Acinetobacter sp. CIP A162 | reverse complement strand
ATTTTCTGACAAATATTTCTCAAATAAACTTCGAGTAATTTCTACCATCAATCAATGAAAATAATTTCGATCAATCAACCAGTAAAAATCCACACAAGTTGTTCTTCATAATCTCTTAATGATCTTCTTGCTGATTCGTCACCAGCAAGCTAGGTCGGCTATATTACTCTTTATTTCTAAAAAGTCAACAGGTTTTATTGATTATTTTTAAACTTCTTCAAGACTTCTAGATTTCACCCTTTAGGCTAAATCCTTGTTTCTCAACAAGTTTTAATCAACATCACCGCCGATGGATGTGCATTCTACAGCATTTCAGAGGGACTGCAACACCTTTTTCAAGAAAATCATTTTGTATGTATATTTTTTAAGCTTTTCGTGTGTTTTCATTCATTTTTTATACAAATTTGCTTAAATGATGTCTATTCGTGAATATAACGTTTATTATTTTCATACTAATAAGTAGTGCTACTTACACAGAAAAGGCCTCAGGTTACCTTATGCATCGTTCTATTTACTTATCTATATGCTTATTTTCTTTAGCTTCAAGCGCACATGTTTTCGCTGAGGTGGCCACCGGTGTGGAAAATCTGGAAAACGAGCCTGCAAAAACGCCGCTTAGAACAAAGATATCAACCAAAGCTCAACAATTACAAACGCAATTGAAAGTTGATGCCAGTGCAGCACAGGCAGAAGAAGTTAAAGATCCTTTTCAACCGTTAAATAGAAAGATCTATCAGTTTAATGATGCGATTGACCGCACCGTGGTACGTCCCATAGCCGTACAATATGTGGAAAAAGTTCCTCAAGATGTTCGTGGCAGCTATACCCAGTTCCGCAGTAACCTAGGTGAACCTTGGAATGTGGTGAATCAGCTGATTCAAGGTCGTCCTGCCCGCGCTGCTAAATCCCTAGGTCGTTTTACCATTAACACCTTAACAACTTTAGGACTGGCTGATCCAGCGCGTCGCCTGGGCTTGAGTCATGAAGAGGAAAAATTTGGAATTACCTTAGGTTATTATGGCGTGCCTTCTGGCCCTTATATCATGTTGCCATTTTTAGGTCCAAGTTCTGTCCGTGGCGTAATCGGTACTGCTGTAGATAGTCAAGCTCGTCCACAAAAATACATTCTCGAAGATGAAGATGGACTTTACTGGACTGATCAGTTTTGGCGTGCCATCGATACCCGTTCAGAAATACTGGACGTTGAAGGAGTGCTGACTGGCGATCGCTATGCGCAGATTCGCGATATTTATTTACAACGTACCAATTATGCAATTGCAGAAAAGAAAGGTACAGAGCAAGATACGCTGTTCCTAGAAGATGATTTTGAAGATGAAAATTCTGATGATGCACCTTCTATTGATAGCAACATTAAATCTTCAAACGAAGATCTTTAAGTTTAAGCCTCATGTATGATTGCTAGTGAAAATCTGTTCGCTAGCAATACTTTGCTTATTATAGTACATCTTATAACCAATCTTGGGATTGAATCACTTTTTTATGTATTTCATTCAACCGACTCGTGATATTCCTTACTTAGATCAAGTACTTGATGCACTTCCGCATGTTCAGATGATCTATCTGGATGATCATGAACTGTATGACTCTACGATTATTGCAATTGCAGATGTACATGATTATCTGAAATATAAGTGGAATCTGCCTACGATTGTACTGGCCTTAGAAAATGAAGGTACTGCTTTGGCTCAGGCCTGGGAACAAGGGGCTTTGGCTGGCTGGATCTGGAATAAACTTCCCGAGAATCCTGATCTGGCATTACAAAAAATTGACGCACAATATAAACGTAATCAGGATAGCCGCGACCTTCCTTCTGCGGCAGAATTACAAAAAAGATTGTTACCAAATCCGATTGAATTGACCAATTACGAGGTCGAAACCTATTTCCAGCCTTCTGCCTATCTTTCAGGAGATTGGTATGATTATTGGAAAATCAGCGACAAAGAAGTGATTTTCTATTTGGCCGATGTCTCTGGACATGGTGTCACCAGTAGTTTACTCACGTCCTGGATGGCAGCTTTCCATGGCCGCTCTAAAACACCGCGCGAGCTGATCAAAAAGCTGAACGGCATGCTGATGCAGGAAAATATTGAAAAGCACATCACCATGATTGCCGGGATTCTTAATCTGGAAACCCATGTATTAAAATGGTCCAGCGCTGGACATTATCCTCCACCGATTATATTTGAACCCAATCAAGAACCTAAAATCCTCTCTTCCAGCAGTTTCCCTTTGGGCTTAACCGAAGATCTTGAAGTTGAGGAAAATGAATGGGTATTAAGTCGCAATGCGCGCTTTATTATCTGTTCGGATGGCGCACTGGAACCTTTTGATGGTGGTTTAAATGAACAATTCTCGCAATTATTACACCATTTGCAGAATCAATCTTTTCAGGCTCCGGAACATGTGGCTGACGATATCGCCTTTTTAAGCTTTATCCGCGTAAATTAGCAGTATATTTACAGGCTTTATAAGCACTTAATTTGATTACTACTTTCAGCCACTTGAGTATCAATACACCCTATGGGATAATTTAATATCCTTCTCTGCAAATGGCATTTATATGTCAACAGGTCATGTTGAATATGCAAGTCTGAATGGAACGCATATTTTTAAGCTTATCGGCGAAGTGCGTGCCCAATCTTGTATTAGTCTAGACAAATTACTGAACAAAATTGAACAGCAAGACAACGTAGTTGGCGCTATCGTTGATCTCACCGAAACCAGTTTCATTGACAGTACCGTACTGGGTGTTTTAGCGAAACTAGGACTCAAACTCAAGCAAGTACACAATATTCAGGCTGTCATGCTTTCTACCAATTCTGACATTACCACTTTGGCCAACAGTATGGGATTGAGCCAAGTGTTTGTGATTCTGAATTATTGTGGTGATCCAAATGTCTGCACACGTGCGCTGATGGAAGAACATGTCACGCATCAAAATATGCTGAATACGGTTCTGGATGCGCATAAAACCTTGATGAAACTGAATCAAAGCAATCAGAACATGTTTGAACCTTTAGTCAAACAGCTACAGAAAGAGCAAGACAATTTAGATAAAATTTCCGAGCAAAAGGTATAACCATCTTATAAGAGGACCCTATGACTTTACTTTCTGTTGTACAAATGAATTCTCAAAATGAAATTGATGCCAATTTCGTGGAGATTGAATCTTTAATTCAACAAAGTAAGGCCAATGGAGCTGAACTGATTGTTTTCCCGGAAAACTTTGTCTGTTTTGCCGCAGGAAAACAGCGTGAAACTGCTGCACAATTTGAAGTGATTCAGCAGCGTCTGGAACAACTTGCCCATCAATATGACACCTGGATCGTCGCTGGTACATTACCCTGCCCTTATCGTCCGGATGGTTCGATCATTGAAGATGGCCGCGTGCGTACCGTTAGCCTGTGTATCAGTCCGGAACGGACCGAAGCGCGTTATGACAAAATTCACTTGTTTGATGTGCAAGTCGGTGATGCTGTAGGCGGTTATCAGGAATCCAAGTTCTTTGAGCCCGGCACAGATGTTGTCGTAGCCAAAACCCCTTTTGGTAATATTGGTTTAATGGTCTGTTATGACCTGCGTTTTCCGGAACTAGCGTTAAATCTACGAGCCAAAGGTGCAAACCTCTTGACCGCACCTTCTGCTTTTACCTATACCACAGGTGAAATGCACTGGCAGCTTCTTCTGCAAACACGTGCTCTAGATAGCCAATGTTCGGTGCTTGGTGCAGCTCAACAAGGCTGGCATGGAGAAAAACGCCAGACCTGGGGGCATGCAGCCGCCACCAATAGTCGTGGACAACTTCTTAATATGATCCATGCAGAAGGTGCTCAACTCATCACCGTCGACTTTGATTTAAATGAACAGCAAAAAGTGCGTGAATCCATGCCTTTAATGCAACACCGTAGACTTCTTCAACTTTCCTGAATCGTTTCATTTGCTTGCATAAAATAACAAAATCCCTGCTTATTCTTCAGGTGAAATCACCGAGCATAGAAGCTCTACGAAAAATAAACAGGGATTTAACTCATGTCATTAGAAAAAGCCGTCTATACCGCACATGCCAAAGCCACAGGGGGCCGTGATGGCCGCGCCATTTCTAACGATCAGATTCTGGACGTCCAATTGGCCGTACCTAAAGAAATGGGGGGACCAGGCGGTGGAACCAATCCTGAACAGCTCTTTGCCGCAGGTTATTCCGCCTGTTTCTTGGGTGCTATGAAATTTGTCGCCAATCGAGACAAGCTCAATATCAGCAAAGATGCCTATATTGAAGGTGATGTTGGGATTGGTCCGATTCCTACCGGGTTTGGAATCGAAGTGACCTTAAATATCCATCTTGAAGGCATGGATCAGGAAGAAGCACAAAAACTGGTCGATGCTGCGCATATCGTCTGCCCCTACTCGAATGCGACCCGCAATAATATTGATGTGAACTTAAATGTGATTACTTAAGATTTTGATTTACCTGCTATCCTGAAAAAATAGCTTCAGGATAGCTAGACTTCAATTATAAATTTCAAAATTTACCCGCTTCATCTTTTGTCAAAAGCTACTTCTCTTCCCCACTTGAAAACTGCAGCAAAAACTTAAGAAATTATATATAATGATTCTTATTTACATTTATTCGATTTATATTGATGTTAAAACTAGTTCTTCTGAATTCTCTCCTGCTCCTCACTGCTACAACCTCTTTTGCAGATCTTTATCTCTCAGAAAAAATCCGTCCGAAAATAAAATCTCTGCTCAATACTGAAATTGAACGCCTACCCATTCCTGCAACACCCAACAATATGATTCTGCCTGAATTTGGTAAAGGGATTATTGGCTGGGGAGCTGGCCCCAAAGATGCTGAAGCCCGTTTTCTCAATATTACTCAGGCAGATGTTGAAACAATGAAACAGGAAGGACTGAGTTTAGCAATGGCACAAGCCTGGCAGAACTTTTATGAAAATGAAACTCTGCGTAATCCGGGAAATCCGACTGCACCTTTTCGTGTACAACTCATGAAAAAAATCGTCAGTCTCTGGTAAATATCCAAAAGTCCTGACGATCATTATGATAAAGCGAGCAGATTAAAAAATTATTCTACTGCTTCGTTGGTTACTCGCAATACTTCTTCAATCGTGGTTTTTCCGGCCAATACTTTACGCAGACCATCATCACGAATGGAACCTGACTGCTGACGTACATAGCTTTCGATTTCATATTCAGCCGCATTGCCATGAATCAAACGGCGCATATGATCATCGACTGGGACAATTTCATAAATTGCAGTACGGCCACTAAAGCCAGTATTGCCACAACGTTCACAGCCTTGAGGTTGCGGTAATCTTAAATCTTGGGGATGCTCAATATTGCCAAATAGATTCTTCTCGAAAGCATCTGCCTCATGCCAGGTCGCGCAATGTGGACACAAGGTACGCACCAGACGTTGGGCAATTACCCCGATTAAAGAACTGGACAGCAGAAATGGTTCAATTCCCATATCTTTCAGGCGCGTAACCGCACCAATCGCGGTATTGGTGTGTAAGGTGGATAACACCAGATGTCCTGTCAGGGATGCCTGCACCGCAATTTCTGCGGTTTCCAGATCACGAATCTCACCAACCATGACCACATCCGGGTCCTGACGCAACATGGCTTTTAACGCACGGGCAAAAGTCATATCCACTTTGGTATTGACCTGCGTTTGTCCAATGCCTTCCAGCTGATATTCAATCGGATCTTCAGCCGTGAGGATGTTTTTAGAACCGTCATTCAGGTCAGAAAGTGCCGCATATAAGGTGGTGGTTTTACCCGAACCGGTCGGGCCAGTCACCAGAATAATCCCGTGCGGGCGATGCACTAAGGTCTTGAGTCGACCATAGTCATTATTCATCAAGCCCAAATGGGTCATGTTCAAACGGCCAGCCTGCTTGTCCAGCAAACGCATCACCACCCGCTCCCCATAAGAAGATGGCAAGGTGGATACACGGACATCGACTTCACGTCCGGCCAAGCGTAATGAAATACGGCCATCTTGAGGAATACGCTTTTCCGCAATATCCAGTTTGGCCATGACTTTAATCCGTGAAACCAGAAGCGGTGCCAGTTCACGGCGTGGCTGGACAATTTCGCGTAACTGGCCATCGACCCGTAAACGCACCGACAGTTTTTTCTCAAAAGATTCAATATGAATATCGGAGGCCCCAACACGAATTGCTTCGGATAATAGCGCATTGATCAGACGTACAATTGGCGCATCATCTTCCTGATCCATCAGGTCTTCAGCTTCCGGTACCGAATCAGCCAGACTGAGTAAATCCGGATGATCTTCCAGACCGGCAGCCACCTGCTGTGATTCGCCGCTATCTCCGGCAAAACTGGAACTGAGTAACTGGTTAAATTCCTGTTCAGTACAAAGCTGAAAATGAGCCGGATAACCGAGCAGACGGCGGGCTTCCTGCAATGCAAGCATCGAGGTATTGTCACGGCGCAGAATAAAGGCCTGATCTCCCTCATAACGCAACAGCACACCATGGCGCTTGGCGAAGCTATATGGGATTTGTAATTGTTTAAGTACTTGCATCGCGGATTATAATAATGATGAAAAAATTTAAATTGAGTGTACTCTAAGCATATGACAGCGTGAAGTATGTTTTCAAAGATTTAGCAAGAAAGGGTGCCAAGATTGCCGCAAGATAAAGATGAATTAATCCCGAATACAGCGAAAATGCGCTGGTGGGGAGAACAGAATTTTGAAATAAATCAGTCTAAAGCCTGGCAGTTTGGCTCCTTGCTGTTTCGGCTGACCCGAGGGATTCAGGAATGGCGACTGGAATATTTCCGCCCTTCTGTGCAATACGATTATGAACAGCAATGGCATCAGATTGATGATCCGAATTTTGCCTTTCCCCCACCTGTGAAAATTGAACGCTATATGTTCAAATCCACGCAAAACAAATTGCAACTGATGCCACGCCTTGCAGACCGTTCTGTGGTGATTAAACCAGTCGATCCGATTTATATTCCTGCCGGACAGCGCGGTACGCTTTATATCAGCACGCCCTTATGGATTGCCGGTTTTGTCGAGGGGCAGCGCGAACCGATTTTCGATTTGCCGGTAATCTTGCCAAAAGACACCTGGTTTGGACCCAATCACCGTTCGGGGGAAATCTGTTATGCCACCGCAGTCGATGGCAGAACCGAACTGAAACAGTTACATCCGCGAGCCTTTCGTGCAGTCACGCCGATTGAGTTTCACAATACCAGTAACCAGCAATTGCGCTTTGACCGAATGAATGTGCCAGTGCCTGCCCTGCCGCTTTTTTACAGTGAAAGTACCGGCCGCTTATGGACCTCACAAATCCGCGTTTTGCATGAAAGTTCGGATCGTCCACCACGGATTCGGGTCGAAAACCGCACACCACCAAATGCCGGCGAAGTCGCCTATCTGCATCCACCGCGCGATCCGGCAGGTGCGTTATTTAATATGTTTGATTCATTTTTCTAAGGGCGTCTGATGCCAAGTTCAAATATTCCGACCGAAGTCACCAACAGCCTAAAGGGAGTATTTACCAATATCAATACCGACCGTTTGACCGAAGTTCTGGTGGCGGTGGTGTTGTGCTTTATTGGCTTCCTGATCGCACGCTTTATTTCCAATACCTTTATTCGCACCATTGGTGTCCGTTTTAATGCCCATCAGAAACTGGTCTGGCGCCGCGGAATTTTCTATTTTATCTTCCTGCTGTTTGTGATGGCTAGTCTGAAAGAAGCCGGTTTTAAACTCAGTGTCTTCCTTGGCGCTGCAGGGATTTTAACGGTCGCACTGGGTTTTGCTTCGCAAACCTCAGCATCCAACCTGATCAGTGGTCTGTTCCTGATTGGTGAAGGTTCTTTTGAAGTCGGTGATACCATCCAGATTACCTTGATTCGTGGGCATACCATTGAAGGCGAAGTGATTTCGATTGATCTGCTCTCGGTTAAACTTTTGACCCAAGATAATATCTATGTGCGTTTACCGAATGAACAGCTAATTCGGGCACCGGTGCAGAACTTGTCGAAATTTCCGATACGGCGTATTCCAATTACCCTGGCGATCAATTTCCATGAAGATATTATCAAGGTACGTGAAGTGCTGCTGGACGTTGCCAATAAATATCCGCTGGTACTGGCCGACCCGAAACCTGCAGTCACCGTTACCGCTTTCCGTGAATCTTCGATCGAACTGCTGTTTGCGGTGTGGTGCCAACAGGAAAACTACCTGAAAGTACGTGATGAAATGCAGGAACGGATTCGAAACGGCTTTGTCGATAACCAGATTGAAATTCCGGTGCCAAAAATGGGCTTTGTCGATCCTCCACTTTCCCGCCCTCTAGAAAATGAAGAGATCGATCAATACGCCAATGAAAAGACCCTCAAAAGAGAGCCTGATCTGAAATAAACCTTAGATTCCCTCTCCTTTTTAAAGGAGAGGGTTAGCGAGAGGATTCAAAGCTCCTTCTCCGGCATCGGCGCAATATAAGCAATCAGCAGCATCACCCCACCCGCCAGCAGGAATGAAATCACCCGGGTCAGGGTGCCAATATGTGACAGGTCAAATAGTACGAGTTTCAAAGTCACAATCACCAGAATACTACCACCTAAAATCCACATCGGTTTCAGTTTTTTGAGTGTTGCTGTCCACATGGTGATCCAGGCCAGCAATACCCAGAGTATGGTCAGACTAAGTTGAACTGTTGCATTGCTCCATAATGCCAGCTCATTAAACGGTGTCTGCAGATACACATGTAAAGCTCTTAAAACAATATAACTGGAAAGCCATAACAGGCTTAGTACCATTAAAACCGCCATCATGCCTTTATCACGTCCCACCTTGATTTGCTGTAACAGCATCCAGATAAAACTGGCAAACATGGCGATACTGATCAGGTCAAAAGGATTCAGGATCGGCAGCCAGTAATATTGAAAGGCTTGCTGGCTAAACAGCTGTGAACATACCAGCCAGCTTCCCATCAGCAATAAACAGCTCTTGGTTTGCCAAAGCTGCTGCCAGCCCGACTGCGGATCCTGTCGATAGCACCACAGGCAGAAGAATAAAGGTAAAATCACCATGCTCAGATAAGGCATGTTCGGGATCAGGCATACACTTGCCAAAGCCAGACTACTAAAAACACCAAAGCTCATCCACTCCTTGGAGAGCTGCAAGCCAGCCAACGGTCTAAGCCACAAAATGGCTAGTAGCATCGTAGAAAGGGCAAAAACTCCACGTTCAAAACTACTATTCCAGACAATCACCGCATTTTGACTACGATCCAGGGTCAGAATCGCCGCAATGACCAGCAAGGGCGAGATGCCACTCCACTTCGGCAGCAACCAGGACCATTCCTGGGTTTTGCGCAGGATCATTTCATTGAACAGTACATAACCCAGTGTGATGATAAATAAACTCAGCACATAGGCATGCTGACTCGGAAATTCATCTTCCAGCAAGGCAAATAACATCAGGCTGGCCGCAACACTTAAACTGCTTAAAAAGCTGACACTCAGACTATCCATCTGCTGCTGGTACTGCTTTTTAAGCTGGCTGATGACTACGACTGCCACATAGCACAGACTCAAAATCCAGAAAATGATTCGCGGTGTTGGATTAATCTCGACCAGATAATACAGGCTGCTGAATCCGGCCATCAGCAATAAGCCCATGCTCAGATAGTGTGCTACCCGGATATTTTTTTCCAAGGCCCATAAATAAATCAGCACACCTTCAACTGCCCAACCAATCACACTCCATTGTTCTGTCAATAAGATCGGTGGCACCAAGGCCAGGAAAATCAGCATCAGGCTCAGATAGCTCTGCGAAATGAGCTGGATAGTTTGTTTACGGCGCAGCAGTGTCCAGCAAGCGGCAAAGACCAGTGCAAAGAACAGGCTTAATCCAGCTTGCCAGAGTTTTTGATTGGGCTGATTAAAATGAATCAGATACAGAAAAATATAAGCGGTAATAGGGGCAGCAAAAATCAGCGCTAAGTCCAGTACCGGTTTTAAGTGAAAACGTGAGAGATCCTGTCGTGCCAGCAACTGACTGAAGCGGAAACCTAGCCAGATAAACAGTGCACTATGTGCCAGAATCAACGCAGTCATGGCATAACGCTCATATGTATAACCATGAATCAGGCTATATATCCCGCCAACGACCGCAGTCACTAAAAAGGCAATTTGATTGAGAATCTTCCATGGCCGGAAACTGCTCAACACCGCCACCCCGATATTGATCAGCAGATAATAGCTGATCAACTCAACAGCAGAAGCATCGCGGGTCGGCAAGGTAAACGGCGCCAGATAAGCAATCAGTAAAGCCATCAAGGCCAGTTCGATGCTTTCCTGTTTCAGACTTAAATACAAAGTGATGGCCAGAATGATGAGGAATAGCAAAGTCGCCAACGGTAACGTGGGAATCACCAGATTGTAATAGGCAAAGAATAAGGTCAGGAACAGTGCTCCTAAACCTAAACCTTCTAAGGCCAAAGCAAAACTGCGGTTTTTCTCAATCAGCCAATAACCCAGACCGGCGACACTCATACTTGCTAGCGCAATTAGTCCCAGTTTCATCGCCAGACTAATTTGCCAGTGTTCCGTCGCGAAGCGTAATAACAGAATAATACCGATGACCAAAATACCAATCGCAACTTTGAGTACCGGATTTCCTTGAAATATCCAGCGCTGAACTTGATCTATGAGATTAGGCGTGGACTGAGAATTTAGAGCCTGTTGAGAAGTCAAAGGGGCAGCATCAGACCAGGTCGCTGGTATCGAGGGGGATAGATCGGCAGAATGAGATTGCGATTGCAACTGTATCAAGCGTCCTTCCAGACGTTGCAGCCACCTGAGCAAAAAGAATACCCATGCCGTAATCCCGATTCCCATCAACCAGTCCAGTTCAGCCAACCCGCCGACAATGGCAGTAATTGATGAGATATATAAAGGAACTTTAGAATTGCGCTCCAAGGACATCTGCTGCTGTCCGGCCAATTGATTCATCGGTGCTTCTACCGCAGTGACATATTGCATCACGCTAAAGATAAACCCCAAACCACACAGATAAGTTACAATCTGATAACCCAGATACCAGGCGCTGATCCCGGCTATCAGCAGGGTAATCAGCCAGATCATGCGCAACTCATTCCGTCCTGCAGCCATTCTTATATTTCTCTTTCCTGAATCGTTCCATCATACAACAGCTTGTGCTGCTTATTTCATCTTCGGCCGATATTCGCTAAGCTGTAAACTCAGACTCGCCTCAGCGAGCGCGGTAAAAATCACGTACAATAGCGCTGTATTTTGAATAAGGAATTGATTACATGCCACCATTTGTCTTGGTCGATGGCTCTTACTTTTTATTTCGTGCCTTTCACGCACTGCCACCATTAACCACGTCAACCGGTTTACATACCAATGCAATTCGTGGTGCGATTTCTGCTATTCAAAAACTGATGCGCCGGACCCAACCGACCCATATGGCGGTGATTTTCGATACCCCAGAACCGACCTTCCGGCATGAGCTGTCACCGATTTATAAAGGTGACCGTCCCAGCATGCCAACGGAATTATCCGAACAGATTCCTTATCTGCATGCCTTGATCCGCGCTTTGGGCATTCCCCTGCATACCTTACCGGGTGCCGAAGCCGATGACATTATCGGAACACTGGCCAAACGTGCCGAGGCGATGGGACATCAGGTGCTGATCTCTACGGGCGATAAAGATATGGCACAACTGGTGACCGAAAAAGTCACCCTGGAAGACAGCTTTAAAGAAAAACCGCTGGATGTCGACGGTGTGTTTGAAAAGTTTGGCGTCTGGCCGAATCAGATTATTGACTATCTCACCCTGATGGGCGATGCATCAGATGGCATTATGGGCGTGCCAGGTGTAGGTGCCAAAACGGCAGCAAAACTGCTCACTGAATATGGCTCGATTGGCGGCATTTTAGAAAATGTCGACAAGATCAAAGGCAAAGTCGGTCAAAATATTAAAGAACATGTCGATGGTATTGCACTGGACCATCAACTGGCCAGTATTGTCATCGATCTGGATCTTAACTTTGGTTATGACGATTTAAAACTGGGTGAGCCGAATGTCGAGACCTTGCGTCATTTGTACACCGAGCTGGAATTCCGTAACCAGCTGCAGTCCTTAGATCACCCGAACAACCCGAATAATTCAAATTACCAGCAGGCGGCAAAATCTATTAACGCCAAAGCGGTTACAGCACCAGAACCTCTGGAAGACCATGCCTCTGTAACCAGCAGTGATGACCAGCTAGGTCAAGCGACCTACCACACAGTATTAAGCCAGCAGGACTGGGACACACTGTTTGAGCGCCTAAGTACCGAAAAACGTTTTGCCTTTGATACCGAAACCACCAGTTTGGATTATCGTATTGCACAGATTGTCGGTTTCTCGGTCGCCTTCGATGCGCAGAATGCTTATTATGTTCCCTTGGCACATGATTATGAAGGCGCACCGGAGCAGCTGAATCGTGAAGTAATTCTGGCGCAGATCAAACCAATTCTGGAAGATGAGTCTGTAAAGAAAATTGGGCATCATCTGAAATATGATGCACATGTACTGGAAAATCATGGCATTCATCTGGCAGGCTGGTATTTCGATACCATGCTGGCTTCCTATGTCCTGAATTCTGTCGCGACCCGTCATGGCATGGATGATGTGGCCCGTCTGTATTTGAGTCATCTGACCACGACTTATGAACAAGTGGCCGGTAAAGGTGCTAAACAAAAGACCTTCAACCAGATTCCACTTGAAACTGCAGCACATTATGCCGCAGAAGATGCTCATGTCACTTATCGTCTTTATGAAGTCTTGAGCGGGAAATTACAGGCACATCCTGAACTGGTGAATATTCTGCACAATATTGAAGTTCCGGTCGCACGTGTACTGACACAAATGGAAGAAAACGGCATCGAACTGGATCTGGCTTTTCTGGATCAGCTTGGGGGCGAATTTTCCAATACCATGCAAAATCTGGAAAACCAGATTATGGAAATTGCCGGTGAAAGCTTTAATGTCAGCTCACCTAAACAGGTCGGTGAAGTGTTATTTGAAAAGCTGGGGCTAAAAGGCGGTAAAAAAACCACCACCGGACAATACAGCACCAGTGAAAGTGTACTGGAAAAAATTGAACATCCGATTGCCCAGCTGATTCTGGAATATCGTGGTTTGTCCAAGCTGAAAAGCACTTATACCGATGGCTTATGCAAACAGGCTAATCCTGATACCCACCGTGTGCATACCAGTTACCACCAGGCATTGACTGCAACTGGCCGTTTATCATCGACTGATCCAAACCTGCAGAATATTCCGATTCGTGCCGAAATTGGCCGTCAAATTCGCAAGGCGTTTGTGGCACCGGAAGGTCGTGTTTTGCTGGCAGCCGATTACTCACAAATTGAATTGCGTCTCATGGCCCACTTATCTCAGGATGAAGCCCTGCTGGATGCATTTATTCATGGTCAGGATGTACACCGCCGTACCGCAGCTGAAGTTCTAGGCATTCCTTTGGAAGAAGTGACCAATGACCAGCGCCGTCAGGCCAAGGCTGTTAACTTCGGACTACTTTACGGTATGTCTGAATTCGGTCTGATCCGTCAGTTAGGCTTTACCCGTCAGGAATCACAGGACTATATCAAGCAGTATTTCCACCGCTATCCGGGCATTTATGACTATATGCAACGTACCCGTCAGGTCGCATTAGAACAAGGTTTTGTTGAAACCTTGCTCGGACGCCGTTTATATACCCCAGATATTGATGCCCGTAATATGATGGTGCGTAAAGCGGCAGAACGGGCTGCAATTAATGCCCCGCTACAAGGTTCGGCTGCGGATATCATTAAAATGGCAATGATTGAAGTCGACAAAATGTTGCCAAAAGATCAGGCCAAAATGCTGTTGCAGGTACACGATGAACTGGTATTTGAAGTCGATGAAGACATTGCCGATGAACTGGCACCTAAACTGGCTGAAGTGATGCAATCGGTATTGCAGATTTCTGTACCATTGGTGGTAGAAGTGGGTAAAGGCAAAAACTGGGATGAGGCGCATTAAAGGGTTTCCTCACCCCAGCCCTCCCCCCTCTGGGAGAGAGTGAAAACCAATATTATTTTAAAGGTATCCCCTCTCCTCTCAGGAGAGGGTTAGGGAGAGGTTAATATCCCATCTTCTTGTACTGCGATTAAAACTTGTTCACCGTTTGGGAAGTTTAACAAATCCTTCCCAACTTCCCTTTTCTAAAGGGAGGAGCAAATAAAAAAGGACGCCTCAGCGTCCTTTTTATTTGGATCCGATTAAAGACCGGTAAGCAATACAATCGCCACCTGGTTCATAATCATTTCGATAATAATCAAAGTTAAAATAGCGAAGATTGGAGAAAGGTCAATCATCCCCATATTTGGCATGATACGACGGAATGGCGCCAGTAAAGGCTCAGCCAGCTCTTGCACGACTTCAATATAAGGCGAACGAGACTGAGTAAACATCACCACCCAACTTAAGATAATCGTAGCGAAAATCAAATAACGACAGAAACGGATAAGATCCTGCATCATGGTAACAAAAGTCAGAATAATCAGATGGACAGGCCCATTCGGCATCCCCCCTGACAGATACATCATGCCAAAAATTTTAAGCAGATAGAGCACGACCAGTAATGCCAAAGCAGCAGTACTGACTCGACCTTTGGCCAAAGTTGGGAAAATTCGACCAAATACATCTACAATTTTAGTGGCTTTCACAGTAGAAAGAACCACAGGATTGTAAGGACTGACCGCTGCCAGTTGCATTAAAAATCGGAAGAATACGAGCAAAATCGCGACGTTAATGATAATGCCAAAAATTAGCGCAGAATTTGCACCCATACTTGAACGTTCCTAAAAATTAAACTGAAGATTTGCTGCTTTCACTGAGCTCTTGTGCCAGTTCTTGACTGCGTTTTTGTGCAGCGGCAAGTGCCGCCTGAATATTTTGAGAAATCTGGGCGCGATCAAAGACTTCAAGTGCAGCCTGTGTAGTCCCATTTGGAGAAGTCACATTTTTACGTAACTCAGCCGGCGTATTCGAGCTGGTAATCGCCATTTGCGCCGCGCCTAAAGCCGTCTGCAAGGTGAGTGCAGTTGCAACTTTTTCATCCAGACCTAAATTTTTACCCGCACGAATCATACTTTCCATCATATAGAAAAAGTAAGCCGGACCCGAACCCGAGACTGCAGTGACTGCATCAATTTGTGCTTCTGAGTCGACCCAAATGGTCAGTCCGGTCGACGCCAGAACCTGACTGGCTAGCTCACGGTCACTCGTTTCCACAAATGCATTGGCATATAAACCATGAGCCCCGGTCTGTACCAATGCTGGCGTGTTCGGCATGACCCGGACAATACGCTCTGTCCCCAACAATGCTGACAATGTGGCAATTTCTGCACCGGCAACAATGGAAATAATCAGCTTATTATTAACCAGACCTTTTAAGGGTTGCAGCACTTGAGCCAAAACCTGAGGTTTTACCGCCAATACGACGATATCTGCATCCTGAATTGCAGCGCTATTATCCCCGGTCACATTAATTTCTTTTTCCGCCAATAAAGCACGGACTTTTTCGACCGGATCAGAAACTGTAATACGTGTTGCTGGCAAACCACGTGAAATCAGACCGCCAATTAAGGCTTGGGCCATATTACCGCCACCAATAAAACAGATATTACAATTTAAAGCTGCACTCATGTTCAATGCTCATCGTTGAGTTCTAAAGTTGAAGAAACCGACATCGGCAGCCATCCACCTGCTTCACAATATGCAGATTGGGCCAACCAAAATCCTTTAGGGGTAAACACGCCTAGCATAACATTATCTGTGCTTAATATTTGAATAGTATGCCGAGCCCAGGGAAATATTTGCGCTTCCTGAATAGCTTTTTTCAGCGGCCAGGTACCGACACGGCCATATAAATGAATTTTTTCGCCACCCTGCCTCTGCTGTAAATGCAAAGCTTGCTGCAATAATGCAGGAGATAAACCGAACTGTGCAGGCGCGATGATAAATTTCCCTGACAAAACCTGCACACAGTCTTTTAAAGCGAATTTTATACTTTCCGGACTAGTTTGAACCTGTTGCTGCTCGGCTAAATAGATCTCTGCGGTCAAACGATATAATTGCTGCTGATAGCGTACATAATAAAAGCCTTGCCAATGCAATGCTGCCTGAGCATCTTGCTTGGCATAAATCACTTCGCGTTGCAAACGCTCCACCATATCTAAGGATGGACGATACTGTTGTTTACCTTTCATCCAGGCAGAGAGTAATTGACGTTGTCGTGATTTTGAAAGCTGTAAAAATTTACCAAGATCGAGCTGCGTTTCAGTTCCACAATATGCTAAATCCTGTTGCAGCACTTCTTGTAAAATGTCTTGAGCATCCTGCATTAACTCACTGGTTCGCACCAAGGCAGCTTGCATTTTAGGATAGCGTTCGCTTAATACTGGCCACAGGGTCTGGCGTGCCCAGGCTCGGTCATAATGGGTATCAGCATTGGTCGGATCTTCAATATTCTGAACATTCAGGTCTGATGCCCATTGGCAAATCTGCTCACGGGAAATATCCAGCAATGGCCGCCAAATCGTGAGATTTTCACGTACATCGATCTGTTTCATGGCTGCTAAACCGTCAACGCCGGCACCAGACAATAAACGCAACATCAGGGTTTCCGCCTGATCCTGCTGATGATGCGCTAACACCAACATTTCATCCGCTTGCAAATGTTGCAGATAGGCCTGATAACGTGAATTGCGCGCTTGCTGTTCCAAATTGCCACTGGCGACATTGACTGGCTGAATGATGCAGGGAATATTCAATTGCTGACATTGATGTGCAACGAACTTACCCCAATCTGCGCTGAGTGCTTGTAACTGATGATCGACATAAATCGCCCGAACTTTTTCCGGGCATAAAAAAAACATCAGATGCAGCAACAGCATAGAATCTACGCCGCCACTGCATCCGATGAGAACTTTTGTCTCTGCAGGAAAGTCCTGCAGCTGTTTTAAGAAACCAGACCTAAATTGTCGCTGCCAAACTTCATTAAACGTTGGTAACGTGCTTCGCATCGTGCTTGCGCTTCCATTGGTTGCAGTTCATTCAAAGCTTCTTTCAGCACTGCTTTCAAGCTGTTCATGACCTGATCCGGATTTAAATGAGCACCCTCACCTTCATCCACCACATATTCTACAATACCCATTTTCTGCAATTTTTCTGCAGTCAGAGCCAAGGCTTCACTGGCCTGTTCAGCTTTTTCAGCGGTTTTCCAGAGAATTGAGGCACAGCCTTCCGGTGAAATCACCGAATAAATACTGTGAGAGAGCATCACCACACGGTCTGCTACCCCAATACCCAGCGCACCACCTGAACCGCCTTCACCCAGTACAGTTGCAATTACCGGTACTTTCAAGTTGGAAAGCTGAGCCAGACTGGTCGCAATCGCTTCAGCCTGACCACGTTCTTCTGCACCGACACCCGGATAAGCACCCATGGTATCAATAAAGGTGAAGACTGGCAGGTTGAAACGCTCTGCCATGTCTAGCAGACGCTGTGCCTTACGATAACCTTCCGGGTTACTCATGCCAAAATTATGCTGTAATTTTTCACGGGTACTACGACCACGATGCTGACCAACGATCATCACCGGTTGACCATCGAAACGAGCCAGGCCACCGATCATCGCGCCATCATCACCATATAGGCGGTCACCATGTAAAGCATCAAATTCAGTGAATATTTCACCCACATAGTCCAGGAATTGTGGACGTTCTGGATGACGTGCAATCTGCACTGTCGCCCATGCTTTTGATGGAGTTGCTTTATTTTTCATAGGTTAACCGTTTTCATCCCTATAAAGGTATTAATTAACAAATTGTTCGGATTGAATCGAGAGTTCAATCTCCCAATTTTTAAATTGCTGCTGTTCATCGTGCAGTTCAGCGACCAGCAATGGCCATTGCTTGGCATCACCAGACACGCTGAGTTGCCATTGTTGCGCATTTTCAACCTTGAGTTCAATGGCAGGAAGCATCTCATCGCTACGACTGTGATTGACCAAAACCGACAGACGAAGCAGCAAACATAACCATAAAAGTTTAGATCCACCGACTTTCATCACATCAATCTTGGCATCAGCGCGCAATTTACGTCGATGGTGCGCGACCAAATGTGACAAATGATTCTGATCAACTTGCGAGAAACCGGCAATATCCGAATGTTGCAATAAATACGCGCCATGACGATGATAGCCACTGTGACTGATGGCCAAACCAATCTCATGCAGATAGGCAGCACGACGTAACAGGTCACTATCTTCAACACTTAAACCGAGTTCACTAGCCACGTCATTAAACAGTTTCTGTGCGGTCTGAACTACACGTTCAGCCTGCTTGGCATCGGCATTATATCGACCAATCAAGGCATGTACGGAACGATCGCGGATATCTTCGTGCTTGAAACGGCCAAGCAAGTCATACATCACGCCTTCACGTAACGCACCGTCAGAATAGACCAAATGGTCAATTTCCAATACATCAAAGACAGCATAGAGAATGGCAATACCAGCAGGTAAGACGGCACGACGATCATCTTTCAGACCTTCGAATTCCATGTCCGAGACGTATTTATATTTAAGCAGTTTATCTTTGAGCTTTTCCAAGCCTTCACGCGTCAACTGTTCGCGTTCATTGCTCCAGCCCATATTGACACAAATCTGGCGGCAGGCTTTAATGGTACCACTCGAGCCGACAACAGCATCCCAACCGGCTTCTTTATAAGTATTGGCAATTCCCGAAATTTCTTTACGTGCCGCAGTAACTGCTTTATCAAAAGCTTTGGCGCTGATTTCACCATCCTGAAAATAGGCCTTGGTAAATGCCACACAGCCCATTTGTACGGATTCAGTGTGAATCGGCTCGAATTCTTCACCGATAATCAGCTCAGTTGAACCGCCACCAATATCAACCACCAGACGACGACCGCTGTTGGCCATGGTATGCGATACCCCCAGATAAATCAGACGGGCTTCTTCACGACCCGCGATAATTTCGATCGGTTTCGGTAAAATTTCTGCAGCTTTCTGGATAAATTCATGGCCATTTTTAGCTTGACGTAACGCATTCGTCGCCACGATCCGCAAGCGGTTCGGCTGAACGGCACCTAAACGCCCGACAAAACGAGCCAGACAGGCCAAACCGCGCTGCTGTGCGGCTTCGGTTAAATTCTTATTTTCGTCTAGTCCTGCGGCAAGCTGAACTTTTTCTGACATTGATGCCACTTTCTTCACTTCGCCATGATCTACACGGGCGATGGCCAAATGAAAGCTGTTTGATCCCATATCGATGGCGGCAAGTAATTCTTCATCAATCAAAAAGTCAGACATTCCAGAAATAAACCTTTAACGAATTGTGCTTAGAGTAATTCACATGCATGCAATTTAAAAGCCATTTGTAGCGACAATTTAATGCCTTATTCTTTTTTGTATCGGGAATAATAGTGAGACACGATCATCACTATCGTGATCATCCATTAGACAAAATAACATTAAGCATTGAAAATTTACAGATTCCCCTACATTGTTAAAGATGGCTATGTAATACTAATAATTAGTTATCTTTAAAATATTAATCTGGAGCACATTCCATGTCTGGCAACATCGTAAACACTACTGACGCAAACTTCGAAGCAGACGTTCTTCAATCAGACGTTCCTGTACTGGTGGACTTTTGGGCAGGCTGGTGTGCACCATGTAAAGCAATTGCACCCGTACTTGAAGTGCTTGCTGATGAATACCAAGGCAAAGTTAAAATCGTGAAAGTTGACGTAACTTCTTGCGAACAAACTGCTGTGAATTTCAACATTCGTAACATCCCGGCTTTGTTGATGTTCAAAAATGGTGAAGTTGTTGCGACTCAAGTCGGTGCTGCACCAAAATCTAAACTGACTGCATTTATTGATGACAATATCTAAGCACAGCATTTTTAGTAAAAAATACGCGACCCATGCTCGCGTATTTTTTTCGGCTATAAATTGACAAACCTGGCATTATCTCTTATATTCGCTACTCAAGAGATAAAGGATCCTAAATCCTGTCAATTTCTTACAAGACACATTACATAAGATGCCGCTCGGCAATAGAAATTGTTTTCCACATTTTTCTTTGAAACACTCAAACAGATCTCTGAATTGTTCTTTTGCAAATTCAATTGCTTTCGTTTGAATGCTGGTATGCGGCCGAATGTTACTCCCTTTCTAACCTGTACCTCAGAACTTTGATTCTATCTGACCACCTATGAATTTAACCGAACTCAAGAAAAAACCGATTGGCGAACTCATCAAGATTGCCGAGTTTATGGGCCTCGAAGGTATGGCTCGTAACCGTAAGCAAGACATTATTTTTGCCATTTTAAAACGTCATGCAATGAATGGCGAAGAGATTTTTGGTGATGGCGTTCTAGAAATTTTGTCAGATGGTTTTGGCTTTTTACGCTCAGCCGCAGGTTCTTATTTAGCAGGTCCTGACGATATCTATGTCAGCCCTTCTCAAATTCGTCGTTTTAACCTCCGTACTGGCGACACCATTACTGGCACCATTCGCCCACCGAAAGAAGGCGAACGTTATTTTGCTTTACTTAAAGTCAATCAAATTAACTACGACACACCTGAAAATTCACGCAACAAGATTTTGTTTGAAAACTTGACACCATTATTCCCGACTGAACAGTTGGTGATGGAGTTAGGCAATGGTACCACTGAAGATTTAACCACCCGTGTGATCGACCTAGTGGCCCCGATTGGTAAAGGCCAGCGTTCAATTATTGTGGCTCCGCCGAAAGCGGGTAAAACCATGCTGCTGCAAAGCATTGCACAGTCCATCGTTCGCAATAATCCTGAAGTTATTCTGATCGTTCTTCTGATTGATGAACGTCCAGAGGAAGTGACTGAGATGGAACGTACGGTTCGCGGTGAAGTCGTGGCGTCTACCTTTGATGAATCTCCTGCACGTCACGTTCAAGTTGCTGAAATGGTGATTGAAAAAGCAAAACGTCTGGTTGAACACAAGAAAGATGTAGTGATTTTGCTTGACTCGATTACCCGTCTGGCACGTGCTTATAACACTGTGATTCCTTCATCAGGCAAAGTACTGACTGGTGGTGTAGATGCGCATGCCTTAGAACGTCCTAAACGTTTCTTCGGTGCTGCACGTAATATCGAAGAAGGCGGTTCACTGACCATCATTTCTACTGCCCTGATTGAAACTGGTAGTAAAATGGATGAAGTGATTTACGAAGAATTCAAAGGTACAGGTAACCAGGAAATTACCCTTGATCGTCGTATTGCTGAAAAACGCGTATTCCCTGCGATGAACATCAAGAAATCTGGTACTCGCCGTGAAGAACGCCTGATGTCGGAAGACAATCTGCGTAAAGTCTGGATTCTGCGCAAGCTGTTGCATACTCAAGATGAGTTGGCGGCAATGGAATTCTTACTGGATCGCATGAAAGAAACCAAAACCAATGATGATTTCTTTGATCAGATGAAACGCAAAGCTTCAAATTAAAATTTCAAATGAAAGGTCACCTAAGCGGTGGCCTTTTTTAGGTTGACATAAATTACAGAATGAAACAATCAAGCCTGATTTATGTAAACTTATTTTTAAGTTTTTGATTAATAAAATATTCAGATTAAAAATTGTATAACTTTTAAGTGTTTAATAAGCCTTTCTCCAATCTAAATGTTTCATTCCATTGTTATTTTCTGTTAAAAACTTCTTATTTTTTATCGTTTTTCCGTACTTTTTTGATCATTGCCAGTAGCAATTAAAAATGCGCAGTGATAGCATATTTGCAGACCAGTTAGACTGCTCCTGCGTTGTTAGTCCCTAACACAATTAGGAACAATAAAAGCACTTAACAGACTAACTTTGGTTTTTTTTAATCTCAATTTTTAGAGAGTGATGCCATGTTATTCAAAAAAATCGCTATTGCTGCTGCAGTTGCTACTACTCTAGCTTTCGTTGGTTGTGCTAAAAAAGCTGACGACGCTGCTGCTGACGCTAACCAAGCTGCATCTGAAGCTGTAGAAGCTGCTTCTGAAGCTGAAGCTGCTGCTGACGCTGCTGCTGTAGAAGCTACTTCTGAAGTTGCTGCTTCTGAAACTGCTGCTGTTGCTGAAGCTGACGCTGCTGCTGCTGTTGCTGTTGACGCTGCTGCTGATGCTACTGCTGCTTCTGAAGCTGCTGCTCAATAATCTTCTAGATTATTCAGTACAAAAAAAGAGAGCCATTGGCTCTCTTTTTTTTATTTTAAACACTGAAATTCAAATAATCTGTGACTTCAGGTTTTAAAAAAAGCAGATCAGTTGACCTGCTCATTTCCCACACGTTGACGGAACTTCTGTCCCGCACGGAAGGTGACCACGCGGCGTGCAGAAATCGGAATCTCTTCACCCGTTTTCGGGTTACGGCCCGGACGTTGACGCTTATCACGCAACTCGAAATTACCAAAACCCGAAAGTTTTACTTGCTCGCCTGAGATGAGCGCCTGGCTAATCTCATCGAAGAACAACTCAACCATTTGTTTTGCTTCACGACGGTTTAAACTCGTGAGCTCACTTAAATGATCAGCCATTTCTGCTTTAGTTAGTGCTGTCATGAAGCCCTCAATGTCGCTTGGTAAGTGTTTTCTAACACTTGAAGGATATTATCCATACCTGATTTAATTTCAGCATCTTCCAGTGTACGGCTTGGATGCTGCCAGAGAAGTGCAAATGCCAGTGAGCGTTTCCCTTCTTCTACTCCTTGTCCAGTGTACACATCGAACAACCAAGTTGAGTCTAAAAGCTCTCCGCCTGTTTTTTCGATAAGTCCCTGAATTTCGCTAACATTAATCTTATCACTAATTAAAAGCGCAATATCACGTCGAACCGATGGAAAACGTGATAATTCTGTAAAATTAGATACATAAGTTTGCAAAACAGCCGTTTGATCCAATTCTGCTACCCATGTGGTTGCCAGATCAAGTTCGTCTTCAAGTGAAGGATGTAAACGGCCAAAGTAACCAATTGATTGACCATTCACGAGAATCTCTGCGGATTGTCCTGGATGCAACCAGCTACGCTCTGAACGGACATATTCCACTTTGACACGACCAGCAGCCAGAATTTCCTCTATATCGCCCTTAAAGTCAAAGAAGTCCATTGGCTGTGCCTTGCCATGCCAAGACTCAGGGGTACGCGAACCCGTTGCAATCAAGGCAAAAGTTGGAATCTGTTTTAAATCATGGATGCTGCTGGCTTCTTGATAGTCAAAACGCAGACCGAGCTCAAAGAAACGTACCCGACTTTGCTGACGATTGATATTGTATTGAACACAAGGAATCAGGCTAGATAGCAAGGTTGAACGCATCACCGCCAAATCACTTGAAATTGGATTGGCTAATGCTAATGGATTCACACTGGAATTAAGTTGCTTTTCAAGTTTTAGGTCTGCGAAGCTAAAGCTGATCGCTTCTTGGTAACCTAAAGTTACGGCAGTTTGACGGAGTTGACCCAATTCAAATTGATCTTGGTATTTCGCCAATTTCACATCAATCACAGGCAGGCTGATTTGAATATTGTCATAACCGTGAATACGCGCCACTTCTTCGATCAAGTCCTGGTAAATCATCATATCATAACGATGTGATGGCGGCACTACGGACCACTCACCTTCTGCTTTCACAGTTACATCACAACCCAGACGGCTTAAGGCATCGGTAATAAAATCTGAATCAACGCTATAACCTAGCAGTTGATCGACTTGTGCTTGATTCAACTCAATTGCGTCGCGTGTTGGCAATAATGCTGCATTTTCGGCAACTGTAATTGGTCCAAACTCACCGCCCGCAAGTTCCGCAATCAATTGTGATGCGCGGTGCATAGCGATCAATGGCAATTCAAAATCGACACCACGTTCATAACGCTGAGAAGCATCAGTATGCAGGCCAAAGCTACGTGCACGACCGGCAATATGCAGTGGTGCGAAGAATGCTGATTCCAGGAAAATTTCAGTGGTTGCATCGCTGACTGCTGAAGACAAGCCACCCATAATACCGGCAATGGCCAATGCTTTTTCATCATCTGCAATCACCATCACTTTTTCGTTGAGTTCAACTTCTTGTTCATTGAGCAAAACTAACTTTTCAGCTTCCGCCGCTTGACGTACATGTACCGCGCCTTGCACTTTACCGCCATCAAATGCGTGTAGCGGTTGACCCAGCTCCATCAGCACATAGTTGGTAATATCTACTAAGATACTATGCTGACGGATACCTGAACGTGCCAATGCTCGCTCCATCCATACAGGAGTCACAGCTTTGGTATTGACGTTCTTGATGACACGACCCAAGTAGCGTGGGCAGCCTTCAGTCGACACAACGACTCTCTTTTCGTCGCTAATAGTCGCAGCTACTTCTTTAATATCAGGGGCAGTCACTGGCAATTGGTTGATCACACCAATTTCACGCGCGATCCCGCGAATACTGAAGCAGTCCCCACGGTTAGGCGTAATGCTGATGTCAATCACATTGTCATCAAGATCCAGATATTCACGAATGTTCATACCTACTGGTGCATCTGCAGGCAGCTCTAAAAGACCGTCGATTTTATCTTCCAGATCGATTTCTGAAGCGCCGCACAGCATACCTTGTGACTCGATACCACGTAGCTTGCCTTTCTTGATTTTGAAATCGCCTGGAAGTACTGCACCAATGGTCGCAACCGGTGCTTTCATGCCGGCACGTACATTTGGCGCACCACATACAATTTGTAGTGGCTCACCAGAACCGATATTGACAGTGGTCACACGCAAGCGATCTGCATCAGGATGTTGTTCTACTGTCAGGACTTCCCCCACCACCACACCAGTAAAGGGTTTGGCTGCAGGTGCAAGCTCATCCACTTCCAGACCCAACATGGTCAATTGATCAGAAAGTTTTTCGCTATCGATGGCTGGGTTGACCCATGTGCGTAGCCAATTTTCGCTAATTTTCATTGATATAAAACCTGTAATTCAAATCTCTAGAATCCCCCTCTGCTCCCCATTTTCCAAAGGGGAGAACTCCATCTATTTCACGGAGTCCCTCTTCTTTTTAAAAGAAGAGGTTAGGAGAGGATTATTAAAAAGTTTTAAGCAAACTGGCGTAAGAAACGCACATCATTTTGAAAGAACATACGTAAGTCATTCACGCCATAACGCAGCATTGCAAAACGTTCAACACCCAGACCAAAAGCAAAGCCTTTGTATTTTTCAGGATCAATGCCTGCAGCTTGCAGCACATTCGGATGTACCATACCGCAGCCCAATACTTCTAACCAGCGACCGCGTTCATCCATAATATCCACTTCCGCACTCGGCTCGGTGAACGGAAAATAAGATGGACGGAAACGTACTTTCAAATCTTTTTCAAAGAATTCGTTCAGCAGGTTAATCAGCAAGCCTTTCAGTTCCGCGAAGCTAGTATTTTCAGCCACGTATAAACCTTCAATCTGATGGAACATCGGCGAGTGGGTTTGATCCGAATCACAACGGTAAACACGGCCCGGACACACGATCTGGATGGGTGGCTGCTGGGTTTCCATGGTACGAATCTGCACACCAGACGTATGGGTACGCAGCAAATGGTTCACATCGAAATAGAAAGTATCGTGCATGGCACGCGCCGGGTGATGACCCGGAATGTTCAGTGCTTCAAAGTTGTGGTAGTCATCTTCAACTTCAGGACCTGTTGCAACCGTAAAACCTGCCTTGGTAAAGAACTGGCAAATACGCTCTTGCACCTGGGTCACTGGATGGATACTGCCCACCTGCTGGCCACGACCTGGTAAAGTAATATCAATGGTTTCGCTTGCCAGTTTTTGTTCTAAGGCAGCTTTATGCAGTTCTGCCTGACGTGATGTCAATGCAGCGGTAATGGTTTCACGTACAGCATGGATTTGTGCGCCGAAGACTTTACGTTCTTCAGGATCCATTTTACCAAGCGACTTAGATTGTTCCGCGAGCTGGCTTTTTTTCCCCGTAAATTGCACTCGTACTTGATCAAGTGCAGCAAGGTCTTGAGCTGCTGCAATCGCAGCGAGCGCTTCAGTGGTCAGGGCTTCCAGTGACATAGTAACTCTCAAAGCAACAGGTTAAAAAATATTTTAAAAACCCCACATTCTAACAGTTTTTAGACACTTTGATGAAGATGCGTTTTAAGGAAAATTAGATTGGCATGATTAAATATAAAAAGTATAAGATAAACACAATATCAATCAGATCAAATCACTATGGCACTCGATCAAATTTGGAAACAGCAACTGACCCTGGTCACTTACGGCAATGAGTATTTGACTCAGGACCTGAGTTTCAATCGTTGGATTCAACATTCCATTTTTAATCAGCATCAGTTTGCCTTTCGGGATCTGATGTCACAACATCTGTTGGCTCAGCATTTTCAGATCTGGCTGGAAGGTCTGAAAAAACAAGGCGTGCGTCGCCTTAGCTTGCATCGCTCTGATTTACTGGTTGATGAAAAAAATCCGAATGCCAATGTCGAGCTACTGCCACTGGCACATTTTATTGTCAGTCATGGTGCCAAAGCCAAAACCGCCTGGATCATTGGCAAAGAACTCCCTGAATGGTACAGCGCAGACAATGATTACGAAGCGCCTAAATCACAGCAATCTCCTTTACGCCATGAAACATTCTGGTGTTATGAGCTGAATCCTAAACTGGCCAAGCGCATTGATGTCGATCTGGAAGCCCCAAACTGGGATGATATTCAGGCCTATACCGATCATGAACTGTTTGAAAGTAGCCTTGCCCAAGATTTTACTGAACCGGCGTATACCAATTTGCCTTATTACGGCACCATGCCTGCCATTCAGGTCGATAGCGAAAGTCATTTGGCCTTAATTCCCACTGACTATTCAGCGGATTATGCTCACCAGACTTTGTACCGCCTAGATGCCTTAAATGACTTTATTCAAACGAAAATCCAGCATCCCTATCGTGCAGATGGTGAAGTACTCAGCCCGGAACAGCAACTCAATCTGCGACATTTTTCGCAAAAAATTGATGATTTAAGTGCTAAATTCATCAGCAAAGTCGCCAACCACTATAAAACTGCACAGCTAACACCTAAAGTTGCACCTGACCCATTTGTCGGTATGAGTACTGAAGATCGTTCACCAAAAATTTCTAAAGCAGAAAAACCTCAGGACCCAGGCAAATCCAGTTCGTCTGCAAATGTGCTGACCTTAATTGTAATCACTGTGATTATCTGTCTGATTGGCTACTATTTCGGGCTTTAAAGTTCCGCCAGAAAAGTTTGAATTTTCCTAGCAGAATTCAGCCGAATCCATTAGATATGTTGATACTCAGGCGCAGCCATCAGCTTGAAATAATGCTGACGATTTTTGCGATGGGTTTTTATCATCCAACCTATGATGGAATTAAGGTCAAGCAGCTGCCTGAAAATTTCAGCATTGTCGGAATGAGCCAAAGCTGTTATTTGCTGATCGCCCGGAAATGCTCTTTTAATTGACCGATGGATATATTGAGATAAAAGGATAAATCAGCCATACAATGTAAGGGCTGATTTATTTTCCATCGTCTTCTTCCAGGTTTTAGATTTTTCTACGTTGAGCCAGCTTGCCCAGAGTATTCAAAAATTAAATGTCCCACTGATAACATAAGTCTTTAAGATTCTCGCCGAGATCGCTGGCATCTTCTTCACTGATAAAATAGGCGCCGGTCTTTTCATAAAAATAACGACTGGAATTCAGGTTCAATACGCTGCATTGCATATGCTGGTAGGATTTTTCTCGACTTAAACCCAGACCCAATTGAACCAAATCACGTCCAATGCCGCGACCTTGAATATTTTGAAGCAAATAAAGTGCTCTCAATTCACTGATTGGTGCATCTACCGGAAAATTAAAAGCAGCAAAACCCAAAACTTGAGCATTTTCTTCATAGACAAATACCCGTCGATTCTCCTGTTCAAGCACAGAACGCCACAAAGCGGCTCTTTGTTCTACACTCAACTTATCGAGAATCTCTGGTTTAATGATATTTTGATAGCTTTCATGCCAGCTTTGTACATGCACTTGGGCAATCGGCAAGACATCGTGTTGGGTGGCAAGTCGAATCATTATTTTTAAGCCTTGTTTTTTAATTATTCAATTTCACAATGACTAAAAAATATAAGATTTACAATACTGATTTTTAAATAATATTTAAAATGACTACTTTTATTTAAGCATAAAAAAAGACCACCAAATGGCGGTCTTTTTTCAAGTCATAAAGACTTATGCAGCCAATGCATCTTTAGCTTTAGAAGCTAAAGCAGCAAACGCAACTGCGTCATGCATAGCGATGTCAGCAAGTACGCGACGGTCGATAATCACTTGAGCTTTTTTCAAGCCAGCGATCATACGGCTGTACGACAAACCATTTTGACGAGCACCAGCGTTGATACGTGCAATCCACAAAGCGCGGAATTGACGTTTCTTCTGACGACGGTCACGGTAAGCATATTGACCAGCTTTGATTACCGCCTGGAACGCTACGCGGTAAACGCGTGAACGAGCACCATAGTAACCTTTAGCGCGAGCAAGAATTTTTTTGTGACGGCGATGAGCCTGTACACCACGTTTTACACGAGCCATTTATAATCTCCTTAGATGTACGGGCACATACGACGAACTGAAGCAACGTCACTTACGTGAACCATTACACAGCCGCGCAATTGACGAATACGCTTAGCAGATTTTTTGGTCAAAATGTGGCGTTTGAACGCTTGTTTACGCTTAAAACCGTTAGCAGTCGCTTTAAAGCGTTTAGCTGCACCACGGCGAGTTTTCATCTTAGGCATAACAACCTCTTTTGAACACCTGTTCGGCTCGTTTGCACCATTACAAAACGACCTGCAGGTAAGGGAGCGAGTATTCTAAAGCATCTTTGTTTAAAACAAAAGCATCTTCACCCAATAAGCGAATTTAAAGAATGATTTCGCTCTGAAAATAGTATGCAAGACTGGATCAGGAAAATAGCTTCAGGCTTAGAACACGGCAAAGGCTGCATAGACAAATAGATAACGTCCAATTTTGGCGACGCTGACGATGAGCAAAAAACGGGCGAAGTTTTCTTTTAGCAGTCCCGCAATCAGGGTAATCGGATCACCAATGATAGGCACCCAGCTCAGCAATAAAGACCAGTAACCATATTTCTGATAGGTCGCTTGCGCTTTAAGCATCTTGTCTTTTGAAACTGGAAACCATTTTTTATTTTTATAATGCTCAATCTTGAGGCCCAGATACCAGTTGACGCAGGACCCCAGAATATTGCCCAGACTGGCCACGGCAATTAACAGCACTACATGCTGCTTGTTCTGTACTAAAAGCCCCAGTAACACAGCTTCAGACTGTAAAGGCAATAAGGTCGCTGCACCCAAGGCCGACAGAAATAGTAAAAACAGGCTCATTACAGCATTAACGGCTCAAGCCCATTTTTTTCTTGGCTTTACTGTATTCCCAACTGGACCAAACAACTGCTGTCACCATCGCCATGATCCGCGCCCACTTATACTGCTCATTGAGCGGTGCAATTGCAGCACGTAAAATCTGCTGATCTTTGGTATTTAGGGCAGCGATTACCTGATCGATATGCACAATTTCAGCAACATACAGCACTAAACATGCAGCAATGCCGAAAAGAATGCTCCAGTAAATCCGGGTATTACTTTCAACAATCTTGGTAAAGTTCAGAAGAAAATCGTTCATATATCCATCCAATAAAAAACCACCGTAAGGGTGGCTTTATTTGCTTAAGGCTATTTTAGCATAAAGGCTGCAGCTTAACTGACCTGTATCGCCAGCGCTTTCTGAACCGCAGGACGAGCATTCAAGCGATCAATATATTTGGAAACTTCAGGATAATCTTCCAGATTAATCTGCTGCCAGTCATGCCGTAATAACCACGGAAATATCGCCATATCTGCAATCGAATATTCGCCGGCAACATAATTTTGCCCGACCAGTTGTTTATTCAACACGCCATACAAACGTTTGCTTTCATTGACATAACGATCTGTGGCATAAGCAATCCGCTCAGGTGCAAAACGGCTAAAGTGATGATTTTGTCCGAGCATTGGTCCCAGACCGCCCATCTGCCACATCAGCCACTGTTCAACCTGAATACGCTTCACTTCATCATCTGGATAAAACAGACCTGTTTTTCGACCCAGATATTGCAAAATCGCACCTGACTCAAAAATTGAAATGGCGCGGCCATTTGGCCCATCCTGATCAACAATTGCCGGGATTTTATTATTGGGAGAAATAGCCAGAAAATCGGACTGAAACTGGTCATTTTCCAGAATATTGATGGGAATAATTTGATATTCCAGCCTCATTTCTTCTAGAGCAATACTAATTTTATGGCCGTTGGGGGTGCCCCAATAATATAAATCGATCATTTTTTTTAATACTCCCTGCACCTTTGCTGTGCGATGATGTACTCAACATAGAGGATTTAGAAAGAAACAACAAGCCTGCATTTAAAAATTATTTTTCAATAAATATCAAAATCTTATTAAAAATTTATATAATTTTTTATTTTTGATCTTGAAAATTTCAGCCCCAAACACATATTTATTTCTGCATAAGGATTGCGTCAATCTTATGCCCTGTCGATGTCTCACATGACAGATCTTATTTTCTTGTTTTTATAACTTTGCTTAAGTGAGAAGGTTCTAATCATGAGTAACTTAAATCTTCATCCATTATTTCGTCGTAGCATCGGTTTCGATCGTCTGAATGACTTTATTGACTATGCCATGCAAAGCGATGCACCGAATTATCCACCGTATAATATCGAAAAGCATGGTGAGAATAATTACCGCATCGTGGTGGCAACTGCGGGTTTTCGTCAGGAAGAACTCGACATTCGTCTGGAAAATAAGTTGCTGACCATCTTAGGCAAGCCTGAAAATCAAAACAATGACAGTATTGAATTCCTGCACAAAGGCATTGCACGACGTGCATTTAAATTGTCTTTACGTCTGGATGAATATATTGAGGTCCAGCAGGCAGATTATGAAAATGGTTTATTGATCATCGACTTGCAACGCATTATTCCAGAAGAAAAATTGCCGCGTCAAATCCCGATTGGCAATAAACTGCTTATTGCAAACGATGAAAAATCAGTGGAATAAGCTTGATTAAGTACGCAAAGGAAGGTCCGCAAGGGCCTTTCTTTTTGGCTACAGATTACCTAAGCTCATGGAGGCAATACGCTTTCTGATCATAAAAATAAACCATGACTGCGCCAGAAAACATCCTGTTTCATCAAGCTAGCCCGATCATGCGCACTACGGGATATTTGCTGTTTTGTTATCCGATCGGAATATTCAGCATTTTTTATTTCAGCAGTGTGCGTAGCAATTCCAGTTTTTTCCAAGGACTATTATTTTTATGGCAGGAGTCTCCTGACTTTTATATTTATATTGGCGGCTTTCTTGGTCTTTCGCTGTTTATGCTGGGAACCAAACTGAAAATAACCTCACACGCTATTTATTATACTTTGGCTGGTTTCCGCATCAGCCTGTGCTTAAAACGGCATTCGGTACAGTATAGTTTTCTAAATCCGCGCTATGCTTCTCTCAAAGCACATCTCAAATGCTGGCTCTATAACATGCCAGCGCATATCATCAGTCAACGCGATGGTACTTTGGATTTTAAATTGTGCCAGCCTGGTCTGATGAATCAAATTTGCCTCGGGTTTTTTCGGATTCAGCTATCGATGTTTTCCCGCCAGCAAGCTCAACAGATTATGCAGGCCATGCAAAGTGCCTGGAATTTTAAAGCATAAAAAAAGCCCTGCATATGCAGGGCTTTTTTCGCTTAATGAGTGCTTACTTTTTCTTTTTAGGACCAAGTAGCATACCCATTTGACGACCTTCCATTTTCGGCATCTGCTCAACAGTACCGAATTCAGCCACGTCAGCTTCAATTTTTTGCAATTGAGCTAGACCCAACTGTTGGTGCGCCATTTCACGACCACGGAAACGAAGCGTGATTTTCACCTTGTTACCTTCTTCAAGGAACTTGATGATTGCACGTAGTTTTACGTTGTAATCACCAACATCAGTACCCGGGCGTAGCTTGATTTCTTTCACCTGGACTTGATGTTGTTTTTTCTTCGCTTCTTTCTGCTTTTGCTTAAGATCAAACAAATGCTTGTTGAAGTCCATGATCTTACATACAGGTGGCTCAGCATTTGCTACGATCTCTACAAGATCAAGTTCAACACTTTCTGCTGCACGTAGGGCTTCAGCTAAGCTTACAATCCCTTTTTGCTCACCATTTTCGTCTACAAGACGGACTTCTTTCGCACGAATTTCATCATTCAAGGCAGGACGGTTTGATTTGTTACCGCCCTGTTGATTACGGTCAGGCTGTTTAATCGCTGTTACTCCACAATGTACCGGCCGCGTTCGGCTACGGCTGTTTTTACTAGGTCAACGAAAGCATCGATTGACATAGTACCCAAATTTTTTCCTGAGCGGGTACGCACGTTTACTGTACCTTCCTCTACTTCACGGTCCCCAAGTACCAGTAAGTATGGAATACGCTCTAATGTACGTTCACGAATCTTAAAGCCGATTTTCTCATTTCTCAAGTCAGAAATTGCACGGATACCGTTTTCTTTAAGTTTTGCGACGACTGACTCACAGGCTTCTGCTTGTGAATCGGTAATATTCATCACACAGGCTTGTACTGGTGCCAGCCAAGGTGGCATGAAGCCCGCATAGTGTTCAATCAGTATACCAATAAAACGCTCGAAACTACCAAGAATTGCACGGTGCAACATCACAGGCTGGTCACGATCGTTGTCTTCAGTTACATAAGATGCATCCAGACGTTCTGGCAAGTTGAAGTCACACTGAATGGTACCACACTGCCAGACACGGCCTAAGCAGTCTTTTAATGAGAATTCGATCTTCGGGCCGTAAAATGCACCTTCACCCGGTTGAAGCTCCCACTCAAGACCCGCTGCATCTAAAGCATCAGCCAAAGATTTTTCAGCCATATCCCAAAGCGCATCATCACCTACACGTTTTTCAGGACGTGTCGACAACTTCATTTGTACTTCTTCAAAGCCGAAATCTTTGTATACATCTAGTGTCAATTTGATAAAGTCTGCAACTTCAGGGCCAATCTGCTCTTTGGTACAGAAGATATGCGCATCATCCTGAGTAAAGCCACGAACACGCATAATGCCGTGTAATGAACCCGATGGCTCGTTACGATGACATGAACCGAACTCTGCCAAACGAATTGGAAGATCACGATAAGATTTCAAACCCTGGTTGAACACCTGCACGTGACATGGGCAGTTCATTGGCTTCACCGCATAGTTACGGCTTTCCGAATGTGTGGTGAACATGTTGTCTGCATAGTTCGCCGCATGGCCCGATTTTTCCCACAAGCTAAAGTCTACGATTTGTGGTGTTTTAATCTCTAGATAACCATTGTCCTGCTGGACTTTACGCATGTACTGTTCAAGGACTTGGTAAATGGTCCAGCCATTTGGATGCCAGAACACCATACCCGGTGCTTCTTCCTGCATGTGGAACAGATCAAGCGCTTTACCGATTTTACGGTGATCGCGTTTTTCCGCTTCTTCAATACGCTTGATATAAGCCGCAAGCTGTTTCTTGTCTGCCCAAGCAGTACCGTAGATACGCTGTAACTGCTCGTTCTTCGCATCACCGCGCCAGTACGCACCTGACATCTTGGTGAGTTTGAACGATTTCAAGAATTTGGTGTTTGGTACGTGTGGACCACGACACATATCCACATATTCCTGATGATAGTAAAGACCCATCTGGGTCTCATCTGGCATATCTTCAATCAGACGTAGTTTGTAATCTTCGCCGCGCTCAGTAAATACTTTGATGACTTCGTCGCGTGGCGTCATTTTTTTGATGACATCGTAGTCCTGATCGATGAGCTTTTTCATGCGCTCTTCAATCGCAGCCATATCATCTGGGGTAAATGGTTTTGCATTAAAAATGTCGTAATAGAAACCATCTTCAATGACAGGACCAATCACCATCTTCGCTTCTGGGAACAGCTGTTTAACCGCATGACCCACCAAGTGCGCACATGAGTGACGAATAATTTCGACGCCTTCATCATCTTTAGGCGTGATAATCTGTAAAGTTGCGTCTTCGGTAATTAAATCGCATGCATCAACCAGACGGCCATTTACACGTCCAGCGACTGTATTTTTTGCAAGACCAGGACCGATGCTTTGAGCAACTTCCATCACAGATACGGCATGATCAAACTGTTTTTGATCGCCATTTGGCAAAGTGATAATTGGCATAAGAAAATCCTTAAGGAGTGATGCCCCGTACCATGGAGCATATCACCGCGAGATTATGATCGAGGGAAAACCTCAAAAGATAAAAACGGTGGATAAATAAAAATCGATTCGAATTTTACACGGCTTGGCCGCATGATTAAACCTTTTCCCCAATAAAAATAAGATTTATCACCAAAACCATATCTGATTTAAAAAAACTTAAGCTCATTTTTTAGTTCAGAATTTTATTATTCCCGAAAAGTGTCCCATGCCATAAATTTTCTCTTGCTGTAGCTATAAAGCTGGGCAAATTGCGGAATGACAGCTTCACTTTGTGTCGGTCTCAAAAAGACATAATCATCCACTTGTAGCCCGCAGTATTTAGGCACCAAAACCATTTCCTGATTACTGCTGCGACCATACAACATATGCGGTCGACTTTTTTCAGGGTAAATATAATCTGCTCGCCAATAGCCCCCGTAAATAAATACGGCTTTATATTGATGTGGAAGATGATTTAGTAATTCCAAACCGGGAATCTGGCTACAAGGCAACACTTTTAAAATGGGTGCGGCAATCCATAAAGCACAGCTTAAAGCAGACAAATTTTCCAGATCAAAATCACTGGGCTTAAGCAGCATCGAGCCAAAGGCCAGATCATTACAGACACTTTGCTGGCAATGCTGCATAAAGGTCGGACTGCCCCCGCCGTTAAAACACAGACCTTCATGCCATAAATTGGGAAATTGCTGCTGAATCATCGTTTTGTATTGTTGATAAATCTGCTGTGATTGCTGATAACTTTTTTCTGGGCTTTTCAAAATTTTTGGCAGTTTGGCGACATGTGCATCATAGCCCATTAGACCCGAAAGTTTGAGATAAGCCGCGTTGTGCTGAATCAATTTGAGCAAAGCTATAAATTGCTGCTGCGTTTGTACGCCGCCACGATGCAGTCCCACATCAATTTCAATATTTACGTTCAGGCAGATGTTCAGGTTTTGAGCGAGTTGCAGATATTGCTGCAGACGTTCTATATCATCGATCAGCCATTGAATATTGCTTTGGTCATTTAGTGCCTGCTGATCAGGGAAATTTTGATAAAAGCGCTGTACCGCATGGATCGGCAACGGTTTACCCAGCAAGATATCTACCTGTTCAAATGCGCTGATAATTTCTAAAAGATGGGGTAAATGAAACAGCATAAAGCGCTGGGTATTCAGCTTTTCACTGGCCAGTTTGAGTAGCTGAATGCTGGCTAAGGACTTCACCACCAGACGCGGTTTTAACTTCGGAGGCAATTTTGACTGTACATAGTCCAAATTACGTTGATAGGTTTTTAAATCTAAAATCAGTTGCGGTGTGCCAGTTCCCTGCTGTTTTAAGTCTTGTGTCAGTTGCTGAAAATAATTCGATTGCATCACCCAAGCCTCAGTTTCCAGATAAAAATAATTGTTTTAGGTAGGGATTCAGCCATTTTTGCTGTGGATCCAGTTGCTGACGTAATCTTATAAAATCATCCCATTTCGGGTAGAGATCACGTAGCGAAGCAGCGCTCATGCTATGCAACTTGCCCCAATGCGGTCGCCCCTGATATTTCTGTAAAATCGGCTCGACCAGATCAAAGATCGCGTGATAATCCTGTTTATAAAACTGATGGATGGAAATGGAAACTGAATCACGCTGATAAAAAGGACTCAGCCAGATATCATCCCCTTTGATATAACGGAACTCGATCGGAAAGAACATCGGTACCGGATGTTTGCGTAAAACATGCAGAATCTCGTCCAGACACTGCAAGCCTTGCTCAACTGGAATCTGATACTCCATTTCATTAAATTTGGTATTGCGTGGAGTCGGGAAAATTTGATTTGACCAATCCACATAGCAAGTCGGTTTTACAAATACGCTCAGCAGTTTTTGCAGATAGGGATTTGTCTTTGGGAAGAATCGTGTCAATTCAGAACATAGGGTTAATAAAGCATCTTCCGAAGGCCAGGTGTCCTGTCTGGACTGAATTGCGTCATCAGTTTCATTCAAGGTTTTCAACATCACCTGATCGGCATGCAGAAAAGCCCAAAATTCGATATGCCGGTGCCGATGCTTCCATTGATCAATATGCGCGAATACGTCTTTTAATGAACACAGCCGAATCTGTTCTTTTAATTTATATCGTGGTCGATTTTGCAGAGTAATTTGGGTCAATATACCCAAGCTGCCCAATGCTACCCGTCCAGCCTGAAATATCTCGGTATTTTGCTGACGATCACATTGCAACAGCTCGCCATCTGCGGTCAGTAATTCAAAGCCTTCCACAAAAGCGGATATGCAAGGTAAATCGATGCCCGTGCCATGCGTTCCAGTCGAAATCGCTCCGGCCAGAATTTGTTGGTCTATATCACCCTGATTGATTAAGGCCTGATTGATCGGTGTCAGATCTTTCCCCAAATCATATAAACGCGTACCGGCGTACACGGTGCACTGTGTTTTCTCTTGATCAAAGGCAACCATACCTTTGAACTGATCGAGATTAAGCAACACCTCATCTGTCTTGGCCAAGGGGCTAAAGGAATGTCCTGCACCCACTGCACGAATGTGTGCATGGGTCTTCACTAAACTTTGTAATTCACTGATCTGGCTGGGCTGAACAATCCGAGCAGTACTGAACTGGCTCCCTGACCAATTTCGCCAAATTTTATCCGCCTGTTGTATTTTCATTATTATTCTCTGGCTCATATTATTTTAATGATTCAACTAGAGTAAAATACCTAAAAAATCAAACTTGGGAACCCATGCGTTCAGAACATTTAAGTAGGGTTAAATATTTTTATTAATATTCAAATACTTAAAATTTGTAAAATCGTACTCGACTAAAGCATAAATGCAAGATTTCTGAGAAATACATATCTTTTCAACAGGATATGAAAATAAATATAGAACGGAGTTTTACAATGGTTAGCGCATATGATGAATTACCGCGTACCCCCGCGAATTTTGTAGCATTATCACCTTTACGCTATCTTGATCGTGCAGCTTATATCTATCCAAATCAGAACGCGATTATTCATGGTAAGCGCCGGATCACCTGGCGTGAGAAATACAACCGTTGTCGTCAGTTTGCCAACCAACTCCAAAATTTAGGCATCGGTAAAAATGATACCGTGTCTGTCCTGCTGCCTAACGTCCCTGCCATGATCGAAGCGCATTTTGCTGTGCCGATGGCAGGCGCAGTCCTCAACACCTTAAATACCCGCCTGGATGCCAAGACACTTGCCTTTATGCTGGAGCATGCCGAAAGCAAAGTATTATTGGTTGATCCTGAATTTACTGCACTTGCCACTGAAGCGCTTGCCCTGATATCACAAGACATCTATGTGATTGATGTGGCCGATGAAGAGTTTGAAGGTGAAGACAAGCGTATTGGCCAAATCGAATATGAAGACTGGATTGCGCAAGGCGATGCAAACTTTGAATGGCATTTACCTCAAGATGAATGGGATGCTATCAGCTTAAGTTATACCTCCGGTACCACTGGCAATCCGAAAGGCGTGGTCTATCATCATCGCGGTGCCTACATTAACGCAGCCAGTAATATTATTGCCTGTGGCATGACACCACGTGCCACCTATTTATGGACACTACCGCTATTCCACTGTAATGGCTGGTGCTTTGCCTGGACCATGGCGGCCAACGGCGGAACCAACGTTTGCTTGCGTAAAGTCGATGCTGAACTGATCTTTAAACTGATTGCTGAACATAAAGTCGATTACTTCTGTGGTGCACCGATTGTCCTGTCGATGTTGATCAACATGCCTGAAGAGAAAAAGACCAAGCTTGAGCACCGTGTCGAGGTCATGGTTGCTGGTGCTGCACCTCCTGCAGCAATCATTGAAGGCATGCGAAATATCGGTATTAACGTGACGCATGTTTACGGCTTGACAGAAACCTATGGTCCTTCTGCACTCTGCGCATCTCAAGCGGGCTGGAGTGATTTATCCATTCAGGAACAGGCGCAGTTGCACTCCCGTCAAGGCGTACCATATCCATTACAAGATGGCATGAAAGTGCTTGATCCCGATACCATGCAGGAAGTTCCACACGATGGCCAGACCATGGGCGAAATCATGTTCCGTGGCAATATCGTGATGAAAGGTTATCTGAAAAATCCTGAGGCGACAGCAGAAGCCTTTGCTGGTGGATGGTTCCATACGGGAGATCTGGCTGTATGCCAACCGGATGGTTATGCCAAAATTACCGACCGTTCCAAAGATGTGATTATTTCTGGCGGAGAAAATATTTCATCGCTTGAAGTCGAGGAAGTGCTGTATCAACATCCGGCGGTGCTGACTGCGGCGGTAGTCGCCAAACCTGATCCACGCTGGCAGGAAGTTCCTTGTGCTTTTATTGAACTCAAAGAAGGTACCCAGGCCACAGAAGAAGAAATTATGGAATTCTGCCGTGAACATCTGGCCCGTTTTAAAGTGCCTAAGGATGTGGTGATTACCGAAATTCCAAAAACCTCGACCGGAAAATTACAGAAATTTGTTTTACGTGAGTGGGCCAAAGAACGTGCGCAAGGTGAGTTCTCTTAACCGCATACAAGTATATTTTTTTCAAAATCTACTCAATAAAAAATCGTGCTAAGAAAACTTAGCACGATTTTTATTTGAAATAACCTCCCCCAAACCCTCTCCTATAAGGAGAGGACTTTAAGGAACTTACATCTCTACCATTTCCACGCCATCAATACGGGCAACGGTCATCAAGTCCTTATCACCACGACCTGAAACCGTCGCAAGAATAATTTGATCCTTGTCCATGGTCGGTGCAAGTTTGGTCACGTATGCCATGGCGTGTGCGCTTTCCAACGCCGGAATAATACCTTCAATCTTGGTCAAGTCGCGGAAACCTTGTAGCGCTTCTTGGTCATTAATTGGTACGTATTTAACACGATCCATATCTTTCAGGAAGCTATGTTCCGGACCCACACCCGGATAATCCAGACCTGCAGAAATTGAATGGGTTTCGATAATCTGACCTTGTGCATCCGACATTAAATAAGTACGGTTGCCATGCAGTACACCGACATGACCGGCATTCAACGGCGCAGAGTGCTTGCCTGATTCAATCCCATGACCTGCTGCTTCAACACCATACATTTTCACATCTTGGTCATTCAGGAATGGATAGAACAAGCCCATGGCATTGGATCCACCACCGACACATGCCACTAGGGCATCTGGTAAACGGCCAGCCTGTTCCAGAATCTGACGGCGTGCTTCACGACCAATGATCGACTGGAAATCACGAACCAGTTGCGGATATGGATGTGGACCTGCCACGGTACCAATGACGTAGTAGGTTGAATCAACATTGGTCACCCAATCACGCATGGCTTCGTTCATGGCATCTTTTAATGTTTTGGAGCCACTTTCTACCGGCACAACCGTCGCACCTAATAAACGCATACGGTAGACGTTCATCGCCTGACGTTTTACATCGTCTGCGCCCATGAATACTACGCATTCAAGACCTAAACGTGCTGCGATGGTGGCCGTCGCCACACCGTGCTGGCCTGCCCCTGTTTCGGCAATAATACGTTTCTTGCCGGAAAGCTTCGCCAGTAAGGCCTGACCGATTGTATTATTTACTTTGTGCGAACCGGTATGGTTCAGGTCTTCACGTTTCAGGTAAATCTGTGCGCCACCCAACTCTTTCGACCATCGTTCAGCATGATATAAAGGACTCGGACGACCGACGTAAAACGCCATGTCACGGTCAAATTCTGCCAAAAACTGCGCATCATCTTTCATACGGAAATAGAGCTTTTCCAAGTCTTCTAAAGCCGCCATGAGTGTTTCTGACACAAAACGTCCGCCATGAATACCGAAATGCCCGCGTTCATCCGGGAATTGGGTATAGTCAACTGCCTGACTGTTCTGGCTAGTACTTTGCTGATCCACGATGGACTCCTTGCATAAAGCGTTCTATGAGTTGTTGGTCTTTAATACCTTTTGCGGACTCGACACCGCCACTCACATCCACGGCATAGGCCTGTGTGGTGAGAATTGCCTGTTCGATATTGTCAGGATTTAAACCGCCTGCCAAGACCAAGGGAAGATTGAGTTTGGGAAATGTATCCCAATCGAAGCTGTGCCCTGTGCCGCCTTTCAGGTCAGGATGCCATGCGTCTAATAGTACTGCACTTGCGCCTGCATCTTGATAACGCTGAATTTCTGCAACCACATCCAGATCAGGTTGCACCCGAATGGCTTTATACCAGCGGCGTCCGACCTGCTGGGCGATGGCCTGACATTGTTCAGGTGTTTCATCGCCATGAAATTGCAAAATATCGAGCGGAACGGTTTTAAGAATATGCTGAATTTCATCTGCGCGACTATTTACAAATAAACCTACGGCCTGCACATAAGCCGGAACCGCCCGGATCAGGATTTCAGCCTGCTCTAAAGTAACATGTCGTGGACTCGGTGGATAAAACACAAACCCTATCGCATCACAGCCAGCATTGACTACGGCATGTACATCTTCAACTCGGGTGATTCCACAAATTTTGGCACGGGTTCGCATATTATGTTGGCTCTAGATCTACCAATGTATTGAACAATCTATAAGATTGGGGCAAATCATTGTAATGCAATTTTTCTGACTTGCGTAAAGTTCATCTGGATTATTCTCTATGCAGATTGTGTATAACTCATATTGACTTTATACTGCGCTCACTTTGCAGCAAATCCAAGCCTTCAGGCTTTAGGGAAGCTGGTGTAAATCCAGCACTGCCCCCGCAACGGTAAAAAATGAAACGTCTATCAATTTAAACTCTTCGGTTTACACCACTGCATCTTGATGTGGGAAGGTGGATATACAGCAAAGTCGCTGCTTTGCACATTTAAGTCCGGAAACCTGCTTGCTGTGTTCTATAACTCAATCATTCACGGGGAAGTGAATGTATGGAGCTTTAACATGTCACTTCATTGTCAACCTACTGCCTTAGTAGGTGCGATCGCACTTGCGTTGGGTTTTACTTCATCTGTCCATGCCGCCGAGCAAAAAGTTGCAAAAGCATCTTTAGATACCATTGTGGTGACTGCCACACGTTCTGAAGAAAAGATAGAAAATGTGCCTGCGCGGATTTCAGTGATTGATGAAAAAACCATTCAACAATCTCCTATTGCAGATTTAGGTTCTCTACTGAATAGAGAAGCATCTATTAACATTGTGCAATCAGGTGGTATTGGTCAAACGACATCTGCGTTCCTTCGTGGTACAGATTCAAAGCACCTTCTATTTTTAAAAGATGGCGTCAGTTTAAATACCGCTCTAGATGGTGGCTCTAATATTCCTTATATAGATTTAAGCGATATTGAACGTATTGAAGTCTTAAGAGGTCCTGCATCCGTTCAGTATGGTACAGATGCGATTGGTGGTGTCATCAATGTGATTTCGGCTACACCTAAGAAAACAGGTATCTCATTGACCAATGAGATAGGTGAAAATCATACCTATAAATCTATTGTTGGCGCAGATTTTGTAGATCAGTCAGGTTTATACGCTCAAATTAAAGCTCAGCGCCTTGAAAGCGGTGGAACTCCCGTTACAAATAAAGCAAAAGAAGATGCAGGATACGATCAAAAAGGTTACAGCGCAAAATTGGGTCTCGACCAAGAGAAATACAGCGCCAGCCTAAGTTTTAGTAAAAATGAGGGAACAAATGTCTATTATGGTGGTTCTCAAGACTTTCTTAACCAAGTTTTTATCACAAAAGCAAGTACAACGCTTACAGAAAACCTTGCACTAAATGCGCAATATGCAAATTTCAAAGATGAATTACTTGGATCTAGAAGCAGCTATATGTTCAATACTGAACGTGATGAAGCTGATCTTAACCTTAATTTGAAGATTTCAGAAAGTCAAAAAGTCATCTTAGGTGCAGCATTAAATCAAGCCAATATCGAGAGCTATGCTATTCAAGGACAAAAGCAAGATTTAGATAGTATCGGATACTATGTTCAACATAATTACGATTCCAATCAGCTACATACCCAAGCTGGTTTACGCTTAGAAGATCATGACCAATTTGGTAGCCATGTAGTCGGTCAAATTGCAGGTCGATATAACCTTACTGATACAACGAGTATTTACAGCAATATCGGTACAGGCTTTAAAGCACCAACTGGGAATCAATTATTCTATTCTGATAGTAGTGAGTGGAAAGGAACTACGTACATCACTAATGGTAATCCCAATTTAAAACCCGAAGAAAGTATTTCTTACGAAATCGGGATAGATCAAATATTAACGGATCATTTCAGTACATCTTTATCCTTATATCAAACTAAAGTTAAAAACCTAATTTCGCCTGATTATAGTTGGGACGATCTGACAAATACGTCAACAACAGACTTCATTAACACAGCCAAAGCAAAAATGACTGGTGGTGAATTCGGTCTAAAATGGCAAAAAGATGATTTATTTATGAGTACTGAATACGCTTATGTCAAAACTCAAGATGAACAAACAGGTTTAGAACTTATTCGTCGTCCCCGCCAATCGCTTTCAACAACGATTGGATTAGAAAATAATGTATATGGTTTGAGTGCGACATTAACTGCGAAATCCACATCTAAAATTTCTGCTTCAAAAAACTCGAAAGAACTGCCTGGCTATGCCACGGTTGATCTGAATGCGTATTGGAATCTCAATCCGCATCTTAAAGTCTTTACAAATATTCAGAATATCGGTGACAACAAGTTTAAGACTGCATCTTATGGTGGTGATGAATTCTATATCAACGGTGGCCGTCTCGCTTCTGCAGGCATCACCTTTAAATACTAAGCCCTAAACAGCAAAAAACTTTAAAACAGCGCAGTTTATGGATAATGTTATGACCGACATTATCCTTTTTTATTATCTTCATTAAAAATTCAAGGAACACATATGGGCCACCGTTTAAGTAAAATCTACACGCGCACAGGCGATTCGGGTACTACAGGGCTTGGTGATGGCTCACGCGTTGCCAAAGATGACTTGCGTATTACCGCGCTGGGTGATGTCGATGAACTGAATGCCGTGATTGGCGTATTACGTGCACAAATTTCAGCAAGTAACATTGAAGATCAAGCCGCTTGGGATAAATCTTTAAGCCTGATCCAGCACTGGCTATTTGATCTGGGCGGTGAAGTGTGTATTCCAGGTTTTAATCTGGTGCAACCGGTATCAATTGAGTTTTTAGAAAATGATATCGACCGCATGAATGAAGCGTTGCCGATGTTAAAAGACTTTATTCTGCCTGCCGGAACGCTGGTGTGCAGCTTTGCCCATCAGGCGCGTGCAGTCTGCCGTCGCGCAGAACGCAGCGTGATGTCCGTGCATCACCGTGACCAAAATATTCAGGCAGCGTCACTGCAACTACTTAACCGTTTATCGGACTGGTTATTTGTCGCATCACGCACCCTGCAACGTGCTGAGGGCGGCTCCGAAGTACTATGGCAAAAAAATATCAATGACAGCATCGAAAAGTAAAATTATGTTTCAAGTTAGCATCTAAAAATACACGTCAGATGTCTCTTGATTTTACAGAGCATCTGACGAAAATAGAAAGTGTCATCCTTTTGTCATGTAGCCCTCGCAAAATGAACTTAACTTTCCCACTCATGGGCATCTTATGCACATAATTGGTCATCGTGGTGCACGTGGTGAAGCCCCTGAAAATACCTTGGGCGGTTTTCAATATATTCAGGAGATCGGCATTCGCGCCGTTGAGTTTGATGTTCGTCAGCTCAAAGACAATGCCTTAATCATCATGCATGATGATGACTTTGTGCGTACCACCGGTTTGCAGAAGCATCTATACGAGTGTAACCGTCAAGATCTTACCCAATATAATCACGCAGTGGCCTGGTCAGAATGGAATAAAATCGAAGCGACACCATTGCTCGATCAAACCTTAAATGTCATTCGAAATTTTGAGCATATTGAAGTCGAAATTAAAAGCGTAGCATCTGAAGCAGCAGCTGAAAAAATCGCGTTTGAAGTCGAACAACAACTGCAAGGCTATGAACAAGCGGCTATTATTACCAGCTTTGATGCCAAAATTCTGGATGCGTTGCAACAGCAAAACTCACGTTTAAAACGCGGTTTATTGATTGAAACCGATGTCAAACATCAGGCCATTGATCAGGCGTTGGAACTTGGATGCTGTCATATTGGCTGGATGGATGAACTGGCCAGTAAAGACCTGATTCAGGCTACGCAGGCTGCCGAGTTAAATATCAGTGTCTGGACAGTCAATGATGTCACCCGTGCCAAACAGCTGCGAGACTGGGGTATTCAGGGGCTGATTACCGATTATCCAAAATTGATGCTACAACAACTCTAAATAATCTCTCTTAGCCTTGATTGATCTAGGTATTTCTTGATCCAGTTCATTTCGATAATGCAATAATGAAAGTGTGAATTTTCCTTAATCAGATTTTATTTGAAAGTGAGATTAAGTTGCCCAACATCTATATTCTGCAAATTTCCTGGTAATATTGTAGAAATTATGAACAATGATTTTCCTCTGATTCATTCGGTTTCCATTTTCTGAGAGAGTGATAATCCTCAGTCACTTAGTCGGAAATCAGAGCCTGTCTACGCTCGCAAAATGGTCACTTCTGCCCTACTTATTCTGTTACCGACAAGTACAATACAACCGTACAATAATGCTAGTGATGCCTTAGGGCACATGCTAATATGGACAAGATAGGCTGCTGTTAAAACCAACAGTAGTTTCTGCTTTTTGTTATACCTTCCGAGGTTCTAGGAGTGCTGTTGGAGATGAATGCTCCCTTACCCAAAGCCCCCATCAACTGGATTGCTGTGTTTGCATTGGTATTCTTACCGATTGTAGCCCTGATCGCGATTCCGTTGTATGCGTATCACCATGATTTTAGCGCTGCCGCTTGGATCAGTATGTTTGTTTTACTGGGCGTAAGCAGCCTCGGCATTACAGCAGGATACCATCGCCTGTGGGCACATCGTGCTTATGAAGCCACTTTACCATTAAAAATCATCTTGATGATTATGGGTACATTTGCTGTACAGAATAGTATTTTATTCTGGGCATCTGGTCACCGTACCCATCACCGTCATGTCGATGATGTTGATCAAGACCCGTACTCGATCAATAAAGGCTTCTGGTATGCACATATTGGCTGGATGTTACGTGATTATCCATCTGGTGCTGCCAACTATAAAAATGCGCCAGATCTATTAAAAGACAAAGTGGTGATGTTTCAGGACAAATACTACGTTCCTTTAGTGATTGCTGTTCATGCTGCGATTTTATTGCCAATTGGCTGGGCAGTCGGCGATGTATGGGGCGTGTTGCTATTGGGTGGATTAATGCGTTTAATCCTGAGCCATCATGTAACCTTCTTCATTAACTCACTGTGCCACATGTGGGGAAATCGTCCTTATACCGACGAAAATACTGCACGTGACAACTTCGTACTCGCGGTTGCAACTTGGGGTGAGGGTTATCATAACTATCACCACATTTTCCAATACGATTACCGTAACGGCGTGAAATGGTGGCAGTACGATCCAACTAAATGGTTGATCTGGACTTGTTCTAAACTTGGTTTAGCTAAAAACTTGCGCCGTATTCCTAGCTTCAATATCAAAAAAGCAGAATTGGCGATGAAGTTTAAATATGCCGAACAGGATCTTGCGGTGTATGGTCATGATGTTTCTGAAGATATCTCAGCGGTAAAAACCAAGATCGCACAGGAATATGATGCATTTACCCAAACCTTAAATGACTGGGCGAAGTTGAAAGAACAGGAAATTCAGGTCAAGAAAGCGTCTATGGCTGAAAAAATCCATCAAATGGATGACAAGCTGAAAGTTGAATTCCAGCTGGTTGAACAGCGTCTTTCTCATCATCGTCAAACCTTGAATCTACTGGTTCGTAATTTGAAAAAATCTGCAGTTTCTCAATAAAAACTGTTGAAAATTAAAGCCCCGATTGGGGCTTTTTTTATGCCCGAAAGATAACGTGAACTCTCGCTTATACAACAGTTTTATACAGCTATCTTTGTTATAGTTCATGTATTCCAATCCTGTACTGATGCTATGTATTTTAAATCTCGCTATCAAACACTACCTGCTCGCCTCTATCATCATCAAGTTCCGCTGCCGTTAAAAGGTGCAAAAGCCGGACATTTTAATGCAGCTTTGGCAGAACAACTGCAATGGTCGGACGAAGACAAGGCGCAATGGGTCGAGATTTGTAGTGGTCAGAAAGTCTTTGCTGAGTTTGAACCTTTGGCTATGGTCTATGCAGGTCATCAGTTTGGACAATGGGCAGGACAATTGGGAGATGGTCGCGGGTTATTGATTGCTCAAATTCTGGATCAGAATCACCAGACCATTGACCTGCATTTAAAAGGTGCTGGGTCTACGCCTTATTCACGCATGGGCGATGGTCGTGCAGTACTGCGCTCAGTTATTCGTGAGTATCTGGCCGGTCATGCCTTGAATTGTTTGGGTGTCGCATCGAGTAATGCAGTCGGTTTTACTTCATCAATACAAGGTATTCAACGTGAAAAACTGGAACCGGGCGCGATGATGTTGCGTACTTCGGATTGTCATATCCGTTTCGGTCATTTCGAATGGATCAATCAGTATCAGCCAGATCTGCTAGCTGAATTTACCCAAAAATGTATCGAATGGCATTATTCGGAATGTCTGCAAGACGAACAGCCGATTCTGAGCTTTGCCACCAAAGTTATTCAGCGCACTGCGGTGATGATTGCCAAATGGCAACTGGTTGGTTTTGCACATGGCGTGATGAATACTGACAACCTGAATATTACCGGTTCAACTTTGGACTTTGGTCCTTATGGCTTTATGGAGCGCTTCCGTCCGAACTGGATCAATAACCACTCGGATTATCAAGGGCGTTATACCTATCAGCAGCAGCCAAGTATCGGACATTGGAATTTGTGGCAATGGTTAAACAATCTGGTCCCGCTCTGCCCTACAGATTATGACAAAGAACAATGGAAACAGGATTTAGCTGCATGTCTGGAGCATTATGAACCAACATTCTTGGAACATTATAAACATGGTTTAAACCAGAAAATGGGCTTGCCAAGTTTCCATAAAGACAGTTTTGACTGCGCGATGGTATTTCTGCGCATTTTGCAAAGTGAACAACTGGACTACACCCAGAGTTTTATCCGGTTGCAAAATAAAGACTATGAAGTCCTTAAAGATGATTGTCTGGATCGTCGTCAGTTTGAAGCATTTTTGACACAATATGAAAGCATTCGAGAACAACAGGATATAGAAGAATTAGACGCCGCCATGCAACTGGCCAATCCACATTATATTCTGCGTAATCATATGGCACAGAAAGCCATTGAACTGGCAGAGCGGGATGATTTTTCTGAAGTAGACCGCCTGTTTAAATTATTGAGTCAGCCTTATCAGAAACAGCCAGATCTGGAACAGCCTGAAGATTTAGCACCCTTGCCAAGTGATGTGCCTGAAGTGATGGTCAGCTGTTCGTCTTAAAATTTTCTATTGGACTACAGATGACATTATGATGATCTGAACATTGAAAATATGAACCACATGTCTCAAGAATCAGCATCTTTATACTTCACTATTGCATGTAATCAGCAGTCTATTGAAGATTTCATCTTGTAATACCACCTTGATCAAATATCTCAAGTTCAAGTGTGGTATGCCGATGAGGATCTGCTAAACCTAGAACAATCCACACAGCCTCTAGGCATACGACTGAATATCGGTGCGGTACAGCTACATGATGATTTCACACAACAGGTCTACTTGTGGTTGCATCGACTCAAAACAAATACCAATATCTTGCAGTTGACTGAAACCTATCGTAAAGCCCTGCATTTGTACATTCAAGCGTTTAATGAGCAAAGCTCGGGTTTTCATCTCACGCATCAACTTTTAGGTTTACTCAGCGAACTTAATATCGAATTTCATGTGCATAGCCACTTAAATACTTCCTCTGAACAAGAAACATTCACAGAGCCCTTAACATCAATGGCTGACACCCCATTCACAATCACAGAATCAGCGAGCTTTCGCATAAGTTCAGAATGCTTAACCGCCCAACAGCTACAAGAATATTTTCAAGGCATGCGGTTCAATATTCTTTTTGATCAAGGTCTAAATATTCGTTCACAAAAATATTTGGAGCATGCACAAACTAGCTTGCTGGAACTGCCATCTCGCTTAAATTCTGAACATCACGATTTAGATCAACACCTCCACTATCTCGTTGATCAACTCCACCCATATCAGTCTGTCTTACAAAAAACCTTTTTCAACCCTCATATTCAGCAATATATTCAAGCGCATGGGCATTTAGAAAATCCACATCATCGCAAGTTAAGTGTAACGAGCATACAAGCATTGTTTTCTTTGGGGCTCAGCCTTGATGTAGATTATTATTTTGCCTGTTAATTTATTCACAACTCAGCCAAAAACTGTGGATAATTTAAGCATTATCCACAGTTTTATGATGATTTATCAATAGCTTATGTCTTTATATCAAATTGCATCATTTACTGCTTTAAAACTTCCTGAAGTAACAGTCACCCAGCCTTTTGGTGAGGGTTGTGATGTATTTAAAGTGCTGGATAAAGTCTTTATACTGGCTTTTTATTTGCAAGGAAAAGCTGCGATTAATTTAAAAGTCGAGCCTGATCACGGTGCCATGCTTCGAGACATTTACCCTTATATTCATACGGGCTGGCATATGAATAAACAGCACTGGATTTCAGTTTATGAGGATGAACATCTGGACGAAGCTTTGATTGAAAATTTAGTGCTGAATTCTTATGAGTTAGTAGTATTAAAGTTAAAGAAAGTCGATCGGCAGCGAATTGAACTACTTAAAACAGTACGATAGGTTTTTACCTTGTTTATAGGAATGATGCATATAAAAAAATTTAAGATCTATCATCAAAATAATATTCAATATACCGTCAGTTATTGAGTTGCATTAAATGCTTCATCATAAAATACCTGGGCTTTGGGAAAATCCCCATCAAAACTGATCGCTTGAAAATATTCAGCTGGTACATTTTCCAAAACTAAATCGGCAATCGGTTGAAAACCCAAACGAGCATAATACTTGGGATCGCCTAATAGCACACAGCCTTTTGCATTCAATGCTTTCAGTCTGTCCAATGCTGCATATACAAGCCTTGAACCAATGCCTAAACCTTGTTGATCAGGCAAAACTGAAATAGGGCCTAATCCAAACCACCCTGCTGTACCCGAAGACATTGATACGGGAGAAACGGCAATATGCCCAACAATAGTGTTATTTTCAAGAGCGACTAACGATAACGTCAGTTGATGCTTCTTCCTTAATGCATTGATAATAAAATGTTCAGTATGACTTGAATATTCAATGTCTTTAAAAGCGTCTTTTGTTAACTCTTCAATTGCCTGAATGTCATCTATTTGCTCATCTCGGATCATGATATTCATTATTTTTAGCCCTCTTATATTTATCATTTTCAGATATAAAAAAAGCGAATAAGTTCTCACCTATTCGCTTCTCTTAAACATTAAAAACTTAATCAGTCTTCAGGATATTCAAAACGGTAACCGACCCCATACACCGCCTGAATCCACTCATGACGGTTACCGGTTTCAGCCGCATCTGAAATCTTGCGGCGTAAATTCTTGATATGACTGTCAATCACACGGTCAGCCACATCAAAACTATCCGGATTAATATGATCCAGCAATTGCGCACGTGAATATACCTGTCCGACATGTTCCAGGAATAACTCCAGCAAACGGAATTCAGTTGGCGTTAAATTCAAGGCTTTTTGCTGGTACCAGATGCGCTGTTGTGATTTGTCCATGCGGAATAAATCATTGCTTTCCGGTTCTGATTTACGATCCAGACGACGTAACACAGCCTGTACACGCGCGACCAGTTCCTTCGGGCTAAACGGTTTACAGAGATAATCATCTGCACCCATATTCAGACCCAATACCCGGTCAATTTCTTCAGTACGCGCGGTCACCATGATAATCGGTAAATCCGACTGTTCACGTACTTTACGGCAAATGGTCAGGCCGTCCATACGCGGCACCATCAAGTCCAGAATCATCAGACTCGGTTTACGCTGGGTAAAACTGTTATATGCTTCCTGCCCATCATGAAACATACTGACCTCAAAACCAGCAGCTTCCAGATAGTCTCGCACCAACTGTGCAAGTTCGATTTCATCTTCAACCAGCATGACATGTTTCATCAATCTATTCCCTTCATGGTTTCATTTGTTTAGGAAAGCTCAGCTTGCATCGTAAACCACCCAGTGGTGAATGTGCAAAGCTTAAGCTGCCGCCCAGCGCCTGCGTAATTTTACATGATAATGCCAAACCCAGTCCGGTTCCGCCAGTCGCCCGGGTACGAGAATCATCGACACGGTAGAAACGCTCACCAATACGCGCCAGTTGTTCATCAGTCAGACCAAACGGACTATCATCGATATATAAGGTCCATTCTTTATCATCTTGTGTCGTATGAATATGCACCTGCCCACCCGCTTCAGTATAGCGAATACTGTTACTGAGCAAGTTCGCCACAATCTGTTTAAAACGATCCAGATCCAGATTTAACTCAGTCCCCTCACCGTCTGCATTGACCGTCAATTCAGCTTGCTCAAATTTCGGCTGGAAGTTGATGAGTTCCTGCTGCACCACCTCCCACGGATTTACCGAGGAGAAATAAAATTGCAATTGCTGGGCATCGACCTGTGCCAGCGCGGCCAGATCTTGGGTCAGTTTTTTCAGGCTGTTTACCTGCGCCAGCATGGACGCAAAATGTTCAGGCGTTGGTTTACGAATCCCGTCCTGCATCGCTTCAATCTGTGCCTGTAAGACTGCTAGTGGCGTTTTCAACTCATGCGAAGTATCTGCCACCCACTGACGGCGTGAGGTTTCATGCTGATCCAGAATCACCGCCAATGCATTTAATTCATTGGATAAATCACCTAATTCATCATTCCGGTTCACTTTAACCTGATATTGATAATTTCCCTGAGTCAAGGCACGCGTACCATTGAGCAGACGTTGAATCGGCTTTTTAAAATAAGTCGCCAATAACAAGGACGCAATCAGACTCGCCAAAATACTGAGTGCATAAACCAAAAATAAATAACGCTTCTGGTTACTAAAGAAATTAATACTTAAGGCATCATCCTGATCCAGAACCGGTTTTAAGCCCAAATAGCCGACAATCTGATTATTCACCATAATCGGGCGATAAGAAACTTGCTCATCCGAAGCTTCACCCACTACAAAACGACGTTTTGCATCATACAGAGAGAGACGTGAACTGAGGCCGAGACGGTCCGGCATCTGGATAAACTGTTTCTTGCCAGTCGGTTGCTGTGCTGGCTGCTCACCATTTTTGCGATCAGTTCTAAACAGATTCTGATTAGAACTAAGCGGGAATTTTAAGCCTTCAAAGGGCTGAAACTGGGACGGCAAATTAGATGCCAGCACCCGTAACTCTTCTTCATTGACTTGACGTTGTGGTAACTCTGGATCCACCATACTCGGTGCCACTTGAGCCAGGGTCTGTTCCTGAAAATAACGCTGCTGCAAGGCAATATCATACTGACGGCGCAGCCACCAGCGTGATAATCGGTCATAATCATCTGGTGCGGCTTCACCTTCCATCTGGAGAATCTGTGCCTGAATCGCGTTGCCCCAGTCCTGATAGACTGCATAGACATCTGCCAGATTTTCAATCACATAATCCAGCTTCTGCATTTCGACATCAGCGACATAACGGGCGAAATTACGCTGCATATTCAGATGCAATACACCTAGACTTACCGTGGTAATGACCAGCGTGGTCAACAGCACGGTCAAAAATAGACGTAATGCAATGGGAATGCGGCGAATGTTCAAAATAGAAATCTCAATTTTTCTTCTATATTCATTATTGTAGCGAACACCGCAGCAAAAAACTCTTCATTGTTTCTTCATCTTTATTGTTTAATCTTTATCTGACATAGAATCAGCTTCTTGACGGGGATAAATACAATGCAAACCATGACAAAAATAGCTTTAATCAGTGCAAGTGTTTTATCAATGGGTGCGTTGACTGCCTGTCAATCCACCAGTAATGTCCCAAACAATGATCACCCCCATATGATGAAACATAATGATCACCCCCATATGATGAAACATCATGAAGGCAAAAAACAGCATCTAACTCCCGAACAGCGTGAACAGTTTAAGGCAAAGCGTGCAGAACGCATGCAGTTTGCCAAACAGCTTCAACAGGCCTGCGACAATAAAGCTGTGGGCTCGGCTGTTCAAATCAAGACTGGCGATAAAACCATAGACGGCACCTGCAAGATGGTCTTTAAAGCAGATCATAAAGAGATGAAAAGCCATCGCGACATGAAAGCTGAGCATCGTCCAATGCGTGCCGATATGCGTAGAGGCATGATGCACGGTGAAGTCTTGACGGATGCCAAACGTGCAGAATTGACTAAACAGTTTGATCAGCGCCTCGCTCAACGTCAGGCACATCAACAAGCCATGCTGCAAGCCTGTCAAGGCAAAAAAGACGGGACTGCTGCACAGATCAAGATGAGCGAACAAACCATCAATGGCAAATGTCATGTCCGTTTCCAGCCCACAGCCTCTACCTATTAATGCATAGGAATCAAGGCTTCACGACTAGCACCTTCGGGTGCTTTTTTATTGCGTGCTCTTTCATGCATACAGTTGACTATTCGTTTCCTGCAGAATATGGCTAAAGTCTTTATACTCAAGACCTTTAATGCGTCATGCAGATTAATCTTTGACTTTACAGTCACCAAGAAAACACCCCGAAAAGCTTGTACCGCAAGGGAAGTTGTTGCACGATTAGATCATTCCAAACCGTGTCAGTGAAGACAGGTTTTAGTTCATCTAAGATTATAACGCTGGTTCAACCAGTATTGAGGAAACCGATATGCCACAATACAAAGCGCCTTTACGTGATATGCAATTTGTGTTGCATGAATTATTAAATGCTGAACAACACTATGCAAATCTCCCTGCATTCCAAGAAAACGTAAGCCGTGAGCTGGTAGATCAGTACTTAGAAGCTGCGGCCGACTTCTGTGAAAACGAATTGTCTCCGATCAACCAGACCGGTGACCGTGAAGGCTGTACCTGGAATGACGGCGTTGTTACGACTCCGACTGGCTTTAAAGAAGCGTACCAAAAATACATCGAGCTTGGCTTCCCTTCTCTTTCTGCTGAAGAACAATACGGCGGTCAAGGCTTACCAAACTCTTTAGGTATCACGATTTCTGAAATGGTCGGTACTGCGAACTGGGCATGGGGCATGTACCCTGGCCTGTCTCACGGTGCAGTTCGTACTTTAGAACACCATGGTTCAGCTGAACAAAAAGATGCTTACCTGCCTAAACTGGTTTCAGGTGAGTGGACGGGTACCATGTGCTTAACTGAATCCCATGCGGGTTCTGACCTGGGTATTATCCGTACCAAAGCTGAACCACAAGCGGACGGTAGCTATGCAATCTCTGGCGAGAAAATCTTTATCTCTGCTGGTGAACACGACATGGCTGAAAATATCATCCATATCGTACTTGCTCGCCTGCCAGGTGCACCGAAAGGCACCAAAGGTATCTCATTATTCATCGTGCCAAAATTCAACCTGAATGCTGACGGTTCGATTGGCGAGCGTAACGGTGTACGTTGTGGTTCGATCGAACACAAAATGGGTATCCATGGTAACGCGACTTGTGTCATCAACTTTGACAATGCTAAAGGCTTCCTGATTGGACCTGAAAACCGCGGCCTGAACTGCATGTTCACGTTCATGAACACAGCACGTATCGGTACAGCAGTTCAAGGTCTTGCAGCATCTGAAGGTTCATTCCAAGGCGCGCTTGCATATGCAAAAGACCGTCTGGCAATGCGTTCTCTTTCTGGTCCTAAAGCACCTGAAAAAGAAGCAGATCCAATCATTGTGCATCCTGCGGTACGTAACATGCTTTTAACTCAAAAAGCATATGCAGAAGGTGGTCGTGCACTGGTTTACCTGTTAGCACAATATGCTGACGTAGTTGAACATGCTGCAGAAGAAGCAGACCGTAAATTTGCAGACAACATCCTGTCATTGCTGACACCAATCGCAAAAGCGTTCCTGACTGAAACTGGTTCTGAAGCTGCGAAACACGGTGTACAGGTATTTGGTGGTCACGGCTTTATTTCTGAGCACGGTATGGAGCAGATCGTACGTGATACACGTATCGCCTGCTTGTACGAAGGTACCACTGAAATTCAGGCACTAGACTTGTTAGGCCGTAAAGTATTGGGTACGCAAGGTGCAATGTTGAAAGACTTCACCAAGATCATCCATAAATTTGCTGAAGCGCACAAAGACAATGCTGCAATGAAAGAATTCGTTGAACCATTGGCTACCTTGAACAAAGAATGGGGCGACCTGACCATGCAAATTGGTATGCGCGCGATGCAAAACCCTGAAGAAGTGGGTGCGGCTGCAGTCGATTACCTGTACTTCTCTGGTTATGTCACTCTGGCTTACCTATGGGCACGTATGGCACTGGTTGCTCAAGAGCAGCTGGCTGCTGGCACCACTGAAGTTGACTTCTACAATGCCAAAGTGACGACAGCACGCTTCTACTTCAAGAAAATCCTGCCACGCGTTCGTTCACACGTCGAAGTGATTGCGACAGGTGTAGAGCCATTGATGAACCTGGATGCGGAACACTTTGCATTCTAAGTTAGTCTCAGACTAGCTACATCATAGAAAAAGGACGGTCAATCAACAGGCAGTCCTTTTTCTTTATAAAGAGTTACAGAATTAACCTTTAGTCGTCTAACATTCAGATTTTGAGTGTTTTAGACTGATTAAAACTCATTTAATCAAACAATAAACAGGTGACACACCATGCCAATTTATAACGCGCCACTTGCCGATATGAAATTCATCCTGAACGATGTCTTCAATGCAGAACAGTTCTGGCAGGCCAATGAAAATCTAGCGCATCTGGATGCTGCGACAGCAGAAGCGATTCTTGAAGAAATGGCAAAATTTTCGCAAAACGTCACGCTTCCACTGAACCGTACCGGTGATGAAGAAGGCGCAAAAATTGAAAATGGCAATGTGACCACACCTGCTGGCTTTAAAGAAGCCTTCAAACAATATGCAGAAGGCGGCTGGATTGGTCTGGGCGCAGATATGGAATGGGGCGGCCAGGAAATGCCGAAAATGCTGACAGTACTTTCTGATGAAATGCTGTTTGCCACCAACCCTTCTTTCATGCTCTATCCACTGCTTTCTGTTGGTGCAGGCATGGCGCTGAACAGCTACGCTTCACAAGCACAAAAAGAAACCTATTTACCTAAAATTTATTCAGGTGAATGGTCAGGTACCATGTGCTTAACCGAGCCACATGCCGGTACTGATCTGGGTATTATCAAGACCAAAGCTGAACGTAACGAAGACGGCACTTATAGCATCAGCGGCACCAAGATTTTCATCACGGGTGGTGATCACGACCTGGCGGAAAATATCATCCACCTCGTTCTAGCAAAAACCCCAGATGCGCCTGCCGGCTCTCGTGGTATTTCCCTCTTCATCGTACCGAAATTCCTGGTGAATGAAGATGGTTCTATTGGCGAACGTAACCCGGTCGGCCCAGGTTCAATCGAACACAAAATGGGGATCAAGGCATCTGCGACTTGTGTGATGAACTTTGACGGTGCCAAAGGTTACCTGGTTGGTAAAGAAAACGAAGGTCTGGCGGCAATGTTCGTGATGATGAACTATGAACGTCTGTCCATGGGTATCCAAGGCCTAGGTGCTTCTGAATTCGCTTATCAAAACGCTGCGCAATATGCGACAGACCGTTTACAGGGTCGCAGCGCGGCTGGCGTTCAATCACCAAACAAACCTGCAGACAGTATTCTGGTGCATGGTGATGTACGCCGTATGCTGCTGAATGTACGTGCCAATAACGAAGCTTCGCGTGCCTTTGCAGTTTATGTAGGTCAGCAACTGGATATCACCAAATTCTCTACTGATCCTGAAGCGGTGAAAAAAGCCAATGACCGCGTTGCGCTATTAACACCAATCGCGAAAGCATATTTAACGGATACCGCATTCCAGGCAACATTAGATGCACAAATGGTCTTCGGTGGTCATGGCTATATCCGTGAATGGGGCCTAGAGCAATGTATCCGTGACCTGCGTATTTCCCAGATCTATGAAGGCACCAACGGCGTACAGTCACAAGACTTGATCGGCCGTAAAACCATTAAATGTGGCGGCGAATATATCTCTGAATATATCTCTGAAATCCGTGACTTTGCCAATAGTCTGGATGCAGACCTGAACTTCATTAAAGATGCCACACTAGATGCAGCGACTGAAGTTGAATCAGTGACTCAGTACATTCTGGAAGCAGCAAGAGAAAGCCATGACTTCCCGAATGCGACTGCAGTTGACTATCTGCACGCTGTAGGTCTGTTGAGCTTCTCTTATATGTTCGCGCGCATTGCCAATGCAGCGAAAAATAAAGAAGGTGAGTTCTATCAAAATAAACTCGCTCTGGCACGTTATTTTGTGCAACGCATTCTGCCTGAACTGGCATTACGCATTACTAAAGTGAAATCAGGTTCTGACGTCATCATGAACTTCTCTGAAGATTATTTCACGACTCAAGCTTAAGCTGAAAATCTGCAATAAAAAACGCCTGCATCAGCAGGCGTTTTTTTATGAAAATGCAATAATTAAACTTTTTGAATCAGTAAGGTATCCGGCTGATTATTGCTTTTCGGATTAAGATGTTTATTCACAATTTTGATATTCCCCTCAGACTCTAAAGACTCGCAGAGTTCCACCACCTTTTGCATATCTTCAGCCTTAATGCCTACGCCGAGGATTAATTTTTTTCCGGCTTCTAATTGGCTAATTTTTGTTTGAATTTTATCTAACACTTTTTTCTCCTATTTATTCAATGTACCACCCATACAATATAGCAATTTAGTCTAAAAAAAGCGCAAAAGTTCAAATAATTTAATCTTTATTTTTCATTCAATCATTCTGTGCATGATCTTTGCAGGTTATTCTGCAACTATCTTTTATTTCACATGAAAAATCAGGAGGATAATATGTCTAAATCACGTCCAAAAATTGAAAAATTTGAAGCCCTCCTCGACCGTCTTGGTAATCTTGCTGTAGAAAGCTTTCATTATATTGCGCTGTTTATTATTGGCTGTATGGTGATCTGGTCCGCCGGCCATACCGTCATTGACATTCTGACCGTCAAACAGTTCGCCACCATTGATGACATTCTTTTATTGTTTATCTATCTGGAACTGGGTGCCATGGTTGGTATCTACTTTAAAACCAACCATATGCCAGTACGTTTCCTGATTTATATTGCGATTACTGCATTGACCCGTTTGCTGATTGCAGATATTCAACACACGCATAAAGCCAGCATGGATCTGGTGATTATTACCGGTTCGATTCTGATTTTGGCCTTTGCGATATTAGTGGTGCGCTATGCCTCATGGACCTATCCATCCGTGATCCGTGACAAACATAGTGAAAAGCCACTACCACTCGGCAAAACACCGCGCCCAGAAGATGATGAATTGGCATAGTCTTTTAAGCCCTCTTTTTTTGCACTTCAGCTTAAAGCAATACTCAAGCCTCTTTCAGGGTTTAGAACTATTTATCTCAAGCAACCTCTCCCTTGCGTAGCAGTGCTACTCATCTCCTCACAGGAGAGGGAACTATTTTGGTCTTTTTGAGTTATTTACGCTTATTGCTGAATTATCCGTTCAGAATTTAAAGCAGTTTAACGATTTGGCACCAGCACATAGCGTCCGTTTTCATAAATCCAGTAGCTGCCACGTGGCGGTGCTGGTAGTCCTAAACGCTGCCAATCAGTAATTACCGTATATCTCGAACTTTCAATCCGGGCAACATTCGGATCACCATTGACCCAGCTATAACTATTCGAATTTCGATAAATAGTGGTCGGTGCCTGATACTGAATATTTAATCCACTTTGACTCTGTGCAGGTGGATAGCCCCAATGTGGTGGTCGTTGCGGGTAATGTGGTCTTGGTGGCAGTGAACGTTGCGGATAATGCTGCCGTGGTGGATCATAAGATCGTGGAGCGCTGCGATAATTCGGTGTGGATCGATCTATACCGCTATAACCCACCCAGGCATTGTCAGCCATCGTCTGTGCAGAAGCTCCCAATAGCAAAGCAGCGAATATTGCGCTCGATAGTACGATTCTCATTTGAGCTTCCTCCGAATAATCTGCTTATATTTTAAACAAAATAGATGCGAAAAATATGGATAAGCTCGTTGGAGCTGCAATTTTTTGTAATGCGCTCGCCTATTTTCAATCTAGCGGGCTCATCGGCATCCTGCTGCTTTATGCTAAAATTACTTTTTTTAATGTTTCGAGTTGAATACTGTGTCTGATTTAAATTTCGATCGTTTACATGAATATTTTTCTAAAGTGCCGAGTGTTCAGAAAGAACGGATTGATAGCTATGGTTCAGATGGTAAACAGGCATGGTGGTTTAAGTTTCAGATCAATGTAGATCATCCGCTGGCTTGGCAAACTGTGCAAGAACTAGGTCATGTCCTGAATTATATTTCTAAAAATGAACGTCTTCCAACTCAGTTTCTTCCAGTTTCGCCACCGCCATATATGAATGGTGTAGCCAAAGATTTCCTGTCTTGGGTGATCCAGTGTAATCACGCAGATTTCCCACCCGATGTAGTTTGTGACTGGTTAGAAGCGCGTTTACCAAATCCGGTTGATGATGAAGCGCAATGGAAAATTAAAACCGATATTTCTGAGCTGGATGAATTAACGGATAAAGAGCTGGATCAGCTGGTTCCGCCGAATCCAGAATCAAAAAGCTGATAATAAAAAATCTCCCTAACTCCCTCTTTTTCAAAGAGGGACTTTCCTCCCTTTTTAAAAAGGGAGGTCAGGAGGGATTTAAAATTAAAACGTCGACCAGCCGCTCCATTCCATAAAACGATACAGCCAATATTTAAAGAACGAGTTTTCTGCATATTGAGTGTAATCTACGCTCATCGAACGGCCATTTAGATTTGACCATGCACCCTCAAAATATTGCTGGGCATCCCGGAAGACTTCGGCCTGAGGCTGACCCACCACGCGCATATTAGTTTCCAGATTATAGTTTTTCAAATTGCGTACCGTAAAATTGGCCGAACCTAAAATCATTTCAGCTTGCTGAGCATTGCGCTTCATTAGGATCTTGCTATGACATTGCTCACCCTGAGTATGACACCAACGTACATTTATACCCGCTTCGTGCAATTCTGAAGCCACCTGCCGATTTGGAATTCCATTCTTTTCACGGCCAAAGGCATCTTTATTTGGGTCGAGTAAAATCCGGACTTTGACACCACGTTCATGGGCCGCTATCAGACTTTTGATAATTTTTCGCTCAGACAGATAAAACATTGCCAGATCAATCTGTTCACTGGCTTTCGCGGTCTGAATCAGATTCAGAATCGCATCATAAATGGCTTTTTCAGTCAGCACCTGAGCTTGTGGCTGGCTACTGTCTGCCTGAAAATCCCCAGCGACAATGGCTGGCATATTCGCTTGTGACATCATGCCCACAGACAGTTCTGTTTTCAAAATATCCACAGCTGTGCTCCCCCAGACCAATAAACCAATATTGGAATGCCGTGAACTGCCATCATGCGGATTCATGGATGTGACCAGTGCTTTCCAGCCTTGATCGGTATCCACCACCATAGTTTTGCGATGATTGGCTTTAAAGTTAAACAAATCAAAATAACTGCGCAGGGTAATTTTTTCTGTTCCAAATGGATTCGGCAACCAGCCTGTTTCCGGATTATTGCCAATGCCCTGGCAACAGATATACCAGAAGCCGGACCAGCTTGGATTGGAAGCCCGCAACGGCGTCAGATTGGTTTCAATCACATCAATACCGTGCTGACGTAATTCCCGATACTGCTCGGATCTAATTCCACCATAGACCGAATTGATCGGATCGGTAATAAATTTGATTTCTACCTCAGGCTGCAGCAGACGTTTACTGATTAAAGCATCGCTCAGTTGTTGACTCAATGCCTGATGCTGCTGCGTAGATGCACCGGTTTGCTGATTAAATAAAAACATATCCAGCACAATCAGCGATTTGGCCTCTTCAATCATTTTCAGCATTTCATTAAAAATGCGATGATCTAAATGCTGTTTTCCTTCGGCATCCAGATAAGTCTGATCGGCCAGAAACTTGACTTCGGCATGACGCAGTTTGCCCGTGTAATTCAGACCTTCCGGCAAAGGCTTATACGTGTGGTAGATTGCCGAAGCCAAATAACCCACAGCCAGCATACTAATGATCAAAGTCGCATAACGGCGATTCGACCAGTTCAATTTATTGTGAATTCGTTGAAAGATACGCATAAGAAAAAACCTAACCCAATATACTCAGGCTAGGTTTTATCTTATGATTTTTCAAGTAGATTTCAGTGAGATCTAGATGATTTGGTCGATTATTTCAGTAGACCTGTTAGAAATCATACTGCACGCCGACAGTAAAGTTGCGACCCACCTGCGGAATATTCGACAGGAAGGAAGTATGTGAATACACCTGATCATCGAGCAGGTTATTGGCCTTGAAATAAACTCGATAAGCATTGTTATCTGCAATGCTATTGGCATAACTCAGGCCAACATTCACCATATTGTAGCCTTGGGTTTCATCTTCATAGCTGGCGATTTTGTCCTGATTAAAGACATGATAATACTCAGCCAAACCTGACCAGCCATCGGCAAAGTCTGCTTCTACTTTGGTGCCTAAGCGACCTGCAGGTACACGTGGTGCATTTTCGCCTTCAATCTTGCCACGTACATAGTCCCCAAAGACGCTGAGCTTATACATATCATTGATCTGATACCCGGCTTGTGCTTCTGTACCATAGAATCTGGCTTTGTCCTGGGTATATTGCACGCCACGTAAATTACCTTTTTGCGCTACCGTTTCGCCATAGATATAATCATCAAACCAGTTGTGATAGACATGCACACGGTAATCCAGTTTATCCCCTTCATAATGCAGACCTAACTCGAGATTATTTGAAGTTTCTTTATCGAGATCAGGATTACCTAGTTCATAGGTATTGGTCGCAAAATGCAAGCCATCAGCATAGAGTTCTTGAGCTAAAGGCAAACGCTGCTGATGTGATCCCACTACAGAAAGTTTGTAGTCCGGTGCAAATTCCCAGTTGGCAGCAGCGGATGCAGAGACACCAGTCCCCGAATAATCTTTCTGATCCGAATCTACTTTCACTTTTTGATGATCGACACGCGCACCAAGTTCAACATGCACATCGCCAAGTTGCTTATGCTCTAAAGCAAAAAGACTGAATTTGTCAGTTTTTGTGTCCGGCATCACGACACCTGAACTATGAACATGATGTTCTTCATCGTCCTCATCGCCATCTTCATGATGGTCATGCTCTGATGCGGCAAGATTAATTTTTTGCTGTGAAATCTGGGTTCCAATCACCCCTTCCCAGCCTGCAACTGGCACATGCACCAACTCTAAACGGCCGTCATAACCTTTGCTTTTAAAGTTACTAATGACTTCACTTTCTTCAAGTTCATTGTGTTCATAATCGGTAATGCTGGCATGTGCACGTAGTTTTTCAACACCGGCAAAAGGCTGTTCCAGTTCGGTGCGTACTTCATAGCGTTCAGATTTTAAATCTACCCATGGTCCACCATGCTCTTCATGGGCTGGTGCATCTGGGTCAGGTGTTGGACAACCATGAAAATGATCACCATGTAAAACACAACCATGATATTCATGACTATGCCCTGGTAAGCCATACTGATCCTGACGGTTGCTATAAGACAGACCGACAAAACCACGATCATGAATCCATGATCCGCCAATATTGACTGTTTGCCCTTCAGCAAAAGTATTGCCCACACGACGTTCTTTTTCTAATTCGTCATCATGCTCATGAAAATAATCCGGTGCAATATAATCATTGGCTTTACGTTTTGAGCCTTCTACACGCAAAGCAAAGTTTTCACCAATACCCGCTGTCACACCAGCACTTGCCAGTTTTTCATCACTGCCTGAGTTATAACGCAGGCCGACTGTACCTTCCAAACCATCTTCAGGCATCTGGGTCGGAATTTTTTGATCAGTGACATTCACCAGACCACCGACTGTACCGGCACCATAAAGTAATGTAGATGGACCACGAATCACTTCGACCTGTTTCGCCAGAATCGGATCAACGGTTACTGCATGGTCAGGAGACAAAGTGGATACATCCGCTGTTTCAGAAGCATGCTGCAACACTTTCACACGTGGACCATCTTGACCACGAATCACAGGACGGCTTGAGCCTGAACCATATTGATTAGAATAAACACCCAGCTCATCTGCCAAGGCATCCCCAATGGTGGTAGCACGTTCAGACAGCGCTTTCTGATCCACGACCTGATCTGCAACCGCGAAATCCGCCGCAGTCTGCACCAATGGATGAGCTTGCACCTGAATAGTGTCCATGGTCTGAACCGGGATAGAAGATGAGGATTGCTCTGCAAATACTGTAGGCGCAACTACAGCAAAAATTGACAATGTTATTAGATTCTTAGGGAAGGACATGACCGAAGCTCAAATTCAGCAATTTGGATTAATGTTATAATATAACATTTCATTGTTTTTGCAATCCTTTACGATACTCAGTGTTATATTTTATTAGAATGCCCTTTGAATATTTTTGATTACATTAAAACATTATCTTTATGCCCTTTACCTTGTCGCATGCTGTGCTTGCTCCACCTATTTCATATTTGACTGGGAATAGACTTCCTGTTGCTGCGCTGGCGATTGGCTGTATGGTGCCCGATTTATATCGTCTCTTTACTTCGAGTAATTCAAATATCACGCATTTATGGTCTTCGCTGATACATCCTGACCTGTGGATCGGACTTATTTTCTGCATGATCTGGTATGGTCTATATCGCCCAGCTATTTACCGTTTCATCGGTATTCAGCATGATTTAAAGATTCACAATATCCTTGCAGCACTAAAATTCATCCTGGTGATGTGTCTGGCAGTCATCATTGGTACAGCCACCCATTTAATCTGGGATGGACTAACGCATGTCGACTTTCGAACTTTTGCCTTTCATAACGTCTTAGCCCAACATTTTCAGTTGCTTGGACAAAGTTATCCGCTGCACCGAATTTTACAGATTGGCACCTCAGTGATTGTCTTGCCTCTTATCCTGTGGATGAGCCTGCATTACTATAAAACTCATCAGCAATATCTTGCAGTCAGTGTGAAAATCAAATCCTTTGCCTGGGGCTTATTGCTCTTTTCTATATTTACCGGCCTATTTTCTGTCTGGGATTATGCGCGCTATATTTCTACGGAAGTCTGGCAATCAGACCTCTATTATTTTACTGGTCGCTCGATCAATGAATTTAGCCAAGGCTTTCTGATCACCTTCAGTCTGGGCTGTTTACTGTTTTTATTTTTAGACAGAGAGCACAGGATGGATTAAACAAAGCACTGGCTTTGCGCCTATTCACTTTAAAATGATATTGTTTTTGACCCAAGTTCTTGTGACAACATGCCCAAAGAGGCATAATCCTACCTTTACTCAAAGCGGTACGCTGTTTACGTATTCGCTGACCTTAACCCATATAGTTGGATTTCTAACGCTATGATGCGAACTCATTACTGCGGTTCTTTAACCGAAGCTCAAATTGACCAAACCGTAACATTATGCGGTTGGGTACACCGTCGCCGTGACCACGGTGGTGTAATCTTCCTTGACATGCGTGACCGTGATGGTCTTGTTCAAGTGGTTATTGACCCAGATACTCCTGAAGCATTCGCAACTGCTGATAAAGTACGTTCAGAATTTGTATTAAAAATTACAGGCCGTGTGCGTCGCCGTTATGAAGGCACAGAAAATGCCAATATGGTGAGCGGTCAAATCGAAGTCTTGGGTAAAGAAATTGAAGTTCTTGCTCAGTCTGAAACTCCGCCATTCCCTTTGAATGACGAAAACACCAATATTTCTGAAGAAATTCGTTTGAAATACCGTTTCCTGGACATCCGTCGTCCAGAAATGCTAGATCGTTTACGTTTTCGTTCTAAATTAACCAACCTGATTCGTAACTACTTCGAAGACAATGGCTTCCTAGACGTTGAAACTCCGATCTTAACTCGTGCAACGCCTGAAGGTGCGCGTGACTATTTAGTGCCAAGCCGCGTATCTAACGGTAGCTTCTACGCACTTCCACAATCGCCACAGCTATTCAAACAGTTGTTGATGGTCGGCGGTATTGATCGTTACTACCAAATCGCGAAATGTTTCCGTGATGAAGACTTACGTGCTGACCGTCAGCCTGAATTCACCCAAATCGACGTTGAAACATCGTTCATGAGTGACGATGACATTATGGATTTAATGGAAACTTTAACCGTGAAGATGTTCAAAGAACTTCTAAACGTAGAGTTTGATAAATTCCCACGCATGACCTACAACGATGCAATGCGTGACTATGCATCTGACAAACCAGATATGCGTATTCCGTTGAAACTGGTTGACGTTGCAGACTTGATGCAAGACGTTGAGTTCAAAGTATTCGCAGGTCCTGCTAAAGATCCTAAAGGTCGTATCGTTGCGCTTCGCGTACCGGGTGCGGGTTCACTGCCACGTAGCGCGATTGATGAATACACCAAATTTGTAGGCATCTACGGTGCACGCGGTTTGGCTTACATCAAAGTCAACGAACTTGAAAAAGGCATCGAAGGTCTTCAATCTCCAATCGTGAAATTCATCGAGCCAATCGTACTTGATCTATTGAAACGTGTTGGCGCTGAAAATGGCGACATCGTATTCTTCGGTGCAGACAAAGCCAAAGTTGTAAACGATGCCATGGGTGCGCTTCGTGTGAAGATCGGTCATGATATGAAACTTGCAACTTGTGAGTGGGCACCACTTTGGGTTGTTGATTTCCCAATGTTCGAAGAAACTGATGATGGTAAATGGACCTCTGTTCACCATCCATTCACGCTACCAAAATCAAGCGTAGAAGAAGTGAAGAACAATCCAGGTGCTGCGTTGTCTGTTGCTTACGATATGGTTTTGAACGGTACTGAAATCGGTGGTGGTTCACTGCGTATTCACAATCTTGAAATGCAAAAAGCGATCTTTGAAGCACTTGGTATTGGTGAAGAAGAAGCAGAAGAGAAATTCAGTTTCTTGTTAAATGCATTACGTTATGGCGCGCCTCCGCATGGTGGTTTGGCATTTGGTCTTGACCGTCTTGTGATGCTCATGACTGGCGGTGCTTCGATTCGTGATGTCATCGCATTCCCGAAAACCAAGACTGCTGAATGTCCATTAACGCAAGCACCTGCTCCAGTTGAATCAAATCAACTGCGTGACCTGGGTATTCGCTTACGTGAAAAACCAAAAGCTGAATCTCAAGAATAATTCTTGAAGTATTAAGTGAAAAAGCTCTGCCTCGTGCGGGGCTTTTTTTGTAAGATTGAGTCGTATCTGGAACAGTGGCATAATAGCCACAGTTTTTAATCTAAGGTAATTAGCAATGGCTATGCGTCCTGCAGTTCGTAATCGCAGCATTATGCTTATTGTATTTTCAGTGGTTCAATGGCTGTTCATGCGCTATATCCTTGCCAACAACCTGTTCAACCTCGATACCAATGACCGTATTGTGTATTTTTGCCTGAGCAGTATTTTAGGTGCCCTGCTGATTTTTGTAGGTTTGATTTATATGGTGCTGAAGGGCAATCCGGACAAAGACCTATAATCTGACCATCTGGATAGCATGTACACCCTACTCAAAAATTTCTCCAAGCTTCCACTAAGATTCATTCAAAATCTTGCGCAACTGGCTGGATCTCTTTTGTATTTCAGCCATTCTTCTGCACGCCGAGTGACTGAGATTAATCTGGCCTCTGCTTATCCAGAACTTTCTGAATCTGAACGGGCTGATTTGACCAAACGCAGCCTGAAAAGTCAGTGCATGACTTATGCGGAATCAGTCAAGATTTGGGGATCATCTCCTGAATACGCGCTGTCTTTAATTCAGGATGTGCATGGCAAAGATATTTTCCTGCAAGCTTTGCAAAATCCTCAGGGCTGCTTGGCTGTAGTTCCACATTTTGGTACGTGGGAGCTATTAAATGTTTGGGTAAATCAACATACCTCCCCTGTGATTATGTATAAGCCCAGCAAGAATCAGGATGTTGACCGCTTTATGCTTGAAGCTCGGCAACGCCTGAATGCAACACTGGTCCCTACAGATGATTCTGGGGTACGTGCTGTGTTTAAGCATTTAAAACAGGGTGGTTTTTCTGCAATTTTGCCGGATCATGTTCCTAAAGAATCTGGTGGAATCTATTCTTATTTTTATGGTCAAAATGCGCTGTCCTCTACGCTTCTTTCCAAACTGGCAGCTAAAACACAATGTTCTGTAGTTGGGCTTAGTTGTTTAAGACGTGAAGATTTTTCCGGTTATGATATTTACGTGACTAAGTTATCAAATGATATTTTATCTAAAGATTTACAACTGTCAGTTGATACCTTAAATAAAGAAATGGAGCGCATGATTAATGTCGCTCCAGAACAATATTTGTGGGGGTATAAACGCTTTAGGAAGACATTAAATAAAAAAAAGTTTTATTGAAAATAAATTAAGAGGAAATTTTTACATGTACAACAAAACTAAAGTGGCTATTCTATACATTGCAACTGGTCGATATATCAAGTTCTGGGATTTTTTTTATAAATCAGCTGAGCAAAATCTTTTATTAAATAGTTCAAAACATTATTTTGTATTTACAGACTGCAAAGAATTATTAGAAAGTGATATTGAAGAAAATATTACTTATATTAAGCAACCAAAATTAGGTTGGCCGTATGACACCTTAATGAGATTTAATATCTTTTTAACCCAAAAGAATCAATTAAAAAAATTTGATTATATTTTCTTCTTCAATGCAAATACTGAAATTGTTAAAACTATTACAGAAGAAGATCTACTTCCATTAAACAGTGCTGAAAATTTAGTTTTAACTCATCAGCCTCATGCATTCCATAAAAATAAAAAGCAATTTACATATGATAGAAATCCACTTTCAAATGCATATATTCCACTTTCTCAGGGTAAACACTACTTTACAGGGGCATTAAACGGTGGGAAATCAGTAAATTTTCTTGAGATGTGTGAACATTTAAATCGTAAGACCAAAGAGGACTTAGATCAGAATATTATTGCTCTATGGCATGATGAAAGTCATCTAAATAAATATGCTCTTGATAGAACAGATGTTAAAATACTGCCGCCATATTTTACTCGTGGTGAGAAAGAATATTGGAAGAAAGAGTCGAAAGTCATGTTTTCTGATAAATCACATTATCGATTTGGTGGACATGCTTTTCTTCGTGGGGAAACAGATCAATATATTGATCAAATTGAATGGAAAAAATTAAATGGTAAACCCAAAAAAAGAATTTCATTTAGACTCAAACAATATATCAAAAGTTTTTTCATCTAAAGAACCCTTTCACTCTCTCATTTCAACCATCCGTAAAAAATATCCATGGCGTCTATTTTATTATCTAATCCCCAAATATTTCCGTAAAAGAATTGATAAAGAAGCTAATAAGCGTAATAAAAATCATATTGCCAAGTGTTTTAACTCCTTTATTGATGCTTATGACAAAGCACTCTTAAGTTTTTTTGATCTAAAACCCCAAAAAGACTTAGTAGGTAAAAAAATCATTTGGCAATATTGGGGTCAAGGATTTGAAGAAAATGCTTTACCAATTATAGTAAAGAAATGTTGTCAATCTATTGATGAGTTTAAACAAGACTATACTATCATCCGTCTTGATGAAAACAATATCTCGGAATATATTAATTTTCCTGATTTTGTCTGGGAAAAGAAAAAGAATGAAGAATATAAGCATGCCTTTTTTGCTGACCTTATTCGTTTAGCATTACTTGATGTTTATGGTGGAATCTGGATGGATGCTACTATTTTACTTACAGGCCCAATTCCAGATGAAATAAAAAATAGTAATTTATTTATGTACCAAAGGACTAAAGATGCTACCAATCAAGAGTTTTGGAATAATTTTAATCAAGATTATTTTTGCTGGGACTCAGATTCAAAAGTAAATATATTAAATAGTTTTATAGTTGCAAAACCTAAACAAGCAAACCTACACAAATGTTTAGATCTTTTACTCAATTTTTGGAAAACTCAAAATACAATTCCACATTATTTCTTTTTTCAAATTATGTTCAATGAATTAACATTAAGGGATAAATTCCAATTATTACCTATATTAGATGATACCTTACCACATCTGTATCAAGTCTATTCTTCCCAAGGAAAAGATTTAAAATTAGCAACTCAGAATAATCATATCCATAAAATGAATCGTCGTTCACTGAGAATGGATTAAAAAATCCACTCTCAGTAATTTAATCTTATTTAAAAGAAACTACTTTCCCTAAAAAATAATATTTAACTTGATTGATAATTCGGCTAATTTCCTTCTCTACTTTCATCCAACCTTTTTTCTTATATTTCTTCATTCTGGCTTTACGTTCATCAATTAAATCACTAGACAGAACAGTTTTTTTCTCTGGATATAACATCATTTCCTGTATACAACTGGCAGGTGACATTTGATAAACATCACAGTGCTTAGCATGAATAAAATCTCTAAACATCATTTCATCTAAAGGACTCAAAGATGATTGTTTAATATAATTTAGATAAGCCATAGCACCCTTAAGTGACAATATATAACCCGCTGTTCCTAAATTTTTTCCAGTTAAACGAGCAATCTGACGGTTTGTATCGTTGATTCTGTAGACTTCTTTAGCTAATAAAACCTTTTCAGAAAATGCTTCCGTTTTGATAATATGCCAATCTTCTTGAATCCACGAAGATGAATTAAAGATTTCAAATGCTCTTTCCCCTAAAAAAACATCATCTTCAAATATTGCAACATATGGAAGCTGCTCATCGACCATTTTTTGCCAAACTGACACATGACTCATAAAGCAAGCCAACTCCCCACCTGTTAAGTATTCATCCTCAACATTTAATTGCATTTTCTCTGCAAGTGGCTTTGCTAAATCAGGGACCAGAGCATCAAAAAATTCAAAACCAATATTCTGTTTACCAAATTCTTTTTCAATATGTTCACGGCGTGCTTTTGCCGTCTTCAGGCTAATTACAATATTTTTCATAGAATTTACTTACTTTGAACTAATCAAGTGCTTGATCGCATAATAACGATCACACCACATGCGCTTTTGTTTTTTAAATCCATAGGAGCGGCTTCTATTTTCAAGTGCTTTGCGAGAAATCCCCTGAGTAGCAACCGTTCCCAAAATATCACTATCGACCCCTGCTGGCTTCACTAGTGGTGGCCAAATCCCTAAACCTTTGCCATTTTGACTTAACCAAGACTGGAAGAAGATATCAACCGGCATATTTATAGTTTTGCCTGCCTCAACAAAAGCCTGTGCTCCCTGCCGCGACCAGATTAACCCTAAGCCACGAATTGGGAAATAAAAAGCATGCCATAGACTTATATCCCCTATTTGCGTAATATCTTTTGCAAGTTTTTTCTTTTTTGCAGCAATATTAATAAGATACCAGTTTAAATCTTGATGTTGGTGCAAATATTCAATGATGCTGTCAATTTTAATCTTAAAGTCACTATTAATTTTAAGGTCATCTTCCAAAACCACTAAATAATCTGCATCAGTGGCTAAAAATTTTTCAGCACATCCATAATGACTTAAATAACAACCTAACTCGGAATTCATTAAACTACGACCTAATACCTTATTAGTTTGATCGTCATTATAATTTATGAATTCAGAGAGTGCTTTACCCCGACCATCATAAGCAGCAAAACGTTCAAACCTCCAGCCCACACTATTAAGCTGCTGAGTTGCTGCAGCTAGACGCTCATCACTTCCGTCTAAATTAATTAAATAAGTTACAACTTTCATGATTAACTCTTAATGCTGAATAGATAGAGGTAAATAGTTTTTTAATTTAGCAATTAAAGCAAAAGATACCTTTTCTGCTTCTTTTGGATCAAATTGATCTAAACTCTGAATACAACCGAATTTAACAGCTGGATTATTCAGGTCTGATAAAAATGTAGATACTGAAGCTTCATTTTTTAAGTAAGCAATATTTATATCATTACACAAGATTGTTTTTTCTTCTCGAATTTTTAAATGGTTATTCAGCCCTACTGGTAAAAATTGAAAAGCACTTCTAAAACGATACCTAATCTGTTCAGCTAATGTTGTAGGGTATTTTTGAAAATAATTTTGTAGTACATCACGATCCAATATATGGGGACGATGATGAATTTCATAATATTTATTAAATCCACATAATTCAGCACTAAGCATTTGAGCAATTGTATATTTAGGCTGTAAAGGTTTACCAAAATATTTATTAAGACCTTTACGTAGATTAAATTTTGCTTTAATTAAGGAGTTATTTTCCCAATGTCCATAGACTTTTATCTGGTCACCAACTAAAAAATCATCTAATTCAGATGAGGCATTAAAGAAGAAATCATCATTCAAATAAATAAAATACTTTGATAACCCTGGAATATTCCAAAGCATAGTTTCAATACTTAAAGAATTAAATGTAGGCAAGTATTGCTCATGACCAGCAAATATTGTTCTATGATCAATTATTTTTATCTGCTCAGGAGCACATAATCCCTGTTCGAAAAAATCATGAATATGTGCAGGCTGCTGTTCATCCGTAATAATATAAATTGTTCCAAAATAGGGAACATATTTAAGAATTGAAGCAATTGAAAAATAGATTTCATCATTACTAGCAAATCGAGTTTCTTCTGCTGAACCTTTTACGATATTAGTAGATTGAAACTGTTGCCTTTTAAGTCGATGCTTTACATCATTGCCATCGACCCACGCAATAACAAAATCTATTTTTTCCATAATACTTCTAATCAACAATTAGCTTGAATAAACTCTATAACTTACTGCCAAGCGTCCTTAATCCACTGCGATGGCAACACATAACGATACCATTTACCACCCCCACCATTCACTGCATCTGGCGGATTAATCTCGCCATGAAAAACAATGATTTTGGCACCTTCAGGCTTCACAGGCGGCTTAAAATAAGCCATCGGAATTTTTTGCAGGCAATGATATTTATAGCTCTTGCACCAGCTTTCTGGCCAGTATGTCTGTTTACCTTCACGGTCTACGTACCAAGACAAATAGGCTTGCTCATTACGGAATTTTTTACGGATTTCATCAAAGTTTTCACGGAAATAAGGTAATAGACCCGGGAAAGCACCCAACTTAAACCGGTAAACCGAACTATTACCGGTGATACGCCACGGCCGTTTCCAATCATGGATAATCAGGAAGTCGCCCGGATAGGTAAAGAACTCATCGATATTATCGACAATCACTACATCAAGATCGAGGAAGAGTGCATTGCCTTCCAAACCATAAAGATCAGGTTCAAAAGTAGATAGCTTGTTCCAGCCACGCTCAGGTGCACCTTCAGGCAATGCCAAAGGTGGAATAGGAAAACATTGCACCGCAGGATCAATGCCTTCAGTACGATCCGTCAGACAGACCATTTTAAAGTCGACTGTCGTGTGTCGTTTAACCATATTGTATAAACGATTGACGTATTCCGAACCGTATTTGGTTCCCCATTTCATACAAATAACGATGTTACTCATTGCGTATGCCTAAGCTCATCTTAAAATCTTCTTGATGGTGAATATGATGACATAAGTTCGGCAGAATAAGTACATCAGTTAAAAAAAACCTCTCAAATGAGAGGTTTTTTCAATCAGTAAATTCTTAATTACTTCACATAAGTTAACCAGTGTGCATATTTAGGGTCTTTGCCCTGAACTGCATCGAAGTATGCTTTCTGGATTTGAGTGGTGATTGGACCACGTACACCCTCACCAATCTGACGATCATCGTATTCACGGATTGGTGTGACTTCTGCAGCAGTACCGGTAAAGAATGCTTCATCTGCGATGTAGAACTCATCACGGGTAATACGGCGTTCAATTACGTCATAACCCAGGTCTTTAGCAATAGTAATAATGGTTTGACGGGTAATACCATCCAATGCACCGCCTGCGATATCAGGCGTATGAATCACGCCATCACGCACCAGGAATACGTTTTCACCTGAACCTTGGCATACATAGCCTTGCGGGTCGAGCAGCATTGCTTCGTCATAACCTGAATGCGCCACTTCCTGATGTGCAAGAATGGACAAGGTGTAGTTACCTGATGCTTTGGCCTTACACATGGTCACGTTCGGATGATGGTGGGTAAATGAAGAAGTTTTTACGCGAATACCCTTCGCCATTGCTTCTTCGCCCAGGTACGCCCCCCAGCTCCATGCCGCAACTACGGCATGAATGGTATTGTCAGTTGCAGCGATACCGAGTTTTTCAGAACCAATAAAAATAATTGGACGTAAATAGCAAGACGCTAATTTGTTTTCACGAACAACATCAATTTGAGCCTGTTCTAATGCTGCTTGATCAAATGGAACTTTCATTTGATAAATTTTTGCAGAATTCAACAAACGCTTGGTATGTTCTTTTAGACGGAAAATAGCCGTTCCATTCGGGGTTTCATAAGCTCGGACACCTTCAAACACACCCATGCTGTAATGCAAAGTATGTGTTAATACGTGAGTTTTTGCCTCACGCCAGTCAACTAGTTGTCCATCTTGCCAAATGAAACCATCACGATCAGCCAAATTCATGCCACAAACTCCAATTTCTCACAATTATTCACTATCCAGTACAAAGTCTGCACTTGGATCAATTAGTCTTTGCCATAACTTGCAAACGGTCATTCGGGTATCGTGCCAGTCGCTTGCAGACACTTGCATGGATTGATTTGCAAGGGCTAAGCGATGGCTCTCGGCGCGTTCACGGAGATAAGCTTGAATCAGAGCAGTCGCATCGTCGCTGGATAAGCAACCTGATTTTGCGGCATCCTCAAGAATTCGTACATTGTCGGAGAAATGGGCGAGATCTTTATTCGTCCCACTCCAGGCCAACACCGCATACTGTGCCATAAATTCGATGTCTACGATACCACCTGCATCTTGTTTTAAATGAAAAATACCATCTTTTTTTTGCTCTTTAGAAGAACCGAGATGCTCCTTCATTTTCTGACGCATTTTCAGTACTTCTGCCCGTACATAATTTTCATCGCGAGGCTGAATCAAAATATCCCGGCGCAAGACTTCAAACTTTTTCCGCAAGCTCATTTCACCCGCAATCGGACGGGCTCGCACCAAGGCCTGATGCTCCCATAACCAGGCACTCTTGAACTGATATTGTTCAAAGGCTTTCAAACTGGTCACCAAAAGCCCAGCTTCGCCCGATGGACGCAAGCGGGTATCGACTTCATATACGCGTCCATCTAGGGTTTGCGTGGTCATGAGGGACATAAACTTTTGTGCGACACGCATGGCAAACTCAAAACCACTGATCGGCTTGAGTCCATCGGTATCGGCCTGTTCACCCATATAGTGAATAAAGACCAGATCCAGATCCGAGCCATAACCCAGTTCAATACCACCGACTTTACCATAACCAATGACTGCAAAAGCAGTATGCTCGACTGAACAGCGCTGCCCTTCTGCATCCAGTGGAAAACCATGCTTTTTCGCCACAATCTGATAGGCCAGATGCAGCGCTGCATTCACCGATACTTCAGCAATATCGGTCAAGGCATCAGAAACTTTCATCAACGGGCTTTCTGCCAGCACATCACTGGCGGCTACAGCAAGTACATTGGATTTTTTAAACAGGCGCAAGACCCGCATCTGGTCTTCGACCTGATCAACTTCAATGCGCAACAGTTGCTGGCGCAAGGAATCTTCCAGATCCTGACGTTTTGGCAATTCAAAATCCATTGACAGGAATTCATCCAGCAGTACCGGATAATGAGTCAGTTCTTCGCAAATCCATGGACTAACCGTTGCCATTTTAACCAGACGCTGCAATGCGCCTTTGCTCTCGATTAACATCACCAGATATACCGTACGGCGCATCACTGATTCAACTAGGGGCATTAAGCGTACCAACGCCACCTGAGGATCATTTGACTGTAAAACGGCTTCAATTAAATGTGGCCAGAAGGTTTTTAAACGTTGTACCGCCTTTGCCGGTAATTTTTTTAAGGCATGCCCATTCCAAAACTCATAAACGAGATTCTTCGCATTCTCATCCAACACTTCTTTGAGTTTTTTTTCCAGCTGTGAAAAACTTTCAACCAGGGTATCTGGACCATTTTCCTTAATTAAATGATCAAACTGATACATAACTTTGTCACGTTTCTCATTGAGATATGCCATAAAGCTATCCCAATTAGCAAAACCAAGCGTGTCCGTTATACGCGCCCTTAACTCTGGCTCAGTCGGTAGTGATTGCGTTTGCTGATCATGCAGTGCCTGAATCGCGTGCTCGACCCGACGCAGGAATAAGTAAGCATCTTCCAGATCCTGCACCGCCTGTTCATCCAGTAACTCGGCATCATCCAGATGATTCAGATTCACCAGACACTGCCGATCCTGCAATTCAAGTTTGGCGCCGCCGTAAATCAACTGAAACACCTGCACGATAAACTCGACTTCGCGAATGCCACCGGCTCCGAGCTTGATATCATCTTCAATATTACGGCGCTGTACTTCGCGCTCGATCATAGCTTTCATTTCGCGCATGGCTTCAAAAGCGCTGTAATCGACGTACTTGCGAAATACAAATGGACGGGTCATCTCCAGCAGCTCATCGCCTTCCGGACTTGGATTGACAATACGCGCTTTAATCCAGGCATAACGCTCCCATTCACGCCCATGCTGGCTCAGATATTTTTCCAAGGCCGCGTGGCTAATGGCCAGCGCCGAACCATCGCCCCAGGGACGGAGGCGCATATCCACCCGGAATACAAAACCATCCGCCGTGATCTGATCCAGCAAATGAATCAGTTTCTGTCCCCACAGGATGCAAAACTGCTGCACATCAATACATTTGCGCCCATCGGTTTCACCCTGCTCATCGAAGGCAAAAATCAAGTCGATATCACTGGAAAGATTGAGTTCTTGGGCGCCGAGTTTGCCCATCGCGATGACAATCAGATCCTGGACTTTTCCGTTATAGCCAATCGGCTGGCCATACTTGGCAGCGACCGGAATACGGGCAAAATCTTTCGCCGCACAGATGCAGGCATCGGCAAAATCGGAGAGTTCTTGAGTGAGGGTAATAACATCGGTGAGTTGATTGGCATCCTGCCAGATCCAGCGAAACATCAAACGAGCCCGCAGAATACGCATTGCGCGCATCCACGTTGCTTCATCGCTTATATTCAGGATGCAGTGCTGCACCAGCTGATCAATATATTCCCGACTGAGTGAGCCTTGAAACTGATCAATTGCATAATCCTGTTCCAGTAAACTCTGGTGATTGGCCAATACCTGTTCGGTATATTGGCTAGCTCTTAAGGTTTTCTGCAATTGTGCCGCATTCATCACTCAACTCTTCCCCTGAAACATTCTGCTTAGTTTTGACATACTCCCACCACTTTCACGATGTTCAAGTGGGGGATTCTAAAAGTAAAAGCTCTTAGGTGACTTCCTCACGGATTTCACTTGCTTTCTGCTTCGCAAGGCGACCTTTACCGCATCCACCCTCCACAGACAAAACGGTATGTCCTACCGCCAAAATATTGCGAGAAGCATTAATATCTGCATTCTCGCCAAAGCTACACTCGACACAACTAAAGTTTGCTTGAGTAAGCCTATTTTCTTTTGCAACGTGACCACATGAACTACAAGTCTGACTTGTATATTTAGGGTCAACTTTAACGAGTAAACCACCTCGCCATTGCTGTTTGTACACCAACATATTAACAAGCATTGACCAACCTTGATCCAGGATTGATTTATTTAAGCCGGACTTGGCTTTAACATTCTTTCCTTTTTTCTCGATTGAGCCTTTCGCTGACTTCGACATATTGGCTACTTTTAAGTCCTCAACTACGATCATTGCGTGGTTTTTGCTGAGCGTTGTGGTGACTTTGTGCAAGTAGTCATGCCGAATATTGGCAATATGATGGTGTAATGTATTGATCTTGAGATTCAGCTTTTTCCAATTTTGACTGAACTTGTTTTTCTTTCTCAGCTTGCGCTGAAGCCTAGCCAACTTTACTTGATTGGCCTTGAAACTATTGATCGGGTCGAATACTTGACCACTAGACGTTGTAATTAACTTTTTAACACCTAAATCAATGCCAACGGCTGATTTTGATGGGTGGACTGGTGCTTCTACTGTGTTTTCAGCACCAAATGACACATACCATTTCCCGACATGCTTTGAGATTGTGACGTTCTTAATCTCACCCACAATATTTTGTGATTTTCTGAATTTCACAACGCCAATGTCATTAGGTAACTTAACTTGGTTGCCTTTAACCCAACAATATCTGCCAAATTGAACAATACGAATGGAATCATAACCATCAGATTTCTTTTTGAATCGTGGCATAAGTGTTCTAAGTTGAACTTCACCACCATCGGATAATTTAAAAAATCGTGGCTTCTTAGCTCTAAATGGTTTTTGCTTTAACTTAGCTTGTTCCTTTTTGTTAAAAAACTTCCCCCAAGCATCACCAAGATCACGAACTTTTTGTTGGAGTGAAACGCCATTTGAGCTGTTTTCTAGAAAAGCACATTCAGGTTTTTTGCGTAATTCAGGAATTTTATTGACTAAATTAACTTTGTTGATTCGCTCATTATTAGCAAGCATCTCGAACGAAACAGCTAAAATTTGATTCCAAACAAAACGTGCAGAGCCAAGCAACTTGTTTAAAACAAGCTCCTGTTCCGCATTAGGCTCAAGCCTAAATTTGTACGCTTTGTTGATCTTCATTTCGCCTTAAATCTATTTAGATACAGAAACTTAATGCAAATTATTCTATCATATTGCACTAAAAAAAAGTCGTGAAATTCACCTCCACCCTAATGTTGGGTGGAGTCCTCTTTCACACTAAAGATAGCAGGAGTTTTGTCTCAGTGGGAATGTTTTAGTTTGAAATTTACCTTTTAAGATTGCTCGGCATGTACATCTTCAAGCACTAGCGCCTGATGATCATTGGTAACCATCGGCAAATGCACAGTAAAGGTCGTACCACGGCCCTCTTTGGAATCTACAGCAATTTGACCATGGTTCAGGTCAATAAAGCGCTTGCAGAGTACCAGACCCAAACCTACCCCTTTCTCTTCAGCTGTGCCTCTGACACTCACACCCAAAGTCGGTTTAAACAGATTCTGCATCTGTTCTTCGGTCATGCCCAGGCCAGTATCCTGAATCGTAATCTTGACCTGCTCGCCTTCCATCTCTGCAGCTAAAATCACTTTACCGCCTTGATTCACCGGGGTAAATTTAAGCGCATTCGACACCAGGTTTTGCAAGACAGAGGTAATCATGTTGATATCCGCATGTACCTTGATGTCTTCAGGAATATTATCGACCAGTTCGATCTTTTTATTTAAGGCCAAACTTTTCAGAACACCACATACAATCTTGCTGGACTGTTTCAATTCATAATTGATCGGATGATAAACAAAGCGCCCACCCTCTGCCATCGCCCAAGTCAGCAGGCTTTCCAGCAGGTTATAGGTCGATTGTGCATTATCATATAAATAATCCGCAATACTCTGAATACTGGATTCATCCAGTGTGTCACGTTCCTGTGCCAGTACTTCGGAAAAGCCGAGCAAGCCGTGAAACGGTGCACGCAGATCATGCGCAATAATCTGGAAAAATTTAGTTTTACTGAAATTTTGTGCGCATTGCTGCTCGTATAATTCTTTCAACTCAGTATGTTCTTGATTGAGCTGAATTCGAATCACTAAACTTTCAGCAAATTGTTTGATGGTGGCAATATCGTCCTGATCGAACAGTTCAGTCTGATCATCAAAGAAAATGACCTGTCCAAAAGACACACCGCTACTTGATTTTAAATTAAAGGCGACTAATCTCTGATGCGCTACACCGAGATCTTTCACATAATTTGACAATTCTGTATAAGCAGGATGCGTCTGGTCAATGACATCTGACTGTTGCAGATACGCAGGCAGATTCACTTCCTGTGGGGCGTGCAAGGCCCGAAAACCGCGCGGACAGATGTACCAGATATAGGGTTCCGTGTGGAAGCCGATAATACTGGTTTTAACGTTTAAAACTTTACGGGCGATCTTACAAAAGGTGTCTAATAGGTTGTTGGAGGTATAGACACCTAAAATGAGAGATATACGGCACGAGCTTAATTGCTCCGTATTCTGACCGACCTCTAGCAGTTTTAGTTCCATGTCTGCCTCTCTGAATGTTTATGGAATATAGAAAACACTGCCGACCAAATTCATACAATCAATAACAAAGATTCTATATTTACTCAACGATGAAAACTCACCTATAGGTTAAAGGATTTGTTAACCTGTTTCTATCCAGATACATTCTTAACCGCAAAGCACTGATATTTAATTGATTAAGAATAACTTGAAAATTTACTATTCGAAAAAAACCTACATAAGTATTTGAAATTAATATATCTCACCTAAAATAAGCATGTTTATTTGTATTTACTGTAACACACTATTGACTAAAAAATACCCACTATAGCTTTTTACTCTATTTGGAGTAAAAGCTAATGATTTTTCAATTATATAACTTGACCTTATGATTAAAAAGAAATTTTATATCAGGTTTCATCTATCTAATAACACTCAGAATTATTTTTTAATTTTTAAAACTATCTTAACAATTCCAGTCTACGAAATATTTAAATATCAGGATATTGACTAAAAACAGGCCAAAAAAGCCACTGAGAATTGTAAAGATTTTACATTCATTAACAAATTAATTGCAGAAATTTTGTATTTTTTATCATCAATGCAGTTTTAGAAGCTGGAATAGTAATATTAAGATAGACCACTTATAGACTATGCATGTCCAAGTCAAACCAATCAGTTCAAAATAGCTATAAAAAAGCGGCCTAAAAAAGACCGCCTTTTTACATGGCTGCTTAATTGTCAGAAATCAACGCCACTTGCTGTACATAGTTAAACAGCTTTAATTTAGAAGCATTCACTTCTTCTTCAGGTGCTTGATTCTTTAAATCACGGTGTACCCGAAGATAATGTTGACGTAAGGTATGACGCTCTGTCGCATTATAGGTTTTGGTAAATTCATTGATGGCTGGATCACCATCTTTGACAATTCGATCCACCCAACGCTGTAATTGAGCTGTCTTTTTAAGACCTTGTTTAGGTGTTAAATAAGACAAAATTACCGTTTCATTTTCATTGCGTAATAATTTACCAATCCGTGAAAATTGACGGCGACGTGCTTCATGCGAACTAATTGCCTGCACATCAAGTAAGGCGTCAATCAAACGCTCATCTACGGGTAGGTTTTTAATTTGTTTAGCGCTCAGCTCTGCAAGCTGCGCACCTAAAGCAGCCATACGCTGGACTGCTTTTTTCTGTTCGGTCTTACTTGCGCGTCCCTCTAAAGAATCAAAATCTTCTTCAGTTAAACTGTTCGGTCGACGTGCCACGATTAATCTGCCTCATAAAATTTTGCTGCAAATAGTGCCTGAATTTCAGATAAGGCTTTGTCCTCGTCTGCTCCTTCAATCACTAAGCGTAAAGTTGTTCCTTTGCCTGCACCAAGCATGAGCAATGACATGATATTTTTGGCATCTACCAATTTGTCAGCCTTGCCAATCCGAATACTGGAACGAAATTTGGTGGTAACTTCTATCAGTTTACCAGATGCGCGTGCATGTAAACCCAATTTATTAATTACGTCAACTGTCGTATCAATCATGACCAGTGCTTCATTTCTCGATGGAGGACTTGAATAGACCATTTTGCCTCAAGGGCTTTTTTTAGTCTATCCACAATATAAACAGAACGATGCTGACCACCGGTACAACCTATCGACACGGTCATATAATGACGATGCCCTTCGGCAAAGGTCGGCAACCACTTGTCCAGAAAATGATACAGATCATTGAACATGTCCTCGACCTGATCGCTCTTTTGTAAAAACGCCTGCACCGGCTGATCTAGCCCTGAAAATTTGCGCAGTTCCAGTTCCCAATGCGGATTTGGCAAATGCCGGACATCAAAGACATAATCGGCATCCAGTGGAATGCCATGCTTATAACCAAAGGATTGCAGAATCAGGATCAGGTTATCGGCCTGTCCCAGCTTGGACAATAAGGTATGTTTCAGGTCATGTACGCTTTTATCGGTAGTATCGATATGAACTGTAGAACGCAACTGAATCGGCATCAACAGGATTTTTTCTTCCTGAATGCATTGATTCAGACTTTTAAAGCGTGACGCCAGAGGATGCGGCCGACGCGAAGCACTAAAGCGGGCAATCAGCTCCTGATCCTGCGTGGTCAGATAGATAATATCGACCGAACCATGCTGTTGCAGCTGCTCAAATACATGATCAAATTCTTGTAAATCTGCCCGGGTACTGCGCACATCGACGCCCAGCGCCAACTGTTCCAGATTATTTTCACTGTCCAGTTTGGCCACGATTTCGGGAAGCAATGCCAAAGGCAGATTATCAATACAGTAATAACCCAGATCTTCAAGCACCTGTAATGCAGATGATTTCCCCGAACCAGATTGTCCCGTGACGATTAAAATGCGCTTCATGCATGCTACCCTTTCATCTTAGCCGGCAGTGTATTTAACCTGCAGGTTATCGATCAGACGTGTATTCCCCAACTTTGCAGCTATAAATAACACAAGATCTTGATTAAACGTATGAATTTTTTGTAATTCTGGAGTTCTGGCTTCAATATAATCCACCACAAACCCGGCATCGGTTAAAGTCTGGCGAAGCTCCGCCAATACCGTATCCAGTTCCACGCCTGCCTGTAATTGCTGTTCAGCCTTTTGCAAGCTTTGATAAATGACCGGTGCGATTGCACGATGCTCTTCGCTTAAATAACCATTGCGCGAACTTAAAGCCAGGCCATCTTCTGCACGGGCAATCGGCACACCAATTACTTCCAGTGGAATATTCAGATCTTGTACAAACTGACGAATGACCGCCAATTGCTGATAATCTTTCTGGCCAAAGAAGGCGTAATTCGGCTGTACGATGTTAAACAATTTAGTCACCACCACCGCCACACCATCAAAATGACCGGGACGCTGTAAACCACATAAATCATTGGTAATGTCAGAAACACTGATATTGGTCAGACGCGGTTTTTTACCATACATTTGCTCAACCGTCGGCGCAAAAACGATGTCACAACCGACCTCTGCCAAAAGCTGCTGGTCCTGCTCAAGCGTGCGCGGATAGCTATCAAAATCTTCATTGGGTCCAAACTGGATCGGATTGACAAAGATACTGACCACCACTACATCACACAACTTACGCGCTTCACGCACCAGGTTTAAATGCCCCTGATGCAGATTGCCCATGGTCGGTACAAAACCGATAATCTTGCGACTGGTACGCGCCGGATTTAAGGATGCCGCTAAGCCCTGAATAGTGGTTTCTGTTTTCATCTTACAATTCAACCTGAAAAGTTTGTTCTGGTGCCGGGAAAGATCCATCTAAAACTGCAGCATGGTAGGCTTTAAAAGCATCTAGAATGGCGGTCGCACCCGATTGTTCTTGCATAAAATTACGTACAAATTTTGCAGTGTGGCCAAAGGTCAGGCCCAACATATCCTGAACCACCAATACTTGTCCGTCAGTGGCTGCACCCGCGCCAATGCCAATCACCGGAATCTGCGGAAACAGTTCGGTGATTTCCTGGCCAAGCTGTGCCGGTACGCATTCGAGTAACAATAGTGCAGCACCCGCCTCTACTACTGCTTTACAGTCCGCAATGAGCTGATCGGCCGCTTCACGAGTACGAGCTTGCAGCTTATAACCGCCAAACACATGTACCGACTGCGGAGTAAGACCCAAATGCACACACACCGGAATGCCGTTACGTGTCAGCACTTGCACGGTTTCTGCCAACCATGCGCCGCCTTCCATCTTGACCATTTGCGCGCCGGCCTGCATCACGGTTTTCGAGCTTTGCAAGGCATCATTCAAGGTGGCATAGCTCATAAATGGCAAGTCAGTCATGATAAAGGCATGCTGGTTACCACGGCGTACCGCAGCCGTATGATAAGCCATATCTGCAACCGTAACCGGCAAAGTCGAATCACGGCCCTGAATTGACATTCCCAGAGAATCGCCAATTAAAATGCTGTCCACTTCGGCAATTTCCATGGCTTTGGCCATACTGGCATCATAGCAAGTCAGACATGAAAATTTGCGTCCATCTGCTTTAAAGCGTCTTAAATCACTCAGACTGACCATGAAAATGTTCCTCTATGCTTGAAAGTTCTGACGAAGCTACCATCACTTAAAAATTAAATATTTGCCCAGTTGCTGTCATCGAGTACCGCGAGGGTCGACTGTGTGACGATGTCTAGGTCTTTTAATCTGTGTCCATGAACCTGTATTTCAGGATCAATATCCAGAAGTGGAAGCAGGACAAAATCACGTTCTAATACACCAACATGCGGCACAGTTAAGCGTTCATTTTGAATCTGCTCATTGCCGTAGAGCAGCAAGTCCAGATCCAGCGTACGTTCGCCCCAATGACGTAAACGTACCCGACCGGCGTCGTGCTCAAAGGCTTGCAGACGATCTAGCAAGCTTAAAGCGGCCAGATCGGTATTTAACTGCACCACTGCATTCAGATAGTTTGGCTGATCCTGTGGTCCCATCGGTGGACTTTGATACAGATGCGAAGTTTTCACCTGCCCCAAGGTCGCCAGTTTCTGTACAGCTTCTGCCAGAATCTGGCGTGAATCACCCAGGTTACTGCCCAGGCCAATATACGTCACGATCATTGTGTTGGCCCAAATACCACCTGACTCAGATCACGTTTCACCCGCTTACGTTTCATAATCGGATGATCTAGGCCAATTTCACCACTGGCACTGGCTGCTACATGCGACAGAGGTTTCACCTTGTCTTCAAACTTGGCTTTGCGCACTCGACGATTGCGTGGTTCAGGTTCATTTACCAACGGTTCAATCTCGGTGAGATCTTGCTGCTGGGTCAATTTCTGTTCCAGATGTTCTTCTTGACTCGCCTTGCGACGGCTCTTGGCACGCTGACGGTTATACTGGCTAATGGCCCGTTCTTTCTCGTCACCGCTCATTTGCTGGTAAGCATCCCACCAGCTGCCCATGCCTTGTGCAGTTGCATCGCCTGATTTTTCACGCAGCAGCAAAAAGTCAAAGCCGGCACGGAAACGCGCATGGCTGGACAAGGCCTCGATTTGCTGTGGTTTTGGATTCAACAAACGAGTCTGCATTTCCCAGACTTCACGAATAAAGGTTTCCGCAAAACGTGGAATAATGGTACGAGTCGCCTGACGTTTTAACACGTCCAGACCAGCTTGGGCACGAGCTTCGGCGGCTACCACGCCTTTATTTAGATAGAATTCACAACGCTCGAGGAATGGCTGCCACAACAATACCGCATAGAAAAAGGCCGGGTTGATGGTCTTGCCGATAGAAATACGCTGATCGGTATTTTTCGCAGCGCGTTCCATAAATGGCGTAATTTCAGGCTTGATATCTGCAAATAACTGCTGCCAGATCCCAAAATCGATCAGCATTGGCAAGACACGATTCAGGTGTCCCATGGTAAACAGTTTCTGTGATTCATCATAAAGTCGATGTGGAGAAACATCACGCAGCAACTGGGTCATTTCCGGCGTAAAGACATCCAGAATCGCTTCATCAATATTAAAGTTCAGCTTGGCGGCAAAACGTAGGGTTCGCAGCATCCGCACTGGATCTTCTTCAAATCTTAAAGTCGGATCACCGAGTAAGCGTAAGGTTTTGCTATGGATATCATCCACTGCATTGCAGAAATCCAGCACAATGCCTTTACGTGGCTGGTAATACATTGCATTGATGGAGAAATCACGACGGGCAAAATCCTGCTCGATGCTGCCCCAGTTGTTATCACGCAGAATCATTCCCGCGGCCGAGGTCACTGCTTTTTTTGGTGGTGCACGGAAGGTTGCCACTTCAACCAGTTCCCGCCCTGAATAGACATGCGCCAGTTCGAAACGTCGTCCGATAATTCGACAACGTCGTCCGAAAACTTCCTTGACCTGAGCCGGGGTTGCATTGGTAACTGCATCGAAATCTTTAGGATTCAAACCTAACATCAGATCTCGAACACCACCACCCACGATATAAGCTTCATAGCCTGCCTTGTTTAAGGCATCAATCACATCGAGAATATAAGAAGGTAATTGAGCGGTTGATAAACCACATTTTGACGCGCGCAAAGTTTGCAAAAGACGCTGTCTCCTACGTCTGAACGTAAAATTCTAAGATGACGCTAATCATATCGCTTACACGCCTAAAGGGCAATTTGATTATGTCAATCCTGCGAGTCAAATCAATCAGCTAGTCATGATCCATGCTGTCGCCTTACAAGGCCAATTTGGCCTTGTTTTTGGCAAACAATGCCGGCCCAATGCCTTTGACCAGCTGGATCTCTTCAATGCTTTTGAATTTTCCATTTTTTTGCCGATGTTCAATAATCGCCTCGGCCTTCTTTTGACCAATACCATTTAGCTGCTGTAATTGCTCCACTGTTGCATTATTCAAACTGATTTTATTAGCAGCGGAAGATGCCGATAATGCAGGCTTCGCCAGATAGTGATTGCTTTCTGATGAAGCCGTAGCGGCAGCTTTTTTCTTCAGGCGGGCGTCGTGTTGCTGTTGTTGGGTCTTCCATTCCATATAATCGGTCGCAGTCGCATGCGCTGTTCCGATAGAAATAAAGCCCAGCCAGCAACTCAGAAGAAGATTAATCCATGTTGGACCGATTCGATAAGGTGTTTTTTTCATGTGCTGCTCTTTGTTTTAATTCTAATTTAGCCTGTTCCCAGAGCTGATCAAGTTCAGCCAGTGACAGTTTTTCCAGGTCTAATTGCTGTAATTGTGCCTGATCTTCCATTAAGGCAAAGCGGGTCCGGAATTTATGGATCGTCCGCAATAATGCCATCTCGCTGGAGATGCCAAGTTTACGTCCAACATTGACCAGAGATAATAAGCAGTCACCAAATTCTTCCTGTATTTCATCGGAATTTTGTCCGGCTACCGCTGCTTTTAATTCAGCCAGTTCTTCTTCCAGCTTGGCATAAGCACCCGCCATGTCCGGAAAATCAAAACCGATTTTGGCGACATTTTTTTGAATTTCATCGGCCTGCACCAAAGCCGGTGCATGTTTAATATCATCCAGACGTGAACGCGGCTTGCCCTGCTTTTCTTGCTGTTTGATTTCTTTCCATAGCTCAGACACATCTTCCGGACTCATTTTTGCAAATTGTTCAGCCTGAAATACATGCGGATGACGGCGAACCAGTTTATCGGTAATGGCCTGCACCACATCCTGAAAATCGAAAGCCCCCTGCTCGCTGTACATTTGCGACTGGAACACCACCTGTAGCAGCAAATCACCTAGCTCATCGCGGACATCGTCGACTTTTCCAGAGCGGACTGCTGCTTCGACTTCATAAGCTTCCTCAATGGCATATTTGGTCAGAGATTCGGGGGTCTGCTGCTGATCCCATGGACATTTTTCACGTAATTCGCGCATGACCTTGAGTAGTTGTTCCATGTTTAAAAACCTCTTTTTTTTACCAAATTGTCGCGTCAATCTGCCAGTTTCTTGTTATGCTCAAAAAAAAGACAATAAGGAGATCAGGCACATGCACAGTATATTGATTAGCGGTGCAGCACAAGGAATTGGTGCCGCGACAGCCGCCCTATTTTACCAGCACGGCTACAAGGTGGGTATTTATGATGTTCAGGTGGAGCAGGCAGAACAACTGGCCCAGCAACTGGGCGAACATGCCAAAGCCGGTTTTCTGGATGTGGCTGGTTATACGTCCTGGGAAACAGCTTTAGCCGAATTTTCAGCTTGGGCAGGTGAAATCAATATTCTGGTCAATAATGCCGGGATTTTATATTCAGGCCCTTTTGAAGAAACTGATATTATGGCGCATCATCGGACTCTGGATATTAATGTTAAAGGAGTCATGAACGGCTGTCATGCCGCTTTCCCTTATTTAAAAGAATCTTCATTTGCCCGCATCATCAATCTATCTTCCGCTTCGGCGATTTATGGCCAGGCCGATTTAAGCAGTTATTCCACCAGCAAGTTTGCAGTGCGTGGCCTGACTGAAAGTCTGGATATTGAGTGGCAACCCTATGGGATTCGAGTCTTGGATGTCATGCCGCTTTTCGTCAGTACGGCCATGGTCAAAGATATGCAGGCAGAAAGCATCAAAAAGATGGGCGTACATTTAAAAGCAGAAGATGTTGCACAAGATATTCTGAAACTGGCAGAACTCAAAGATTCTATCTGGCAAGCAACGCATCATCTGGTTGGTTTCAAAAGCCAGTTTTTATTTCATTTATCGCGAATGAGTCCGCAATTTGTGAATCGGCTGAGTAACCTGCTCATTTCCAGAAAATAAAAAATATTCGGATTGATTTTGTTTTAGACAGTGTGATGAATCTGGATCACTGGAAATCTCAACCCTTTGCAGGAATGCTCACTTTGCCAGGCCACGGTGAGCATACAGCCAGCAACAGAATAATTTTGATAAGCATAGACGCCAATCTCTGGATGTTCGCAGCGTCCGCCATTTTGTTCAGGATGGATATTGGTATTGAGTTCATTCAGGTTGATCCGGATTCCCAAGCCTGATGCCTTTAACACGGCCTCTTTAATCGTCCAGACTTTAAACCAGTATTCGGGATCATAAGCCAGCGTTTTCCAATGTTTTAATTCTTCGGGATGAAAGGCATGTTGTGCCAAGGCTTCAAAACGAACCTTACGACTCAGTTCTTCAATATCAATTCCCAAGTTTTGGACATTCCTGCTCGTGGCCAAGGCGTAGAAATTTTGACTATGACTATGATTAAAACTGAAGTCCGGATAGTCATTTAAATAAGGCTTGCCATATTCAGTGGTGGTGAAATCCAGAGATTGGATCGGATGATTGAATTGATCTGACAGCAACTGGTTACGATGCGCATAAATTGCCAGTTTTCGATTCTTGATTTGCTCTACCCGTGATTGAGGCAGTTCAATTGAAAAGAACTGATCTATTTTTTGTAGATAAATTTGAATATTTCGCGACAATGCAAAGCTCATAGAAACAGATGGACTTTTTCATTTTACGTCGCCAGATAAAAAAAGAAAGCCTGTTCGAAAACAGGCTAGACTCATATTGCTTAGATTGAATCAGAAATATCAACTGGTTTTGCTGCTGCAGATTCTGGCGCCTTAAAGTTCAAGCCCGCTTTTTTCATCAATTGCGGATACTCAACCAATGCCATGGTTGCATTTTTTGCAATTCCAGTCACATCACCTAATAGGCCTTTGGCATCCATAAAAGACATACCGCTATCGCTGACACTACGCGGATTACTGAGCATTTGCATAGACACCTGCTTACTATTAAGCACGAGTTCGCGTGCAGACAAGCCCGCAATCGCAAAGTTAGTAAGTGAGTTAACCAGAAGCTGTTTCTGGCTTACACTTAATGCATTAATACGTTCCAGTGTCGCCGCCTCATCCTTTTTTGATGCATCCAGAACATCATTAGTCAATTTGGTAATCTCTTTCTGGATTGCCTCTTTTTCCTTTACGTCAGAGGTAGTTTTCAAGCTGTTTAATTTGGTTTTCAGCTCTTCACTGTCTTTACGTTCAGCAAACAGGGTTGCCAGTGTCGTTCGGCTTTGAATAAACATGGCATTGGTGGCTTGTGCCTGCTTAAGAAAACCTGCCAAATCCAGATTCTGTGAAGACGTACCTGTTGTCGTTGCAACTGCTTTTGATGCCAGACTGCTGAGTGTTCCAAGACCGGCATGACTTTGCGATGCCAATACAACACTTCCCAAGATCAAGATGCTTGCGATTTTTTTCATAGTATTTCCCCTTATAATTCCTTACTGAACTGCATCGGCTTTTTGCACGATCTGATTTAAAATTTTTGGTAATGCCTTGAACATCTGAATGTTGTACATTTCATGACGATGGGTGATATCAATGCCTTTTAAACTAACTTCTTGCTGTAAACCGACAGCCCCAACACGTTCCTGTTTTGCATTAAAACGCCGCGCGCCACCTGCCAACACCAAAGTGGCATCGCAACTGGATTTGTCTGCATTGCATTTAATAGAGTCTTCTCGAACCTGAATCTTGAATGCTGGCTGTAAGCACTCGTCTTTGGGCACATACAGTTTCAAATCAAGCTGTTTTTTAAAGCCGGCATTTTCAGTCATTTTTATAATTGATGTTTCTAAACTGGTCTGCCCTTTAAAACCTGAACCTGTGGCATAAAATGGACGTTTGGACTGACTGGTAAATGCGTGATAAATCAGCGGACCAAATCCATAAAATGGAATCTCTCCGACTTGATCAGTATGCAAGCTTGGACAAAGTACACGAGCAAGTTTCGACTCACCCACAGCAGCATGGCTATCCACCAAGATGCTATCACCCGAACGTACCGGCAGGCGGTCATTTCCACTCACAGGAAAATCAAGCTGCGCTTTGACTTTAGTCCCTTGACGATCAATGACTGTAGCTTCCCAAGTCGGGATTAACACTTGACGCTGAGCAACTTTTTCACGGTTATACACATGAATTTTCATGCCTGTGGTCAAACGCTCGCCTGCATCCTGAATCGTGATGGTCTCGCTACCACCACTCGCCACCTGCAAATCTGAACGGGTAAATTGAATCCCTTTTTGGAATTGCTGACCCAATTTCACCAAAGCATTTTTAAGTGCCACTTCTTTACGCGTATCCAGTGAAAAACCCATTCCTTGTGAAATGGCTTCACTGATTTCATCAGTCGCATGCGCCGAATAAATCACGCGCCCAGAACGGTCAATCATTTCAGCAAAGACTTCGCTATGTACCACTTGCTGCTCAGTCATTTTGCCGACTTGCTGCTGATAACCAATTACAGGAATCACATTAATACGAATAAAAAATTCAGGAAGTTCACGCTGATGCTGGGTTTCCTGATTAGTTAAACCTGTCTGCTCACTGATACTCTGTGCGAGCACGCTATAACGTTTGTTGACTGGTGTAAGGGTAAAAGATGCATTTTCTCCGATCGCATCAGAAAAAATCTGCTCAATCAGGTCTTTTGACTCGCCTTGATAAGTCAATACATCCATCACCAAAGCTTTAGGCTTGTTCAGTGCCTGACGGGTATTAGCCGAAATCTTGCTAAACTGGCTCGAATTACCACTCATCAATACAGGCAATGCCACAGCATAATCGCTGTCAGCATGGACAACCCGGATTAAATCTCCTGAAGCCGAGCTCAGCTCATCATCTTTGGCAATCCCTTGATTAAAGCCTTTATCCAAAACCATATAAGACTTCCAGCGGTCAATCACCTTGGTCTGCACTTCAGAGACCTTAAATTTCTTCTGTAGATCTTGGGTCAATTGCTGAGTCAAGGTCAGCAAGCTACTTTGAAATTTCTGCTGGACCGCCTGACGGGTTGTAGCCGCCTCGATATCAGTCGCCAGCACCTGTATAGGTTGAGATAAAGTAGCGCTATCGGTATAAATCACTTCTCCGGATAGGACATTGGTCAACTTTAAACTTAAAGTGACTGGCAGAAAAATCTCGGCTGTAGACTCCTTTTGCACCACATATTCGCTGGCCCGCAAAACTTCCAGAGAAGCCACATAGCTTCGATGTTTATTCTGTTGGGAAATTGAAGTAACCACCTGATCTTGCAAGGCCTGTTTCAGCTGCTGCTCGAAAGCCTGTACAACTTGAGTACGAATCGTCTCGCTAGATACAGCCTTGCTAAAGTCACAGGAAATGGATGATGCGTTTGCTTCTATATGTTCCACCGATTGACGACAAGGCAGTTCCAGCCCGTAAATTCCCTTCGCCGGAAAAACCTGAATATTGGCCTGTGTACTAGCCGTTCCCATCAGCGCCATGGCAAGCATGGCTTTTTTCATGCTTATTTGCATTGGGTACCACCAATACATAAAGTAATGGTATTCCCTGCTTGCAGGCGTTCTGCATTCGACAGAACAGGATTTACCCGGCGCAATGCTTTGGCAAGTTCAGCACTTAACGGCTTTTCACTCTTATAAGTCATGGTCATCTCGACCAATTTGCCATCCTGGGTACGGATATCGATATTTTCCGCACCATCCATTTCATCTAAGGCCACGTACAGGTCATCCCCTAACCGGCTAGATACGCTACCCGATACACTTTTTACAAAGAGGGTTATTTCCTTACCATACATGCTGCGGTTTTTCGAATAGGCAAGGATTTGCGGGCCGACTTCAGATAGCGTCATTTCACCCAGTTTACGGGTAACATTGGTACGGCAAGTATCTGTCGTTGCAGCCGTGGATGATTCAGTACGGGTATCGCCGCCCATCAGTGTGCCATCATCGACTGAATAAATTTTATAGCTGAGTGCACCATCACAAACAAACTGACCCGTTGCACCTGAACGACCACGGTCATAAATATAAGAGCTACCGACCATAAACCAGTCCGCTTTTTCCTGACGTGCAGCCACTGCAAGTTTTGCCAGCTCTGCATCACCCAGCAATTGTTGAATGGTCATACTCTTGCCTTTGAGATAACGGCTACGAAACACATCCGAATCCATTAAGCGTAGATCATATTTAGATGCTGCACGGGCAATTGAGGTTAACGTTTGATTTTCACGCTCAGGTGTGGTCGACGGGGTTTGATATTCCACATATTTCACAAAATTTTGAATATCATTCTGGCGTTCAGACTGGCTATAACGTGCTGATTCACTGGCGTTATAACTTGCTGAAGCAGAAGATTTACCTGAATTATTGTGACTTGATGAACGTGCAGCAACGCCCGCACCTGCACCATAGTAATTACCATAGGCATAGCCTGAAGCCGAAGCTGATTTGCCTTTTGATGAATATGATGAACTTTCACTGGCTTTTGCACTTTCTTTCGCGTCATAGCTGGCCTTTTCATCATAGGCATAGCTCTTGTCAGAAAAGTACGACGTAAACTCTTTCACCGGTTTTGAGTTATCTCGCGGTACACCAAAATATTCATCCATTACGATCATGATCGGACTGGTTCGGCTATTCTTTTTGGATAAACCCAGATCATTTAAGATCTGGCGAAACTCCTGATCATCCATTTCAATTGAAATAGAAGTAACCAGTTCATTGTTATTGTTGGTTTGACTACCACGATTAAATACGTAGCCATTGTCAACTTGTTTCACAATATCTGCCAGATGGAGTTCGGCATCCTGCATGGCTTGAGGGCCATTTATTTTTTTGATTAAAGCAATGACTGCATCAGTTTTTGCATTATTCAATGCTTGATTCCGTGTTCCTATTGGATCTTTTTTTATAATGGGGCTACTGCCCTCACCATTCACTTTGATCATTTCAGCGCATGCAAGGCTTGGTAAGCCCATCATACAGATTAAGGCCAATGCAGTTTTTTTCATGTTCCCCTCACACCACCGCAAATTTGGGTAGTAATTTCTTATGATCTTTTTCAGTCAATTTTCATTTTTGCGACTGAATTAACAATTTCACACAAATATAATACATATCACATAAATATTAAATTAATACTTATACTAAATAGGACTTACGCATTGAGGGATTTAAAAAAGTCTCAAACTACTTTATAACGTATCTGTGATCAGACGAACTAAACATGCTTCTACAGCAACTTGTACATTACCCATTTATATGGGCTTTCTCATGACAGAACCAAACTCTATTAGCTGCACACAACTTGCCGAGACTTATAATATCTCGCATGACAGTGTAAATCGCTTTTTGGAGCGTGAAGACTACACAGCTCACGATCTATATCAAGAAGCAATTCAACACATTGATAATAATAAACTTATAGTCAGTATTGATGATACTGTTTTAGATAAGCCATATAGTCAACATATGGACTTAGTTAGCTATTTTTGGTCAGGTAAACACCACCGATCCGTCAAGGGTATTAATCTCATTACCTTGTATGCGACAGATCAACATGGCAAAAATATTCCAATTAATTTTCGAATTTATGATAAGTCAGAAAGTAAAACCAAGAATGATTACTTTATGGAGATGTTAAGTGAAGTACTCGATTGGGGTGCAAAGATTCAATTCATTACAGGTGATAGTTGGTATTCATCGACTGAAAATCTAAAAACCATAAGAAAACATGGTATTCGATTTATGTTTGGTGTCGACAGTAACCGTAAGGTTTCCCCTGAAAAAGGACAATGGTTTCAACTCCGTTTATTGCCGAATTTTCATCAGGGTCAAGTGGTCTGGCTCAAAGATGTTGGCTTTGTACAATTATTTAAGACTCAGTTAAAAGAACAGCAGAGATTTTATATTGTGCATCAAGATGAAGATGATTTATTGTCCTTTGATGGTTTTTATGAATTACATTCAAGTCATTGGAAAATAGAACAATATCATCGAGTAATTAAACAGGTTTGTCATATTGAAAAGTTTCAAGTAAGACGATCCAAGCTGATTTTGAATCATATTTTCTCAGCCTTGATGGCCTATGTTGAGATACAAAAGAACCAGTTTGAGCGGATCTTTGAAAATGTATATCGTTGGCAGAAGAAATTATTTAAACCAATTATCAAGAACTTTATTGATGAATTTATTCTCGATAAGAATCATCTGCTGCCACAGAAAATCTATAAATAATAGTGCGTAAGTCCTATACTAAATAACTATAATTAAAAGAATATTTTATTTTTATTAAATTCAAAATTAAGCCTGATTAAAAAATATTTTTATAGGTAATAAAAAAAGCCCGCTTTACGCAGGCTTTTTATCCGGAAAATTTAAACTATAAAATTAACGCTTAAATTTCTTCTCGGCTTTCTTGAACTTCTGTACATAACGACGTTTACGTGCAGCTGCACGCTCATCCACTTGAGACTTACGACCTTCAAACGGGTTTTCCGAAGTTTTAAACTCGATTTTAATCGGTGTACCTTCAAGCTTGTACACTTTACGGAACACGTTTTCCAGGTAACGGCGATAATCTGCAGGAGTTTTATCCACCTTGTTTCCGTGAATCACGATCGTTGGTGGATTCTGCCCACCCATATGCGCATAACGCATTTTAATACGACGACCCTGAACCATCGGCGGTTGGTGGGCATCTGTCGCATCATTTAAAATCTGGGTGATTTTTGCTGGTGACACTTTCAAACGAGATGAATCATAAGCACGGTGAATCGATGGATAAAGATCACCCACACCCGTTCCATGCAATGCAGAAATCAAATGCACTTTGGCCCATGGAATGAAATCGAAGCGACGCTCTACATCGAGCTTACATTGCTTACGATCATATTCAGTCATGTTATCCCATTTATTGACTGCAATGACCATGGCACGACCCGCTTCAAGTGCATAGCCAATCAAATGCAAGTCCTGCTCAACAATACCATCACGCGCATCAACCACAACAACAATTACGTTAGCATCTTTCATTGCCTGTAAAGTTTTAACAATCGAGAATTTCTCAATCATTTCATCAACTTTACCTTTACGGCGCACCCCGGCAGTATCAATCAGGGTATATTGACGGCCATCACGCTCGAATGGAATATAAATCGAGTCACGTGTTGTACCCGGCTGGTCAAATGCCACCACACGCTCTTCACCGAGCAAGCGGTTCACCAGCGTTGATTTACCGACGTTTGGACGACCAATAATCGCCAAACGCAGACCCGTGTTTTTGTCATGCTCTTCCGGATTTTCATCTTCCGGTACATCAGCAAGCACGTCTTCCAACATTTGCTGAACACCACGACCATGGCTGGCTGCCACTTGTAGCGGCTCGCCCATACCCAGTTTGTAGAATTCAACCAAGGCAGCTTCAGCATGTACGCCATCGACCTTGTTGGCCACCAGAAAGACTTTTTTGCCTAAAGTACGTAATTCACGTGCAATCTGTTCATCGGAAGCCAGCAGGCCGGCACGCGCATCAACCACAAAAATAATGATGTCGGCTTCATGAATGGCAGTTTTAGATTGCTCTGCCATATATGAATCAATACCACCTTCATTTTCACCAATACCGCCGGTATCGACCACAATGAAAGATTTATTTTGATAGGTAGCATCGCCATATTTACGGTCGCGTGTCAGACCTGCAAAGTCTGCCACCAATGCGTCACGGCTCTTGGTAATCTGGTTGAACAGCGTCGATTTTCCGACGTTCGGACGACCAATGAGCGCAATTACGGGTTTCATAGAGTAACCTTTATTTAATATCAGGCGTCAAAGTGGCCTGAACATCAGAAAGCATAGGAAGATATAAGGGGTAAATACCCTAAATAAAAACACGGGGCATTGATTTTTCAATCACCCCGCGTTCACAAAATACGGTTGTGGCTAGTTTAGCATAAGGCTCGTTAAAATTAACGGTTCTGCCAAATGCTTAATGCGCCCTTGCGTGTAGAAACATAAAGCTGGTTGTCGATAACGCGTAAGCTACGCACTTCCCCAGAAGTTTTCGAACGACCAGTAATCTGTCCAGTACGCGGATCAATCAGGTGCAAGACACCATCCAGATCACCGACTACAAGATCAGTACCCAGCATCACCGGATTACTTAACTTACGATTCAACAGCTGGTCATTTTCCCAAAGTGGCTGACCCGAAGTAATCTCAAAGGCTTTGATTCTGCCATCGGTTTGCGCCACAAATACGCCATTGCCCACAACTTCTGGACGCTGGATACTGCTGGCATCTTCACTCCAGACCACCTGTTGTGAAGCTAAATCCAGCACAGTCACCTGACCTTGATAACTGGTGGTCACCACAAACTGGCCTGCAACGACCGGTTCCCCGTCAATATCCACCAGACGCTGGATATCAGAACGTCCATCCGACACTGCGACACGACGCTGTAATTTTGGCACACCACTTAAGGCATCCAATGCATAGATATAAGCATTGGAAGAGGCAATCAGTATATTACGGGCATCTAATGCAACCGGTGCAGCCATGCCACGTAAGCTGAATTGTACATTAGGTAAGTCATAAGTCCAAACTTGCGCACCCGTCGCAATTTCATGCGCATATACGGTGCCGTCATTGCTGACACTAATGACCCGCCCTGCATGAATCAGTGAAGGCGCCAGTAAAGCACCCGTCAATTGCGCAGTCCATTTCTGCTCGCCGGTTTGTTGATCTAGCGCAAACAGCTGACCTTTCTGGTTGCCGACGACAACAAGACCTTCGGCAGCTTCAACGCCAGAACTTAAATTGTCTTTGCTGACTTTCTTCTGCCACAGACGCTGTTTGCCTTTAAATGCAGACACTTCGCCTTTCGGGTCAATCGCAAAGACCACGCCATTGTCTGCATCCAGACGTAAACGCAACGGATCAGCAGCATCTGTTGACGCCACACTGGTGGAAAATACAGGGACCAGGGTTTTGGCTTGGGTCAGTTTTGGAAGTGGATTCGGTTTTACTTCTGGAACTTTAGTGGTTTTACCTGCACAGCCAGCCAGTGCAAGCGTTAAAACAGTCAAGGCACAGGTAATTTTGTATTTTCTATTCATGCAGCTTCTTCCGCTTGTGTTTCTATAATTGGGCGTTCGATTTCTGGATCATCGACTAACACGCCTACGCTTTCGAGCTTAATTTGTAAAATCTGACGTTCTTCTTTACGTTCAATCAAAGCATCCCATGCACTTTGATATACTTTTTTCGCATTTTCAATATCATTTTTGGCAACATAGATATCGCCACGTGCTTCATCGGCAGTTGCTTTAAATGCAGGTTCAGTCACTGCTTCTAAAGTTTTCAATGCAGCATCATATTTTTTCTGTGCCAGTTGCGCATAGGCCAGACGAAGTTTAACCACCTGAACCAGGCCTTTATCATCTACTTTCGAGTTTTCAACTTTCTGTAGTGCTTTCTCGGCCGCAGCATAATCTTCTTTGTCATAAGCCAGTTTCGCCATGACTAACTGGGTTTGAATCGCCTGAGCTGAGTCAGGCGCTTCCTTGACAATTTTGTCCGCAGTTTCAGACAGCTTGGCAAAACCATCACCTTTCGATGCCTGTGCATCATCCATCAACTGCTGAACCTTGGCAGTGTGCATTTGCGACTCTGCCAGGTTTTTCTTCTGCCAATATTCCCATCCAAAAAAGGCAATCAGCGCAATTAAAATCCCGGTAATCATCGAAGAACCATATTTCTTCATAAAGGATTTTAAGCTTTCAAACTGTTCATCACCACTCATTGCGCTCATGAGATTACCCTTTTCCTAATGTTTTATCGATTATTTTGAAGAAATTTTAGTACTAAAAAATGCAACGAAGTCCGTAAATGGTACATTCGATTGCTCTGCGGTTGCCAGCTCTTTCACAGTAAACGCCTGAGCTTCCAGTTCACGTTCACCCAAAATCGCCGCATACAAAGCACCGGCTTGATCAGCCTTTTTCATTTGCGATTTCATTGAACCCTGAGAGCCGACTTTCAGGCGAATGTTACTGCCAGCAGCTTCCAATTGATCACGAATCTGTTCAGCCAATACCAGCGCTTTACCCTGAGAAGCAGGATCGGCAACCAGGAATACTTCACAATCACGTACTGGCGTATTGTCTTCAATCTGTTCCAGTAGAAGCAATAAACGCTCCATCCCCATCGCGAAACCAACTGCAGGCACAGATTGATCCGCTTTGCCTTTCAATTGACCGACTAAGCCGTCATAACGACCACCAGCACATACAGTACCTTGTGAACCCAAGTGGGTAGTCGTCCATTCAAATACGGTTTTATTATAGTAGTCCAGACCACGTACCAGTTTTTGATTGATGACAAAGCTAATACCGGCATCTGACAAATACTGTTGCAACTGGTTAAAGTGTGCCAGTGTTTCTTCACCCATAAAGTCGTGAAGTTTAGGCGCATTTTCTAGGATACTTTGAGTTTTGGCATCTTTAGAATCCAGAATACGCAGTGGATTAGTCGTCAGACGGCGTTGTGAGTCTTCATCCAGATCAGCCTTATGCGCCTGCAGGAACTCTACCAGTGCCGCACGATAGGCTGCACGCTCATCCGACTCACCGAGTGTATTTAACTCAAGCTGAACCTTGTCTGCCACACCCATACGTTTCCACAGACGCGCCGTCATCAGAATCAGTTCTGCATCCATATCTGGCGTTGCCACACCAAAGGTTTCCACACCAAACTGGTGAAACTGACGGTAACGGCCTTTTTGCGGTTTTTCATAACGAAACATGGATCCGATATACCAGACGCGAGGCGTCGCACCGCGCAGCAGGTTATGCTCCAGCATGGCACGTACACAACCTGCCGTTCCTTCAGGACGTAGTGTCAAAGACTCAGGTGGATTACCCTTGTCGAGGAAGGTATACATCTCTTTTTCAACGATATCGGTTGCATCACCGATCGAACGTTTAAACAAATTAGTCTGTTCAACGATAGGCAAACGGATTTGTTGATAGCCATAGGCATCCATCAAACCGGATAGATGCTGTTCAAGACGTCTCCAAGCTGGGGTTTGCGTTGGGAGAATGTCATTAAAACCTTTGATTGCGACGATTGAACTCATGATCTACTCAGAAAAACTTGTACGAATAATTTCTTTAGATTTAGCTTCTTCAAGCTCGGTAACACGTTGACGAACCATGGTTTCGATTTCATCAACCAATTGATTCGTGTCAATTAAATGGCTCTTTTCACCATTACGGTATACTAGTGAACGTGGTGCTGCACCTACAACACCAATATCCGCTTCTTTGGCTTCGCCCGGCCCATTGACCTTACAGCCAATAACAGACACATCCATTGGGGTACGAATATCTTCTAAACGTTCTTCAAGTTGCTGCATCACTGAAATCACATTAAATTCCTGACGTGAACAGCTTGGGCAGGCAATGAAGTTAATCCCGTTGGAGCGCAGACCCAGCGATTTCAGAATATCAAAACCAATTTTAATTTCTTCTTCAGGCTCGGCAGCTAAGGAAATACGCATAGTATCCCCAATGCCTTCCATCAGCAGGCCGCCCAAAGCGATCGCAGATTTAACCGAACCGGTACGGTAAATACCCGCTTCCGTTACACCTAAATGTAGCGGATTATCAATTTGCTGTGACAACAAACGATACGCATCCATGGTCAGGAACACATTCGAGGCTTTGACTGAAATTTTGAATTCCTGGAAATCCAGACGGTCTAAAATATCGATATGACGTATCGCAGATTCAAGCAAAGCCTGACCCGTCGGCTCGCCATATTTCTTTTGAATATCTTTTTCCAGTGAGCCGGCATTAACACCGATCCGCATGGAAATATCGTTATGACGTGCTGCGGCCACCACTTCACGGATTTTCGCTTCAGAACCGATATTGCCCGGGTTAATCCGCAGGCAGTCTGCACCCAAATCGGCAACTGCCAAAGCAATTTTATAATCGAAGTGAATATCGGCGACCAAAGGTACATTGACCTGCTTGCGAATTTCACCAAATGCCGCCGCCGCTTCCATGGTAGGCACAGAAACCCGCATGATGTCTGCACCGGCATCTACACAGCGCTGAATCTGTGCAACCGTAGCTGCTACATCACAGGTTTCAGTATTGGTCATGGACTGGATACTGATTGGTGCATCACCACCCACATAAACTGAACCCACACGAATTTTACGTGTTGGACGACGTTTAATTGGATTTACGATCATCGTTCTGCTCTACTCTTGATCTGTTAAGGTGATAAACGGAATTCTGCTTTTCCGTTCACAGTGTAGGGTGACAATGAAATATTTTCATTATTCAAACTGAGCGATACAGCCGATGCATCATCGAGACGAATCTGGAATGGCGCTTCACCATTCAGTTGCAAGCTCGATGCCTGACGGCCAGTTGCCAGAACATTACCCGCCGAGTCGACAATATGCACCGAAGTCGGACGGTTAAAATCAAGTTTCAGCTGATCACCGGAAAGTGCGGCACCTGTATCCAGATTCAGAATCTCGACATTAGAAGCGCCTACTCCAGAGACTTCACTGCTATTTTGGGAATTACTGCTCGACCAGTTCTGAATCATGGCAAACAGTGCGCCCAAAATCAGCAAAAGTACCAGCGTAATAAAAATGCGCTTTAACCACTTACGATTACGGTCACGCTTGGAACCTGGTAATTTCCCCATAATTTTAATTGGAGAATTGTTCAGGGCATGATTCGGCAGCAACCCGGTATCATTGGTATAGATTTCATCAAAACGCTGAATAATACTAGACGCATCTACACCCAGAAATTTGGCATAAGTCCGGTAATAACCTTTGATAAAGGTCGCTTCTGGCAAAGATTTGTATTCATCCTGCTCAAGAGCAGTCAGGGTTTTGACCGGAATATTCAGCTCTTTCGCTACATCTTCCAGATTACGTTGCTGGTTGATACGAATCTGGCGCAAGTACTCGCCCGGACGTTGAATATTTCCTAACGCATTTGGAGCTACGCTCGAATGATTCGATGGTGAATTAGGATTTACTTCCATACGGCCTCAGTACTGTACTGTAATTGCAAATAACGTTGGTATTCCTGGCTTTCAGGAAAGAGTGCACGTAACTGGTTGACCAATACCTGCATACCCAACTGATCACCTCCGGCACGCGCAGTGCGAATGCCAATCCAGAGTGCACGGGCACCCTGATTTTTCTGCCCCACACCACGCACAAACTGTTGATACATTTGTGTCGCTGCCGGGAACTGCTGGTTCAAATAAAATATTTCTGCCAACTCTAACATTGAAATATAGGAATCGCGATTGGCTTGTAGCGCCTGTTTGAATGATTTTTCAGCATTTGCTGTATCACCCAGTTTCAGGTAAATCCGCCCCATATTTTCCAGTGCGCGGAATCGCTGATCATAACCCAACGTGGCACCAGCAATTTGAAACTGCTCGATTGCATCATTATAGCGTTCAAGCTGATATAAATAAGTGCCGTAATTATTTCGCGCCTGCGCATTTTTCGGATCTGCCGAAATCGCACGCTTGAAATAATGATCTGCTTTTTCGAGATTAAGCTTACTACCTTCCTGTTGCAGTAGCACGCCCATCATCATATTCGCTTGAGAATCACGCGGACTGCTTTCAAGTGCCTGATCCAGCGCACGTTTAGCTGCATCCAGGTCACCTGTTCTCAGATATTCTACCGCCAATTGGGTACGGACTTTGGTGGCCTTTTCAGGGTCTTTCTGACCCAGATCTGGCGTCTGACACGCGACTAAAACCAAAGACACACATACTGTTGAAATCAAAGTAAACTTTGATGTTAGATTTCTCAACTGGCGACCTCTTATTATCCTTGTGAGCGCATGATCTCATTCGATTGCGCAATTTTCTTTTTCCACTGTTCCGCACGACGGGTACGGTCAGCAACTTGTCCGACTAACTGTCCGCACGCGGCATCAATGTCATCACCGCGTGTCTGACGAATCGTACACACAAAACCGGCATCAGACAAAGTTTTTTGGAAAGAAATAATCCGGTTGCGGCTTGAGCGGCCATATGGCGCATGCGGGAACGGATTAAAAGGAATCAAATTAATCTTGCTTGGCAAATTCTTCAACAGCTTAATCATTTGCTGAGCATGTTCAGGATGGTCATTCACGCCATCTAACATCACATATTCAATCGTCACATGTTTACGTGAACTTTCGTTACCATCTTTAGCAATATAGCGCTGACATGCAGCAATCAGCTGCTCAAGCGGATATTTTTTATTGATCGGCACCAGCTCGTTACGCAGTTCATCATTTGGCGCATGCAATGAAATAGCCAGCGCCACGTCAATATCTTTGACCATCTGATCGATTTTCGGTACCACACCAGAAGTCGATAAAGTCACACGACGTTTTGACATGCCGTATGCAAAGTCATCCAGCATAATACGCATTGAATTCAATACTGCATCGTAGTTGAGCAATGGCTCGCCCATGCCCATCATCACCACGTTCGTGACTGAACGTTCACGCTCAAGTACCGGCACATCTTCCATATAGGAATAGTTCGCCATCCAGAGCTGACCGATAATTTCGGCTTGAGTCAAATCACGCTGGAAACCCTGTTTACCGGTTGAGCAGAATGAACAGTCCAGTGCACAGCCCACTTGTGAAGAAATACACAAAGTGCGACGTAAACCACTGCGATGTTCAGCAGGAATCAATACGGTTTCGACGAGGGAACCTTCACCGTCGCCAACACGGAATACCCATTTACGGGTACCATCTTTAGAATAGTTTTTATGCACCACTTCAGGCGCTTTAATTTCACAAATCTTTTCCAGTTTTTCACGCAGTTTGCCGGAAATATTGGTCATTTCAGCAAAATCAGTCACAAAGAACTGGTGAATCCATTTCATTACCTGCCCGGCACGAAACTTCTTCTCACCTATGTCCTCAAAGAATTTTTCCATTTGCGGACGTGACATGCCAAGTAAATTCACTTTCTCGACAGTATTTGCCTGTGCTGGAGCGGATGGAGTGTGTTGCTGTGGCTCAGAAACTGCTGATACAGCGACTGCTTCAGTACTCATGTGTATTACCTAAACCATGTCTAAAGATGAAAGGAGAAGCTCAATATGTGAGCAAAGAATTATTCAGAGAATAAAAAAACCAGATAAGTATAATAACACTTATCTGGCTTGAATACTGCGAATTAACGAGTACGTGGAGCAATCTCAGTTTGAGCGAAGAAGTAGTTAACTTCACGATCAGCAGATGCTACAGAGTCAGAACCGTGAGCAGCGTTTTCATCGATGCTTACAGCGAAATCTGCACGGATAGTACCAGGAGCAGCTTCTTTAGGATTCGTCGCACCAAGGATGTCACGGTGAGCAAGAACAGCGTTTTCGCCTTCAAGAACTGAAACAACAACTGGACCAGAAGTCATAAATGCAACTAGGTCAGCAAAGAAACCACGTTCTTTGTGCTCAGCATAGAAGCCTTCAGCTTCAGCTTGAGTCAAATGTTTCATTTTAGTTGCAACAATTTGAAGACCAGCTTTCTCGAAACGAGCAAAGATGTCGCCGATGTGGTTTTTAGCAACTGCGTCTGGTTTAACGATAGATAAAGTACGTTCGATAGCCATGATAGGCTCCTTAAGTCAATTGTTGACATGAAAATTTGGCGCATTATACCGAGATAATGCGCATTTTTCTGCTTTTCATCTGTAAAAAAATGCTTTTTTAAGATGAGGCCTTAGCGTGCCTCGTCAATCCATGCCATTTGAATGGCTTCAAGCAAACCTTCAGTCGACTTGGTTGGATCATCTTCAAACTCAGGCAAAGCACACACCCAGGCATGTAAATCAGTAAAACGAATCCACTGCGGGTCCACATCTGGATGCGCTTCATAGAGTTCAATCGCGATATCGAGCGTGTCAGTCCAACGTAAACCCATCTCTATTTCTCACCATAATTGCTTTGATGCTGTACTTTAACAAATCTGTGAAAATCTGCGAGCCTTTGCTCCGGCTTTCACTTATTTTTACAGCACAATATTCAGATAAGGCGCGGTCAGGACAATGGCAATTGCCATCATGCCACCCAGAATTGCGCCAACTGCCACATCACTTGGATAATGCAATCCCAGCACCATTCGGGACACTGCGACCAGAACCGTAAAAGGCAACATCAGCATCAGTAATAAAGGTGCGACATAACCTAAAACGGTGGTTGCCATCACGGCATGCAAGGTATGCCCGGAAGGAAAACTGAAATGATCCAGTGGATGCTCACCCAAACGGATCACTTGATGTACCTGATAAGGACGTGGTCGTACAGTTTTGATTTTAAGCACCTTGTAAATCATAGTACCTATAGTACTTCCCAAAATCAGATAAACAATCTGCACGGTATAGATCAAGCCTTGCATGATCCAAACCAGTATCAGCATGAAATACCAAAATGCACCATTTCCTAAGCGGCTAATCATTTTAAAAAAAGTGGCAATACGGACTGAATGCGAAAAATGATTCAGATAAACACAGCCTTTCAAATCGATTTCTAAAAATTTAATCTTTACATTCTGGAGTTTCACACTGGTGCTCCTTTCTTGTTTTATATCCTGTATTCCTGATGCTGTATCAGTGAATACAGTGCCTGTTCAAATTGCCGGACCGGATATTGCCAGCCTACTTTTTCGGCTTTTTTACGTGCTTGCGCACCCATCTGCTGCAATTTTTGCTGATCAGGCAATCCGAGCATCTGCTGGATCAACCCCTGCTGATGTCCAAGTCTACTCAACCATCCCGTTTCACCATGCTGCACATGCAAGTTTGCACAAGCATAATCATAAGCAATCACTGGCAAGCCACTGGCCATCGCTTCCAATACCACATTTCCAAAGGTTTCAACCTGACTGGCAAAACAGAAGACATCTGCACTGGCATACGCCGCTGACAGTTTTTCTCCTGTCAAGCTACCGGTAAAAACAATACTGCCATCCTGATTCAGTTGTTGCAGTCGAGTGCGATCCGGCCCATCTCCAACCACCACCAAACGTATATCTTGCTGACGAACTTGGCGCAGCACAAAATAGGTTTTGATCAGCACGTCAATTTCCTTTTCAGGGGAAAGCCGTCCGACATACAACATCACCCGGGTCTCGTTTGAAACTCCCCAAGCATAGCGCAAATCTGGTGATCGCCACTTTGGTGAAAATGTATCTGGATCGACGCCTCTGCCCACAACTGCCAAGGGACAAGTCACACCAAACTGATTTAAGGCTTGAGCCGTGCCTCGACTCGGAACACAGGTCAAATCAGTATTATTATGAAACCACTTTAAATAGCCTTGAATTGGCTTCAGTAAAAAAGCCAAATCAAAAAATCGACTAAATTCCTGAAATGACGAGTGAAAACCGCTAGAAACCGGAATTTTATGGAATTTTGCAAGCTGTTGAGCTACCAGACCCAAAGGACCTTCGGTCACGACATGGATAATATCGGGTGTAAAAGTTTCAACAGCTTGATGGATTTTTAAAAATTGCGGCCTACCAAACTGCAAATTACTATATTTAGGAATGCAATGCGCTTTAACTAGACATTCGCTATGCGGCTTAAAATCGTTATAGGCTTGTCGTTGTTCCGGACGAATTAATAAAATCTTATGCCCCTGTTTTTGTAATCCTTTACACAGTTGCAATAAAGCATGGGCAACCCCATTGATTTCAGGAGACCAGGTTTCAGTCACAATGGCTATTTTGAGACGAGGACGAGTCAACTCTTCCAAAGGCAGGGTCATTTTTGTTTTTTGCTGTCGCAACTGTTTTAAGTCAAAGCTAATATTTTGAAGTGCAGACATTTTTTTCGATAACGCTGAGGTGCAGGGCTGTTCCATATCACACCTATGTGATTATATTTTAAGCTAAAGTCTAATGCTTATTTATTGCATTTTAATGATATTACCCCCTTCTCTCATTTTATTCGGAAGTTGATGTACTTATAGAGATATCTAATTAACTTGACTAACAATTAAGAGTAAATTAACTCACCTATTCATAACCATAGCTCATGCCTAAAAAATCCAGTCAGAAAGCTTCAAAATCTGGTTAAAGGACTTAAATAGACCAAAATCCAATTCTCTTTTAAGAGCCAACTAAAAGAATTCAGTAGATAAGATCCACATATAAACTGTCTTTATAAACTCCAGCTGGGGTCAAAGCAGAAGGTTGTTCAGCTAGTTGTACCAATACAATAAATTTACTTAGGCTAGTTGCCGGTTGGGATATCGGCATATTCCAACGGGATGAGGTCGCCCCAGAAATATACATTTGTGTTCTTATTTTATGATTGTGCTCATTAACCAAATAACTACTGCCATTAGTGCTGGTTAAGTTTCTAGAATTAAATTGAATAGCATAACTACTATCACACCTTACGATAAAAGAAGTCGCAGCTTGGCTCAGATAAGAGGAGTTCAATTTGAGTTCTGATGCTGTCGATCGATCAATCTGACAACGTTGGGCATGACTTAGACTGGTTAATAATAGAGAGAACACAAGTACAGTAAATTTAAGTTTCATTATTTTTCATCCTTTATTTACAGATAAGCGTAGATAGTCCGCTTTCTTCTTTTTGATTTTCTGTAACCGTCAATTGTGCAAAGCAAGTTTTAGATTCGGTGCTGATGATTTTAATATTGTAAGTATTTGGAATAAGCCCATATAGAGTGACCGTACCGTTCGATGAGATAGGATAAACCTCCCCACCATCATTATCGATATATAACTCTGAACCAGCTGTGAATTTATGATTATTACTATCTACAGGCAAAATCGTGACCTGTTTTGTATTATATATAGGGAAATTAATAATATACCCCCGCTGATCTAAAGCAGTAAGCCTCTTGGTTGCATAAGGAATCTTATCTTCGACTGGTAATTGATTCTGATCAAAACCAATATCATAATTTACATAAGGAATAATATCATGAACAAAGGTATAGCCTTTCTTATTCGTTTTATCTACTACAGATAAAGACCTTAAAACATCGACATCCTGATAATCTCCCACACTAACAACAGAAAATGCATTATCAACCAACTTGGTAAAATTGAATTTATTATTAAGAAAAACAACCGCACCACGATAGTTTAATTGTGATTCAGACTCATTATCTCCCTCTATATGATAAAAACCTAAATCCCCAACATCTGTTTTCAATCGCCCATTGAAATTATATAGTGTTTCATCTTCGAGTCTATTTACACCTGTTTCATAGTCAAATCCAACCTGATTAGGATTACTTTTTACAAATTGCAATTTAGTTCTTTCATCTGTTGAATGACTAAAATAAACTGCTTTATCATCATCAAAACTATAGCTAAGTGATAAGACAACTCCAGAATCCCGATCATTACCAAATGAGCTAAAATAACTCAAACCTAGGCTTCCCTTCCTACCTAGCCGACGATTAAACCCTAAATTTAAAGTTTTACGATCATTTTGAAAAAATGAAGGAATCTCATCTTCCACGCGTATTTCTTGCTGATGAAAACTCTGGGCAGCATAATTCAAATAAATATTATGCAAGAGAGGAATATTGCTCATTCCCCCATAAATTAAATATTCATACTTAGGATAACTATAAAAATTATCCAGGTCATCACCTAAATATTTAAAATCTCTTTCTGTATATTTCGCACTTGCACCAAGTGAAACTCTTCCGAAATCCTTTGCAGCAGATAATCCATATGAATAATTAAAATTATTAAGTTCATCGTGTGAAGCTTGAACTACACTATCCAAAACCAAATAATGACTAATAGCTTGAGTCCATAGAAAGCCTAAATTTTGCAAGTCTTCGCTATAAGAAAAATTAGAACCAAGTGTTGTCCAATTAGATACCCCATAACGATAATAAAGGTTAGAGAAAAAATTACGATAGTCATTACTTTCTATATTATAGTTATAACGCAACTTTCCTAATGAAACATTATATTCACTAAGATCAGATCTTAATAGCCGATTCGTCACCAGAATAGGAAAACTTTGTACACTCCTATTCCCTAACACATCTTCAACAATAATTTGTGCATTTCCTGCCTGTTGAATTTGTGCACCAGTTTGAAGATTGAAATCACCAGGACTGACTCTTTGGCTATATATACTTACCCCATTAATATACAAATCAACTGTAGAAGGAACACGCGCACTTCCCTGTAAGATTGGAGTATTCCAATAAATAAAATTTGGTCGCTCAGTAAAATTAGTTCCCCAGTTTAAACCGGCAAAACGTAAAGAATTAATTAATGGATTATATACTGTAGTTGTATCTCCTAAAGTAAGCTGAGTCATACTTTTAGGAAATTCAAACTCAATACTAGTACTGAGTCGAGTAAAATACTCATTCAAAGGATGATTATAATATGCTATTGAGTTCTTAAAAATCCAATAGTCTTTAAAGACACCCAGATCTGTCAGGCCGTTATATAAAGAATTCGTTTCTCTGTCTATTTTTGAATTTAAATAGGTAAAATCATAATTTACGAAACCTCCAAAACTGGCTCTCTCTGGCATAGTCTGCAACTGGGAGATCTGTGTATTTGATTTAAACAGTTGGGTAGGTATGGTGAGATTAATTGTTTGCTTAGAGGCATCGAAATTAGATTGAATATTCCGGTCCGAAATAAGACAAAACTCATCCCGAGAAGCCATTTTTGATAATTTAGATATATCAATATCTCGTTCCGACAATATATTGCACTCTATGTAAAAATTATCATCACTTTTTATTAAAATAATATCTATATTATGATCAAGCTCATTTATCCAAAGATTAGCAAAAAATTCATCAGGATTCTGGTTAGCATTAGCATTACATAAGAATAAAATATTAACTAGAATAATTATTTTTCTATTTAACTGCATAATATAATCCTTAATTATAATTTTAATCCATAAGCTTTAACTCTATTTCCTCATGCGACTTATCTGTCATTACTTTAACAAAATAATTACGAGGATTATTTATTTTAACCCCTTCCAACTCATAAAAAATACTCTTATCTTTAAGTACATATTTCATATTATTACTAGTAAAAACTTCTTTCTTATTAGAATCTAAAATTTGTAACTTTGAAATTTGAATATGAGATTCTGCTTTATTTTTAACTATAAGCTTATCATTCTCAATATTAAAATTTAATTTTAAGTTATCTTGCTTTCCAATAAATAATGGCAGGTTAAAATTCATCAAGAAAGTAATAGATGATTCTTTTACAGGTTGAGGTAATTCCTCAATTACAATGCGCCAGGCACCCTCTTCCCGACCATCCAATACAGATACTATTGGACGATTAAAACCAACACGTATAACTTGTTTCCCATTAGGTTTTAAAATAAAATTTCTTGGATTAATTATAAGAGTATCATCCTTCTCCAACACATCTTCACCTTTATCATTTTGATCCCATTTAAATGCTTTCACCTCAAATATCTTTTTTTCTACTTCATTTATAGACTCTAAAGTAAGTGTTGTTGTTTTTTGTTTTTTATCATTAAATATATACATTTGTACTGGATCAATTGCAACATCAGCCTTCCCGCCAGAAAAATAAAAAAAAGATAAAAAAAATAATATAGTTGTTTTTCTCATATTATAATTTTCCATTTAAAAGTATAATGAGGCAACCTAACCCGACATAAATATCAGGTTAGGTTGATTAAATAAATTAGTAGTAAGCTTTAATTAGATAGCGATCGGTATAATTACCTGCTAACTGTGTAGCATCAACTGCAGTATTGGTAACTGCAAGTGTATAATTATCAACTGCTTGACCAGCATGATTTGAATTACCAAATGGAACAGCACCTGCAGCACCTTGTTTAGTCGTCACAATTGTTGTAGCAATTGTTTCAGATGCATCTGTTTCATGTCTAACAAACGTAGTATTATTAGCACCGGCATTTGCAGTTTGTAAATTCAGAACATAAGGGGTATTTGTTGTAATTGAATAATTTGTAGTTTGGGTTCCACCAGCAGCAGATAATACTATTGCATTTCCACCAGTTAAAACACATTTCTTATTAATTTTAAGTGAAATTGGAATTTCTTTTTCACAGCCTAAAGTATTACATTTACTCCAGTCAATGGGTGGTTTAGGAGGATGATAACCACCTCGAGCTGCTTCATCTTCTGCAAAAGATGCCGTAGAACAAGCACCAAGAACTAATGCCGCTAATGCCGATTGTGTAATTTTGTTCATGATTTTCTCCATTTCTTTTTAATAAAAGAATATGTATATGTAGTTATTTTAACGATTACGCTGTAACTCTTATTATTATGAGTAAAGTTAAGTAACCGTTAACTTATCTTATTATCTTTGAGCTAAAAATATGCAAAAGTTTATTATTCACAATACTATTCTCTATTTTTGGTTTTTTATTTGTTTTAAAAAATTTAATCCTATACTTATAAAAGGTTAAGACAAAAAATAAATTGATACAATTTAAAAATGTTTCTAACTATGTCAAATAAAAAGAATAAAATAATCTTTAAATTTTATAAAAAACAATTAAACCACTAATTTTATTATTTTTTTATAATTTACCTTAATTTACAAAAAAATAAAACAAAGTTACGAACTTTACAAATAGTTGTAAATTATGCAACTTTATTTAAGAAATGTGTGATTTTGTCGAAACTTTTGCTTTCTTTTTCATACATCAAGACTTTTCTTAGCTATGAAAAACTTTCTAAAAAGCAATAATTAATATAAATTAACTAAAAAAACAATATGTTAATATACAATAATCTTCTTTCATAAATAAAAATTGAACACTATTTTGCTTAATATTCGTCCTCTAATTTTCTTGGCATTCGTGCCTAATTTATGAATGAAACACATCGATTCAAAAAGTTTTCAGAAACACAGTTTAAGCGATATACAGGCATATCATGGTCAACTTTTTATTTAATGGTTGATCAATTGAAGAAACATGTTTTAACTCAAGGCAGACCGCCCAAGTTAAGTATTAAGGATCAGATTCTGCTCTGTCTAAGCTATTGGCGAGAATACCGAACCTTATTTCACGTTACTACGAGTTACGGAGTTTCAGAGCCAACAGCCTCAAGAATTGTAGGTCATGTCGAAGATTGGCTGATCAAGGCTGAACTAATACAATTTATAAAAGAACTCTAATATATGAACCGCTACCACAATTGCAGCTATTTAGGGTCTGTTGACATTTACTGTTCATAATTAACCCTATAAAGGTAGCCATAAAAATATACAGGCTAAAGCAACAGAACTTTGATAATTTCTTTTGAGCTTGTCATATCGAGTAGCTATTCCTCTAAATTGCTTTAATCTACAAAACATATTTTCAACTAAATGCCTGATTTTATATAAATACCAGTCCATATGATCATTGTTTGATTGGCTATTTGTTTTCTTTGGTATATTCGCTTTAGTCCCTGTTTTCCTGATCTGTTCACGCAGTGGTTCTGAATCATAGCCTTTATCTGCACATACCACTTTTGTCTCTTTTAAATCTAATGTTGATATTAAATCAGGTGCAACTTTAACATCATGTGTGGTTCCATCGGTAATCATGAAATCAATAGGATTGCCATGTGCATCAACAATCAAATGTATTTTTGAGGAGTTTCCTCCTACACTTTTAGAAATAGATTGATTCGCTATGCCGGCAGAATGTTGATGAGCACGTACATGAGAGCCATCAATAAAAATCCACTCCATATCGGGGCATGAGGCTAGTAATTTGAATAATCTAAGTAACTTACCGCTGCTTGACCAACGATTAAAACGTTTGAAAATAGAGTTTGAATGACCAAAACAGCAAGGAATATCTCGCCACGGACAGCCTGTTCTAATTCTATAGAGAATAGCTTCAATAAAATTGCGTAAATTTGAGTTGTGGTGAATGGATAAATTACGCAGAATAACTTTCAACTTTTGCCAGTGTTGATCTGTCAGCATGGTACGAGGCATAGCGAATAGTAAAATTGGGTTTGGCGATTTGATTTTACTACTTCGCTATTTTTTTAAGCTAAAAGTGTCAACACACCCTAATCTAAATCAACTGAATTAATAATTTTTCTTTTTAAAGACCATGTTTCTGTATCAACTAAAACAGTGAATAATTCAATATTATTATTCCGACTAAATTCTTTTAACTGTAAAATTTTAGGAACTTTATAACCATCGATTAAATTATCATACTTCCTTCTTTGATCACGATAACTATTTTCCCCAAGATATATCTCAACAAATGCATCTGATGGGATGCTTTTTAAGAATATACTTCTTGAACCAATATATTTTCTTTCCCACTGCTCTCCATCCAACTCAAATCTCTTATCTTCCTTTGAATGATAAGAATGGTATTCCTCACTCCCCAAACATTTCACTACCCTAACCTCCTCTTCATACGCCCAACATAATTGCTTATAAAGAACAGCATGTTTTAGTAATCTCTCATGAGATTTCCACCATATATGATGCTTACTTCCAATTTGCATTAATTGCACGGCATCTATTGAATTAATATGTTGTAGCACTGTATTCACATAAATTATCTCTCCTCTCTGAGCAGGTATCGTATAATTTTCAAAACTTTCTAAACCTGCCTTCTCTGTATCAATCCCGATCACCATTCCTTTATGACTATCTGCATAATGAGACCACATTAAAGGATTTAAGTAAGGGGGCTCGAGTTAAAGACAATACTGCATATTTATTGATAAACCGACTTCTTACAGCTTGCGTTTCTACACCAACATTTACCGTTTCCCCCATTAAAGCTAAAGCCGTCACCTCAAATGGATCATTAAAATCGCGCGTCAAAGAAAAGCCTAAAGCACTTGTTTCTAATATTTTTAAACCAGCATCAAAGCCAACATATTTATATAAAATCATTATTCTTATCCAATAAAAAACCCCGCTTTCGCAGGACTTTTATAGCATAAAAATCAGCCAATTAAGAGATTAGTTTTTCTATTTATCAACGATTTTGTTTGAATCCAAAATATGAAAAAATGGGAAAGCACTGCTTTCCCATTTTTTAAGGTACGCAAACATAGAAATAAAAAACCCACTCAAATTAAGTGGGTTTTCGCATTCAAATCAATTGATTCGAGAAATTAGTTTTTCTCTTTATCTACGATTTTGTTCGCTTGGATCCAAGGCATCATCGCACGTAACTTGTTACCCGTTACTTCGATACCGTGAGCCGCATTTTGACGACGACGAGCAGTCATAGATGGATAGTTCAACGCACCTTCTTGAATGAACATCTTCGCGTATTCACCAGATTGAATACGTTTAAGTGCATTACGCATTGCTTCACGAGACTGTTCGTTAATTACTTCAGTACCCGTTACATATTCGCCGTATTCAGCGTTGTTTGACACTGAGTAGTTCATGTCCGCGATACCGCCTTCGAACATCAAGTCAACGATCAATTTAAGTTCGTGTAGACATTCGAAGTACGCCATTTCAGGAGCATAGCCCGCTTCAACCAGAGTTTCGAAGCCCATTTTAACCAATTCAACAGCACCACCACAAAGAACTGCTTGCTCACCGAAAAGGTCAGTTTCAGTTTCTTCACGGAATGAAGTTTCGATGATACCTGTACGGCCGCCACCTACGCCTGAAGCGTAAGAAAGAGCAACGTTACGCGCATTACCAGAAGCATCTTGGTGAATCGCGATAAGGTCAGGAACACCTGAACCACGTTGGTATTCAGAACGTACGGTGTGACCAGGAGCTTTAGGTGCAACCATGATTACGTCTAAGTCAGCACGTGGAACAACTTGGTTATAAAGAATCGAGAAACCATGAGCAAATGCTAAAGTAGCGCCTTGCTTGATGTTTGGCTCAATTACGTCACGGTAAAGTTGAGATTGGAACTCATCTGGAGTCAAAATCATCACTACGTCAGCTTGTGCTACAGCAGCAGGAACTTCAGCAACTTTAAGACCTGAATTTTCAGCTTTCTTCCAAGAAGTAGAGTTCGCACGTAAACCTACAGTGACATCAACGCCAGAATCTTTCAGGTTAAGCGCATGCGCGTGACCTTGTGAACCGTAACCAATGATCGCTACTTTCTTAGATTGGATGATAGATAAGTCAGTGTCTTTATCGTAAAAAATTTGCATTGCTGTCTCCGCTTAATGCTTGTTTGTCTGTTTAAATCAGGCAATGACCCTTGTATTTACATTGCCTGATACCCCCTTCTTATTAGGATGAGGAAATATTTAAATTAGATGGTGAGTACTTTTTCGCCGCGTGCGATACCTGATACACCTGAACGAACCACTTCTAAAATCGTGTGTTCTGCAAGTGCATCAATAAACGCATCCACTTTTTCAGTGGTACCCGCGATTTGAATGGTATAGGTCGTTGGGGTTACATCGACAATCTGACCACGGAAAATATCTGCCGTACGTTTGATTTCGTCACGCGATGAACCCAATGCTTTGACTTTAATCAGCATCAATTCACGCTCAATATGTGCACCTTCAGACAGGTCAACCACTTTCACCACTTCAACCAACTTGTTAAGCTGTTTGGTAATTTGCTCAATCTTGTGATCATCACCATAAGTGGTCAATGTCAAACGTGAAAGCGTTGGATCTTCAGTCGGAGCAACATTCAATGTTTCGATATTGTAGCCACGCTGTGAGAACAAACCCACTAAACGGGAAAGCGCGCCTGATTCGTTTTCTACGAGTACAGAGATAATATGTCTCATTTCGTGCGCTCCCCTTTAGCCAACCACATATCCTGCATCGACTGACCCGCAATCAACATCGGATAAACGTGCTCGGTACGATCTACCATAACGTTAATAAATACGCACTTGTCGTTAATCGCCATCGCTTCTGCAAGCTTCGACTCTAGCTCATCGGCATGATTAATCTGAATACCGACATGACCATAGGCTTCCATCAGTTTGGCAAAATCAGGCAATGAATCTACATAAGAACTTGAATGACGTCCTTCATAGTTCATATCTTGCCACTGCTTCACCATCCCTAAAGACTGGTTATTCAGGCACAGGATTTTTACATTCAGGCCATATTGCTTACAGGTCGACAGTTCCTGGATACACATCTGAATCGATGCTTCACCGGTGATACACACCACTTGCTGTTCCGGGTATGCAAGCTTCGCAGCCATTGCATACGGCAAGCCTACACCCATGGTGCCTAGACCACCTGAGTTGATCCATTGACGTGGACGTTTGTATTTGTAATACATCGCACCAAACATCTGATGCTGACCGACATCAGAAGTAATGATCGCTTCGCCATTGGTCACTTTATCCAATGCCTGAACCACTTGTTGTGGCTTCATCACGCCATCAACACCCGCTTCAAAACGACCGCCATGAACCTTGCGCCATTCATTGATCTGTTTCCACCATGCCGCAATCGCTTCAGGATTTGGCTTAGAAACATTAAGCTGTTTCAACTGGTTCAACATCTCATTCAGTACAGGCTCTACAGCACCGACAATTGGAATGTGCGCCATAATGGTTTTTGAGATTGTCGCTGGGTCGATATCTATATGAATGACTTTAGCATTTGGACAGAATTTTGCAGGATTGTTGGTCACACGGTCATCGAAACGCGCACCCACACACAGAATTACATCTGCATTGTGCATGGTCATGTTAGCTTCATAAGTACCGTGCATACCCAACATACCGATGAACTGTTCATCATCACCCGGGAATGCGCCAAGACCCATCAAGGTATTGGTCACTGGATAACCCAATAGATGCGCAAGCTCTGTCAATTGTGCTGAAGCATTGCCTTGAACCACACCACCGCCTGAGTAAATAACTGGGCGTTTAGCATGGATCAGTTCTTCAATCGCTTTACGAATTTGACCTGAGTGACCACGGAACGGTGGCTGATACGAACGCATCTTCACTTTTTCTGGGTATTCGTAAGCAAATTTCTCTGCAGGATTGGTCGCATCCTTTGGAATATCAATCACTACAGGACCTGGACGACCTGAAGACGCAATATAGAAGGCTTTCTTGATAATCGCAGGAATTTCGCTGGCATGACGCACCTGGAAGCTATGTTTCACGATAGGACGTGAAATACCGACCATATCGGTTTCCTGAAATGCATCTTCACCAATCAGATGACTCGCAACCTGACCTGACAAAATCACCATCGGGATTGAGTCCATATAGGCCGTTGCAATTGGCGTTACCGTGTTGGTTGCACCCGGACCTGAAGTCACTAGCACAACACCGGTCTTGCCTGTCACGCGTGAGTAAGCATCGGCCATGTGACCGGCAGCCTGTTCGTGACGTACGAGATAATGATTGATTCTGTCTTGTTGAAATAGCGCATCATAAATATGAAGAACTGCGCCGCCTGGGTATCCAAAAACATGTTCAACGCCTTCGTCCGCTAATGCGCGAACAAGCATTTCACCACCAGATAGAAGTTCCAACGTGATTCACCCTAATATTATGACACTGCACAAATGGGAGGCATTTGCAGTGTTTCATTTGTTAACTGTCTGCACTGTTATAGCACACAAATTTCATAGTTTTCATAGCAATAGGAAAAAAATCTGATCTCTTGGCTGTTCGAGCAATACAAGACCTAAAACATGTTGGGATAAACATATTTTGCTTAGCTTTGTTCAATTTCTCGGCTAGAGAAATCGCCCACTGCATGAAATGACACTTAGTCGAAGGGTGATCGATTAAGGCATATAAAACTATTGCAGCATTCTTGTGTTTTCAGGCTTTAAAGTCAAGTTTAAAAAACAGGCAATATGCGCTTAAAAACACCTGATTTGCTGTTTTTAACAGCGATCTAGAGCAAAGACAGTAATAAAGAAGGTGGTGTTTCAAAAAGTATGCTGAAAAAAAGCAGGTTGGATTTTGATAAAATAGAGAAATGCGAATAACTCTAGAAATCAAGTGTCCAGCCTGCCTAAGTGACAGTATAAAGAAAAATGGCACAAAAGTAGATGGTAAGCAAAATTACCAATGTAAAATATGCAGACGTCAATTTATTGGTGATCATGCTCTCAGTTATCAAGGCTGTCACTCAGGTATCAAAACCAAAATATTACACCTCATGGTGCGAGGCAGTGGTGTCAGGGATATAGCAGAAATTGAAAGAGTAAGTATCGGTAAAGTTCTACGGACACTTAGCCAATCAAAATATCAACTTCGAGCACAGCAAAGTCATTATGAAACCCTTGAAGTAGATGAGTTTTGGACTTTTGTTGGTCATAAGCAAAATAAACAATGGCTAATTTATGCCTATCATCGAGAAACAGGTGAAATTGTTGCTTATGTATGGGGTAACCGAGATTTAGCCACTGCAAAACGACTTAAATTAAAATTGAAGCAGTTAGGTGTAAGCTATACATGTATATCAAGTGACCATTGGGATAGCTTTGTTACGACCTTTAAAGAATGCAAACAGTTGATTGGTAAATTTTTCACTGTGGGTATAGAAGGCAATAATTGTCGATTACGGCATCGAATCAGGCGAGGCTTTAGGAGAAGCTGCAACTTCTCCAAAAAGCTTGAAAATCATTTCAAAGCCTTTGATTTAGTGTTCTTTTATATCAATAATGGATTCGTTTAATGCCAGCATACTTTTTGAAACACCACCATAAAGAATTAATCTAATAATATTTAATCCAATAAAATTCATAAACTTATATATTTAATTTTATAAATTTTTAGTATGTCTTATATAAAAAAAATGAATGAATTTTTATTAAATCAAGTGAAGTTGTTTATCAATAAATTTTGTGTCTGAAAATTTGCTCACCACTTCTACAAACGAGATGCAGAAGCTGTTCGACTCTTAATCATGAATAGAGCGGATAAAAAATTCATTATTTTTACTGTGAAAATCACTACAATGTTTTGTAGTATTTTATGGCTAGAACACAGAGGCTCAAAAACAATGAAAATATCTTTTTTAACTGCCTTAAGTCTGAGTTGTGCAATTTCTCTAGGCATCTGTAGCAGCAGTGCTTCAGCAATCCAGTATTATAAATGGGTCGATACCAAGGGCACCACGCACTATACGAAAACACCACCACCGAAATCTGCGAAAAAAGCCACCACAGTGGATACCTATGGCTGGAAAAATTCAGCACCAGCATCATCTAGAACTACTGAAACTGAAGTTCAAACCGAGAACACACCTCAAGAACAACAGCAACAAGCCCCTCAAGTTCCTGCGAATCAGGACCAGCAACAACGTGAAGCCAACGAAGCCTTGCAGCAATCTAAAAATCGTGCAGTTGCTTTATAAGACACCTCTATATAGAACAGCGTGTTTTTTCTTCGGGAAATGCCGGCGCAAAATTCACTTTTAGGTACATTTTGCGCTATGCTGTGCAACAGACTTTTTTCACCGTAATTCACTGATACGTTTATGACTACTCACATTGATTCCGAATATCAAGCCAGTGCGATTGAGCCTCAAGTCCAACAGGATTGGGAATCTCGCAAAGCCTTTAAAGTTGCCGACAAAGTAGAAGGTCCACGTCGTTATATTCTCTCGATGTTCCCTTACCCAAGTGGCAAGCTACATATGGGTCATGTGCGTAACTATACGATTGGTGACGTGATCAGCCGTTTCCATCGCTTAAAAGGTGAAACTGTCCTGCAACCGATGGGTTGGGATGCTTTTGGTCTGCCTGCTGAAAACGCAGCGATTGCACACCAGGTTGCACCGGCAAAATGGACATTTGAAAATATTGCTTACATGCGTGACCAGTTGAAAAAACTCGGTCTAGCCGTAGATTGGGATCGTGAATTTGCGACCTGTACCCCTGAATACTATCGTTGGGAACAATGGCTATTTGTTCAGCTTTATAAAAAAGGCTTGATCTACCGTAAGCTTTCAACCGTGAATTGGGATCCGGTCGATCAGACTGTTCTTGCCAACGAACAGGTTGAAAATGGTCGTGGCTGGCGTTCAGGTGCATTGGTAGAAAAGCGTGATATTCCAATGTACTACTTCCGCATCACTGATTATGCGCAAGAGTTACTTGACGATTTAGACACGCTTAAAGATGGCTGGCCACAACAAGTGTTGACCATGCAGCGTAACTGGATTGGCCGCTCACAAGGGATGGACATCACTTTCCCTTCAGCAAATCCTGACGTGTATGCAGATGGTTTAACGGTATTTACTACCCGTGCCGATACCTTGATGGGCGTGACCTATGTTGCAGTTGCAGCAGAACACCCGATGGCGCTGAAAGCGGCTGAAACAAACCCAGAATTGGCTGCATTCATTGAAGAATGCCGTATGGGTTCTGTGGCAGAAGCGGATCTTGCGACTGCCGAGAAGAAAGGCATGGCAACCGGTCTTTCTGTGAAGCATCCTGTGACTGGCGAAGAAGTTCCGGTCTGGATCGCCAACTATGTATTGATGTCTTATGGTTCAGGTGCAGTGATGGCGGTTCCATCACATGATGAACGTGACTTCGAATTTGCCAATAAATATAGCTTGACCATCAAGCAAGTGATTGATGCTAAAGGCGCAGATGATGCTGACTTTGATGCGACTCAATGGCAAGAATGGTACGGCTCTAAAGAAGGCAAACTGGTTAATTCAGGCGAATTTGACGGTTTAGATTTTCAGGGTGCATACGATGCATTTCTTGCTAAATTAGAACCAACAGGCCTGGCAAGTTCTAAAGTTCAATTCCGTTTACGTGACTGGGGTGTATCTCGTCAGCGTTATTGGGGTTGTCCAATTCCAATGATTAACTGTCCATCATGTGGTCAAGTGCCAGTACCTGAAGAGCAGCTTCCTGTGGTTCTTCCGACTGACGTTGTTCCAGATGGTTCAGGTAACCCGTTGAACAAAATGCCTGAATTCTACAAAACGTCATGCCCAAGCTGTGGTGGCGATGCTCGTCGTGAAACAGATACGCTGGATACCTTCGTGGAATCATCTTGGTACTATGCACGTTATGCATCTCCCGACTTTACGGGTGGCATGGTAAAACCAGAAGCTGGCCAAACTTGGTTGCCTGTAAACCAGTACATCGGTGGTGTTGAACACGCGATTCTGCATTTGTTATATGCGCGTTTCTTCCACAAATTGATGCGCGATGAAGGCGTAGTACAAGGCAATGAACCATTCACTAACTTGTTAACGCAAGGTATGGTGCTAGCAGATACCTTCTATCGTGAAGCTGAATCTGGCAAGAAAACCTGGTTTAACCCTGCGGATATCGAACTTGAAAAAGACGAAAAAGGCCGTGTGCTTTCTGCCAAATATAAAGAAGATGGCCAAGAAGTTGTGGTTGGCGGTCAGGAAAAAATGTCGAAATCGAAAAATAACGGTATCGACCCGCAATCGATTATTGACCAGTACGGCGCAGATACGGCACGCGTGTTCATGATGTTCGCAGCACCACCAGATCAATCACTGGAATGGTCTGATGCCGGTGTTGAGGGTGCAAACCGCTTCCTGAAACGTGTATGGCGTTTAGCAACAGGTTTCCTTGAAAAAGCGAATACTGCTGCCAGCATCGACAAAACTGCTCTTTCAACGGCCGCGCAAGACCTACGTCGTAAAACTCACGAAACCATCCAGAAAGTCGGTGATGACATCGAACGTCGTCATGCATTTAACACTGCCATTGCTGCATTGATGGAACTTCTAAACGCGAACAACAAATTTGAAGCCCAAGATGACAATGACGTGGCGGTTGCACGTGAATCGATTACCACGCTGTTAACTTTACTTGCACCATTTGCACCGCATTTAAGCCAGACTTTATTGGCCGAATTTGGGATTGGATTGAATTCAACTTTATTCCCTGCGGTAGATGAATCTGCGCTGACACGTAATACACAAACGATTGTGGTTCAAGTCAACGGTAAACTCCGTGGTAAGTTAGAAGTATCAGTCGATGCTTCTAAAGATGATATTTTGGCTCAAGCCAAAGCATTGCCTGAAGTTCAACAATTCTTGACTGGCCCAACCAAGAAAGAAATTGTGGTACCGAATAAATTAGTGAATTTGGTGGTTTAAGTCCTTACATTCCCTCTCCTTTCAGGAGAGGGTTAGGGAGAGGTAAATATATAAACCCTCATCCTAACCTTCTCCCAAAGGGAGAAGGAACTTTATGAAGGATTTCAAAATTCCCAAACAAAGCCCGTTGCCAGCCAACGGGCTTTGACTTTACAATCCAGTTCAGGATTTCGAATATTCCCCTTCGGGAAGCATAGAGGGCAACACATGCATTTGGGCAAACGTTTAGCAGCAATTGTTTTAACTTGTGGTCTGAGTGCAGGCTTAGTCGGCTGTGGTTTTCATCTGAAAGGGACCAATCCGAGTTCCGCACCTGTTGCTTACTCTGTCATGAACCTGTCTTTACCGCCCAATACTGAAGAACTGCAAGAGAAACTGGCGGTTTACCTCGGTGCTGCAGGTGTACAGCTGAGTAATGCACCCAATGCTTATGTGTTACGTGTCCTGGATTACACCCCTCGCCGTCTGGAACTAAACGGTAAACTGGTTGAAACCTTATTACGTTTAAACGTGACTTTCCGGATTGAAGATGCACAAGGCAATCCAATCACTGAACCACGCACTGTGGTGGCAACACGTACGTATCAATATGATATTGAAACAGTCAACACCGATGACCAGGAACAAAAATATCTGAATCAGGTCATTATTGATGATGTGGCGCAACAGATCGCGCGTCAGATTTCATCGAACCGCTTACCCTTAGCCAAACAAAATACTCCAGCGCAACCTGCTCAATAAGACCACCTTATGAAACTTGATTATCTGCAAGCCCTGAAACGTGTCGATGAAGCTCGCGGTGCTTGGGTATTGCATGGTCAAGAGCCTTTGCTGGAACAGAATTTAATTGACGCCTTTCGCAGCAGCTGGCAAAAACAGGACATTGAACGTCAACGCTATGACATTAGTTCGGTCGCTGACTGGAAAACCGTCTTTAATGCTCTGAACAGTCTGTCGCTATTTTCAACACAGCTGGCGATTGAAGTGCATGGCAATATCAAGCCAGATGCAAGTAGTCTTAAACTGCTAAAAAGCTATTTACAACAAGACAGCGATAATTTGCTATTAGTGGTGATGCCCAAGCAAGATGCGAGTAGCCTAAAAACCAGCTTTTTTCAGGTCATTGATGCCAATGGCGTCAATGTTTCGCTGGTGGCCAATTATCCCAAAGACCGGCAGCAGATTCTGGGTATTGAAGCTGAAAAACTCGGCATTCGTTTAGCCAATGATGCCTGGCAATGGCTGGAACAACATCATGAGCACAACCTGCTTGCGGCAAAGAACAGCCTGATGCGGGTCAGCGATACCTTTGCTGAAATCGATGTGATTCAGGTGGAGCATTTATATGCATGTTTACAAGATCAGTCACGTTATAGCACCTATGATTTGAGCGATGCCCTGCTACAAGGCAATCTTTCCCAGTCGATCAAGATTTTTCAGTATCTGGTCGCTTCAGGTGAACCGATGAGCCTGATTTTATGGAGTCTCAGCAAGGAAATGCGTCTGTTGATGCAGCTGTTTGAACAACCGCAAAATGCCTTGCAAATCGGGATCTGGAAAACCAAAGTCGGGTTATATCAACAGGCCTTGCGCCGTCTTAGTCCGCAGACTTTTCTGGCCTGGCCGGGGTTATTATTAAGAATTGATGCCTCGATTAAAGGATTTGGACATGAGAATCCGGAGCATCTGGTACTACAGGCGATTTCCAGTATCTGTGGCAAGCCCCTATTTCACTAAGTCTTTGTCAAAATTCGAAAAATAAAATAATAATCATTCCTATTAGTTTAAAAAAATACACGATTTATCCTAATTTCGCTTTTATAATCGTTCACAATTCTCTGATTTTGAACCGATATTGATCATGCCAAAAATAAAACCGACGAAATTGATTATGGCCGCCGTGATTGCCATTGCGCTCATCGCTGCGGGGTGGTACTTCCTCAAACCCAAAGAACAGCCTCCGCAATATATTACGGCTGAAGTCACCCAAGGCGATATCGAAAGCTCTGTACTGGCAACTGGTATTCTGGAAGCGACCAAGATGGTCAGCGTGGGGGCGCAGGTTTCGGGTCAGGTCAGAAAAATGTATGTAGAACTGGGCGATCAGGTCAAGCAAGGTCAGCTGATTGCGCGGATTGACTCCGTTCGTCAGGAAAATGATTTAAAAACCGCTGAAGCCAGCATTAAAAATCAGATGGCACAACTTGCAGTAAGACAGGCGAATTTGGCCAAAGTTGAAGCTGAATACAACCGTCAAAAAGCCATGTATGCACAGGATGCCACTTCTCGCTCAGAGCTAGAATCTGCATTTGCGAACTATAAAACAGCACAAGCGGATATTACTGCCATCAATGCACAGATTGAACAGTCACGTTTGACGCTGGCGACTGCCAAAGAAGATCTTGGCTATACCCAGATTGTGGCCCCGATGGATGGCACAATTGTGGCGATTGTGACCGAAGAAGGTCAGACTGTAAACGCCAACCAGAGTGCGCCGACCATTGTCAAACTGGCCAAACTCGACACCATGACCATTAAAGCTGAAATTTCTGAAGCAGATGTCATGAAAGTTGAAGAAGGTCAGACGGTTTATTTCACCACCTTAGGTAATAACGAGAAAAAGATTTACGCTAAACTGCGTCAGGTTGAGCCTGCACCCAATTCAATTAATACCGATAGCAATACATCAAGCTCATCGTCAAGTTCTGCGGTGTATTACAACGCATTGTTCGATGTCCCGAATGAAGATGGAAAATTGCGTATTGATATGACGGCGCAAGTTTATATCGTGCTGGATGAAGCCAAAAATGTACTGACCATTCCTGCTGCAGCCATTCAAGGTTCAAACCGTCCGCCACGTGCCAATCGTGGTGAAGCTCGTGGTGAGGGTTCTCGCGGTGAAGGCGGCCCGGCATCACGTTCTGAAGCTGAATCGGCTCAAGGCAACCGCCCTGCCGCTGAACGTCCAGCGCGTCTAAACCTGTCTGAAGCAGAACTTGCGCTGATTGAGCAAGGTAAAGCACAGCGTGGCATGGTTCGTGTCTTGCAAGCCGATGGTACTGCAAAACCAACCCCTGTATTAATCGGTTTGAATAACCGCGCGACTGCGCAAGTGCTGAAAGGTTTAAAACGTGGTGATCAGGTGGTGATTGCCGATGGTTCTGATACCTCCAATGATGCAGCAAAACGCGGTGGCAATAGCCGTGGCCCAATGAGAATGTAAGCATGAATTCACAACAACAGCCTCTCCTCGAGGTGAAAAATCTGGTTCGTGAATTCCCTGCGGGTGAAAGCACGGTCCAGATTTTAAAAGGGGTGAATCTGGAGATTTATCCAGGTGAACTGGTGGCGATTGTCGGCCAGTCCGGTTCCGGTAAATCAACCCTGATGAACATTCTGGGTTGTCTGGACAAACCAACTACCGGTAGCTACAAGGTCAAAGGCCGTGAAACCCGCGAACTGGAAGCGGATGAACTCGCGCAATTACGCCGTGAATATTTCGGCTTTATTTTCCAGCGTTATCATTTACTGGGCGATTTAAACGCAGCAGGCAATGTCGAAGTTCCTGCGATTTATGCTGGTGCAGATTCATCTGAACGGCATGCACGAGCCGTCAAGATTCTGACCGATCTGGGGCTGGGTGAAAAAACCCTGAACCGTCCGAGTCAGCTCTCTGGTGGTCAGCAGCAACGGGTTTCGATTGCCCGTGCGCTGATGAATGGCGGTGACGTGATTTTGGCCGATGAACCGACAGGTGCATTGGATAAGAACAGCGGTATTGAAGTGATGCGTATTTTGCGTGAACTGAATGCCAAAGGTCATACCATCATTCTGGTCACGCATGATCATAATGTAGCGAAAAATGCGACGCGTATTATCGAGATTTCAGACGGCAATATCATTTCCGACCAACCCAATGTTCCTGAAGTCGAAGAGCATCTGGAAAAACAGCCGCTAATCCGCAGTGAACAAAAGAAGATTTCTTCATGGCGTTCTGCAGTTGACCGTCTAGGTGAAGCCTTTCGTATGGCCTTGCTGGCCATGAATGCACATCGCATGCGGACTTTCCTGACCATGCTCGGAATCATTATCGGTATCGCTTCGGTGGTCTCGGTGGTCGCGCTGGGCAATGGCTCACAAAAACAGATTCTGGAAAATATCAGTAGTCTGGGGACCAATACCATTACTGTATTTCAGGGTCGAGGCTTTGGGGACAATTCCAGATCTTCACAGTCCAAAACCCTGATTCCGGCCGATGCCGATGCGCTGGCTGAACAACCGTATGTCGATGGCGTCAGCCCATCGGTGAATAGCAGTGTCACCGGCCGTTATAAAGAAATCGAAGCTTCAACCACGGTCAACGGCGTCAGTGAAGATTTCTTTTATGTGCGTGGCATGACTTTCCAGTCCGGTCAGCCCTTTGACCGCAGTAGCGTCATGCAACAGGCACAAGATGTTGTCATTGACACCAATACCAAAAATACCTTCTTTAAAGATGGTACTAATCCGGTGGGACAGGTGATTTTACTCGGTAGCGTCCCGAGCCGGATTATCGGGGTGATTGATGCACAAAAAGGCATGATGGGCAATAATGACAGCCTGAATGTCTACCTGCCGTATTCTACCGTGATGAGTCGTATGCTGGGGCAATCTAACGTTCGCAGCATCATTGTGCGGATTAAGGATGAATATCCAAGTGCGGCGGCTGAAAATGCAATTTTAAACCTGTTGGTACAGCGCCATGGCGCGCAGGATGTGTTTACCCAGAATGCCGACAGTATTCGTGAAACCATTCAGCAGACCACAGCGACTATGACGCTTTTAATTTCGGCGATTGCTGTGATTTCACTGGTGGTCGGCGGGATCGGGGTGATGAATATCATGCTGGTGTCCGTGACTGAACGTACTCAGGAAATTGGGGTGCGGATGGCAGTGGGTGCACGTCAAAGTGATATTTTGCAGCAGTTCCTGATTGAAGCAGTGCTGGTGTGTATTTTAGGCGGTATTTTGGGGGTGCTGCTCTCGCTCGGGATTGGCCAGCTAATTACCCACTTTGCCGGCGGTACTTTCCAGATGGCCTATTCAACCACTTCGATTGTGGCTGCCTTTGTCTGCTCAAGCCTGATCGGGATTGTGTTTGGCTTTATCCCGGCACGTAATGCCGCTCGTCTGAATCCAGTCGATGCGCTTTCTCGCGAATAAGGAACCTGATATGCAAATGAATTTAACCAAGCTTGCCAGTGCCCTGTTGCTGGGAAGCTCGCTGACCGGTTGTGCGGCAGTGGTAAAAACACCTTATGAGCAGCCTGCGATCAATATGCCGGGCAACTTTCAAAATAATAAGGTTTTAAGTCAGCAGATCCATGCCGACATTCTGGCAGATCAATGGTGGACCTTATTTAAAGATCCGCAATTGAACAGTTTGGTCGATCAAGTGCTGGCGCAGAATACAGATCTGGCGGTGGCTGGCATCAGTTTACAGCAGGCGCGCATTCAGGCCAGACAGGCACAAAGCCAGCAAGGCGTCCGTGTCCGTGTCGGTGATGCACGAATTTCAACGGGCCAGCGTTTTGATCTGGAGGGTGGCAGCAATGCTTCGACGGGTCTTTCACTGGGCTATCCGGGCTTAAGCTATGAACTGGATCTGTTTGGCAAACTGGCCAATCAGACTGAAGCGGCGCGCTGGGAGGCCTTAGCCTCTGAAGAAGACTTGCAGGCAACTGCTCAGAGCCTGATCGGCACCACAGCGCAACTCTATTGGCAACTGGCTTATCTGAATGAACGTTATAGCGTGGTACAGCAAAATCTGGCGACCGCGCAAAAAACCTATGATCTGGTGCGAGTGCAATATCGTGCCGGCGCAGTATCCGGTCTGGATTTAACCCAGGCGGAACAGGCGATTCAAAGCCAACAGGCAACCTTAAGCCAGATTGAACAACAACGTGTGGAAACACGTACCGGACTCGCGGTATTGCTGCACATGCCGGTTCAACAGCTCGCGATTCAAGAGCCAAGCCGTTTACCGAATATTCAATTGCCGAGTATTCAGGCTGACTTACCGGCGAGTTTATTGTCACGTCGTCCTGACCTTCGAGCGACTGAACTGCGCTTGCGTAAGGCACTGGCCAATAAAGATGCCAACAAAGCCAGCTACTATCCATCCATTAGTTTGACCGGCAATCTGACCACCGGTATTGGCAGCAGTACGTCCCTCTCGAATGCACTGAAAAATCCGGTTGCAACTTTAGGTGCAGGTCTGACCTTGCCTTTCCTGCAATGGAATGACATGAAACGTGATCTGCAAGTCAATGAGCTGGAATATGAAAAAGCCATTATCCAGTATCGCCAGACCATGTACGAAGCCTTTGCCGATGTGGAAAATGCCTTGTCGAATCGTACTGAGCTCACTAAGCAGGTTGCATTACAGCAACGCAATGTTGAGCTGACAGAAAGAACTGAACGCTTGACTGAAGTGCGTTATCGTAATGGTGCGGTGGCGTTGAAAAACCTGCTGGATGCACAGGAAACTACGCGCAATGCGCGGCTGTCTTTGGTGCAAACCAGACAGAACCAGTACAATGCTTATGTCACCTTGATGCAGGCATTGGGTGGTAGCCCGATTAAACAATTACCTTAACAAAGCTTGATCCATAAAAAAACCGCTGTCAGACAGCGGTTTTTTAGCTCATATGATTTGAGTCAGTTTATTTCATTTGCAAATACGCATTCACATTTTTCAATAATTCAGTGGATCGCTCATGTCCGAGTAAACTGCCTTTTTCCAGCCAGTCCCGTGCGATTCTGATATCACGCTCCACGCCAATTCCCTTGGTATATAAACGTCCAAGATGGCTATAAGCATCCGCATTTACCTGCGCTGCCGCCTGCTGATAATACTGTACGGCTTGCTCAATATTGCTCTCAACACCTTGACCCTGTTCATATGCTTCACCCAGAGCATTCAGTGCTACACCATTCTGCTGAGCGGCTGCTTTTTGCAGATAGCTCAAGCCTAAGGCAATATCCTGCGCAATCTGTTGGCCTTTAAGATATTTCAAGCCCAATTCTGCCTGTGCTTGGGCATGACCCAATTGCGCAGCCTGATGCAGATAACGATTTGCTAGCTCTAAATTGTTCACAAAGACAGGATAAATGCCTGACAGAGCTTGGTACAGGAACCATGCCGCCTCTTTCGAACCTTTCGCAACCGCCTGATTCAGGTACTGGACAGCTTTATTACGTGTCGGCAATGGATATTCAGCCAGACTATAAAATCGGCCGACGCTATAAATTAAATCCGCTTCAGATTGAGCTTCAATCAGCCAATACTGCTGTGCCGCGCTCTGAATCATTTGTGTGGCTTTGCCCGTATCTTTAACTGTGCCTACACCGTTTAAATAACACAGCGCCAGCCCCATCCCTGCAGACACATCATCAGGACTAAGCTGATAGGCAGCCTGATATAACTCAAATGCTTTTTGCGGTTCGTTGGCCACCAGGTGCTGCTCAAAATACAGCGCAGCAATCATGCATAATGCAGGCGCATGCTGACTGTTGGCCGCTTCCGACCAGTAACGAAATGCCATGGTTTCATTTTTATCAACATACCAGCCATGAAAATAAGCCAGTCCGATTAAGGTCTTGGCGTGTGCATCGGCGTGTTCTTTGGACTGCTGCAATAAATGCTGGAACACGCGTTGACGCTGGTCGGTATCGATACGGCCTTGTAACACACCGGCATAATAATCATAGAGACCTTTCTGGTCACCGAGACTGATACAGCGTTTAATAAATTGCAGCGATTGCATCAGGTCTTGGGGGAGAATCTGTCCATGCCCATAATCATCGGCGATCTGCTGATTAGCGGCCAAATGATCTTGTTGTGCCGCCAGAAACAGATAATGAATTCCTTGCACTAAATCTTGGGTTGTTGAATCTGCCAAATAATACTGAGCCAACTGATACTGCGAATTGGCATGACCCTGCCCGGCATTTTGAATTAATAATGCCAGACGCTGTTTTTCTGCAGTCATCTCGTTTTGAGGCTGGCCTTCGGTAGAAGAAAGTTCAGTAATACGATATTGGGCATCCAGATTGCCACGTGCTACCGCATGTCGGTACCAGTACAGCGCTTTTTCCGGGTCAGCCATTTGATAGCGTTGCTCCTCATGAATCTGCCCTAGATGATAAGCTGCGTCATCACTGCCCAGATGAAAGGCTTTATCGAGATAACTGATGGCTGTTTCCGTATTTTGCGCATGTCCCAGACCCTGCAAATGCATCAGCCCCATGCCGACATAAGCCTGTGGAATTTCCTGTTGCTGGGCAAGATTCTGGTAAATCTGATAGGCGCGTGCATAATTCGGATGTTCAGGATCTGAACTCAAACGTGCTGCATGTTTCAGTTGAGCATCAATCTGCTCAATCCATAAATCATGTTGTACAGCCTTCGCCTGATCACGTTTCACCGGATCCGGACGTTTCCACATCCAGATCGCCAACGCCCCTATCCCCAAAATCAGTACCAGCAAGAACCACATAGCTGCTCCAAAACATTATTTTTGTTCTGCAAATGAATCCTTTCATTCTAAACGCCAGTTTAAAAAAAGCACATAGATTGTGCTTTTTATTTTTTAAATCAGGCTTTTGCTCTTTTATTATCGAGTTTTTTCAAGCCTTCTGCTACAGCGACCATGGCAAAGCTCGAAGTCACCACCACGGCAGAGCCATAACCACCACAGCGCAAGCCGGCACTGGCGCAGACATCGGCACTGGAGAATGGATTATCGATGGAATAGACACAAGTAATGCCGAATTTTTCTTTGGGCTTTTTGCAGATGCCTTTGCTGCGTAACTGGGCACGTAATTTGGCCAGCATCGGATCCTGTTCGGTTTTAGATAAATCGGCGACCCGAATTTTCAGCGGGTCCAGTTTACCCCCTGCCCCGCCCGATACAATTAAAGGAATCTTGTTAAAGCGACAATGTAGCATCAGAGCAAATTTGGCTTTGACATCGTCAATACAGTCGAGGATTAAATCTGGATCACCTGCTAAAATTTCTTTGATATTTTCAGGCGTCAGGTAATCATCGATCAGATTAATTTTAATCCGTGGATTAATTGCGCGGCAACGTTCAGCCATGATTTCAATTTTTTCATGACCCAGTGTGGTGCTCATGGCAGGTAATTGACGGTTAATATTAGAGGCCGCCACCACATCCATATCGACCAAGCTCAGTTCGCCCACACCGCTACGTGCCAGTGCTTCTACCGCCCATGAACCGACACCACCGATGCCTATCACCATCACATGACTTTTTTCATAATGGTTAAAGCTGTCTTCTCCATAAATTTTGGCAACACCAGCAAAACGGCGATCATATTCATCATCTTGAAGCAGGTCGGTCATAGGTCATCTATAGCAATAAAAATACCGGATCATTTTAGCAAAATCCGCTTTTCTTTACCGCCACTAAATTTTTGATCGATTTAAATGACATTCAGGTTGGATGAGAGCGACAACCCACTCGAGATTGACTAAAATATCAACAAATTAATTCTATGTCATTTGGCCAAAAGGAGTGAAATGTCATGCTATTTAACACCCTTTTGGGTTTGAACGTGCTTTGTATCGGGCTTTATTTTTATGTTCTGATCAGCCAAAAGAACAAAAATTATTATCTCAGCATTCTCATTCGTTTAATGACTTTAGGATTATTTGGCTTGGTTATTTTCGATCGTTATGAAACACAGAATCATCTGATCGTGTTATTGCTCTCGTGGGTAGGCTTTGAAAGCATGGAGCAGTTTTACACTAGAAAGAAATCCAGTTCAGTAAAATAAAAAAGAGGCTTGCGCCTCTTTTCAGTTCATCGAAATTTAGTCTTTATTCATGATAAAGAAATATTGACGATAATATTTCAGTTCCGCAATCGAATCACGAATGTCATCCATTGCCAGATGCGAAGCATTTTTCTTGAGGCCACTCATGATTTCCGGGCGCCAGCGTTTGGCCAGCTCTTTCACTGACGATACATCCAGATTACGGTAATGGAAATACTGCTCCAGTTCAGGCATCAGGCGGTGCAAGAAACGGCGATCCTGACAGATCGAGTTACCACACATCGGTGAAGATTTTGGATTCACCCATTTTTTCAGAAATTCAATAGTTTGCTGCTCGGCATCCTGAGCGGTCAGTTTACTGCGACGTACACGCTCAATCAGACCGGACTGGCCATGCTGGCGAGTGTTCCACTCATCCATGGCATTTAACAGACGTGCAGGCTGATGTACCGCAAGCACAGGACCTTCTGCCAAAATATTCAAATTGTCATCGGTTACAATTGTTGCAATTTCAATAATTTGATCATTGTCTGTGTCTAGACCTGTCATTTCAAGGTCAATCCAAATCAGGCGGGTATCAGCGGTGCTGCTCATAAATGTGCAATCTTATTGGGTTTAAAAACAACTATAGTAGCAAATTAATTACATCTTGGGTGTCATTCGGGGGCTGCTTCATGCTATTTTTGCCATCTGATTTACCCGGTTTTTTTAGGATATGAATGGCCTTAATACGTAAGCGTCGTCTGACAGAGCAACAACAGCGCCGCATTCAGAAACAACAGAAAACACGTCAAGAAGATCTCGATACCTCCAGTGATCTTGAAGGTTTAGTAGTGCAACATTATGGCCGCCAACTTGAAGTGCAAGCTTTGTCTCGTCCTGACATTCACCCTGAAAAACCTGTGGTCGCCGATGGTGAGCCTGAACCCTTCTGGAAAGAGATTGAACTGGACAGCGTCTGGCGCTGTCATACCCGAACCAATCTGGATTTATTGGTAACGGGTGACCGGGTCAAATGGCAAGCCGATCCGAATACCGGTTTAGGGATTATCACCGCGATTCATCCCCGTAAATCCTTATTGACCCGTCCTGACCGCTATCACAAGGTTAAACCGGTAGCGGCCAATATTTCACTGATTGTGATTGTGTTTGCACCATTGCCTGAGCCGGCGCCAGGTCTAATCGACCGTTATCTAGTGGCCTGTGCCGATGCCGACATTCCCGCATTGCTGGTAATGAATAAAGCCGATTTATTGAAAGAAAACGATCCGATTCTGACTCTGCTGCAAGAATATCAAGACCTTGGTTATGAGGTGATGCAGACCCAATCCGATGGCGACTTGACTGCACTATCTAATCGTCTGGAAAATGAAACGGTGGCTTTTGTTGGTCAATCTGGTGTGGGTAAAAGCACGCTGATTAATGCGATCGTGCCGGATGCCGCACAGAAAACCAATATTATTTCGGAAAACTCGGCACTCGGTCAACACACCACGACGTCAACGCGCTTGATCGGTTTTGGTGAAGGTGCGGCCCTGATTGACTCTCCGGGAATTCGTGAATTTGGCCTGTGGCATCTGACTTTAGATAAGGTACAAAGCGGCTTTCCTGAAATTGAAAATCTGCTCGGCCATTGTCAGTTCCGTAACTGTACCCATAAGCATGAAAAACAATGTGCTTTGCGTCAGGCTGCGGCCGAAGGTGAAATTTTGCCGCGCCGACTGGACAGCTATTTACGTTTAATCGACGAAATCACTGAAGCACAGCAAAAAAATTAATTTTCTTAACCCTTGGCCCTTGAAGCGGTGATTTTGATCACCATATTTATGAGCTATACTCTTGGCAATTTTAAAATTGTAATTAGGTGAATTGTGGAACGTTGGTTCGAGTTTATGGGGAATCACCCCTTCTTATTTGGAACACTCGCGGTATTAGTGGTTTTGTTCTTCATTATCGAAGGTCAACGTAACGGTCGCAAAATTTCTCCGCAATCGCTGGGAATTTTAGTCAAAGCAAAAAATGCCATGCTGGTTGATCTACGTGATGCCAAAGACTTCCGTGAAGGTCATATCAGCGGCAGCCGTAATATTCCATATAGCCAGATTACAAAACATGTTGAAGAGCTGAAAGCATCTGATCGCCCTTTGGTGTTCATTTGTAACCTTGGACAGGTGGCTGGTACTGCATTACAGCAGGTTGGTCATGCCGATGCCTACCGTCTTGATGGCGGCGTCAGCAACTGGAAAGCTCAAGGTTTACCTTTGGTGAAAAGCAAATAATCCACGAACAGGAGATTGATCATGGCTGAAGTTACTATTTACTCGACGACAGTGTGTCCTTATTGCGTGCGTGCAAAACAGCTACTGGAACGTAAGGGTGTGGCATATAAAGAGATTAACTTGTCTCAAGAAGCGCCTGAAGTACGTCTTGAATTGATGCAGCGTACCAATCACCGTACCGTGCCACAAATTTTTATTAATGATCAGTTCATCGGTGGTTTTGACCAACTTTATGCTTTAGAGCGTGAAGGCAAACTTGATGAATTGCTGGCTTAACCTTACTAAAATTATCACTTCATATTAAGGATCAAAAAATGAGTGAAGAACAACAAGCTCAACCACAATTGGCATTAGAGCGTATTTATACCAAAGATATTTCTTTTGAAGTTCCTGGGGCGCAAGTTTTTACCAAGCAATGGCAACCTGAGTTAAACATCAATCTTTCTTCTTCTGCAGAAAAAATTGATGAAACTCATTTTGAAGTAGCTTTGAAAGTCGTGGTTCAAGCGACCAACGAAGGTGATACCGCGTTTATCGTTGATGTGACTCAAGCCGGTATTTTCCTGGTAGATGGCGTTGAAGAAGAGCGTCTTCCATACATCCTAGGTGCATACTGCCCGAACATCCTGTTCCCTTTCCTACGTGAAGCAGTGAATGATATGGTGACTAAAGGCAGCTTCCCACAATTGCTATTGACTCCAATCAACTTTGATGCTGAATTTGAAGCCAATATGCAACGTGCGCAAGCTGCTGCTGTGGATGGTCAAGCTTAATCGCTGTTCTTCAAATCTAAAAAAGACCGCTTATGCGGTCTTTTTTATTGCCTTGAGTGGCCTCCCCCTTTATCAAAGGGGGAATGAGGGGGATTTTAATCATTTCCTCACTCAGAGAAAGAAGTCATTCCCCTCTCTCTAACTCTCTCCCTGAGGGAGAGAGGATTTATAGGACTTATTCCGCATCCGCCATCAAATCAGCGCTCATACCTACCGTATTGAAACCGGCATCGACATACAGGATTTCACCGGTAATTCCGTTAGCCCATGGCGAGCACAGGAATAATGCGGCATTACCGACATCTTCAATCGTCACATTACGTTTCAGTGGTGCAACTTTCTCATTCAGGTCAAGCATTTTACGGAATGATTTAATACCTGAAGCTGCCAAGGTACGGATTGGACCCGCAGAGATCGCGTTCACACGAATACCTTCCTGACCCAAGCTAGACGCCAAATAACGTACGCCTGCTTCTAAAGAGGCTTTGGCCATACCCATCACGTTATAGTTTGGCATTACACGCTCAGAACCTTGATAGGTCAATGTCAGCAAACAGCCTTGACGGACTTGCAGCAAAGGTTTTGCCGCACGTGCCATTGCAATAAAGCTATAAGCACTGATGTCATGTGCAATATTAAAGCCTTCACGATCCGTGATCTCGGTGAAGTCACCATCTAGCGTATGTGCCGGTGCAAAACCGATAGAATGCACTACGCCGTCCAGACCATCCCAGTGTTTAGCCAGTTCGGCAAATGCATGGTCAATTTCAGCATCGACTGCCACATCACAAGGAAAAACCAGTTTCGAACCAAACTGTTCAGCAAAGTCATCTACCCGCTTTTTCAGCTTTTCATTTGGATAAGTAAAAGCCAATTCAGCACCTTCACGATGCAATGCTTGAGCAATACCAAAAGCAATCGATAATTTACTCGCAATGCCCGCGATCAAGAAGCGCTTACCCGCCAAAAGTCCTTGTGCCATGTGAATCTCACCTAAAAGAATGTATATGGCATGATGCCAAGTCTGAAGCATTTTAGAAATTGCATAATGCACCTTTTTTTCGATTTATGATGAACTGGGAATTTAAGACTGAGTTAAGAGTATTAACTTAAATGGTCAGATGCAGGGCCTGATGAGTATTTTGCCAGAGCTGTTCAGCCAGTTCCTCTTTGTGCATATGCAGGCTCTTTGCCAGTCCTTGCAGCACATAAGGTAAATTTGCAGGTGTATTTCGGGTACGTTGCTCGGTCGAGCTTTGACAACAGAGTGGCGTCATATCCGGACAGTCAGTTTCCAATACCAAATGTTCTGGTCCGACATACTGCACCACTTGATGCAATTTTTTGGCATTTAGATTGGTGATTTGCCCGGTGATGCCCAGTTTGAATCCCAGCTTGATAAAAGCCTTGGCTTCCTCAATCCCACCACCAAAGGCATGCGCAATGCCGCCCTGTTTAAACTGCTGCTGTTTTAAAATCTGCAAAACCTCCGCATGCGATTTGCGGATATGCAGCAAAACCGGCTTATCAAATTGCTGTGCCAGTTCAAGCTGTGCAGCAAAAAAATCTTTTTGCTTCTGAAAAATTTCCGCCTGTTTGTGCTGTTTTAAAAAGGTATCCAGACCGATTTCGCCAATGGCAATGCATGGTTCAGTTTTGAGCAGCCGTTCCAAATCGTATAGATGTTCAGCCTGATGCTGTTCAATATAAAACGGATGCAAGCCGGGTGCCAAATGGCTTTGCGGGGCATTTTCCAGATCATTGATGAAGTGATGGGTCCTTAACAAATCTTGAAAACGGTTTTGCAAAAAACCAATTAAAACCAGATGATCGACACCTACCGCTTTGGCCGTATAGGCCAACTGTTCCCGATCAGGATCAAAATCGGGAACATCAAAATGGGTATGCGTATCAAACAGTTTTAAGGTCATTTGGCTTTTGCAGCAGATGCTGGCTGTGCCTCGGAGGCAGCTTTTTCAGTTTGAGGCAGATATTCGGGTTTCAGCACACCTTGTAACTGCTCATAAGGAATCATCAGACGTGGCAAGCCAACAACATATGGCCCAATTTCATATTCGGCATACTGCAATATCAAGCCGTCTTTGCCCAGATAGAAGTTATCGGTAAGCTTGAACTTCCAGGCCTGTTCATATTCGGCGACATCTTTGGCCAGCTTGGACTCTACCACCCAGGTTTTAAACGCATCATAAGCACGCGCTTCCAGTTGGGCTTTCTGTTTGACCGCAATAATGTCATCCAGCTTGATCAGCTTTTTCTGTTCCAGATCAAAATTATAATAAGTCTGTGCAGATGCCCCGTGTGCGCCTCCCAGATAATAACTGCTGTTCAAAACTACTGTCGCTAGAGGATCACCCGAATGCAGAATCTTGGGCTTAATCATCAGGCTAATACTATGACTGGCACTCAGGGCCTTGAGCTCTTTATCCAGATTCAAGAAAGTCTGCATATAAGGTTGAGTTTGCTGCTCAAGCTGCTGTTTTGGTGTCACCACTGTTGCTAAAGCAGCTTTGGGTTCAGAGGCGGCAACGTCCGCTTCGCTGGCAGCGCTCACTTTTGCCGGTTCAATCGCATCAAGAGACAGGATATTTTTCAACTGTTGCAGAATCTGCTGGTCGATCCATTCATCAATAAAGCTCTGATTACTGTTCAGACGTTCGATCGAGATTTCCGGACAGCTTTTGTCTTCACATTCTGGAATCGCCAGCTTGAGCTTTTCGGTATCGCCGCTGAGTTTAAGTGCTTCAGCTTCGGCTTGTAGCACCTCGGAAGCACTTGATTCTTCCGGCTCATTACTCTTCGGCTGGCACGCACTCAGCAAGATCGCTGATGCCAGGATAGATAGACAAAAGATATTCTTGTATTTTGGCATTCATTCACCTTTTTGGAACCTGTAATCTCGCAGGATCATGAGCTTTAAAACATATGCTGATAGATATCAGCTTTCAAGACCTGTTGTGTTTGTTGTTTTGTTAAATAAATATCCAGTTGTTTGGCATCTTTGCTAATTTCATGGCTGCGAAAATGCAGACCAATGCCTTCCTGATCAAAGAACCAGTCAGCCTGTCCCCAATACAGTTTTTTCGGTGCTTTCTGCTGAACTTGCTGATCGTTTTCTTTGAGCCATGTCTCATAAGCTTGTTGAATAATCTGATCCATTAATAACTGTTGCTTAGGATCAATAATATCCAGTGGAGTCAGCATTTTCTGCTGGCGACGATCAGCCACAAAAAAATAATAGCGCTCATGCACGCTGACATTTTCCTGTTTGGTATCGACCCCAATCTGCATCAATACATATTGATTGCGCTGGTAGGGAATGCGGGTATATAGCGATAACTCATAAGCCTTGTTCAGATTGAGCTGCGCCTGCCAGGCATCCGATTTTTTTACATAGGCATTGATCGCCTGCTGTAAATTCATGTCCTGTTTCAACCCAATTTGATCCTGGATCACTTTGGCCTGCTGCTTTTCAATCCATTGGTTCATCCATGGATCAACCGTATGCAAGGTCTGAATATCCAGATTGATACAGTTTTTATTTTCACAAAATGGCAAGGCAATTTTAGCCGGCTGCTCTTGAATATTCAGATAAGGCAAAACATCTGCGGTCTGCTGAGCTGCGGTCATTTTCTCATTTTGCGGAGTATTAACAGGCTCTTTTTCGCTTTGATCACAGCCACTCAGGACAAGACTTAAACCAATCACAGAACCGAGGACGACTTCCTTGCTGAGCTTCATTCTCTTTGCTATATCTATCGAGTTATTAATTGCTTAAATGTAGCATAAAATAAAACAGCTTCCGGAGAAGCTGTTTGATATTTTTAAACTTTAGCTGCGGAACGTTAAAGTTTAGTGTTCACGCGTATTGTGGAACACGATGTCCGGATAACGTTCTTGCATCAGCTGCAAATTCACGCGGCTTGGTGCGAGATATGTCAAATGACCACCACCATCGACAGACAACTGGTCATGAGCTTTTTTCTTGAATTCGTTGAATTTCTTCTCATCATCGCAAGACACCCAACGTACTGTGTTGATGCTGACCGGTTCGTAAACACAATCAACTTTGTATTCTTCTTTCAGACGGTAAGCCACCACTTCAAATTGTAGCACACCTACAGCACCAACGATCAGATCGTTGTTATTCTGCGGCATAAACACCTGCGTCGCCCCTTCTTCTGAAAGCTCTTTCAGACCTTTTTGCAGCTGCTTAGATTTTAGTGGATCTTTCAAGCGGACACGACGGAACATTTCAGGGGCAAAGTGTGGAATACCGGTAAACTGAAGTTTCTCACCCGAGGTAAATGTATCCCCGATCTGGATGGTGCCATGGTTATGCAGACCGATAATATCACCTGGCCAAGCTTCTTCCAGATGCTGACGATCGCCGGCAAGGAAAGTTAAGGCATCGCTGATGCGCACATCTTTATCCAGACGTACATGCTTCATCTTCAGACCTTTTTCATACTTGCCTGAACAGATCCGCATAAAAGCAATACGGTCACGGTGTTTCGGATCCATATTGGCCTGAATTTTAAAGACAAAACCGGTGAAGCCTTCTTCATCCGCTTCTACAACACGATCTTGGGTCGGATGGGCTTTAGGAGATGGTGCATATTGACTGAAGGCATCCAGAACATGGTCGACACCAAAGTTACCCAAGGCTGTACCGAACAACACAGGCGTTTGACGACCGGCCAGGAATTCTTCACGATCTAAAGGCTCATTGGCCATTTGTACCAGTTCCAGCGATTCTTCAAATGCCGCCCAAGCCAGTTCACCCACTTTCTCACGAAGATCAGGATAGTCATAACCATCTCGCACTTCGATCTCGGTAATGACTGAACCGAAACCGGCTTTATACACGTAGAATTTTTCTTCGATTAAATTGAATACACCTGCAAAATCACGGCCTGTACCGAGCGGCCAGGTGATCGGGACACATTTAATTTTCAGAACGTTTTCGATTTCATCCAGAAGCTCAAGCGGTTCACGGATTTCACGGTCCATTTTGTTGACGAATGAGATGATCGGAGTATCGCGCATCCGACACACTTCCATCAGTTTAATGGTACGGTCTTCGACACCTTTTGCCCCGTCAATCACCATCAGCGCAGAGTCTACTGCGGTTAGGGTACGATAGGTATCTTCCGAGAAGTCTTCATGTCCCGGGGTGTCCAGAAGATTGATCATCTTGTCTTTAAAAGGGAATTGCATTACCGAGGTCGTAATCGAGATACCACGCTCTTTTTCCATTTCCATCCAGTCCGATGTTGCGGCCCGGTCAGATTTACGGCTTTTTACCATCCCGGCAACCTGAATGGCCTGACCCCATAACAGCAATTTTTCTGTCATGGTGGTTTTACCGGCATCGGGGTGGGAAATAATAGCGAACGTACGTCGCTGGGCGACTTGTGCCGCCAGTTCTTGCTTAAAGCTCATGAAATATACCTACTGCTCAATGCACAGCATTCGAGATCAAATTCGATCAATATGAAAAAAATTGGCGATATTGTAGCAGAGTTTCAGGGTGGAGTTCCGTGAGCCATGTTGTCTATCTATCCTGACGCTCAATGAATTAGAGCGCTATTCATGGAATTGTAAGTTTTCTAGTCGTTGTTCATCTCCCGGCAAGCCCAGCAAAAAGCCTTGTAACTGTTCACAACCGAGCCGGGTTAAAATTTCTGCTTGCGCTTCTGTTTCAACACCTTCGGCGGTCACCACCAAGCCCAGTTTTATGGCCAGCTGAATAATGCTTTCCAGAATCATTTCTTCTGTGGAGCCGACTGCCAGATTTTTGATAAACTCACGGTCAATTTTTAACTCATCTACGGCGAAATTCTTTAAATAGAGAAAACTGGAATGCCCTGTACCAAAATCATCAATGGCTAGACGGATGCCCATTTGTCTTAAGCGCTTAAAGCTGCGCATACTCACATCAATATGATGCATGGCAGTCGATTCAGTAATCTCGATCATTAAATGCTGAGGACTGATTTTATATTGTGCAAATAACTTTTCTAAAGTACTAAACAGATGCTTATGTTCAAATTGTACCGCAGACAAATTGACCGCGATAGGGAAAAATTCAGTATGTGTCCGTTGCCATTTTTGAATCTGCTGACAAGCCAGTTCCAATGCCCAATAGCCCATTTGAATAATCAGTCCGGTTTTTTCAGCTGCATTGATAAACAGATTCGGGCCGAGCAGCCCAAACTGGGGATGGTTCCAGCGAATTAATGCCTCTACCCCACACAAGCTACGATCCTTGGTCCAAAACTTGGGCTGATAAAACAGCACAAACTGCTGTTCTTCCACGGCTTTATATAGATCATTAATCAGGGTACTCTGACTCTTGCTTTCATCCTGATCGGTAGAGTAATTAAAGACTGAATAGGTATTGCGTCCCTGATACTTGGAACTCAGCATCGCGGCATCAGCATTGACCAGCAGATCCTGTAAATTTTTGCCGTGCTCCGGATACATGGCAATACCAATACTGCCCGAGATATGAATACTCTTGCCTTCAATCAGGAAACTTTCCTGAATCAGTTCAAGAATCTGTTCTGACATTTTTGCAGCTTTGGCGACTGAAGTATTTTCCAGTACCAGCAGAAATTCATCCCCACCGATTCTGAGCAGCTTGGAATGATGGCCTAATAACAGATGAATCCGCGTGGTCAATTGAATCAGCAACTGATCGCCGACCAGATGGCCAAACACATCATTGACTGCCTTAAAACGATCCAGATCGATATATAAAAAAGCAATTTCATGCTGCTGTTCGGACTGACCTGAAAACAGCAGATTTGCATATTCAGCCAGATACAAACGGTTAGGTAATTTGGTCAGATTGTCCTGAATGGTCTGATTTTCAATTTGTTGATTGGCCCATGCAAGCTGACGGTTGCGTAATCCCACACGCAGTTCGGACACGATGATACAAATCAGCGTTACCAGCAGCAATCCACTCATCAGTATCATGGCCAGAAATAGCTGATCATGTGCCTGAACTAATTCCGGTGACTGTTGCATATGGGCGGCAGTAAAATTGAATGACATCATGCTAATAGAGTGCATGCCAAAGATGCTGAGTGCGATCACACCTAATACGAGAACTGACCGGAAAAATGACCAGGTACTTCTGGTACTTAACCAGAGGATAAACATAGATGCAATGCATATCACCAGAACAGACAGGAGCATCAGGCCCAAATCCATCTCATATTTATTCAGCACAAAACTTGCTGTCAGCCCAATAAAATGGATCAACCATATGAATAGGCCCAATAGCATGGCGGTTAGCATTAAATTGAAGGTTTTAAAGTTTAGCTGTAAAGCGCCTGAAGCAAATTTTTTAATCCGTGCGATGAGATAGCAAGCAACCAATGCAGAAAGAATGGACCCGATGAACAGACCAATATCATGCTGAATATCAATCATAAAAAATGTTCCCCATCGGTGATCATTTTTATTATTCTCTGCACTGATATTTCCATTTTCACCCGGTCAAATTTGAACTCAGTAAAATCTCAAGACTGACTATCCATGCAAGCCAATTGGTCTGCAACAACATCAGTCTTAACTAAAATTTAGAATTTATATTTCTTTCTTTTGAAGTTGAGAATTGCCCCAAAAATAAAACTCAACAGAAAAATAAAATACAACTTATATATTAGAAGTGTTTCAAATTTAAGCAAATATTTAGCTTCATTTTTTTAGCTCATTTATTCGATCACCATCACAATTTTTTTCTTTTTATTTAGACAGATGGCACTTCATAGCAAAATTTTATTTGGATTTTTATGCAGATTTGCAAAATAAAAAAATAGCCTGTCGAAACAGGCTATTTTTATCAACGATCAATGAGGCTAAAACTTAGGGTTTTGCCTGTAATTTGGCATAGTCCAGTAACACATTTGCCGCTTCAATCACAAACGCTTCTTCTTCAGGCAGAGCCGGACGTTCTTTGGCCTTCATCTTGGCACGTGTTTCAATCAAGGCATCCAGTGAAGCCTGATAACTTTCCCAGTTTGGATAAGGTTTCAGACCTGTTGCAGCACGACGAGTGTTTTCTGCGTCCAGCGTTTTTTGCTCCATGGCAATCAACTCAGCTTTACGCTGTTGCAAGTCCAGTACCTGACGTTTCTCTTCTTCAGCTTTCTTCATCACGGCTTTACGCTGTTCTAAATACTTGAACTGAGAATCCAGTGTGACCCGTTGCTGAGAAAGTTTAGCCAATTCAGGAACGTATTTCTGTACTGCACCTTCGCGTTTAAATGGTGCCGTTGAAATAGTATCCCACTGCAGGGCATTTTTGGCCTTACGCTCACCAAACTCCTCGTTATAAATATCGACCAGTTTAATGTCCGGAACGACCCCTTTATTCTGGGTACTGCCACCGGTCACACGGTAGAATTTACGCTGCGTCAATGTCGCCTGACCATGCGCCAGACTATCCAATTGTACTTGTGCTGTACCTTTACCGGTGGTAGTACTGCCAATCACAATCCCGCGTTCATAATCCTGAATCGCAGCAGAGTAAATTTCACTGGCCGATGCAGAGGCAAGATTCACCATCACTGCCAGTGGACCTGCATAGGTTTGTGCGCCGCCATCATCATCCTCAAAGACGCTGACATTGCCATTGCCATCACGGATCTGTACCACTGGACCAGACTTGATTACCTGCCCCAACATACGTGCCACTTCTTCCAGTGAACCACCTGGGTTATTCCGCAAATCGACAATAATTCCGGCAACATTCTTCGCTGCCAGCTCTTTCAAGGCTTTGTTGGTATCTTCAGACACCGAACGATAATCGGTACCGGCACGGCGTGCGCGATAGTTCAGGTAGAACGACGGAATTTCGATCACACCATATTGATATTTCTTGCCATCGCGTTGAATGTCGACTACACGTGTACGTACACCGGCATCTTCTTCCTGAATCACGTCACGGGTAATGGTCACATTACGTGCCTGCCCCATGGCAGCACCCGCACCGAGTAAGCGTAAAGTGACTTTAGTGCCACGTTTACCGCGAATCAGACCGACAATTTCATTACTTGGCCAGCCAATGACATCGACCATTTGCTCGCCGTCTTGGGCCACACCAATGATACGATCACCTGATTTCACCTGACCGGATTTGCTGGCTGGACCACCTTCAACGATGGTTTCAATCTTGGTGTAATCTTCATTGCCACGTTCCGGGCGAATCGATACGCCGACGCCTTCCAGCTGTAAAGTCGTCTGACGATTCAGCTCCATCGCATCCACAGGCGGGAAATAATTGCTGTGCGGATCATAAGTCAGCATCATCGCGTTCAGTGTCTTGTCGAGCACATCATCACTTTTGACGCGGCTGAGACGTTCCAGCTGACGGGTATAACGCTTGGTCAAGGTTTGCGCAGGCGTTAGATCTTCAGGACCCGTGAGGTCTTGTCCATTGGCCAGTTCCGGATTGGCTTTCAGGGCTTTCTGCTTGGCCAATTCCTCTTCTTTACTAATGGTCAGATTGATCAACTGAGACACCAGCATTTTTGACCAATGCGCGCGCTGTTCAGCTTCAGTTTTAAAGAACGGTGCTTTTTCACGATCCGTTTCGATATAAACATTCGGCTGATTCAGATTTTGCGGTTTTTTCAGCTCATTCAACATATAGGTGTAGAACTGGTGCAAGCGCTGTTGATATTGCGCATGCATTTCATAAGGACCAGACAAATTGCCAGCTTTCAGATTGGCACCAAAATTGGCACCGTAGCGTTTCTTATAGTTTTCAACTTCTGGGGCCAGAAACAGACTGTGTTCCGGATCAAGACTATCAATATAGAAATCAAAAATACGCTGCGAAGTCTGGGCATCCAGACGCATATTTAAATAATGCTGACGGTCAACCAGGGTTGCCAGCTGACGTGACACCAGCGCCTGCTCTTGAGATGGCTGAATTGCTTTACTGACCACTTCATTACTATTGGCCGCAATCGCATCATTCACTACATGGGTAAAAAAGAATCCACCTGTCGCAATCGCAACTGCGCAAGCTATAGTTTGAAATTTCATAAATAATTCGTACTTCCTTGGCCTAGAGACCAATGTGACCGTGTTGCTTTTCGACCAGAATTTAACGTATTCAGCATCTTAAACAACTTAATATGTTTATGTCGTGTAGTTTTATCATATTCTGTGCTGACAAAGTGTAGCAAATCATTGCAGAATTCAGGTATTGTTTTCTCCGAAAACTCTAAAACGGATTCCGCATATGATTGGCGCATTGATGCTCGACATCGCAGGCACAACCCTCACTCAAGAAGATATTGAACTATTAAGTGCGCCGCAAGTCGGTGGAGTGATTTTATTTGGTCGCAATATTGAATCTCCGGCGCAAGTCCGTGCTTTGACCGATCATATGCGTCAGGTGCATCCTGATATTTTAATTGCGGTAGATCAGGAAGGCGGTCGTGTCCAGCGTTTAAGACAAGGCTTTACCCTGCTGCCTGCCACGGGGAAATTTGGCGAACTTTATACGCGCGATCCACAGCGTGCCCTAGAGCTGGCTGAAAAATGCGGCTGGCTGATGGCGACTGAAGTGCTGGCTGTTGGCATTGATTTCAGCTTTGCACCGGTACTGGACTTGAATGACATCAGTGATGTGATCGGTGATCGTAGCTTTGCCCAAAATATTCAGGACATTATTCCACTCGCCAGCGCATTTCTAAAAGGTATGAAACGTGCCGGTATGGCTTCAACTGGTAAACATTTCCCAGGTCATGGCTCTGTTAAAGCAGACTCGCATGTTGCTGCAGCAATTGATACGCGCTCCTATGCAGAAATCCAGCAAAAAGATATGCAAACCTTTATCCAGTTACAATCACAACTGGATGCACTGATGCCGGCTCATGTCATCTATAGCCAGGTTGATCCAAATCCGGCAGGCTTCTCAGAATTCTGGATTCAGAAAGTTTTACGTCAGGAGCTGGGCTTTGACGGTGTCCTGTTCTCGGATGATTTAAGCATGCAGGCAGCATGTGTCGCAGGCGGTGCCGATGCCCGAATTCAGGCCGCCCTTAAAGCTGGTTGTGATATGGGGCTGGTCTGCAATGATCGTGCGGCACAATGTATCGCACTGGAAGGAATTGAAAATCTGCCCCTCCCGAACCAGCAACGCCTGGAACGCATGCGCGGCAACATCCCGGACATCCAGATTGGTGACGAACTGGATCTGGGTGAAGAATGGCGCGAGATCCGTGATGAAATACTGGCGTTCAAACAGCAGATGAGCTAAAGCTTTTTAAATCCAATCAATAGGAAAAAGGGACACGACAAAGTGTTCCTTTTTAATTATAGTAATGAAAAGGTTACACAATTATTTAATCAATTTAAAAATAACAATAAGGTCAGAATAAATATGACAGACTCACTTTCGCAACATCGCCATATTTCTTTTACGGCGCACTATACCGGCTATATCTGGTATCAAATGGGGATCTCGCATCCAGCCTTTGCGACCACTAAAGGTAAAATTCTGGCCAAACTGCTTCACCCACTTGAATCCTGGGCAGAACGCCATGTCGGCGGTAGCATGCGTACGACACTTAAGCAGCGTCATCAAATGATTGATGAGCATTTGTGTCAACTAATTGAGCAACATCCACAACTTCAGGTTCTTGAAATTGCCTGCGGACTATCTCCACGCAGCTGGAATTTCAGACAGAAATTTCCAGAGATTAATTATCGTGAACTGGACCTGCCGGATATGGCCAAGATCAAGACGCAGGCTTTACAGCAAATTGATCAGCATGCACCTGAAGTCCTGACTGCCGATATTTTTAGTGAAGAACTGGACTGTATTTTTCAGATGTTTGACCGCAACCAGCCCTTAGTGGTCATTAGTGAAGGACTGATTAATTATTTTGATCAGCAGATGTTACGCATTCTGATGCAGGGTATTACAGAAAATGCGCAGTATTTCCCGGCAGTTCACTATCTCAGCGATATTTACCCCGAACCGGTGAAAAATAAACTAGCGAACTTTATCTGGAGCAGTAGCCGTCTGCTTAAATTCATGTCTCGAAGTGCGTTTACCTTTCATTTTAAATCCCCTCAAGAACTACAGCACTTTTTTCAAGATGCAGGATTTGACCAGGTTGAGGTACAACAACCACAACGTTATTTTGCCGAGCCTCATCAGCCAAACCCGACTCATGAACAGGATGAACATTTAGGTGATCTGGTCTGGATGATTCATGCCGTGAAAAAAAACAGCGTTTAAGTACGCTGTTTTTTAAAGATGATGTTTTTAAATTGCCGCATCAAATACTTCAGTTTGTGACAGTACTTTTTGCATTTGTACAAAGCGTAATAAGCGTTCTGCGACTTCAAAACTGCCATGTTTGAATAAGGCACGCAGCTGAGTATCATCCTGTTCAAAGATTAGGCATTCAATCTGAAATTCCCCTGTTTCATCTTCCAGATGCAAGGCCAAATCACGTGGATAAGTTGTTGCGCATACTGCCTGTTCTACATCTAACTCCAGCAATACCCCAAAGAAATTCATGTCCACGATCTCTGCTTTTAAAATGAGATCAGAATGACGATGACTGAGGAAACGCTGTGAATCTTGCACCTGAATCCGCTCTTCACCGCGACGTTCAAGCTGCTGTATCTGCTCAGGGCTAAACGGAATAATTCCCGGCAACTGATCGACCGGTTCATCACGTAAGAAGGTTGCAAACAGATGCATGGTTTCTTTACGACGTTGTAACTGCGGTACATGATCGGCGCCTGCAATTTGTACATACTGCATATTCGGACATTGCAGGGCAAAATTGGCATTCTCATGTGGCAAGGTAAAACTGTCATATTGCCCACATGCCACCAGCACTTTGCACTGTGGAATCGGCACATTGGTCAGACGTAATAAACGGTTGCAATTGATATCATAACGATCCTGTTCGGTGGCCGTAAATTCCGCCATCTGTTTAAAGAATAAACGCTTTGCAGTCGGTGACATCCGGGTTTCTGTTAAACGTGCATGATTGACCAGATATAAAATCACGGCCTGACCAAATTCATCCATACGCTGTTCTTTCATCAGGTGTAGGGATTCTTCCAGCAGCATTCGCCAGCTTTTACGGGTTTTCTGCATCACACCCATCAGAATCATCCGATCGACCAGTTCAGGACGCTGATCTGCCAGACAGGAAGCCACCACTGACCCCAAGGACATGCCTAGAATTGCCACTTGCGGCAGCTGCATCTGTTCCAGCCAGCGCCCCAGCATCGCAGCAAGGTCTTCAAGCTCCAGTGTTCCGGCAGACAGACCTGTGTCGACATTACTAATCTGCTGGTTGGCCCCCATGGATGGTAGGTCAATCAGAATAATGGGGCCTGCATCAAAAAGCTGTTCTACACAGTATTTGTAGGAATTAAAATTCTGAAAAGCTCCCCCAATAATCACCATGGGTCTTAAATGTAAGGTATCCGGACGGGCGATCGCCATATATTCGATTTTCCAGCCATCCATCCAGGTGGTGCGTGGTGGCTGCTTAAAACTGTGCTTATCATAAAAATCAAAAAAACCATCGTGTCTATGTTGTTCCAATACATGGGCGTCCATGTGGATAATGGAATTCATATTCCTTTTCCTCCGTCCTTGCCTTATTTTTATTGTGCAAGTCATGCTTAACAGATCTTATAATTCAGGCACATTCCGGTGTGCCTGAACACGCATCCTGCTCTTTAATAATTATAAATGACATCAATGTCGCGTGTTTCATTCTATACAGAGCTGCTTTTCACAAGCAACCGCTTCAGTGACCACTTATCTGCTTTTAAACAGAAAACATTTTCAAAATGTTTAGAAGTCTGCGAAAACGGATGATTTTTAACAGATGGGCTTCATTGTGCAGCAGCAGGCTGTTAATATCGAAATGAAATTTCTAAGTGATCAAACCGCTATGCAAGAGTCTATTGAACAATACATGCAAACGGTAGGACAGCAGGCACGCCAAGCGTCTCGCATTTTGGCTCGCGCGTCCACCCAAACTAAAAATAATGCGTTATCCGCTATTTATACGGCTTTGGAAAATAGCCAAGCTGCTATTTTGGTTGCTAACCAGAAAGATATGACTAAGGCGCATAATAACAATCTGGACCCTGCCCTGCTTGATCGCTTAGAACTCAACCCCGCGCGCTTTAAAGGTATGTTACAGGGCCTGAAAGATGTCATTGGCCTGAAAGATCCGATTGGTGAAATTAGTGGTATGGCTTATCGCCCATCCGGGATTCAACTGGGCAAGATGCGTGTGCCTTTGGGTGTGGTCGGCATGATCTACGAGTCACGTCCTAACGTCACGTTGGAGGCGGCATCACTCGCGCTCAAATCAGGCAATGCCATTATTTTACGGGGCGGCTCAGAAGCTCTGGAATCGAATCAGGCAATTGCAGTCGCGATTCAGCATGGCCTGAAAGTCGCAGGCTTGCCTGAGGCTGCCGTACAGGTGGTGAATACGACTGACCGCGCTGCAGTGGGTCAGTTGATTACCATGACCGAATATGTGGATGTGATTGTGCCTCGTGGTGGCAAGAGCCTGATCGAACGAATTACCGAGGAAGCACGCGTACCGGTCATTAAACATTTAGATGGCAACTGTCATGTGTATGTGGAAGCTCAAGCGGACTTGTTGAAAGCCTTGCCGATTGCGCTCAATGCCAAAACCCATCGCTATGGCGTATGTAATGCCATGGAAACCCTGCTGGTCGATGAAAAAGTCGCTGAAGAATTCTTGCCACGCATCGCAGAGCTATACCAAGAGAAAAAAGTCGAACTGCGTGGTTGCCGGGAAACCCAGCGTATTCTTGGAGATGCAGTCATTACAGCAACCGAAGAAGACTGGTATACCGAGTATCTGGGCCCGATTCTGGCGATCAAAGTTGTTTCTGGTATAGAAGAAGCCATTGAGCACATTAACAAATATGGCTCGCATCATACTGATTCTATTATTACGGAAAACTACAGTCTGGCACGCGAATTTCTGGCGGGTGTAGATTCAAGTTCGGTCATGATCAATGCCTCTACTCGTTTTGCAGATGGTTTTGAATATGGCTTAGGCGCAGAAATCGGGATTTCGACCGATAAAATCCATGCTCGTGGCCCAGTCGGTCTTGAAGGCCTGACTTCGCAGAAATGGATTGTCTTTGGTGATGGTCAGATTCGCCAATAAGTATTCAGATCGCTCATTTAAAACAGCCTCATGTGTGAGGCTGTTTTTTTATGGACAGATAAATTCACACTGAAATACATGGATCAGAACCTTCAGGTCATTTTATTGATGAATCTCTTTATAGAATTGTATTTAGAAACAATATTTGCCTTTTCAGGCGCTAAACTAAAAACCAATTTGTTCTAAAATTAAATTTAAGCAGAATTTAGTATTCTTATTGATCATCTCTTTAGCATCATTTTATTTATAAATGAAAACTATGAACTGATAAATTTTAGTTATTATTGTTAAATCGGTCGATAATGCTTAAGTCTAATCTGCTAAAGTCTATCTAGGACAGAAAAAAAACAAATGTTAAAACATATTCATTGATCTGGATTGCTGCTTCATTGTTCGCAATTGGGTCAAGCAAATGGACGAGAATTTTAATTAAAAATTGGGTAATCAATCGTGTCTAAGTCAGTATTAGTTATTAATTGTGGCTCTTCTTCAATCAAATTTGCATTACTTCTTGAGGAGCAGAATTTCCGTATTCATGGTTTAGCTGAGAACTTAGGCACAGAGAATGCTCGCATTAAAGGCGTGACGGTTGGCAATGAGCCGGTCGATATCCACATTCCATTTGCTGACCACAAAAAAGCACTCGAAGTGGGTCTGGAACGTCTGGCCAACTACCGTCCGGATGCGATCGGTCACCGTGTCGTACATGGTGGCAGCCTGACCAAGGCTGAACTGATCAATGACGAAATTATTGAAAAAATTCGTGAAGCAACACCGCTTGCACCATTACACAATCCGGCTCATCTGATTGGCATTGAAGCTACCAAACGTTTATTCCCGGAATTACCACAAGTTGCAGTATTTGATACTGCCTTCCATCAAACCATGCCAGCGCATGCTTATCGTTATGCCCTGCCGAAATTTTTATATACTGCTCATGGTGTGCGTCGCTATGGCTTCCACGGGACTAGTCATGCCTATGTTTCAGAACGTGGTTCTGAACTGGCAGGTAGTTTCAAACAAGGTGGCTGGTTAACTGCGCATTTAGGTAATGGTAGCTCGACCTGTGCCGTTTGGAATGGGCAAAGTGTAGATACTTCAATGGGCTTAACTCCGCTTGAAGGCATTGTTATGGGCACACGCAGTGGTGATGTCGATCCAAGCCTGCATAGTTTCTTGGCGAAAAACCTGGGTTGGGACATTTATAAAATTGACAAGATGCTGAATAGCCAAAGTGGTCTTTTGGGTCTGTCTGACCTGTCGAATGACATGCGTACCCTGATTGAAGCTTCAGAGCAAGGCAATGAAGATGCCGCACTGGCGATTGAAGTATTCTGCTACCGTTTAGCTAAGTCTCTGGCAGCGTTGAGCTGTGGTCTGCCACGTCTTGATGGTCTGTTCTTCACTGGCGGCATTGGCGAAAACTCAGCGTATATCCGCGAAAAAACCATGACTTACCTGCCTCATTTCGGTTTCAGTCTGGATAAAAATGCCAATAATGAGCTGAAACGCGGTACCGAAGGCCGAATTGATTCAGGTACAGGCCCACAAATCTGGGTGATTCCAACTGATGAAGAAGGTCGTATCGCCAAAGAGACCCGTCAGGTGCTTGCACAAATAGCTTAAACAATCATATTTAGATAATACCAAGGTCATTATGAATACAATTTTACTGATTCCTACAGGTGAGGGTGTTGGTTTAACCTCTGCCTGTTTAGGCATGATTTACGCACTGGACTGTAAAGGAATTAATGCGGGGTTCCTCAAGCCATTTTCACAAATTGCAGATACGACGGTTGACCGCACTACCACCCTATATCGTCATCTATTCCATCGTCGTTCGGTTGAACCGATTACTTATGAAAGATTGACTCAACTGATTGCATTAGGTGAGACAGATGAACTGCTTGAAGAGGCGGTTGCATTGCATCGCCAGATTGCGGTTGATCATGATGTAATTATTGTCGAGGGCCTTGTTCCCAATGGACAAGACCATTTTGCCAGTGAAATCAATGCTGCGCTTGCGCAGGCGCTGGATGCCCAGGTGGTTTTGGTCAGTACCGCCGATCTTGCTGATCCACGCAAGACAGCAGAAAAAGTCGATGCCCATCTACGTCAGTTTGGCGGCGCAGCCTCACCCCGCACTACAGGGGTTCTGTTCATGCGAACCAAGGGGCTTCCAGACGGCACGGCTGAAATTCCTGTCACACTTGACCCAAGCCTACGTCTGGACCAGCAAATTGCCGAATTTTCATTAGAGCTGCAACGCTATAACCGCTTTATGGGAACAGATGAATTGCCAATTATCGGTCTGGTTCCATTCAGCAATATCCTGAGTGTGCCACGTAGTTTGGATATTGCAGCAATTGTTGAGGGGACATGGCTGCATCAGGGCGAAGCAAAACAGCGCCGTATTTTACATACCAGCCTGATTGCCTCAAATATTGAATCTGAACTGCACAAGTTTATTGCGGGTGAGCTGATCATCAGTGCCTCACAGCGTACCGACACCCTGCTTGCAGCCAGTCTCGCCAGTAGCAATGGTACACCATTGGCAGGATTGGTTTTAACTGAACAGGCGCCACCCTCAGACAATGTTTTAGAGTTTTGCCAAAGTGCAATTAAGCAAGGTTTGCCAATTCTGCATACTTCACTTGATACACTTGAAACAGCACAACGCTTAAATCGTTTTGGCAATGAAATTCCAATTGATGATATTGAACGCGCTGAGCAGGTTACCCGTTTTGTTTCAAGTCATATTGACAATAACTGGCTGGATCAACATACTCAGAACAACCTACATCCTCGCCTCTCTCCATCAGCTTTCCGTTATGAGCTGGTACAGAAAGCGATTGCAGCGAAAAAACGTATTGTACTCCCAGAGGGTGATGAACCACGTACTGTACAGGCTGCCGTGATTTGCCAGACACGTGGCATTGCCCAATGTATCCTTTTGGCAAAACCAGAGTCTGTTGCCGAGGTTGCCAAGGCACGTGGGATTCAGCTCCCTGCTGATCTACAGATTATTGACCCAGACACTATCCGTGATCAATATATCGAGCCAATGGTTGAGTTACGCAGAGGCAAGCTGGATGCGTTGCAAGCCAAAGCACAATTGCAAGATACTGTTGTACTTGGCACCATGATGTTGGCCTTGGATCAGGTAGATGGTCTGGTTTCGGGAGCGATTCATACCACAGCCAATACGGTGCGACCTGCATTTCAACTCATTAAGACCGCACCGAATTACTCACTGGTATCATCGATTTTCTTTATGCTATTGCCTGATGAAGTGTGTGTCTATGGTGACTGTGCGATCAACCCTGATCCAAATGCGGAACAGCTTGCCGAAATTGCGATTCAATCCGCAGACTCAGCCAAAGCCTTTGGTCTTGACCCACGCATCGCCATGATCAGTTATTCAACAGGGACATCTGGTACAGGTGCAGATGTGGAAAAAGTCGCGGAAGCTACACGCATTGCCAAAGAACGTCGTCCTGACCTGTTGATTGATGGGCCATTACAATATGATGCAGCATCGGTGGAAAGCGTGGGGCGCCAAAAGGCACCTGATTCACAAGTGGCTGGACGTGCCAATGTATTTATTTTCCCGGATCTGAATACCGGTAACACGACCTATAAAGCGGTACAACGTGCTGCCAATGTAGTCAGTGTCGGGCCAATGCTGCAAGGCTTGAATAAGCCGGTCAATGACCTGTCGCGTGGTGCCTTGGTCGATGACATCGTGTTTACCATTGCCTTAACCGCGATTCAGGCCGAGCAGCAAGAAGCTTAATACTTCTTGAATTTAAGTTTTCCAAACCATCTGATTGAAAAATCAGGTGGTTTTTTTATAAAAAAACACTCATAGCTTCAATAAATTCAGCACGCGATCATTATCTCGTTTTAATAAACAATAAAAATGCCAGTCTTTCGAACTGGCATTTTCAACGATTGCCCATAAAGTCTGTGACATAAAAAATTAAGCTGAGGCAGCCCTGTTTTTCAGTCCACTGACTTTAGTTTTTTATAAGGTGGTCCACTCTTTATGCACGTCTTCCGCCGTTTTATTGAGCACCACGCTATTGTCTTTGATTTCACTTACCCAACTCAAGGGAATCAGATGATGCTCATTATTTTCATCATCACTTCTTGTTAATTTAATTGAATCCTGACCTTCTAAATGGTCTACCTTCCCGACTTGAGTACCACATGAAGCAATGACTGAAGCATGTTCTTTAATATCACTTGCATTAAAATTGTTCATTCTACTTGCCTGTTTCTAGAAGTTGAGAGAAACAGTCTAAGCAATAAAAAATGCCGCATGTGTAAGGGTTTTCAGGCTTTGAGTTTTTCTGGGTTAAAAATGTAAATGGGCAACATGGCTTGAGTAAGCTATAGGCAAGATACTTTTTAAATTTGAGTTTTCAAATATTTTTATAACTGGATTTGAAGATTTGAAGATTTGAAGATTTGAAGATTTGAAGATTTGAAGATTTGAAGATTTGAAGATTTGAAGATTTGAAGATTTGAAGATTTGAAGATAGGTTAATTCTTTGAGGTCTTAAAATAAAAAAGAAGATAAAGCTTAGGCTTGATCTTCTTTCTGACCGTACATCCAAGTTGCAGCGATATATACACAAAAACCAGCTGCCATCAAAATACCTGTAACCATTGTTAGGATCTCCCGTTTCAATAGCTGCATTATGTAAAAGTTTTATGACAGTTATATGACAATCTGGTTTTTTATTAGATTTAAAATAATTAATAAAATTCAATTACTTAAAACGGAATAAGCAAAATTATGCGTATTTTTAATCTGAAATATGACACTGAATATGACAACTTGCTGTCATATTTGACCCATGGAATAGCTAAAGTCCTTGCTCAGATTGCTTAAACTATAAACTTTCGGCCAATGCTCGCCCAAAATGCCCACAACCTGATTCTTTTGTCTTATAATTTAGCCCGCTAGCTATCAGCCCGCTCAAGAGATATTTGTATGACAACTATTATCAAGCAAGATGACTTGATCACATCAGTTAAAGATGCGCTTCAGTTCATTTCTTATTATCATCCACAAGACTTTATCCAAGCGATGAGCCGTGCGTATGATCGTGAAGAGAACAAAGCTGCTAAAGATGCGATCGCACAAATCTTAATTAACTCACGCATGTGTGCAGAAGGCCACCGCCCAATCTGTCAAGATACCGGTATCGTCAACGTATTTGTTGAAGTGGGCATGGACGTTAAATTCGATTTAACCATGAGCCTGGATGATGCAATCAATGAAGGCGTACGTCAGGGTTATTTAGAAAACTCGAACGTGCTTCGCGCATCAGTTCTGGCTGATCCTGCATTTGGTCGTAAGAACACCAAAGACAACACTCCTGCCGTGATTTACCACAAGCTTGTGCCTGGTAATAAAGTAGATATCACTGTGGCAGCCAAAGGTGGCGGTTCAGAAAACAAATCTAAACTAGCAATGTTAAACCCATCTGATTCAATCGTGGATTGGGTACTGAAAACTGTTCCAACCATGGGTGCAGGCTGGTGTCCACCAGGTATGCTGGGAATCGGGATCGGTGGTACTGCTGAAAAAGCCATGATGCTTGCCAAAGAAGCATTGATGGAAGAGATCAACATGGACGAATTGCTTCGTCGTGGTCCACAAAGCAAAATGGAAGAGCTTCGTATCGAAATCTTCGAAAAAGTAAATGCTTTGGGTATTGGTGCACAAGGTCTTGGCGGTTTAACCACTGTACTTGATATTAAAATCAAAGATTATCCATGTCATGCTGCAGGTAAACCAGTTGGTATGATCCCGAACTGTGCTGCGACTCGTCATGCACACTTCCAGTTAGATGGTACAGGTGTTGCACATATTCAAGCACCTAAACTTGAAGACTACCCTGCTGTGACTTGGGATTCTTCATCTTCTAAACGTGTTGACCTTGACACGATTACCCAAGAAGAAATGAATAGCTGGAAACCAGGCGATACACTTCTTCTTAACGGTACAATCTATACAGGTCGTGATGCTGCACACAAACGTATGGTCGACATGCTGAACAACGGTGAAGAACTTCCTGTTGATCTGAAAGGCAAGTTTATCTACTACGTAGGTCCAGTCGATCCAGTCGGTGATGAAGTAGTTGGTCCTGCAGGTCCAACAACGGCTACGCGTATGGATAAATTTACGCGTCAAGTTCTTGAAGCAACTGGCATGTTCGGCATGATCGGTAAAGCAGACCGTGGTCCTGCTGCCGTTGAAGCAATTAAAGATAACCAGGCGACTTACCTTATGGCTGTCGGTGGTGCTGCTTACTTAGTATCTAAAGCCATCCGTGAAGCTGAAGTGGTTGCCTTTGCTGACCTAGGCATGGAAGCGATCTACAAGTTTGTGGTAAAAGATATGCCGGTATCGGTAGCAGTTGATGTGAATGGTACTTCTATTCACGCGACTGCACCTAAAATCTGGCAAGCAAAAATTGGTAAGATTCCAGTAGTTGACGCTGCTGCGGGCTAATTTTTACTGCAAGAAAAAAAGCACCCTGAATGGGTAATGCCAGTCAGTTAAGAAATTGACTGGCATTTTCTTGGATATTTTTGTGCTTTAATTTTCACTACTCGCGGACATTGCCTTTGCCTTTTTTCAGGTAATACAAATATTTTAGATTGTTCAAATAATTGCGCTAAATGTTTGGGTAGGTTTCCTGCTGATTCTAAAGGTGTGTGCCTTAAGATATTGATAATACTCATAGATGCAATATGGAAACTGATCCTTAAAGGACTCACCTTTGCATGTTCAGCGATAAACCTCATCTGTCTTCTTAAGATATTATATGCAATAAATACCCCCCACAATTCTTGATAGACCAAATCAGGTTGTTTGCTTCTTAAAATCCTTGCATCCTGTAAATCACTTTTAATTTCCCGATAACACATTTCTATTTCCCAACGCTGGATATAAAGCATTGCAAGGTCTTTGAATGGATAAACTTTAGAATCTGTTAATGATGTAATGTAACGTCTTATTTTTCCTGCATATTCAACTTCAATTAAACGTGCTTCCCAATAGTCACCCAATGACGGATTTATCTTTTTTGCTCTTGCTGAAACAGGCATTTTGATCTGAAAGTCATGGGCCGCATTATGATGAATCACTTCATAACGCAGGTTGTCCTTTGCTCGCATCAACCAATGACTCTCTTCTGCCTGAGATTGCCAGCTCACTAAAAAATCAGCAGAGAAGTAAGCACGATCAAATAGGGTAATACTGCGAACTGGTGCTTTTAATTGACTGGCTAAGGTTAATTCACCTTGATCCATACTACCCATTTGGGCATCAATCATTTCATGGGTATTGGTATTCACCAGGCAAGTCGCTCTAACTTGTGGGTAAGGTGCAGCTGCTGTTTTGCCTTTGGATGAACCAAAGTGCTTAAAGTTTTCTTCTGTATGAGGCATAGACCAAACCACACCATCTACAGCACAAACGCATAGACCGTGAAAGTTGCTATATTGTTGTTGTGAGTCTTTAAACCATGCCTGACTTAATGTCGAAAATAAAGCACTCATGGGTTCTAAGCCTAAGCGTTGTCTTGCTTGTACGGATGCACTCGGTACACAGTATTCTGCCGTACCGAAAACAAGTTGCAATTGTTGAACCACATACCAAATCGGTTGATTTCGAAATAGAGCAAGTCCGATTACCAGCCAAACAACATGTTCAGCAGGCAGTTTTCTTTTTCGAATTGATGCTTTACCTGTTTGGTCTAAGCAATCTTCAATCCAGTTTAAATCAATCAATTCACTGAATTGTGAAAGTGAAGGTAGGGTTTGTTTTAATGTTAAATCTAGATTCTGAGATAAATTCATAAAAAAAGAGCGTATTTACATACGCTCTTTTTACAGCATTTTAACTTTTTTTGCTTAACTGACTGGCATTACCCTGAATGGGTGCTTTTTTATTGTGTTTGCTTAAAGAAATGTCCAAATTACCAAGTCCGTGGATCCCAAAGTTTAAAAGGTGCTTTTAGCTGTACATCTAATGATGGATCATAAGCAGTCGGTTCAATTTTTTGGGCTTTTTTACGAATCTGGCCTGTTTCCTGATCTTGTGCCACAAAGTTAAAACTGTCTGATTTTAGCTGAGTAAAAGCAATTTCGTTCAGACCAACTTTTTCCGGCATCAGCATGAGTGGCCCTGAAACACTCCGGCGTGTACTGATATTCTCTTCATCATATTTAATAAAATAAGACTGTCCCGCTTCGACAGTAAAATCCAGATATTTCGGCTTCTGGAAATGCAGCGCTCCTAGCGGTCGACTGGTACTCAACCGATAAGTTCCGGCAGGCAGTTCAATCCAGTAATAATGGTTGTGCAATAAGCTTGGAATATGTTCTTGATTGATAAACAGGCTGGCAGCGACAATTTCCTGACGATTCCATTTAGAATCGGGCCGGTATAAATACACGATGGCGGCTTCATCATGCTGCGCTTTTACGGTCTGAAAACGGTTGCCCTGCTTTTGATTGACCCAACCGCCAATGGTGAACATGCCAATACGATGCTGCTCGACGAAGCCCGGTTTTTTTTCAAGATCGATATTTTTTAAAGTGCTGAGTGGCTGTGTAGGCTCAACCACGGCTTTCTTACCATGACACCCCAGCAATGCCAAACTGCTGATGAGTACAATTGCGACTCCACGCATGCTTATCCCTCACTGCGTCTTTATTCTTTTGTATGCAAGTGCTTTGCGATTTGTTTTTTATAAGTTTTAGGCATCCACGCCTAGTGAATCAGATTAACACCGAGCTTTATTTTTGGAAATAAAAAACGTGCGAAAACACGGAGTTTTCGCACGTTTCGGACGAATAGCAATTAAGCAGATTTGCTATTTACCACCTTTAAATCTATTTTTGTCGCTGTCTCTTGCTGATCATGTGGCTGACGCTCAGCACGGTATTCCGGCTCTGCCTCACCTTTAATCACAGCTTCATTGATGACGACAGTGCCGACATCGCTACGGCTTGGCAAGTCATACATGGTTTCCAGCAATGAATTTTCAAGAATTGAACGTAGACCACGCGCGCCTGTATTACGCTCAACTGCTTTCTTAGCCACTGCACGTAATGCCGATTCTTCAAAGACCAGATCCACATCTTCCATATCAAACAGATGTTGATACTGACGGGTCAAGGCGTTCTTCGGCTCAGTCAGAATCTGCATCAGTGCTTCTTCATCCAACTCGTCCAAAGTGGCAATTACTGGCAAACGACCAATAAATTCTGGAATCAAACCAAATTTTACCAGATCAGTTGCTTCAACTTGACGGAACAAGTCAGACAGCTTCTTGGTTTCATCTTTTTTACGCACTTCTGCAGTAAAGCCGATGCCACCTTTTTCCTGACGTTGCTGTACAATTTTCTCAAGTCCTGAGAATGCACCACCACAGATAAACAGGATGTTCGAGGTATCAATCTGAATGAATTCTTGCTGCGGATGCTTACGTCCACCTTGTGGCGGAATTGATGCAACCGTACCTTCAATCATTTTCAATAATGCTTGCTGAACACCTTCACCCGATACATCACGCGTGATGGATGGGTTTTCAGACTTGCGGGTAATCTTGTCGATCTCGTCGATATAGATAATGCCCTTTTGCGCTTTTTCGACATCGTAATCGGCTTTTTGCAGTAGCTTCTGTACGATGTTTTCTACATCTTCACCCACATAACCGGCTTCGGTCAGTGTCGTTGCATCTGCCATGGCAAATGGAACATCAAGAAGACGTGCCAGCGTTTGTGCAAGCAAGGTTTTGCCCGATCCTGTCGGACCAACCAACATAATATTACTTTTTGAAAGCTCGACTGAATCATCAGCTTTCTTGCCATTATTTTGCACTTTCAAGCGCTTGTAATGGTTATAAACCGCAACTGACAAGGTTTTTTTCGCGACGTCCTGACCAATCACATATTGATCCAAGGCCGCACGAATTTCATGCGGTTTCGGCAAAGGTCGATTGGCCCAGTCATTGGTTTCCACCTGCTGACTGGTTTGAACCAAATCTAAGCATACGTCCACACATTCGTTACAAATGTATGCGTCCTCGCCTGCAATCAGCTTCCCGACTTCAGACTGCGTTTTACCGCAAAATGAACAATGCTTTTGTCCTTGAGGATGTTCGGACATATTTACTCCACTATCTCAATCTTTAAAACTTATGGACGTTTAGTTAAAACTTCGTCCACAAGACCGTATTCTTTCGCTTGCTGAGCAGTCATAAAGTTGTCACGGTCTGTATCACGTGCAACTTTCTCGTAATCCTGACCGCTGTGTTCAGCCATTAAACGGTTTAAACGTTCTTTAATAAACAGGATTTCACGTGCATGAATTTCAATATCTGAAGCCTGACCACGGAAACCACCCAATGGCTGGTGAATCATGACACGGGCATTTTCAAGGCAATAACGCTTGCCTTTGGTACCGGCATTCAGCAGGAACGCACCCATTGATGCTGCCTGACCCATGCAGTACGTTACGACATCAGGTTTGATAAACTGCATGGTGTCATAAATCGCCATACCCGCAGTTACCGAACCGCCTGGTGAATTGATATATAGATGAATATCTTTATCTGGATTTTCCGCCTCTAAAAACAACATTTGCGCAACGATCAGGTTCGCCATGTTGTCTTCAACTTCGCCCGTCATAAAAATTACACGTTCACGCAAAAGGCGTGAATAAATATCAAAAGAACGCTCACCACGAGAGGATTGTTCTACCACCATTGGCACTAAAGCGTTTTCAATCGTTGGAACATACATACGTTTATTTATTCCTAAATTTTTTGTGACCTAACCCATAATCACAATATGAGGGATAATCACTGAAATTGCAAAAAATTCGCCAACAAATCCATTATATTTTTTGCATTAGTTTTGTGAAAAACAGAAATGCTTTTTTCAGGCATCAATATGAAAAAAAGGCGCATTAAGCGCCTTTTTTATCGAAAGCTAAATTAGCCTTGTTGACGAGCTTGCTGCTCTTTCAATAAGTCTTCATAGCTTACAGTCGCATCAGTTACTTTAGCAGAAGCCAAAATGTAATCAACAACTTGGTCTTCTAGTACAACTGCTTCGATTTGGGCACGTTGTTGCGCATCGTTTTTGAAGTATTCAATTACTTCGTTTGGATCTTCATAAGAAGAAGCCATGTCTTCGATGTACGCTTCAACGCGTGCAGCATCTACTTCAATTTTCGCATCAGCTAAAACACGGCTTACAAGTACGCCAAGTTTTACAGATTTTTCAGCTTGTTCTTTGAACAATTCGTCTGGAAGCATGCTTGAATCAAATGCTTTCGCACCTTGAGCACCAAACTGCTGTGTGAACTGCTGGATCATTTGTTGACGTTGACGGTCAATTTCTTGAGCAAGCATAGCAGCTGGAAGTTCAACTTCGTTTGCAGCTACAAGTGCATCGAAAGTCGCGCCTTTAACCTGGTTGCGAAGGCCATTCTTCACTTCACGTTCCATGTTTTTACGAACGTCAGCTTTTAACTTCTCAACGCCTTCTTCTTCAGATACACCGAAGATTTTCAGGAATTCAGCATCGATTTCTGGAAGTTTTTGCTTTTCAACAAGCTTCACAGTGATTTTGAATTGAGCTTGTTTACCAGCAAGGTTTTCAGCTTGGTAGTCTTCAGGGAAAGTTACATCAATCACTTTCTCTTCGCCTTTCTTCATACCAACGATACCGTCTTCGAAGCCAGGGATCATACGACCAGAACCAAGTACTAGTTTGAAGTCTTCTGCAGAACCGCCTTCAAATTTTTCGCCGTCGATTGAACCTTCAAAATCAAAAGTTACTTGCATGTCTTTTTTAGCCATGCCTTTTGTTTCAGCCCAAGCAGCACGTTGTTTTTGAAGATTTTCAATCATCTTCTCAACGTCTTTGTCATTTACTTCAGCTGCTTTACGCTCAACTTCCAAACCGTCGAATTTCACTTCGATTTCTGGATAAACTTCAACAGTCGCTGTATATACCAGCGCGTCGTCTTTCATTTCAGTTTTTTCGATGTTTGGCATGCCCACAGCATTGATTTTTTCTTGCTGGATCGCTTCGAAAACTGTGTCACGAATAATATCGTTTACTACTTCTTGGTAGATACCCGCGCCGTATTCACGACGAACTACGTTTACAGGCACTTTACCTGGACGGAAGCCGTTGATCTTCGCAGTTTTAGCAGTGCGCTTTAAACGAGCTTCAAATTGCTCATTAATACGGCTCGTCGGTACAGAAACATTTAAACGACGGGCAACGCCCGAAACCGCTTCAGAAGTTACTTGCATGGCTTCCTCTATATATTAGGTTATAACAGGTTTATAAAAATGTGCCACATTATATGACAACATTTAAGGATATACAAAAAATACGCGCGAGTTCCAGTTTTTAAGCCCTTTTTTCACTTGAATTGCCACCTTTCCAGATACCTAGTCAACCCAATTTAAATAGAGAAAATGTATATTTTTATTGCAAATGATAAATACTATCATTAATATCCAGTTTCTTATTTGAGCAACAATACTAATTTATTCTTCGGTTCGGGAATCTGGTCATGCATAGTTTTAGTCTTCGTCCACTTACATTGGCAATTCTTGGGGTTACAGCAACATCTACTTTTGCAGAGACTGTGAACGAGACAGCGACTCCTACAACAACACATCAAATGTCTACGATTGTGGTTTCAGCGGCGGGTTTTGAACAAGATATTAAAAATGCGCCTGCTTCAATTAGTGTAGTAACCGCAGAAGAATTAAAGAAAAAAGGTATTACCAGTATTGCAGATGCGCTCAGTGAAGTACCAGGTGTCGACGTACGAAATGGCCAAGGCAAAACTGGTGGTTTAAATATCCAAATGCGTGGTCTGAATCAATCTTACACTCTTATTTTGATCGATGGTCAGCGTCAGAATACTTCTGGTTCAATTGGTCCAAATGGTTTTGGTGAATTTAGTACAAGCTTTATGCCACCATTAGCTTCTATTGAACGTATTGAAGTCATTCGTGGTCCTATGTCTACCCTTTATGGTTCTGATGCCATGGGCGGTATCATTAATATTATTACCAAGAAAGTTGCATCAGAATGGAATGGTAACGTTTCTGTTGAACAGAATATTCAAGAAAATTCTGATATTGGTAATAACTGGAAAACCAGTGCAGTTGTTAATGGTCCAGTGATTCAAGATAAACTTGGTATACAAGTACGTGGCGAGTTTTTCCACCGCGATCAATCAGATCGACTTGTTACCCCCGCAAAAACTATTGATGAAGGTAGCCAAGGTCGTGACCCACGTACAGTAGAAGCAAATAATTATGCTGTGGGTACAAAACTTACGCTAAATGTAAATGATAATGTCTCTACTTGGGTAGACTTTGATCATGCTAAACAACGTTTTGATAATAGTGATGCCCGTTTAGGTGAACTTTACGAATTCAACCGTACGACAGGTTTACCATCAGGAATTGGTTCATATAAAGACGAGATCAAATTCTTAAGAGATCGTATTTCTGCAGGTGTAGATGCTGAGCTTAGCTTAGGTCAATGGAAAACATTTGCAAACTATGTTTCTTCTAAACAAGAAGGCCGTCGTCTTCCAAAAGGAAATGTACCTGAATACAATTATTATTCAGATGGTACACAAGATCGTATTTTAGAAAATAAAGACCTAACCGTTGATTCTCGTATTATTTCAACACTTGGCAACCATAAACTTACAGCTGGTGTTGAATATAAAGATGGTGAAACCATCGATAACTCAGCAGGTAATGGAGTTGCTTTTAAACAAGATTCTTGGTCTGTGTTCGCTGAGGATGAATGGAATCTAACGGATTCTCTTGCATTCACTTTCGGTGGTCGCTACGAAGACCATAGTGCTTTTGGTGGTCACTTTACACCTCGCGCATATTTAGTTTGGAACACCAATGATCAGTTGATTTTAAAAGGTGGTATAAGTACTGGCTATAAAGTTCCAACAGCGAATGACCTTCATAATGGAATCAATGGTTTTAGCTCACAAGGCCGAAACGTGACTTTGGGCAACCCAGATCTTAAGCCTGAAGAAACCACAAACTATGAACTTGGTTTCGTTTACGACAACTTGTCTAATTTCTCTTTAGCTACCACTGCGTTCTTTACTCAGTTTAAAGATATTATCATCAGTGATGCACGCGTCGTTGAAAACTGTTTATGGGCAGGTCGCCCAACAGGACAAGCACCTGCAAACAACTGCATGACTGTAGGCAGTTTTGATAATCAGCAAAACTTTAGCTTTAAAGGCAATGCAGGCGAAGCTGAAAGCTACGGTGTGGAACTTAGTGCTAAATATGAAATTTCTCCAAGCTTTGATGTAAAAGCAAACTATACTTGGTTAGAGTCTGAAATTACCGAAGGTGAAAATAAAGGTAATCCTATTGAAAATACACCTCGTCACGCTTTGAACTTCACAGGAACTTGGTATGTGAATGATAAGTTCACTACCTGGTTAGAAGCTGAATATAAATCTGACCGTGTACGTTTCATAGATCCTGATTTAAGCGATGTCAATGTAAGTCGTGAAATTGATGCTGTCGGCAATAAGTTAAAAGCCTATGAGCTATTTAATTTAGGTGCATCTTATAAAGTCAACAATCAAGTTACTGTTTCAGGTCGTGTGAATAACTTATTGAACAAAGACTTTGGCGACTATAAGTCATTTATTAATAGTGATAACGAAGTTGAAAATGCTTTCCTATATACTAAAACGACGAGTGGTTTAGCGGGTACTTATATTCCAGGCCGTAACTACTGGTTATCTGTTTCATACGACTTCTAATATAAAAGTCATGATTCAAAACCCTGCTTCGGCAGGGTTTTTTATCACTCAATGAGTACTCCATGAAACCTCCCTAATTTGTGCCCTTTTATAAACATCATTATTCTCAATAAAAAGCCAGCAATCCGCTTTCTTTATCAATACTAAATAAAATCAAAAACTTAAATACTTATTGTTATATCATTACATTTAAAATCTCATTTAATATTTTCTTAAAGATCATGAATTCCCATGACAAAAGGATAAAAATAAAAACAAGAATCATTATTATTCTCATACTTTTTTAATATTCATTTTCTAGGTTTAACATGACCTTCATTAAAACACGTAAAAAAATCGTTTCCTCTGCAATTGTTTCATCTTTATCAATGGTGGCTGGATCTGCGATGGCAGAAGAACAGGTGATCCAGTTAGAGACTATTCATCAAGAGGTTAGAGCTGAACAAGCACCTGGCTTAAAAGTAAACAAATCTGCAAACAGCAAATTTGTAGCGCCTTTACTCGATACCCCTAAGTCAGTTTCGGTCATTTCAAAACAGTTAATTGAAGATACACAAGTCACTACCTTAAGTGATGCCTTGCGTACAGTTCCGGGGATTACCTTGGGCGCAGGTGAAGGTGGCAATCCAAACGGTGATCGTCCTTTTATTCGGGGTTATAATTCTGAAAGCTCGATGTATGTAGACGGCGTACGCAACGCCACTTCACAGAACCGTGAAATGTTTGCTGTCGAACAGGTTGAAGTCACCAAAGGTTCTGCATCTGCTATGGGCGGTGCAGGAACGACTGGTGGTAGTATCAACATGATTTCTAAAGTTGCTAAAGCGGGTGACTTTCTAGAAGGTTCTGTCGCGGGTGGTACTGACAACTATCAACGCATAACCTTGGATGGCAATAAAGATTTTGGAAATGGTATAGCAGCACGTGTGGCCGTGATGGGTCACCATAATGAAAAAGCTGGCCAGAAAAATGGTGCCGAATATAAACGTGCCGGTATTGCACCGAGTATTGTATTTGGTCTGGACACTCCTACCCGCGCGACTTTAAGTTATTACTATTTAAAAACCGATGACACACCTGATTCAGGTATTCCTTATAACAATCCATTTGCGCTCACAAATGCAAATGTAGGATTGAATGGCAACGGCAAGCCAATTGATATTAAACAAGGTCAATACTATGGCTGGAAAGATCGTGACTTCCAGAAACAGGAAAATCAGTCAGGAACGCTTAAATTAGAACATGATCTGACGGACAACTTAACCATTAGCAATACCGCAGTGTATAACACGTCTAAAAATGATTACCTGTGGACTAACCCGGATGACTCAAGAGGCAACTTCTTACTGAATGGAAATGTCTGGGCACGTGCCAACTCACGTGTGGCAGATACTGATGCTTTTACCGACCAACTTGCTTTAACCGGTAAATTTAATACCGGTATGCTTAAACATAGTTTTAATCTAGGTGCCGAATATTCAGACCAAGAAACTGACCGTACCCAATACATTATTGATGGGGTTAACGCTACAGGTAATGTACACAATGCCTGTAACGCTGGTGATATTACTTCGGGCTGGTGTACTTCGGTACAAAACCCAAACCGTGGGCCATGGACAGGTACATTAAGTACCAATGGTGCCGACCAGTACAATATTCAAAGCAAATCAAAGTCTGTTTATTTCCTGGATAGTATTGAATTCACCCCTCAGTGGCTTTTAGATTTAGGCGTACGTTGGGATCACTACTCAACTGAGCAAACCATGCTTGCAGGTCGTTTTAATACTACGACTCCAGCAGGAACAATTGTTAAACTTGAAAATGATAAAGACTTTATCAACTATCAAGCTGGCCTGACCTTTAAACCTGTTGAAAATGGCAGTATCTATGCAAGTTATGCAACATCTGCAAATCCAGTCGGCGTAGATGGTGGCGATGGCTCTGAAGGGATTACTGCTGCAATAAATAATCTTAAACCTGAAGAAGTCCGGACCATGGAGTTAGGAACTAAATGGGATGTACTCAATGACAAACTTAATCTGACTGCAGCTATTTTCCGCACGGAAAAAACCAATACTCGTGCGACCGGAGATGATGGCACCACAAGTAATATTGGTGAAACTCGTGTCGATGGTATTGAGCTTGGTGTAAATGGCAACATCACGGATAAATGGGCTATATCTGCGGGTTATACTTATTTAGACAGTGAAATGATTGATGGTGGATTTGTAAATACTGCCGCTACAGGTCAACCTGCTGTATATGCGCCAAATCCTAGCAATGGGAACCAAGTTCAAAACGTCGCGAAAAACAGTGCAACCCTTTGGACTACTTATGCAGTAACTCCTGCTTTAACTCTAGGTGCTGGTGCCGTCGCAATGGACAAAGTCTATGGTAATGCTACTAATACCAAGTTTGTACCGGGCTATGTTCGCTATGATGCCATGGCACGTTATAACGTGAATAAAAACGTTGATTTACAATTGAACGTCAACAACCTGTCTGATGAACGTTACTTCACTAAAGCCTATTCATCTCATTATGCGACCGAAGCAGAAGGCCGTAGCGCAGTGCTGGCAGTCAACTTTAAATATTAATTCAATGCAACCGCATAGCCTCCTGATGGGGGCTATGTTATTTTTAAAATACGATTATTCAGGGGTTTCCAGTGCTGCATCATATTCCAAATGTACTGAGCAAAGAACAGGTGCAATATTTCCGTGAGGAGATGAATAAGATTGAGTGGGTCAATGGCAAGGTTACCGCAGGTACACTCTCTGCAACGGTGAAACAGAATCAGCAACTGCCTGAAGATCATTCCCTGACCCAGCATTTAAGCACGATCATTCTTGAATCTCTGGGACAGCATGCTTTGTTTTTATCGGCGGCGATTCCGCTGGATATCATTCCCCCGCTTTTTAACCGCTATGAAAATAATGAAGCTTTCGGCTTTCATGTCGACAATTCGATTCGTCGTATTCGCGGCAGCAATGAACGCCTTAGAACGGATTTATCCTGTACGGTTTTCTTGAGTGAACCTGAAGAATACGTCGGTGGTGAACTGGTGGTCGAAGACACTTACGGTTATCACGAAGTAAAATTGCCTGCCGGTGATATGATTCTGTATCCATCCACCAGCCTGCATGAAGTCACCCCGATCACTTCCGGTTGTCGAATTGCTTCATTTTTTTGGGTACAAAGCATGATCCGTGATGATGCAGAACGGCATATGCTGTTTAATCTGGATCAGAGTATTCAAAACCTGAGAATGCAGCTGGGCGATCAGCATGCAGAGGTCATGAAACTGACCAATCTGTATCATAATTTAATGCGTAAATGGGCTGAACTTTAAAAGATGCCCTGACGTCAATGATCTTTGAAAATCATTGGATTTATTTTTTATTAAAATATACTGCGTTATGGCACTATTGAACGTAATAAATAACGAATTATGCCCAAATAGAGAAAATATAAAATACAATATTTAAAATAAGTGAAAATATTTCTCACCACTTAAACTTTATAAGAAAATCTTTATTACCATACGACTAAAATCCATAAAAATAGCAAAAACTTTTCGGGATAAGTGGATTAAACTTTAAATTATAAGTAAGGCATTTAGTGCATTTGGCGAAGCTAAACCACCAATATTTAGACCATATTTCAGGTTTGAACCAGATTGTCACTAAATACCCAAGATGAATAGACAAAATCTATGTCGCTGACCCACGCACCGCTTTAACCAAGATTACGGTACCCAAGTTAGCATAAGGAGCTCTCTCATGATGTTGGCTGATCCAAGTAAAAAATACCGTCGCATGTATCAACGTGTGGACTTACCAGACCGTCAATGGCCGAACAATGAAATCAACAAAGCGCCAATCTGGATGAGTACCGACCTGCGTGACGGTAACCAAGCGATCTTTGAGCCAATGAACATGGAGCAGAAATTCAAGATGTTCCAGATGTTGGTCAAAATCGGTTTCAAGCATATTGAAATCGGCTTCCCGTCAGCATCGCAAATTGACTTCGATTTCACCCGTAAATTGATTGAAGAAGGTCATATTCCGGATGACGTCTATATTGAGGTATTGGTTCAGGCACGTGATCACTTGATTCAACGTACCTTTGAATCTTTACAAGGTGCGAAACGTGCCATTGTACATATCTATAATTCCAACTCGCCGACATTCCGCAACAAAGTCTTGAATGTTGATGTTGAAGGTGCAAAACAGTTAGCCATTAATGCTGCACAGAAAGTAAAAGAATATGCCGCAAAACAGCCGGAAACTGAATTCGTATTTCAGTACAGCCCGGAATGTTTTACTGCAACCGAATTAGAAGTCGCGAAAGATGTCTGCGATGCCGTCACTGAAATCTGGGAAGCATCTCCAGAGAATAAAGTGATCTTAAACTTACCTGCAACGGTAGAAGTTTCAGGTCCACACATCTATGCCGATCAAATCGAATGGATGCACCGTAACATTCAGCGTCGTGACGGTGTGATCATTTCTGTGCATTGTCATAACGACCGTGGCTGTGGCATTGCCGCTTCAGAATTGGCAATTATGGCTGGTGCTGACCGAGTTGAAGGCTGTGTCTTCGGAAATGGTGAACGTACCGGTAACGTCGACGTGGCTGCGATTGCCTTGAACATGTATACCCAAGGTGTAGCACCAAACTTGGATTTCTCCAACATCAATGAAATCATTGCGACTGTGGAAGAATGTACTGGTTTACCTGTGCACCCGCGTCATCCTTATGCCGGTGATTTGGTGTTTACTGCATTCTCGGGTTCGCATCAGGATGCGATCAAAAAAGGTTTCGAGTTCCAGAAGAACGAAGAAATCTGGGATATGCCGTACTTGCCAATCGACCCGAAAGATTTGGGCCGTGACTATGACGCCGTGATCCGTGTTAACTCACAATCAGGTAAAGGCGGTATTGCCTACTTGTTAGAATCGAACTACAACGTGATCTTGCCGCGTCGTTTACAGATTGAATTCTCTCAGATCGTACAAAAACGTACCGATGAGCAAGGCACTGAAATCAGTGCGACTGAAATCTGGAAGTTATTCAAAGAAACTTATGTGGATGCTAAAAACGTTCACTATTCTGCGAAAAATTACAAATTGTCAGATGATAATGGCAATCAGGTGATTGAGCTTGATCTTGAAATTGATGGACAGTCACGTCGTGTTCGCGGTGAAGGCAATGGTCCAATTTCTGCGATTTTGGATGCACTTCAGTTGCCAATTGACGTGGTGAACTATGAAGAGCGCAGCATCAGTTCAGGTGCTCATGCCAAAGCCTTGGCCTTGATCGAACTTCAGGTGAAAGGTACCGGTAAATCTGCCTTTGGTGCCGGGGTACATGACAACATCGTGACCTCTTCTATTGAAGCAATTATTGCCTCGACCAATCGCCTGATTGATCAGGGTGTATTAAGCACTGATCAGGTAATTGCTGCTGCAGTCTAAACGGCTGTATTAGAATTTGCGATAATTCATAGCACTAAAATGACTTTAGAAGGATACCGGCAAATGGTATCCTTTTATTATTCATACTAAAGATTTAAGGCGAATCCTCCCCGTGTCTTTTCCAGCTGACTCAGTGGGCATTGTTGTCCCACAAAAGTTCCAATTTGAAGAGCCGTTAGAGCTTGAATGCGGTCGCATCCTCCCACGTTTTGAACTGATGGTTGAAACTTATGGCGAACTCAATGCCGATAAGTCCAATGCCATTCTGATTTGTCATGCCCTTTCCGGTCATCACCATGCCGCAGGCTATCATCATGAAGATGATAAAAAAGCCGGCTGGTGGGATTCATGCATTGGCCCCGGCAAAGCCATTGATACTTCAAAATTCTTTGTGGTTTCACTGAATAATATTGGTGGCTGTAGCGGTTCTACCGGCCCAATCTCGCCAAACCCTGAAAATGATAACCGTCCTTATGGTCCCGATTTCCCCTTGGTTACGGTCCGTGACTGGGTCAAAACTCAGGCCCTGCTCTCTGATCGTTTAGGGATTGATACCTGGGATGCCATTATTGGTGGTTCACTGGGTGGTATGCAGGCATTGCAATGGTCAGTGGATTATCCAAACCGTTTAAGAAAATGCGTAATTATTGCCAGCGCTCCAAAGCTTTCTGCACAGAATATTGCCTTTAACGAAGTGGCACGTCAGTCGATTTTATCAGACCCAGATTTCCATAATGGCCGTTATCTGGAAAATGACAGCTATCCTAAACGTGGCCTGATTCTGGCGCGTATGGTCGGCCACATTACCTACCTGTCCGAAGAAGCCATGAAGCAGAAGTTTGGCCGTGATTTAAAATCAGGCAAATTTATGTATGGTTTCGATGTCGAATTTCAGGTCGAAAGCTATCTGCGTTATCAGGGTGAACAGTTCAGCCGTAACTTCGATGCCAATACCTATCTGATCATGACCAAGGCACTGGATTACTTTGATCCGTCGCGTGAATATGAACAGTCGCTCAAAAAAGCCATGGCCAATACCCAGTGCAAGTTCCTGGTGGTGTCATTTACCACTGACTGGCGTTTTACCCCTGCCCGCTCACAGGAAATCGTGGATGCCTTGATCAGCAATCACAAACCTGTCAGCTATCTGGATATTGATGCGGAGCAAGGCCATGACTCCTTCCTGTTCCCGATTCCGCTCTATGTAAAATCTTTGCGTGCATTCTTGGGTGGTGAAGAACACCTGAAAGCAACACCGAAGGAGACCATATAATGCGTATCGATCAACAACTCGCTGAAAAGTGGATCAAGCCAGGTTCCAGCGTACTCGACCTTGGTTGTGGCGACGGTGAACTGCTGGCACAAATGAGCAAAAAGCACGATATTCGTGCATACGGATTAGAAATTGATCAGGAAAAGATTGCAATTGCAGTCAGTCGCGGGTTAAATATCATCCAGCAAGACTTAAACCTCGGCTTAAGCCGCTTTGCTGACCAGTCTTTTGACAATGTGGTCATGGCACAAGCTTTGCAAGCTGTAGATGCGCCTGACGTATTATTACGTGATATGGTGCGTGTGGGGAAACAGGCTATTATTACCTTCCCGAACTTTGCCCACTGGAAGACCCGTTCTTTCTTGGCAATCAAAGGGAGAATGCCGGTTTCTGAAGCCTTGCCGTATATGTGGTATAACACCCCGAATATCCACTTATGTACATTTCGTGATTTTGAAGCACTTTGTGCGGAAAATAACATCAAAATTATTAATCGACTCGCTGTGAACGGGAATCAAGAAGATAGTTTGCTGAGCAAGCATCTCCCTAATCTATTTGGTGAAGTCGCAATTTATCGAGTGAGCGCGCTATGAAAAAATTATTATTAAGTACGACGCTACTGGCGGGACTTTTTGGCATGCAAGCCCATGCAGATTATGTTGCACCTAGTCCATCTGTTGCCAGTCAAGCGGCTCAGTATTCCATCATGGATATCAACAGTCTGACCAAAGCAGCGAAAGCTGGTCAGGCCGGCGCACAGTTTTATCTGGCCACCAAATACCAGTATGGTAAAGACATTCAAAAAGATGAACGACAGGCCTTTGCCTGGTATAAAGCTGCTGCGGATCAAGGTCTGGCAGTTGCCCAGCTGAATGTCGGCCGTATGCTGGCAGATGGTATTGGCACCAGAAAAGATGAAGCGCTGGCGCGTCAGTATTTTGAAAAAGCGGCCAGCCGTGGCGATAACCGTGCCAGCTTTAATCTGGCAATGATGGAAGAGAAAAAGAAAAACTATATGGGCGCTTACCAGTGGTATGAACTGTCTACCCGTGATGGCATGCTCGACAATAAGGTGATTACGCTGTCGGAAGGCAGAAAAACTGCCTTGGCAGCGAACTTAACCCAAGAGCAGATCCGTCAGGCGCGTGATCGTGCCGACAGATGGATTCAGGCACAATAAGCTGAATGGTATAAATAGCACCTTCGGGTGCTTTTTTATTGCCGCAAGTTCCTGATCCATTGCTAAAATAGTACTCATTCTTGATCTAATAATGAGTTTTAACATGGCTGCAACTGACTGGTTATCCGAAGGCACACTGGTATTGGCGAGTAATAACAAAGGTAAAATTGCCGAGTTTGAAAAACTGTTTGCCGAGCTACAACTCCCGGTTGAAGTCGTGGCTCAAGGCAAGTTGAATATCGAAGATGCCATCGAAGACGGTTTAAGCTTTGTCGAAAATGCCATTATTAAGGCCCGCCATGCCGCTAAAATTTCCGGAAAACCTGCTATTGCAGATGATTCAGGCATTTGTGTGCCAGTTCTTGGAGGCGTTCCCGGCATTTACTCGGCCCGTTATGCTGGGGAACATGGCAACGATACCGCCAATAATGAAAAACTGCTAGCCGATCTCAAACCCTTACGCCAAGATGGTGAAGCAATTGAAGGCATGTTTGTTTGTGTACTGGCACTGGTCCAACATGCCGAAGATCCCTTACCGCAAGTCTTTCAGGGTATCTGGCACGGGGAAATTCTGGAAGCTGCACGTGGTAAAAATGGTTTTGGCTATGACCCGTTGTTCTGGTTACCGGAACTGGGAATTTCCAGTGCAGAAATGAGCAAGGAAGAAAAGAATAAAATCAGTCATCGTGGTCAGGCGATGCAGTTGTTTAAGAAGAGTTTGGCGAAGTAAGTTCCTCCTCTCATTACCCCCTCTCCCTTTGGGAGAGGGCTGGGGTGAGGGATTTTTAAAATACATCTCTCCCCTTGCGAAACAGCGTTTCTCATCTCCTAAAAAGAGAGGGAATCTATAGCGTAGGCATCAACGCATGCACGATTACCCCATATAAGGCAATCAAGATCGCGCTGGCCAAAGTTCCCGAAGCAATATATTTGGCGGAATGGCCCGTTCCCTGATAATGGGTTTCCAGTGCCACAATATTGGCTGCAGGCGGCAATAAAAAGAACATCAGCAGTACCGCATAGGTCAGCGTCTGCTGCGGAATAGGTAAATAATAATAGGCGGCAACACACAGTAAAACAGCAAATAGCCCACGACAAAAAATAAGTTGCAGACTGCGCATTAAATCGAAGCGGCTGATCCGCACATTGCTCAGCCACATTCCCAGCACACACATGCCGCTAAAAGTGACCAGTACTTTATTGGCCTGATACAGTATCTCTATCCAAGGCACTTGCTGCCAATGACTCAAATCCCAAAATGACAATAAAGCTGCCATCGACAAAGCGACCACCGGAGGTGAGAACAACACATTTTTTAAAATATAACGCGTGTCTTGTCGGGCTTCACTGACTGCCATTACTGCGCAGACATTGCCAAACAAAGAACCACCAATATACAACGCCACCACGGTACTGGTCACTTGTGGACCAAAAACTGCCAAGGCAAAAGGAATTCCCAGCCATGCCCCATTTAAATAGCTCAGGCATAAGGCACGCAGTTTATTTTTCAGGGTGAAATAAAATAAGGCAAAAAACAGACAGGAACAGAAAAAACTGAAGGCAATCAGCCACAAACTACCCTCTTGGTAAAACACCATGTTGTAGATAATGAGTACCGGAATCAGTACCCGTGCCAATAAAGCAGCCAAAAAAGGTCGAATCGGTTTTAAATATTGCACCCCCCAATAACCGATCAGAAAAGACAGGAGGGGAAGAATCAAGGCCATGACAATGCTGCTGAGATTTCCATATCAGGCTGTATGCTAGCACAGCTTAGTTTTTCTCAAATGATAGAATTTTTGATCTGAGTGATTCATTACCCCGCTGCTGTGTCGGCAAACTGTCATCAAAGCGTCACCGCGCTGTCATACAAGCCTGCTGAGATAGGTGCATGAAATATAGAGGATAAAATAATGGCAGGATTATCAATTTGGCATGTGCTGATTTTTGCAATTGTAGTGATTTTATTGTTCGGCACATCGAAACTTAAAAATCTGGGTAAAGACGTCGGCGGCGCGATTAAAGACTTTAAAAAATCAGTCAAAGATGAAGAAGCTGAACAGGCCAAACTTGCAGAGCCGCGCACTATTGAGGCCCAAGTCAAAACGCCTGAACATTCGGTTAAAAGTTAAGAGTTCGCTATGCTCAATATTGGAATGACCGAGCTGCTGATTTTCGGAATTATTGCACTTTTGGTCCTTGGGCCAGATAAGCTTCCGGAAGCAGTCCGTTTTGTCGGAACATGGTACGGCAAGATCAAGCGTATGGTGAGCAATGTTCAGAATGATCTTGACCGTGAATTGCGCCTGTCCGAGCTACGTGAACAGATGCAAGCTGAAATGCAACGGATTCAGGAACTGGAAGCCAAGATGCAGGCACAAATAACAGATTTGCAGCAGCCGATGGCAACCGATGAAGTAAAAATAAAATCGCAAGCTGTTCAGCCCTTGCTCAGCTATCAGCCGGTGATACAGCCTGTATCCCCCGTGTATTTACCTAAGCCTAGAGCAACTCAAACCGTGATTTCAGAACCACGCTATACAGAAATGAAGGTGGCCGTATGACATCCTTACCGACCACACCAGCCTCAAATGATGCTGCAGCGCTGAACCTTGAACAGATGCCGATTACCCAGCATTTGATCATCTTAAGAAAGCATCTGTTTAAAGTGGTTACTGTCCTGATTGGCCTGTTTTTCTGCTTATTACCCTTTGCCAATCAGACTTATCAATGGTTGTCTGAACCATTGCGTGCACAGCTACCTGCCAGCTCGACCATGATTGCTACGGATGTCACTGCAACCTTCATGGCACCCTTTAAGCTGAACTTCTTTGTCGCGCTGATGATCGCGATGCCGTTTATCCTATATCAGCTTTGGACCTTTATTAAGCCTGCACTATATGCCAAAGAAAAGAGCCTGGCCTTGCCGCTTCTGATCGGTAGTATCGTGCTGTTTTATACTGGCATCAGCTTTGCCTACTTTGTGGCATTGCCCTCAATTCTGCATTTTTTTATCAGTGTTTCGCCGGAAACTGTGGCACCGATGACCGACATTAACAGTTATCTCAGCTTCTGTTTAAAGCTGTTTCTGGTCTTTGGTTTTACCTTTGAAATTCCTATTATTACCCTGGTTCTGATCTTGATTGGCGCAGTTTCGACACAGACTCTGGTAGAGAAACGGCGCTTTATTATTGTGGGTTGCTTTTTTGTGGCAATGTTTGTTACACCTCCGGATGCCCTGTCGATGATCATGCTGGCTGTCCCAATGTGGCTACTGTTTGAACTGGGTTTGCTGGCAGGGAAACTGATTGAGAAACGTCGTTTAAAGACCGAATAACAATAACCAGCCAAAACAACAAAAATATCGATTTACTCAGGCAGCTCTTGCTGTCTTTTTGTTTTTAATTTTCAATAAAATACTGATTTATTTAATTTTATTGAAACAATTCTTTCACTTCCCTGTCATTTTTAGCCGTTAATTTACTCATAACCATTTAAAACAACCAAGCACATACTGCTAGGAACAAAATATGACTGATCAAATTGCTTTTAATGATGATTATGACAGCAACACTTCGGGGAACCCAGAATTTCACCAACTGTTTAACCAACAGATGAGTCGTCGCGATTTAATTAAAAAGACGGCTGGTGGTGCAGTAGCATTAACCTTAGCAGCCTCACTTACGGGCTGTAGCGATAATGATGAAGAATCAACTCCGCCAAGCATACCTGCAACACCGAATGAACCAGATTTAACTGCAACACCTAAATCATTAACCTTCAAACCAGTGGATAAAAACACTTTAGAGCAATTTACTGTGGCTGAAGGCTATGATTTTAAAGTCCTACATGCGGTAGGTGATCCTTTACACCCAAGCCTACCTGTATGGGATGAAAACAATATTCCTAGTGGTGTATCCTACGAACGCCGTGTCGGTGACAACCATGATGGTATGACCTTTTTTGGTTTAAATACCAGCAAGCAAAATTTTGATGCGACTGTATCGGACACTGGCTTATTGGTGATGAATCACGAATATTTACAACGTGATGACTTACACCCTCGTGGTAGCATATTTGATCAAGATGATATCACTGAAGATGAAGTGATCCGTGAAGTGAACTCTCATGGTGTTTCTATTGTTGCAATCAACAAAAATCCTGAGACACAAGAAATCACGGTCGATTTAAACTCGCCATTTAACCGCCGTATTACAGCAGCAACTGAAATGGAATACCGTGGCCCTGTACGTGGTAATACGTTGGTACAAACAGCATTTAGCCCAGATGGTACCAAAACACGTGGCACCATCAACAACTGTGGTAACGGCTATACCCCTTGGGGCACTTATCTCACCACTGAAGAAAACTTCAACCAATATCTCGCACGTCAAAAAGACACCGAAGGCGGGGATGTACGCGATGCCAATACCGAACATGCGTTAAAACGCTATAAAGTCAATAATGGCGCACGTGGTTATAACTGGCAAAGCATTAGAAATCCACAAATCTTTACGCCAGATTATTTCAGCCGTTGGAACACAGTCATCAGCGGTGCATCGGAACAAGAGGATTATCGCAACTCGATTAATACTTTCGGTTGGATTGTTGAAATAGATCCGTTTGATAATCGTAGTATGCCAGTAAAACGTACCGCTTTAGGTCGCTTTGCTCATGAAGACTGCCGTGCTAGCCGTGCCATTGCAGGTAAACCACTTGCATTCTATATGGGTGATGATTCACAAGGCGAATACATCTATAAATTTGTCTCAGATACTCCATGGAATCCTACTGATGTCAACGGTGGCTATGCGGCTGGCGACAAATACATGAATAACGGTAAGCTTTATGTTGCGCAATTTGATTTCAATGAAGCAACGGGTGAAGCTAAAGGCCAATGGTTAGAACTCTCTTTGTCTAATCCAAAGATTGCCAACTATGCAGAATACAAATTTGCAGACCGAGCAGATATTTTGGTCAATGCACGTATCGCAGCCGATGCAGCGGGCGCAACTAAAATGGACCGCCCTGAATGGGTTGCGGTAAATCCACATAATGGCGAAGTGTATGTCACATTAACTAATAACTCACAACGCGGTTCAGCACATGTAATTGATGCAGCTAATCCACGCCAATATTCAGATGATGATGATACAACGAACCGCCTACGTGGCAATATTAATGGTCACGTGATTCGCTTCCGTGAAACAGGCGACGATGTTACTGCAACATCATTTACATGGGATATTTTCCTATTTGGTGCCGAAGCAGATTCAATCCCAGGTGTAAACCTTTCTGGCTTGACGGATGCAAATGACTTCTCTAGCCCAGATGGTATGTGGTTTGATGACCGAGGCGTATTATGGTTACAAACTGACGATGGTGCATATACGGATACAACCAACTGCATGATGCTGGCAGCACTTCCTGGTTCAGTGAGCGATGGTTCTGTACAAACCGCAACAGCGGGGACAGGCACACAAAAAACACCTATGGGTGCGAAGCTCGATGACTCGAAGCTACGTCGTTTCTTGGTTGGTCCTGCTGGCTGTGAAATTACAGGGGTCACTATGACACCTGACTACAAAGCCATTTTTGTAAACGTGCAACATCCAGGTGGTACTTGGCCTGCAAACCAAGCTGAACATTTAATCAGTACTGGTCGTGCATATTCACGTCCACGCTCAGCAACAGTCGTGATTACCCGTAAAGATGGCGGTGTCATTGCAGGTGAATCGTTAGAAACCCCTAAAGCTTAAACCCTGAAGTGACCTAAAAAATGCCGACTTCTAGTCGGCATTTTTTATATTCGGTGATTATTTCAGGCTAATTATTTTCTCAATAGTTTGACCTGTGGTCGCACCTTGTTGTGACTTCTCGATCCAGTGCCATTGTTCCTGCTGCATTATCAAAAAATTTGAGCAGCGGGTGCCATAGGCCGGACTCTGAATAAAAGTCGAAGACAGCAGCTGTTCCATTTCAACCGAGATACCGGTATCTGGCAGAAGTTCAGGAATCACCTTGCGTTCATCTTCCAGAATATCCCAGACTGCATGATACAGATCAGCTTCCGAAACTGACTGTTGTTGCAGCATCGGTAAAAATTCCTGGGTAAAGCGTTTGCGCAAATGTCGGGTCTTGTACCAGTCTTCACTCATCAGACCATTGGAAACCACATAGACGCCATGCGCCAGTACTTGTGGTGCTTCACCGCGATTGCTCATATATACGGCCTGATCTTGATTTCCAATAAAAAGATTAAAGCCGGCATAGTCACATTGACGTTGTTCCAGATCTTGGGCAAAACGAATGGGCGTTAAGTCAGAATCTAAAAAGTTCTGGATGATATGTCCACGTGAAGTCGGATAATGCCCTTTGTCCTGTCCATCACGAAAATTGGTAATCACCGCCCAGCGACCGGAAGCCGTAATCCCCATCCAGGTACCGCCCGACTGTAGATCCTGCCCGGCAATTATAGGACTATTCTCCCATTCATGCAGCTCCTGCGTAGGACGCTGATAGAACTCATCCCGATTTGAAATCAGACATAATGGGCTCTGATCCAGAACCTTCCAAGCCAATGCCACGATACACATAATTTACGCTCTCGATCTTTACACATTGAATGTACAACATTTTTCTTTGCTTTCAGCTAAAATCTGTGCAAAACAGAATCACAAGGAACAGGAATGCTCACCTATCCCAATATTGATCCCGTAGCGATTTCGCTCGGGCCCTTACAAGTCCACTGGTATGGACTGATGTACTTACTGGCATTTTTATTTGCCTGGGGATTGGCGACGTTTCGCGCCAAACAACGTGGCTGGACACCGGATATGGTGTCTGACCTGATCTTTTTCGGTGCACTCGGTGTGATCATCGGTGGCCGTGTCGGTTATGTCTTCTTCTACGGTTTTTCCCAGTTCCTGGCCGATCCTTTATGGCTGTTCCAGATCTGGACCGGTGGTATGAGTTTCCACGGCGGTTTCCTCGGGGTTATTCTGGCCATGTTATGGTGGTGCAAGAAATATAAGATGACCTGGTTCCAGACTCTGGATTTTATCGCACCTTGCGTACCGACAGGCTTGATGTTTGGCCGAATTGGTAACTTTATTGGTGGCGAACTGTATGGCCGTCAGGTGACCGACCCAAACTTTGCCTGGGGCATGATTTTCCCGACTGATCCCCTGCAACTGGTTCGTCATCCTTCACAACTGTATCAGGCGCTATGTGAAGGCCTGATCCTGTTTATTGTCCTATGGTGGTTCAGCTCCAAGCCGCGTCCACGTATGGCAGTTTCCGCACTGTTCCTGATCGGTTATGGCCTGGCACGTTTTGTGGTTGAATTCTTCCGTGAGCCGGACAATGGCCAACTGTTTATTGGCTGGATGAGCAAAGGACAATTCCTGAGCCTACCAATGATCCTGATTGGCTTGTGGATGATGTGGTATGCCTACCAGAAGAAAATATATGACTGGGGTCCAAACAAAAATAGCTGAGAAAATCGCGTAATTGAGCGAGGCAAAGGCCTCGCTTTTTTATACTCAAAATATGCTAAAGTGCCGATTATCTCTTCTATTCTTTCATCATTATGCTTGAGTTCTGGTTTAATCCGCAGGTATCTGTTCTCAAAAAACTGTTGATCTTTATTGTGATTGCAGCGACAGCTGCAGGCTTGTACTGGATGGAACCACTGCCCTTAGATTCGATTTTAATGTTTATCGGTACCGGCATCATTTTTCTGATTTGTCGTTACTGCAAAATCCACTTTACCAGCAAAAACCCGACCGGTTTGCTGTATAGATTACTGACCTGGATTCCAATTGCCTTATTGATTGCTTTAGTTTTTATGAATATGCAACAGGGCGAAATCCTGATTCCGGGTGCACAAGGCATTGCATTTATGGCACTGGCGATTTGCCTGTTTTCACCATTGTCGCTGCTCAATCAGAACAAATCAGATGAGGGTTCACCCCGTGCTTGAGTTCTGGTATTCCGAACGCTGTACCCGTCAAATCAAACTCATCGTCATCATCGCGACCTGTATTTTGATTTATGCAGCATCGACTGTGGTCCAGTTAAGTCCGGTATTTGTTGGGGTGAGTTTAGCGATTGGGATTGTCGTGCATTTACTGCACCATTTCCGCCTGAAAATCTCAAAATCCAATCCCTATGCAAATGGCTTTAGCGCCTTGAGCCGGGTGATTCCCATCATTGCCTTAATTACCCTGTTTGGCTATTTACCAGAACAGCACCAGCAATGGGGCAAATTTGCCTTGGGTCTGCAATGTCTTGGCTTTGCCGCGATTGGATTATTTATCGTTTCAATCTATGAAAGCCGTGCGAAGCGTTTTGAGGACTGATCACTTCGCAGTGTTTTCTTAGAAGTAAGTTTCCAGACGATAGTAACTATAAGTCACGTTTTTATTGCGATAAACCGCATGATCTCGCTGTTTAAAATCCGATACCCAGGCACTACCTGAATAAGCCGCGATATGTCCATATTTATGTCCCTGAGTACGGTCAATAATATAGATATCGCCTTTTTTCGGCCGATCAAAAGAAGCATTAATTTTCTTATAACCCAGCTGCATCAGGGTACTTCCCCAATCTGCTGCTGCGACCGGATGATTCACAATTTTCGCACCAGAAGATTGCAGACCGACACGAATACTGCGCGCACATTTCTGTGTACTGGTATTTCGGGTAATGCCTTGCAGATAACTGGTAAATTTCTCGATATTGATACGATGGCCATTGCTTACGCCTGAAGCGTTACGGACAGTGGCTTTTTGGGATGACTTTTTAGGTCTTTGCTCCGATTGGGAACGCACCATGATATTCGCTTGGACAGGAGCATGTACTTCGCTCATGTTTACTTGATGATCATAGATCATGCCTTACCAACCGCTCCTCGCCTGTAATTTAGGCTTTCATATTGTTAACAAGCCGAGAATACTAGTCGTTTAAATGTTATCTTTCACATTAAAAATGTAAATAAATTTGTCTATTTTTCCGGCATTCAAATTAAGCCGTTCTTTCTCATACAGTTACAAAACCCATCATCTTTGCAAAAAAAATGTAAAGCAAAGCCAACTTCGATGCCTTGCAAAGCCTTTTTAGCCTGAAATACGCAAAATGAGTCCTTATTTTTTTCTACTTAAACCTTATGGATTTAATTTGTAGCTCGGCCATTTTCAGACAACATTTCACTACATGATTACATCATTTTGAGCTTTGCACCCTATATTACACTGATGCGGCATTTTTAAATATTGAACCAAACGGAGAAGAAAAATAAGTCAGACTTTAAGCACCGTTTCAAATTTTAATTTAGAACAATATTTAGGGACCTGGTATGAAATTGCACGTTTGCCGATGAAGCGCCAACCTGAAGACAGCACCGATATTTCTGCGGTATAGAGCTTGAATGAAAATGGCAAGGTGGATGAAGCCATTGCTGAAGCGACCATTATCGATGCAGAACATGCCAAGCTTGAAGTCAGCTTTTTACCTGAAGGCCTGCGTTGGATTCCGTTCACCAAGGGTGATTACTGGGTATTAAAAATCGATCCAGATTATCAGACCGCGCTTGTAGGCGAACCGAATAAAGAATATTTATGGCTACTGCATCGCGGTACCAGTCTGGATGAAACCATTCAACGCGAATATTTAAGTTATGCAGCACCCTTAGGTTATGATCTGTCTGATCTGATTCATACCGTCCATACTGGCCATAAAACCGCTTAAACCTTTTCTACAACAAGCACCCGCACTGGGTATTTTTTTTGATTGGGTGCTTGCCGATCTTTTTTGCAGAAGATGCAATATCAGAAATATTAGAAAAAAATGTTATGATGCATTCAATTCAATTTACCCAGCTCGACAGAAAGTGGATTTATCCGAGATAAACTTTTTCTGCTGAAAAAAAAGGTAATTTAAACAAATTTTTAAGAGAGACCTATGCGCCAATATCTTGACCTATTACAACATATCCTCGACAACGGCGGCGATAAAGGCGACCGTACCGGTACAGGTACACGTTCGGTATTTGGTCATCAGATGCGCTTTGATCTTTCCCAAGGTTTTCCTTTACTGACCACCAAAAAAGTTCATTTCCGTTCTATCGTGATCGAACTGTTGTGGTTCCTGAAAGGCGATACCAATGTTCAGTATTTAAAAGACAATAAAGTCTCGATTTGGGATGAATGGGCGACCGCAGAACAAACTGCGCGTTTTGGCCGTCCTGAAGGCGAATTAGGCCCAGTATATGGTCACCAATGGCGCAATTTTGGGGCCAGCAAGAATGCAGACAATAGCTATAATCAGGACGGTTTTGACCAAATCAAATGGTTGATCAATGAAATTAAAACTAATCCGAATTCGCGTCGTCTGATCGTGTCCGGCTGGAACCCGAATGAAGCGGGTCAGGTCGCCTTACCCCCTTGCCATACCCTGTTCCAGTTTTTTGTGCACAATGGCAAATTGTCTTGTCAGTTGTATCAGCGCAGTGCCGATGTATTTTTGGGTGTACCATTTAATATTGCCAGCTATGCTTTGTTGACGCATATGATCGCGCAAGTCTGTGATCTGGAGGTTGGTGACTTTGTCTGGACTGGTGGCGATACCCACTTGTACAGCAATCATTTTGAACAGGCACAATTACAGCTCAGCCGTGAGCCACTCGGCCTTTGTCAATTAAAACTAAATCCCGAGATTAAAGACCTGTTCGATTTCAAATTTGAAGATATCGAAATTGTCGGTTATGAATCTCATCCAGGAATTAAAGCCCCTGTCGCTGTTTAATTTTCTTTATTATAAAGTTCCCCCTCCTCCTAGGAGAGGGCTAGGAAGAGGTTTTTTACCACGCGTGAATCGCCACCTCCTTTCAAAATATATTCCTAGCCCTAAAGCATGAAGGCAATCAATATAGATTTTTAACCTTTCTTTCGTACCAGTAAAAAATTACACGAAGGACTTTGGGCTTGATAAGAAGGATTCAATACATGTCATTTCAAGATTTAGAAGTTGTACACGTCGTTGCCATGGATCAGCAGCGTTGTATCGGCAAGGGCAATGATCTACCTTGGCATATCTCTGCCGACCTGAAACACTTCAAGGAAATCACCCAAGGCGGTGTGGTGGTGATGGGTCGCAAGACACTAGAATCGATGGGACGTACTCTGCCTAAACGGGTGAACTGGGTGATTACCCGTGATCCAGACTGGGCATTTGCAGGCACCAAAGTCGCTTATAGCATTGAAGATGCGTTGAGTCAGGCCGTTGCAGATGTAAAGGCTTCAGAAAAACCCGAAACCATTTTCATCATTGGTGGCGGTGAAATCTTTAAACAGACCATGAATATTACAGACCGTCTAGAACTGACGCATGTCGAACTGGATGTACAGGGCGATGCCTATTATCCAGAGATTCCAGCGGAATTTAAAAAGGTCGCCGCCGAGCAACATATCGACGACAAAACCGGCATTGCTTTTGAGTTCGCAACCTACAGAAAATAAAACCTATTTCTCATGAAAAAGTGATGATGCAGGGACGCGAATATATTTCCAGGCACTGGAGTCTGTGGCTGCTGGGCAGTCTGTTTACTTTATTCGTCATTCTGTCGAGTTTGTGGCTCAGCCTGATGCTTTGGGTGCATCAACCTATTGGAAAAATCGGCAGCTTGATGCTGATTGGACTCTGGCTGACCTTTGCACTGGTCGTTCTCGGGATTTATTTCACCCGGCATCTGATCTCCCGCCAAGTGGATAGCGTTCTTTATCTTCTGGCCTTTTTATTCTGTCTGCTGGGATATTTCAGTCTGGAAGCGCGTCAGGATCGAGAGTGGAATCCTGAGGTTTCCCAGCTTCTGCATTATGAGCAGCAAGGCGATCAGGTTACCTTACACAATATCCGCAACTTTGACTGGCAGGCCGATGGTCGCTATATCGAACGCTGGGAAAGCCGCAGTTTTGATCTGAATCAGATTACTGGCGTGAACATCATTACTTCCTACTGGATGGGGCCTAAAATTGCCCATACCCTGGTCAGCTTCGATTTTGCCAATCAAAAGCCACTCACCTTCTCGATTGAAATTCGCAAGGAAAAGAATGAAGAGTTTTCAGCGATTGGTGGTTTTTTCCGAAAATATGAACTGAGTCTGGTCGCATCGGATGAAAAGGATATTGTCTATACCCGTAGCAATGTCCGTGGTGAACAGGTCTATTTTTTCCCAGTCAAAATGCCGCAAGCTCAGGCTAAAGCGCTATTCAAGGAATATCTGCGTCAGGCCGATGAACTGGCCCAAAAGCCAAAATGGTACAATACCCTGACCAGTAATTGCACCACACTAGTCTTTGATATGGTTCAGGCGATATCGCAACAACAGCTACCCTCAGATTACCGGTTGCTTGCCTCCGGCTATTTACCGAATTATCTCTATGATCTTAAAGTACTGGAACAGTCTTGGGATATGCACACCTGGTATCAACGGGCACATGTCAATCCACGGGTAGAACGCACCGCTAATCTCTCCAGTCAGGACTATTCACGCCTGATCCGGCAGGGCCTACCAAAACCCGACATGCAATAACTGTGTAGCAAATCCACTTCAATAAAGATACAAAATCAACTGGAACCTTGATCATTTTTTTGTTTATATACAAACAGCTAGTCAATGATCAGAGTATCTCTCATGCTAAAAAAATTAACTGCAATCGCGATTCTAGGCTCGGTTTTAACGGTCATGGGCTGCGAAACTGTACCCAATACAGCCACGACACAAACCGCGAATCATTTACAACTTTTGCAAAATCGTATCTGGATTGCAACCCAGATTGGCAATACTGAAATCAAGACGGTGCCAACCGCACGCAATGTTCCGAGTCTGCAATTTGATGCCAGTACCCAGCGCGTTTCAGGTTCAGATAGCTGTAACCGGATTATGGGCAGCTACACAGCAGCAAAAGACACGCTGACCCTGAGCCAGATGGCCACTACCCGTATGGCCTGTATGAACAACGATCAGCTTGATCAGAAATTTAATGAAGCTTTAGCCAAAGTGACTCATTATCAAGTGTTTGGTAAAACCTTAAAATTACTGGATCGCCATGGAAATCTCTTGATCCAGCTGGAAAGTGCTGTTCAGCCGCGTTAATACTTCCCTACAAAAAGCCTGTATGGACAGGCTTTTTTATCTTTCATACTGATGAGCTGGAATTTAACCATCAGCCCGATTGAGTTATTTAATTGAATGAGGAATCAACCATGCAACAGGCACTTTTCGGTGGGGGATGCTTTTGGTGTACTGAAGCCGTATTTTTACAGATTCAGGGAGTTCAGCAAGTCGTCAGCGGTTACGCAGGTGGGCACACAACTCAGCCAAACTATGATGATGTCTGTGGTGGCAATACCGGCCATGCCGAAGTCATTCTGATCGATTTCGATGAAAACCAGATTAACTATAACCAATTGCTCGATGTCTTTTTTGCGACCCATGATCCAACCACATTAAACCGTCAAGGCAATGATGTCGGCACCCAGTATCGTTCTGTGATTTATTATCTGAATGATGAACAGCAGCAACAGGCGCAGCAGGCGATGGATGCCCTGAAAGCCGATGGCATCAATGTGGTAACTGAACTGAGCCCTGCCCCGACTTTCTATCCGGCGGAAGACTATCATCAAAACTTCTTTGCCAAGAACCCGACCCAGGGCTATTGCAATTTTGCCATTCCGCCAAAATTGAATAAATTACGCAGCAAATTTACGACCTTGCTAAAAACTCATTAAGATTCATGAAAAATGGGCATAAAAAAAGCGACTGCAATCAGTCGCTTTTTTTATTACCTGAATCTTAGTTATCGGTTGCAAAAGCAATATCGCTGAGTCCGGCTCCACTCGCACGCGACATGACTTGCGCCACTGAGTCATAACGTGATTCTTTATCCGCTTTCAGCACAATGGTCGGCTGACGTTCAGCTTGGCCCGCTTCATTAAAACGGGTTTCAAGTTGTTCTAGCGTCAGTACATCACCATTCCAAGCAATGTCACCTTCGGCATTGATGCTGATCGTGACATTTTCAGGCGGCAGATCGATAATCTCCGCAGTGGTTTGTGGCAAGGTTAATGGAATTGATGGGTTCGCAACGGTCGCTGTCACCAGAAAGATGATCATCAATACCAACATAATGTCGATGAGGGGAATGAGGTTCATCTCATTCATGCCTACATCGTTGTCTTCACCCAGTTGAAAAGCCATTAAACTTGACCTCCCACGAAACTCTGTTGTGTTACTTTTTCATCAGACTTTTTTGCAGCAGATTCCTGTTGCAGCATGGTATCAATCAACAGACCATGTGCCTGATCTTGTAATTCATGAGCCAAGCCACGATTAGCACGGACACAGATGTTATAAGCCAGTACCGCAGGAATCGCGACTGCCAGACCTAAGCCAGTCATAATCAACGCTTCACCGACTGGGGTTGCCACTTGTGCCAGACCTGCCTGACCACTTTTACCAACAGCAACCAGCGCATGGAAGATGCCCCATACTGTACCGAACAAACCGACAAATGGAGAGATCGATGCGATGGTACCCAGAACTGATACACCTTTTTCGGCATTGGCTTTTTCTGCTGAAATCTGGCGTAACAGCGCCTGTTCTGCCACTGCTTTACGCTGTTCAAAGCCCAAAGGAGCCAGCTTGGTTTTCAGTTTTTCCAATGCTTGAGATAACTGAGCATAGGCAATCTGTTTCAGTTGGCGAGTGCCCATCAAACGCAGCACAAAAATGGTCCATGTCGCAATCGACATTGCCAATAACACGAAATACAGCGTTTTACTGACTGCATCAGCGTGTTGCCAATAAACTGAAAAGTTCATATTCGAACTCCTAATGGGTGAGCCGTTATTTAACCTGAAAATCGAAAGGCTGTTCCACACGGGTTGGATAAGCCACACCATTTTCAACATATTTAGTGAGTTGTGCACGACGTACCGCGGCTTCTACTTTGCGCGTTACTGCCGGGCTACAACTTGAATTTCGTGCAGTTGCAGAAACCACTTTACCCTGCTCATTCGCTGAAACATCTACTACCAGTGAACAGGCTGATTTTAATTCACCTGCAGAGAGCGAGACTTTGGGTGAACGCTGCCAGGACACGCCCCCACCAATCGATACACTTTTCGGGGATGGCGGCGCAGCAGGTGCTGGCGGTGTCACAGGCGCAGGTGGCGCGACCGGAGCAGGTGCCGGTTTAATTTTAGTTTCAGTGACCACTGTCGGTACAACCGGACTTGGGGTTGGTTTTGCTTCAACTGGTGGTGCTTTAACCACTTTTGGCGCTTCAGCCTTTTTCACCTGCTCGATTTTTTCTACTTTTTTCGGTGGTGGTGGCAGCGGTTTATCGACAATTTTGACTTCTTTAGGCTTAGGCGGCTCTTTTTGTGGCTCGGCCTTCGGCTTTGACGGTAAAGGTTTTGGCGCTTCCTGGAGTTTTACAAAGCGCACTTTTAAGGGTTGCTTATCAATGGGTGTCAGCTCAGGTGCTTTCATCTGGCTGATCGCATATAACACACCCACATGCCCAATCAGTACAGCCGCCACGATAGAGATGACTTTCTTTTTCATCTGATTCGGCGGTGTAGGCATTTGGGGCGCAGCAACTTGACTCATTAAATCTATTACCTTGAGGAGATGATGTGGAACAAACTATCAAGCTCATCGGTTAGCACAATTAAAGTATGCCAATAATAAATGAGAAGTGTTTTCATTTGCAACCGCTAATCCTACCTTTAACTGACTTTTTTGCATCAAAACAAAAAAGGCACACTAAAAGTATGCCTTTTTAAAACTCAATGCAAGTCTTATTGGAACACGACAGTCTTGTTGCCATCGACAATAATACGGTCTTCCAAATGCCATTTTACCGCACGGGCCAATACATTACGTTCCACATCCTGACCGAGTTCACGTAACTGCTCAACGGTAAAGTCATGGTTCACGCGCTCCACATCCTGCTCGATGATCGGACCTTGATCCAGATCAGCAGTCACATAGTGTGCAGTTGCACCAATCAGCTTCACACCTTTTTCATAGGCCTGTTTGTACGGATTGGCACCTACGAAAGCTGGCAGGAAAGAATGGTGAATGTTGATCACTTTCATTTCCCACTTGCTGACAAATTCTTCATCCAGAATCTGCATATAACGCGCCAGCACCAACAGGTCATTGCCTTGCATCAACTGGTCGATTTCTGCATAAGCTTCAGGTTTGTTGTCTTTGGTCACCGGCACAACTTCGAATGGAATGCCAAAATTTTCAACTGCTTCGCGTAAAGTCTCGTGATTCGATACTACTTTGGTAATTTCACAAGGCAGACCACCACGCGCATGACGCCATAACAGCTCAAGCAAGGCATGATCGACTTTAGACACCAGAATACCGACTTTTTTCACATCACTGACCAGAGCCAGACGCCATTGCATGCCATAGCGTTCTGCCACATTCGCTGCAAAAGTCTGGATAATACTTTCTTTACGACTTTGAAGATTATCTAATTCAAATTCAACGCGCATGAAGTAACGTCCGCCCTGCGCTGCTGTCGCATATTGGTCAAGCGCAGTAATGTTGGCACCTTGATGATACAAGAAGCTCGAAACAGCCTGCACGATGCCCGGCTTGTCTTCACAAGTAATCAATAAACGTGCGGTGTTAGCAGTCGTCATATTCATGTTGGTTTAAGTCACTAATCAGTTAAATTAAAAATAAGCCGAGTATTCTAGCGCGTTTCTTGGATATTCTGAATAGTTTGTTCAGATTCAGAATCTTTAGATGACGACAGGCTGGCAAAAAGTTCCGAAGAGCCCAAACTACTCAATAAACCTTCATAGGTTTGACGACTTTCACCACGTAAATACGCCCCTTCCAGGAATACCATTTGACGGAGTGCCTGCCAGACCCATTTTTCTTCCAGCGTATTGGAATCGGTTAAATGACCTGACATATACAGGAAGTTGGTCCAGTTGGTCAGTACAATCCACAGGTTAATGATCAGGGCTTCAATTTCTGAATCGGTCATGTCCATCAGGCCTGCATTAACAAAGCCTTTATAAATTTTCTGGCCCTGCTGCATCACCTGTCCGGCAAAGCGTGGATACATCTTGCGAAAATCTTCGTTATTTTCTACCAGATGATAGACATCACGATGCAGGAAACGGTAAGCCCATAACTGGCTGCTCAGCACCTGAAAATAATGCACCTTATCATTGGCATCCAGTGCACGGTCATCCGGCAGCGCCAGCATTTCCAGGGTCTGATGCTGGTACTGTTCCATCAATTCTTTAATAATTTCATTTTTATTGCGGAAATGATAATACAGGTTACCCGGGCTCATGCCGAGTTCAGCCGCAATGTGATTGGTGGTTACCGATCGTTCGCCACGCTCGTTAAACAGCTGCAAACTGAGCTGCAAGATACGCTCTTTAGTTTTTAAGGTTTTGGTTTGGGACATCCTAAAATAACCATTCAGTTCATGCATTAGCAGGCTAACACACAAAGTCACTTGACTAATTAGAGTATTTGCTCTAAAAATTAATTAATCGATTTTTGAATAATGGTAGTGCGGCATGAACAGTCACACAAAAACAACATCAATGACACCACATTTTTTTGATAGCCAATATCTGAATGAAGTCTTAGCGCAACAAAAACACGCTTACTTACACTACCCTCTGCCGACTGCAAAGGAACGTATCGATCGTTTAGCTCGACTTAAGCGTATCTTAGTTAAGTATCAAGATCAATTTGCTGATGCAATTAATCAGGACTATGGTAACCGTTCCATTGGGGAAACCAAGATTGGTGAACTGCTCACCTGTCTGGAACATATCAAATATTACAGCAAAAACCTGACCCGATGGATGAAACCTTCCAAGCGTCATGTCGGCATTATTCATCAGCCGGCAAAAGCCTGGGTACAATATCAGCCTTTGGGCGTAGTCGGAATTATCGCACCGTGGAACTATCCGCTGTTGTTGTCGATTGGCCCTTTGATTTGCGCACTAGCGGCCGGCAACCATGCCATGATCAAAATTTCCAGTGCATCCGCTGCTTTTGGTGAAGTTCTGGAAAAAGCCCTGGCTGAAGCCTTCCCTAAAGAATTGGTCGCTGTGGTGAATGGTGGTGGTGTGATTTCAGATGCTTTCTGTCGTTTGCCTTTCGATAAACTGATTTTCACTGGCTCAACTGCAGTCGGTAAAACCGTCATGGCAGCCGCTGCCGAAAATCTGGTTCCGGTGATTCTGGAACTGGGCGGTAAATCGCCGGTACTGGTGCATCCATCGATTGATCTGCGCGATGTCGCGCAGCGGATTGCGGTGGGTAAACTCTGGAATGCCGGTCAGACCTGTGTAGCTCCGGACTATATGTTCTTGCCTCGCGGGAAAACTGCCGAGTTCATTGATCACTTTAAAGCCTGTGTCGAAAGTATGTATCCGGATATCACCCATAATCAGGATTACACCTCGATTATTAATGTCAAACAATATAACCGTCTGCAAGGCTATCTGGATGATGCGCGTGAACAGGGTGCGCAAGTCATTGAAATTAATCCGCGTAGTGAAAACTCGGCTGATCTGCGCAAGATTGCACCGACCATCGTGACCAATGTCACCCCGATGATGCAGATCATGCAGCATGAAATCTTTGGCCCACTGTTACCGATCATGGAATATGATCAAATTGACGATGTCATCGACTTTATTAATAGCCGTCCGCGTCCACTTGCTTTATACTACTTCGACTTTGATCAGGCGCGTGCCGATTATGTCGCACAGCGTACCCATTCAGGGCATTTCGGGCAAAATACGGTACTGACCCATGTTGCGCAGGATGATCTACCATTTGGGGGTGTCGGTGCATCAGGTATGGGTAAATACCATGGCCCAGAAGGCTTCTTCAGTTTGTCGCATGAACGCTCAGTAATGTCGAATCCAAAGCTGTACAGCTTGAAATACATTCTGCCACCGTTCAATAAACCGATTCACAAGCTGATTTCGAAGACACTTCTCCGCTAAATGATCAAGGCATGAGCTATCGATATAGTTCGTGCCGCGTTTTGACGAAAATCGCTTGTCTTTTAAGCGCATTTTTGATATAAAACGCCCCTTGAATGATTTCAATCCGTTTATTTTTGACTGGCCATACAGATTTGCTGTTGGCTAAATCAATGGAGTTACACCATGTCTAAGGTTTGCCAAGTTACCGGCAAGCGTCCAGTCGTTGGTAACAACGTCTCACACGCCAACAACAAAACTAAGCGCCGGTTCGAGCCGAACCTGCACCACCACCGTTTCTGGTTAGAAAGCGAAAAACGTTTTGTACGTCTTCGTTTAACCACTAAAGGTATGCGTATTATCGACAAATTGGGCATTGAAAAGGTTGTTGCTGACCTACGTGCTCAAGGTCAAAAGATCTAAGGAGTCTGAACCATGCGTGATAAAATTCGCTTAGTTTCTTCAGCTGGTACAGGTTATTTCTATACCACGACTAAGAACAAACGTACTATGCCGGAAAAAATGGAAATCAAAAAATTTGATCCAAAAATCCGTCAACACGTAATCTTCAAAGAAGCTAAAATCAAATAATTTTAGTTTCTTTAAAAAAACGACCTTTGCGGGTCGTTTTTTTTTGCACTTTTTTTATCCGACTTGATAAACTTTCTGCATGTTTTGGCACTTTTTGTGCTTATTTCCCAGCAAACCTAGCTAAAGGAGTATTTAGTGCCACATGACGTAGAGCTCATTATATTACTGGCTGTTGGTTTTGGCTTAGCTTTGGTCTTTGGCTATCTCGCTGCACGGTTACGTCTTCCCCCTTTGATCGGTTACTTAATTGCCGGCATTCTGATTAGTCCCCATACACCCGGTGTGGTCGGTGATATTCATCTGGCCAACCAACTGGCAGAACTTGGCGTCATGTTCCTGATGTTTGGCGTCGGAATGCATTTTTCCCTGAACGATCTGATGCAGGTACGCCGGATTGCCCTGCCTGGTGCGATTTTACAGATTGCAGTTGCCACCTTGCTCGGGGTTGGAGTTTCGATGCTGTGGGGCTGGAGCTTTGGCTCAGCACTGGTCTTCGGCCTAAGCCTGTCTTGTGCCAGTACCGTGGTTCTACTCAAAGCCCTTGGTGATCGTGGCTTACTGGATTCAATCAATGGCCGAATTGCTGTTGGCTGGTTGCTGGTCGAAGATCTGGTCATGGTCTTGGCGCTGGTACTGTTACCTGCCACTGCGGTGCTTTTAGGTGGGCAAGCGCTGGAAGGTGCAAGCGATGAGAATATCTGGCTCACCTTAGGCATTACCCTGCTCAAAGTCGCAGGCTTTATTGCCTTCATGCTGATTATTGGTAAACGCTTGATTCCAATGATCATACGGGTGGTGGCGCGTCTCGGTTCACGTGAGCTGTTTACTTTAACAGTGGTGGCTGCTGCGGTTTCAATCGCCTTCGGTGCCTATAAAGTCTTTGGCGTGTCGATGGCACTAGGTGCTTTCTTTGCCGGAATGGTCGTTAAGGAATCTGATTTCAGTCATCGTGCTGAAGAAGAAACCTTGCCACTGCGTGAAATTTTCTCGATTTTATTCTTTGTCTCCGTCGGCATGCTGTTTGATCCGCGCATTTTGCTGGAACAGCCTTTACATGTACTGGCAGTGGTCGGGATTATCATGATTGGTAAGACTATTGCCGCGATGGCACTGGTGCTGTTCTTCCGCTATCCGATTAATACCGCCTTGACCGTCGGTGCTTCTCTGGCACAGATTGGTGAGTTCTCCTTTATTTTGGCTGCGCTCGGTGTTTCGCTCAATCTGCTTTCGCTGGAAGGTCAAAACCTGATTCTGGCAGGTGCCTTGATTTCGATTACGCTTAACTCCTTTATCTTTTCCGCGATTGAACCGGTACAGAAATGGATTCGGGAACGCTCGACTCTGGCCCGCTTACTGGAACGCAGTGGTGACCCTCTGGCGATGTTACCCGATGAAGTCTCACAGGATTACTTGCGCGATCAGGTGGTCATTATTGGCCATGGTGAGGTCGGTCGTCGCATTACCCGCTCATTGATGCAAGAAAATATCAAGGTGGTGATTGCCGAAGAAAACCGTGACATCGTCGAAAATCTGCGTGAAAAAGGCATTGCTGCGGTGTCTGGTGTTGCCACTGAAGCCGGAGTGCTGATTCAGGCACATATTCAGCATGCACGCTTACTGGTCATCTCCCCTATGGATATCATCGATATTCATAAAATTGTCGACATTGCCAAGACCTTGAATCCACAAATTCAGGTATTGGTCTGTGCAGAAAGCAAGGAAGAAGCTGAAGCCATTCGTCGGGATAATGTCGGTGCGGTTTATTATGCCAAAGAAGAAATGGCGAAAAATATGAGCAATCATATTTTGAACCAGATTGAGATCGCGCATCAGCATACGCCTTCTCATTAAAGTTTTTCTTTAAATAAACACTGAATAAAAAAGTTGCCGGATCTGGCAACTTTTTTTTTATGGACATCAATATATTTCTGAGCCAAAGATTTTATTAACACACTGGCTTCAGACTGCTCACGACTTAAATTTTAAAATACTGATTTTTCATCTTCATTTTAAATGAACGTTTTTGTGATACTTAAAATCTGCCTAATTTAATAACCTATAACACTCAAAAAGCACACCGATAGTGTGCTTTCTAAATAAATTTCAACGATTAACTCATATACTTTGGTTCTTCATCCACAACTTCAGCCTGCCATTCATTGACCTGCTGTTCCAGCAAACCATAGAGTGCTGCCTGAATCATCTGTTGCGCAATCACGGGCGTCTGCTCTCCAAGTAGAGCTTTCACCTCATCATTAAATTGAATCATGACCAAAGGCTGTTTATGTGAGCCTGCATTGCGTAAAGCCAACGCGCCACCTTCAAGTTGAACGAGTTCTAAAATCGCGTCTTGATTACCAAATAAATCTTTCAACTGTTCTATAGACATATATCCTCCATGTTCAACATGGTGGCAAAGCGCCGGGTGCACTTTGCATCATTAGAGTAATTGATATAGGGTTAAAAATTGCAATTTCAAGTACAGCCGATCCGATTAAAATTCAATCATCTCATTACGAAAACCATCAATTAATTGGGTCAGGTCACGATGCCACTCTCTCAATATAGCAGTATCAGGTAACCACGCTTGTGGTGTCTGTGTGACTTTAATGATGAGATTTGAAGAAGTTTCGTCTTCAGGCTGTGGTGCACTCGGTTCCGGCGCATACTGGCATAAACGATAGGCGCGCTTCAGTTCAGCAATGAAACCGCTCTTGGATAAATGTTGCAGCACCGCCACTTCTGGCGAAATTTGGCCTTTGGCCGCCATCAGTTCTTCGATCGATTTTAAGGTCGGATGAGGATCATTCAGGCGATAGTAACGTACCAGTTCCTGTAAAAATGCTAACAAAGCACCATGCAAATGAAACACAGTTGCTTCACGTTGCGCCTGAGCCTGTTGTACATGTTCAGTTTGCTCTGCTTGCTGGCAGGAAAGGCGGGCAAAATACAGTTTTTGATTGGTACGGTCCGCATGATAGCGAGCAACACGGGTCATCGAGATTTCCTAAGGTTTAAAACAAATTTTGGCTTTTATAAAGTAAAAGGTTCGTCTGCATTTCGCAATCAAAAGATGTTTAGGCTGAATCCATCCAGCACTGAAATTCAGAGCATTGAGCTCACTAATTAAAGCGATAATAAATTTCAGCCATAAAAAAGGAGCCTATCCAGTGCTCCTTTTTTGAGTTTAAGCCTGAGGCTTATCTTCTGCGGCTTTCACGCGGATCCCATGTCCGTGCAGGCGCAAAGTATTCAGGCCTTTAATGGCTTTGACTGCTTCACGGCCATGTGGCATTTCTACAAAAGCAAAACCTTTTGATTTGCCTGTTGATGCATCAAGCACCAAAGTACAGGTCTCCACTGTGCCATATTCCTGGAACAGTTTCAGCAATTCGGCTTCTGTGACCGTACGTTCTAAATTACGAACTAAAATTTTCATCTTACAACCTTAAGAAGATAGGCAAAAAATATCAAAAAGCACGCGCCTACTCTACTTTTTGCATGAAACAACTTTGCTATAGTTTAATCGAGATCAATCCCAAAATCTAAATTAATCGACTTGCGTTCAATCAGGGCACTTTTTACAGTTTGCTGCCGGGTCTTGTAATGGGTTTCCGTGGTGCATAAATGCCGGGTGAGATCATTCAGGAAATAGCTTTCGACTTTACGTCCCTGCTCATCGACCGTTTCCCGCGCCCAATGATTCAGGTTCTGTTTGGTCAGAATCAATTCATTTTTCGCCCGGGTCAGCGCCACATACAGCACACGACGCTCTTCTTCGACATCATCAAAGTCGCCTTGAGCACGCGCATGCGGATAATTGCCCGGCGTGACATTGGCCACATAACAGACATTTTGTTCGGTGCCTTTTGCCGAGTGAATGGTGATTAAGGTCACCACATCGTGATCCGATTGGCGTTCAATTTCCGAGATTGACACTGGATCCAGTACATATTCCTCTAAAAATTCACTCAGCTGTGAATGCTTGGACGCCAGCTGTTTGACCAGTTCAAAATCACTTTGGCGACGTGGCCAATCCTTTTTATAGTTTTCTGCCAATTGAGATTCAATCACCTGAATCGCCAGACCGACACAGGTTTGCACTTCGCCTTTGAGCACACTCATCTGCTGCATGATCAGAATAGTCTCTAGCGGTATCTTGCCAAACTGTTCTAATTTCTTTGCAATCTGATCCATTTCCGGTTCAGCCAATAATTGCTGCGATAGCTTGCTAGCACCAACATCACCCACACCATTCCACAGGGTTAAGAAACGCATCCAGGCAATATCATCTAGTGGATTGGCCACCACCCGCAGCATGCTGAGCAAATCTTTGACATGCGCCGTTTCCAGCAGCTTCATGCCACCAATAAAGCGATAGGGTACATTGGCTGCAATACAGGCCGCTTCAATATGCCGCGCGGCAAAACTGGAGCGTACCAAGACCATATGCTCGCCCCACTTACTACCTTGCAGATAATGACGCTCTTTAATATCAATCGCGATCCATTTGGCTTCATCAAATTCATTCGGGAAAATATGCATGCGCGGCTTAACACCTTCTCCGCGATACGCTTCCAGACGTTTGTCATATTTGATTTCAGACTGATCCAGCAGCCAGTTAGACAGATCGAGAATTTCCTGGGTCGAGCGGTAGTTTTTTTCTAATTTGAAAATCTGCGCATCTGGCACACGTTCTTTGAAATGGTGAATATTTTCAAAGTCTGCACCACGAAAGCCATAAATCGACTGCGCATCATCACCGACACAGAACAGGCTGATCCGGTCTTTAAGTGGCTCCAGCAAAGCCCATTGCAATGGATTAGTATCCTGCATTTCATCGACCAACATATGCCGACAGATCCAAGCGACATAGTCGACCAGACCTTCGGACTGTGCCAGCGCCGTAGCCACTACCGCCAGAATATCGTCATAGTCCAGAAAGCTGCGTGCCTGCTTACGTGCTTCATATTCTTTCATGATTTCAGCAATCTGGTCTTTGAGAGCCAGATATTCAGGCATCTGTTTTTCCAGTGTTAGACTGAGCTTTTGCCGGGTATTCCGTGCAAAAGAATACAGATCACATAATTCCTGAGGCTTAGGCAGATGATTGGGATTTTTCTTGTCATCACGACCGCGAATCAGGCGGAACATCATCAGCTGATCATCACGATCAATAATCGAAAACTGTTCCAGACCAAAAGCTTTCGGAATACGGCGCAGCAGATACATACAGAAGGTATGAAAGGTCGAGGCCCGCAGTCCCTTGGCTTCTTCACCAAGTGCCAGTTCGACACGCGCCACAATTTCACTGGCAGCCCGGCGGGTAAAGGTCAGAATCTGAATCTGGTTGGCAGGCACACCCTGCTCAATCAAGTAAGCTGCGCGTGCCACGATGGTTTTGGTTTTGCCACAACCTGCCCCGGCCAGCACCAAACTGTGTTTTGCTTCTGTGGTCGCTGCTTGCTTTTGTTGGGGATTTAATTCATCAATCAGGGTGGCTAAACTCATTTTCACTCATCATTTTGTGGATGTATGTAGTTTAACAGATCGCTTCCAGAATTATGGCTTTTCAGTTGTCCTGAAACTGTCTCCAATTTTATTTCCTGATTTGATATTAGCTAACGACAGGGCGTGCTGGATTGCAGGAGAGAGAAATACTTTCACTCTGTCAAAAGATTTTTAACTATCTCAGCGACAGCTTTCTCCAAGTTCATTTCTGCATTTTTTAAGGCTTCTTCTAAAGGACAATCTGGTGGATTAATACCAATAATCTGGCTAAATCCTGACTCAAACAGATCCTCAATTCCTTCACCGATTAGACCAGCAAAAGCGATTACCGGTTTATTAAATTGCCTGGCGAGCTGTGCTACCCCAAAAGGGGTTTTGCCCAAAGATGTTTGACTATCAATTTTACCTTCACCGGTCAGGACATAATCTGCTTGCGCTATTTTCTCATTCAGTTGAACCTGTTCAATCATCAGTTCCACCCCGGACCGAATAGAGGCAGCAGTGAATGCCATTAAACCAAAACCCAGTCCACCGGCAGCACCAGCCCCTGCAACATGACGATAATCACGGCCAAACTGCCCAGCGACTACATCGGCAAAATACCCAAAGTTTTGATCCAGTTGCTTGACCATTTCAGGCATTGCCCCTTTCTGTGGGCCAAAGATATAAGAGGCACCACTTGGCCCACACAACGGATTATTGACATCCGATGCAATGAGTATTTCAGTATCTGCTAAACGTGGATCCAGTTCGGATAGATCCATTGATTTGACCAGTTCTAAGTTTCCACCACAGACCTGAATTGACTCTCCCGCATGATTTAAAAACCGCACACCCAATGCTTGCGCCATGCCCGCACCCGCATCATTGGTGACACTGCCACCTAAACCGACAATGATTTTTTTCACTCCCAAGTCCAGCGCCCGTTTGATCATTTCTCCTGTGCCATAGGTTGTAGTCAGCATCGGGTTACGCTTTTCTGCTGCAAGCAAATGTATGCCATTGGCTTTGGCCATTTCAATCACGGCAGTCTGGCCTGCATCAACCATCCCCCAATAGGTCTGGATACGTTGCTCAGATAATGGCCCGGTCACCTCACATGCAATACTTTCCCCCTTCAAGCTTGAAATCAGTGCATCGACCGTGCCTTCACCGCCATCAGCCATTGGCACATGAATAATATTGGCATCCGGAATGACGTTCTGAATACCGCGTTGCATGGCCTGACAAGCCTGCGCAGCAGACATGCTTTCTTTAAACGAGTCAGGAGCAAGCACAAAGGTGAGCGGCATGGTGTGATCTTTTATCCACAAATGAAGTCTAAATTGTGGATAAATCCAGCACTATCCACAAGTCTTTATTTCCAGCCCAGTTCAATTGCAGTTATCTCATTAATCAAGGTTTGATTTAAAGATTCTGGCATTTTACTGGTGGTTTGAGACAGTGGAATATGTCCTGCCATCAGCTCCGCCTTGGTTTGCGGAAATAAGGGTTGCTGATCTGGAAATGCATAACCCAGCGGATAAATCGGTTGACCTGTCGCTAAATCATATTTATCCGAAGCGCCAAAGGCATGCAGCAATTCATGCACCAATACAATTTTATTCTGTTCAGTTTGTTGTTTGGATGCAAATAGATTTATCGAACCAATCCGGCCTTTTTGCAAGGCAGTGGAATGTTTCAATTGCTTGGTCTGCACAGGATCATAGTAATTTAAAAATAAAGTCACATTAGCTGAAGGGTCTGAACTCTGTCGCTGTTTCCAAGCATAGAACCGGAATTTTAAACTCCATAAAACTGTATCGATGAGCGAGTCTTGCTCAGGGACTTTGGGTGGTAGAACTTGAAGCTCACGGCCTAAATTAAAATAAAAATAAGTCGGCTGTCCACGATACTGCTGAGCTGCTTTTTCCAGATATTCCCGCGCTCCATTCAGGTCCTGAGCTGACAGTTGCTGGATATATTGCTGTGTGGTCGGTAATCCATCGGCATTAATCGGATGCAGCAACACAATAATCGGCTTTGACCAGTTCTGGTTTTGATCACGATAGGCATTGACCGCGACAATCAATAAGATGATTAATAAAATCAGAATCCGAATCTTTTTCCACATATCGATTACACACTCTGCTTTTTCATTTTTCTTAAATACATCTGACTCATTTCTATTTTTGTTTCAAATAAATTTAAAGTTTTTATTAATCCTGACAATTTGGCTCTACCATAGTTACGAGAGTCAAAATCAGGCTTTACTGCACTGATATACTGCCCGACCATCCCTAAATTCGCCCATCCATTATCATCGGCATTATCTTTTACAGCTTTATAAATCAGATTCAGCGTAGCTCGATCCATCGTTTCAGGAAGATTCGAATTTTCCTTAGGCTGAGGCAAAATTTTATGATCAAGAGATTTGTCAGAGCTTAATACTTTCTTTTGGGAAACATTAGAAAGTTCATCATCTTCCTGTTGCTTGATTTCACTATCTACAAGTAAATTTTCGATATAAATGAACTTGTCACAGGCTTTCTTAAATGCTTCAGGTGTAGCTTTTTTGCCAAAGCCATACACAGTTAGACCATTTTCACGAATACGTGAAGCTAAGGGCGTGAAATCACTATCACTGGATACAATACAAAATCCATCTAATGCACCTGCATAAAGTAAATCCATAGCATCAATGATCAGGATCATATCCGTCGCATCTTTACCCTTGGTATAAGCGAATTGTTGTACCGGAGTGATGGCATGAGGAAGGAGTACATCTCGCCATTTCTTTAACGTTTCGCTGCTCCAGTCCCCATACACACGTTTGACACTGGCAATTCCATATTTCGCAACTTCTTCCAACACTAATGAAATCGCGTTGATAGAAGAATTATCCGCATCGATTAATACAGCGAATTTTTTTGTCTGAATATCCACATCCACCCCAAAATATTATTTTTAATTTTTTGTATAAATGATTCTGACATAAAAAATGCCGACTTTCGTCAGCATTTTTTTGAATCTTAGAGTTTAGGCTTCAACCCATTTCCCGTCCTGATAAACCAGAGACCATTTGGTTTGCTTACCTTCTGCAGTTTCCGAACCAATATATTGTGACTGGTTCTTACGGCTAAATTTTACCAGAGTTGGATTCCCTTCCGGGTCCACATCAGGTGCCTGCAAGATAAACTGATACTTTGGATCAAGCTGGTCGGCAACAGAACGAATCTCGGCCACTTTCGGTGCACGGGTTTCACGCACTTTCGGGAACTTGCTTGCCGCCAGGAATAAACCGGCTGCACCGTCACGCAGTACAAAGAAATCGTCATGCTTGGCAGAACGTAAATGCTCCATCTTGATCGGATCCACACGTGGAGGCGCAGGCTGACCGCTCTTTAAGACTTTACGGGTATTGTCACAGCTGGTACAGGCAAAATACGGACCAAAACGACCCGTCTTCAGCTGCATTTCACCATCACACTTGTCGCATGGGATACTCGGGCCATCATAGCCTTTAATTTTGAACTCACCTTCTTCAAGTTCAAAACCACTACAGTCCGGGTTATTCCCACAGATATGCAGTTTACGGCCGCCATCAATCACATAGCTGTCCATGGCAGTTTCACAGATCGGACAACGCTTCTTCGACATCAGGTCAGCAGTTTCCGCAGCCTCATCATCAGATAATGCAGCCAGAGACTCAACTGGTGTCAGGTTCAAGGTTCCTTTACAACGCTCTTTCGGCGGTAGGTTATAGCCTGAACAACCCAAGAATACGCCTGTGGTTCCGGTACGAATCTGCATTGGACGGTCACATTCTTTACAGTGTACTGCATCCACTTCTACAGGCTGATTACGGCGCATACCGTTCTCGCCTTGCGCCGTAGTCAAACGTTGCTTAAAATCGCCATAGAAGCTGTCTAATAACTCTTTCCAGTTACGCTCACCATCTGCTACTTTATCCAGCTGACCTTCAAGATCTGCGGTAAAGGCATAGTTCATCAGATTACTAAAATTTTCATCCAGACGATCGGTAACGATCTCACCCATCTTCTCGGCATAGAGACGACGGTTATCCAGTTTCACATAACCACGATCCTGAATGGTCGAGATAATCGCAGCATAGGTCGATGGACGGCCAATGCCTTTTTTCTCGAGTTCTTTGACCAGTGAGGCTTCAGTAAAACGAGCTGGTGGCTTGGTGAAATGTTGAGATGGATCAAGTTTCTCAAGTTTAAGCACTTCACCGACTTTGACCGCAGGCAATAAAATATCGTCATCGGCTTTATTGGCACCACGCACGCGGGTAAAGCCATCAAAGACCAAGGTACGGCCTTTGGCTTTCAGTTCTACGCCATTGGCATCCACCAAAATGGTAGAAGACAGATATTCTGCCGGAGTCATCTGACAAGCAACAAACTGGCGCCAGATCAAGTCATAGAGGCGCTGTGCATCACGCTCAACACCCACCAGACTGTCGCCTTTTAAGCCAACCATAGATGGACGAATCGCCTCATGCGCTTCTTGCGCACCGGCTTTATTGCCATAGCGGTTTGGTTTGGCCGGCAGGTACTTCTCACCAAATTCTGATTCGATATGGCCACGGACCATGCTTACCGCATCATCACTCAGGAAGGTCGAGTCGGTACGCATATAGGTAATGAAACCGGCTTCATACAGGCGCTGTGCCAGCATCATGGTTTTCTTCACAGAAAAACCGAGACGGGTACTGGCCGCCTGTTGCAACGTTGACGTGATATAGGGCGCGCTTGGATTGACTTTGGTTGGCTTATCTTCACGGGCAGAAACGGTATAATCCGCATCTTTAATCAGGTTTAACAGTGCATCCGTTTCGTCTTTATTACGAAGCTTTAAAGTCTTGCCATTTTGCTTGACTGCTTCCAGACGGATGTCATCTTTTTTCGATTTGGTATCGGCAAACACCTGCCAGTATTCTTCAGGAATAAAGGCCCGAATTTCACGTTCGCGTTCAACCACCAGTTTCACCGCAACCGACTGTACACGACCGGCTGACAGGCCACGGGCAATCTTTTCCCAAAGCAATGGCGAAATCATAAAACCCACGACACGATCCAGGAAACGGCGTGCCTGCTGCGCATTGACTTTATTGGTATCCAGACGTGACGGATGCTTAAAGGCATCCTGAATCGCGTTTTTGGTAATTTCGTTGAAGACCACACGCTGATAACGCGAATCATCACCGCCGATGACTTCTTTTAAATGCCAGGCAATCGCTTCCCCTTCCCTGTCCATATCCGTTGCCAGATAGACTTCATCGACTTGCGATGCCAGTTTTTTCAGTTCGGCAACTACATGTTCTTTGCCAGGAAGGACTTCGTATTTGGCTTTCCAGTCATGTTCCGGATCGACACCCATGCGGTTAATTAACGCATTCTGTGATTTTTCAGCTTTTTCTGCATCCGTCAGTTTGGTACGTGTCGCCGGTTTTTTCTCTGTCGATTTTGCAGAACCGCCAGTCGGCAAGTCACGCACATGACCCACTGATGATTTTACGATGTAGTTCGGACCAAGGTACTTATTGATTGTTTTCGCTTTTGCAGGCGACTCCACAATCACTAGGGCACGCTTGCTTCCAGCGTCGGGAGACTTCGCTGTGCTGCTTTTTGATGTGGACCGAGGAGCGTTCGCCATAATTAACCGTTAATCCTGTTTATTTCTAAATTAAAGTTCAGCCAAAGCGTGTAACAGCGCTTTGATGTCGTCGAGTTGGGTCGCTCTTAAATCAGCTTCTTCATCCCAATACATACCGACACAGTTGGCCTGCATATCAATAGCATAAATGCCTTTTAATGCAATGGGAAAATCTTTAAATTTCTCATCACCCTGCACGATTTCGAGTTTATTATCGACAACACGGGCGCGCATCAAGGGTAAACGCGCATCTGGCATCAGCACACTGTAGTATGCGACCATACTGGCACGACTTTCAGTCGCCTTGGGAATTTTGGTCCAGTCCGGTGCCACCACCAGACGTGGATGCAAACCCATTTTACGGGCTTTATCACGCATCAGCCCCAAGGCTTTTTCTCGGGGACTTACACGTAACCCGAAAATCGACCCTATGACGAAAATGATGATGACCACCGTCACCCAGATTCCAGTGTTTTCCATAGTTCAACCTTTATGTTCTATTATTAGAGTTGCATAAGCACAATATAAAACGCAAGTTTGCACGATAAAATTAATTCAGGAACATTTCATGACTATATAAAATTTCGTGACCATTCCAGTAAATATAACCTTTCTCGATCAGCTCTTTCAGCAGCAAGCGAATGTCCGATTTCGGAAATAACTGTTCCAGTAAATCACGCAGCTCATAAATGTCTTTGGGTTTATTGCCCTGCAATTCACGTAGTTTACGTGCCACTTCCAGTTGTACCGGATCGATCCGGCCAAAGTTTTTGAACAGGTCTTGCTGTGCCGACTGGATTGGTGACCTGAGTATTTCAGATTCAACTGGAGCTTCTTCTGCCTTCAGTTGGGAAATGACCTGATCCAGTTTTGGATTTTCAACCGGGCTTTGTTCATCCAGATTGAGTTGCAGCCATTGTTTCAAAACTTTTTTGCGGAAGCTGATTTGCTCATCATAGCGTTTGACGATTTTCAGGTTAATCAACATGCCGACCACATGCTGAGCTTTTACCGGCATCACTTGCAGAATATTCGCCACTGAGTTTTTTAGGGTTTCCACCGTATTCGGTTTGCCGCTCATTTTCCCTAACGCATCACAGTATTTTTTCACCAGTTGCAAGGCAGGTTTGTTCTTGATGGTATCCAGACTCGGAAGATGATTTTTAGGTTGATCGGTTGGAATGTTTGTCTCATCAGGCTGAATCTGAATCAGGTGACACGTAATATCAGAAGTTTGCAGCATCTGTTGCAACATTTCGCAACTGTCCATCGCCGAGATCAATTTAACCTCGGTTTCCGGCTCCAGTAGCGCCATAAGCTGACCGACAATGACCGCATATTCATATTCTTTTTGTGGCGATTCAGGCGTGTCCAGTACCACCACCTGACCACTGCTAACCCAGCCGGCAAGCTCGGTTAAATCCTCTAAGGAGAATTCAAATTTTCCAGCACAGCTAAACAGATATAAAGTCGAATAATGCGCCACAATCTCACGCATTAACTTGGCTGTGGGGAAATTATTTTCGAGGTCGAGTAGAACAACTTTTGGGTGCATGGGACGCAATTCCGGAATGTACCTGAGAGCCGGTATTAGAGTAGGAAGTGAGTGAAAGGTCAAATAATTTTACGACTGAATGGGTGCAGGCCTGTTTCGGCAGAGGGCCAAACTGCATTTTATGAAATGCCTGCAAGAAATCTGTTTACGAGCGCGAATGTTTGTTTTCAGCAGAAAAACTCTTTTAAACTTGATGATCGCGCTGCGCTTTATTACTTTTCTTTTATATGCGGATTTAATGCAATTTAAAAGCCAATTCAAAAAAATAATATTTCTCTTTTTAACATCTTATCGATTGGCTCATTTTTATTTTTCAATAAAAAACCCTTAGATCAGCTAAGGGTTGTTGTTGATTAAATCATTGGTTGCAAATTAATAATGCGGTGGGCGATCTGCAACCGGATCAAATTCTACAATGCCTTCAGACAGATCTGAAGACTCAACACGTTGATATAACAGCATCATTTGCTTTTTCAGATCAGCAATTTCCAGGGTCTGTTTGGCCACCTGATCATTCAACTGTTCAACTAAATCGTCTAAAAATGCAATTCGCACTTGCAAATCTTCAATGGGTGCGGAAAATGACGCCTGATCATTTAGATTTTGTTGTTTAGTCATTTAAAGTCCTCATTGGGGATTTCAGGAAACATTATGGCCTATATTACCCTTAGGGATGTCCAACTTGCGTTTGGTGGACCCGCCCTGCTCAACGGCGCGAATTTTAACTTGGAGCGCGGCGAACGAGTGTGTTTGATTGGCCGTAATGGTGAGGGTAAGTCTACCTTACTTAAGCTGATTGAAGGAAGTTTACTGCCGGATAGCGGCGAAGTTTCATTACAAAATGGCATCACGATTTCGATGCTGGCGCAAGATGTACCGATGGACTCAGGCCGAGTGGCGGATATCGTGGCTGACGGTGCCGGTGAAGCGTCGGAAGTTTTGCGTGCCTACCATGCAGCCAGTGAAGCCTGTGTACTGGGCGATATGGACGCTTGTGACCGCATGGGTAATCTGCAACACAAAATGGACCAGCTCGATGGCTGGGCGCTGGAAACCAAGGTCAATTCGATTTTAAGCAAAATGGGTCTGGACCCAGATGCAGATCTTGCCGATTTGTCGGGTGGTCGTAAGCGTCGTGTCTTGCTGGCACGTGCCCTGCTCACCCAACCCGATGTGCTGTTACTCGATGAACCGACGAACCATTTAGACGTTGAAAGTATCGAATGGCTGGAAAAATTCCTGCTCGATCAAAACAATTTGACCCTACTGTTCATTTCGCATGACCGTGCCTTTGTCGATAGCATTGCCACCCGTATTGTCGAGCTGGATCGTGGTCAATTGCGCAGTTATGAAGGTAACTATTCACGTTACTTAGAACTCAAAGCCATGCAAATGGAAGCTGAAGAAAAGCAGAATGCGCTGTTTGATAAAAAGCTGGCTGAAGAAGAAGTCTGGATCCGTCAGGGCATCAAAGCACGCCGTACCCGTAACGAAGGTCGTGTTCGCGCCCTAAAAGCACTGCGTGAAGAATCCAAAGCGCGCCGTTCGCAACAAGGTAAAGTGGCGATGGCGACTCAGGATGCCAACCGTTCCGGCAAACTGGTCTTTGAGATTGAGAACCTGAGTGTGAAATTCGGTGACAATGCACCGATCATTAACAACTTCTCGGCACTGGTTTTACGCGGTGACCGTATCGGTCTGGTCGGTGATAACGGTGTCGGTAAAACCACACTGATTAAAGCCATTCTGGGCGAGCTTGAGCATGGCGGCACGGTGAAAACCGGTACACAGCTGGAAGTAGCCTATTTCGACCAACTGCGTAATGCACTGGATCTGGAAAAGTCGGTCAAAGATAATGTTTCTGAAGGTTCTGACCACGTGGATGTGAATGGTAACCGTCGTCATATCTATAGCTATTTACAGGACTTCCTGTTCTCGCCAGAACGTGCACGTACTCCAGTCAAAGCGTTGTCTGGTGGTGAACGCAACCGTATCTTATTGGCGAAACTGTTGCTGAAACCATCGAACCTGATTGTGATGGATGAGCCAACCAACGATCTGGATATGGTGACCTTAGAGTTACTGGAAGAAATGCTCGGTGGCTACAAAGGCACCCTACTGTTGATCTCGCATGACCGTGCCTTTATGGACAACGTGGTGACATCCACTTGGGTCTTTGATGGTAAAGGCAATATCGACGAATATGTCGGCGGTTATCAGGATTATCTTGAACAGCGTCCGGATCAAACCGTGGTTGACCAAAAAAGTGCCGTGAAAAAAGCCATGGCCAAAGCAGAAGCCGAGACTGTGCCGGCAGCTGCCAAAAAAGTTAAACTCAGTTATAAAGACCAACGTGCACTCGAGCAACTTCCAGCTGAAATGGAAGCGCTGGAAAAAGAGCAGGCCGAGATCAATGCACAACTGGCTGATGGCTCTTTATTTGTCACTGATTCTGATAAAGCACTGAAACTTTCTAACCGTTTATCCGAAATTGATGAGCTGTTACTGGAAAAATTAGAGCGCTGGGAAGAGCTGGACAATCTAAGTAACGGCTAAATATTCCCCGAGCTTTTACTCAAGCATCTGTATTCGTACAGATGCTTTTTTATTTCAATAATCTTCTCTGTTAGACTGCATTTAATCTTTTGGCCCTAAATTGTTTTATGAGTACTCAGCCTGCATATCAACCCGGTGAATTTCAATGGTCATTCCTGTTACCTCAATATTGGGGCAAATGGCTAGGCATTATTTTCCTGATGATTCTGGCGATCTTACCTTGGGCCATTCAGCATCGTCTGGCGTCCCTGCTGGGCCACCTTTCTTTTAAATACTTGAAATCACGCCGTGAAACCACGCTGCGTAATCTGGAAGTCTGCTTTCCCGAATGGTCTGAAAAGCAGGTACAGGACAATGCCCGTCAGGTATTTATCGATCAAATGCTGGGGGTGTTTGAGACGCTGAATGCCTGGTACAGTCCGAAATGGTTTCAGGGCCGCGTCAGTATTGAAGGCTTGGAACATATTCAGAAAGCACAAGCCGCAGGCCAAGGCATGCTGTTATTAGGCACGCATTCAACTTTGCTCGATGCGGGTGGTTATCTTTGCGCACAATATTTTGAACCGGATGTGGTCTATCGTCCGCAGAATAATCCACTTTTGGACATGCTGATTTACCGTTGTCGCGCCACAATTTATGCCAATCAGATTGACCATGATGATATGCGCGGTCTGGTACGTAACCTGAAAAATGGCCATGCGATCTGGTACAGTCCGGATCAGGATTATGGTTTAAAACAAGGCGTGACGGCACCTTTTTTTGGCGTGCCTGCGGCGACTGTAACCGCACATCGCCGTTTACTGAAAATGACCAAAGCGGCTGCAATTCCTTTATATTTCTACCGTCATGGCGATATTAACAATCCGCGCTACCATGTGCTCATTGAACCGGCACTGGAAAACTTCCCTAGTGAGAATGAAGTTGAAGATGCCACTCGCGTGAACCGGGTGATTGAGCAGCAGTTGCGCATCGCACCGACCCAATATATGTGGTTCCACCGCCGTTTTAAGACTCGCCCTGAAGGTTATAAATCAATTTACTAAATCGATTTGATCACGGAATTTGAAGGGCTATAGCTTAAAATCATGTTTAAGTAATTGAAATAATTTAACCCGAGCTCTACATCCTGTAAAACTCGGGTTAATGAGGTTGTGCTTTCACATATTATAATTCGTTCTGCTTTTTTGTGATTTCCCTTTCAGCATCATATCCATGATGTTTTCATTCAGCTTCGTCTTCCTTATGAGAATATCCTTTCTCGACTCCCTGTGCTGATAAACCTAGAATACCCAGATTCCCAACCCCTGCCCATTCGCAAGAAGCGTAAACTGTTGTAAGCAATATCGTACACTTTTCTTCTAAAAACCTATGAGATTTTGCCCCTTTCTTTATAAGCCAGGGCAACTTCATCAGTGACTATTTTTTCCTCTTTCTCTGCTTTCTGAATGCCCTCTTCAATGGCTTTTTGTGCTTCCTGCTCATCTTTATCAGTTTGTTCTAATTCTTCCTGAATATGCTCGAATACCCGACCGGTTTGTAAAACCAGAAAGACCGGAAAATGGTCAGAACCTACATGCGGTAAACGCTCCATGTGTACCAAGGCAAAATCGGTACTATGAAAGACGTGATCCAGCGACCAGCGGAAAAAAGGATAATCTGCGTGAAAAGTATTCACATAATGACGTCCTACCCGCGGATCCAGCAGCCCACTAATGCGTTGAAACAGGCGTGTGGTACGTGACCAGGCCACGTCATTCAGATCGCCCATGACGATACAGCTTTCATCCAGATCTTTAATCTGATCACCGACAATCAGTAGTTCAGCATCACGCAAGGTAGAATCCTTGGCCTCGGTCGGACTGGGTGGTTTGGGATGCAGACAGTAGAGCTGTACCGGTTGTCCTGAGCGTAAAATTACCGTGGTATGAATGGAGGGAATTTCATCACTCAGAATAAATTTAACCTCAGTTTCACTCAGTTCGAGCTTGCTATATAGATGCATGCCATACAGATTATCCAAAGGCACAGGCACGCGATAAGGATAATCAGCTTCAATCACTGAGAGTGCATTTTGCCAGTTTTGATCGGTTTCCAGGGTTAACACCAGATCTGGCTGATGAATCTGGATCTGCTCGATCAGTAAATGATATTTGCTATTGGTGGTCAGAACATTGCAGACCATCAATGAGATTTGCCGCTGCGGATCTATTTGATCCTGCTTGACTTGCTTGACCTGTTTTTTCCAGACAAAGGTATAGGGCAATACCATTTTCAGCTGATAGGCCAAAGCCGCCATCAGCCCGACAAAAAGTAACTGATTCAACCAGTTCCAGGGATGCTCCAGAACCAAGAACAGCACAAAGGCGATAAAGCCCAATACCAGAATTTGTAAGCGTGGAAAATCCGCACCCCGAATCCACCATTCATCGCGTGGTATCAGTGACCAAAAACTTAACCAAATGACAATGATTGCCAGAATTTGGATAACCCATATCATAAACTGCGCTCTTGATTAAGTTATTATTTTTTCTAAAAGAAAAATGACGTTATCAATTTTGTATGTATCATAAAGCAGATATTTCTCTCAAGAATATTGATGTTTTGATTGTGTAGCTCTTGCAGTTGAGTCCCTTTTTGGTACACTCGAATCCCTTTTGATTTTTTAACGCACCGAGGCAAAGTGACATGAAAGTAGGTCTGGTCGGTTGGCGCGGGATGGTTGGTTCCGTCCTTATGCAACGTATGGTTGAAGAGAATGATTTTGCTCATTTTGAGCCATTCTATTTCTCTACCAGTAATGCAGGCGGTGAAGCGCCGGCATTTGGCGGTAAGACCGCCCCAGCACTTATGGATGCATCAGACATTAACAGTCTGAAGCAAATGGATGTCATTATTACCTGTCAAGGTGGCGACTATACCTCTGAAGTTTTCCCGAAATTGAAAGCTGAAGGCTGGAACGGTTACTGGATTGATGCAGCATCAACCTTACGTATGGATGATGAAGCCATCATCGTACTTGATCCGGTCAACATGCATGTGATCAAAGATGGTTTGGTTAAAGGCACCAAGACTTTTGTCGGTGGTAACTGTACAGTTTCCTTGATGCTGATGGGCTTGGGCGGTCTGTTCCAGAACAATCTGGTGGAATGGGCAACGTCAATGACCTATCAGGCCGCTTCAGGTGCAGGCGCGCAAAACATGCGTGAACTGATCAATGGTATGGGTTATTTATATAACAATACCAAAGAGTTGCTAGATGATCCGCGTTCTCCAATTCTGGATATCGACTCTAGAATTGCTGAATTACAACGTGGTGAAGGCTTCCCGTCTGCAAACTTTGGCGTTCCTTTGGCTGGTTCACTCATTCCTTATATCGACAAGCAACTGGAAAGCGGCCAGTCGAAAGAAGAATGGAAAGGTCAGGTTGAAACCAACAAGATTCTGGGCAACCAGCAGATCGTGCCAATTGATGGTCACTGCGTGCGTATTGGTGCCATGCGTTGTCACTCTCAGGCATTAACCCTGAAATTGAAAAAAGATGTACCTTTGGATGAAATCGAAGACATCATTGCACGTGCCAATGACTGGTCTAAAGTGGTTCCAAATACTCGTGAAGCATCCATGACTGATCTGACGCCTGTTGCTGTAACAGGTACTTTAAGCGTTCCAGTCGGCCGTCTGCGCAAGCTGAATATGGGTAAAGAATATCTGGGTGCGTTCACTGTAGGTGACCAGTTGCTTTGGGGTGCGGCCGAGCCGTTACGCCGTATGCTGCGTATTCTGATTGATTATAAAAATGCCTAATATCCTTTGGATATAAAGCCAAAAGCCGATCTTTATTGATCGGCTTTTTTATGTAACTATTGCGTAAGTATTTTACAAAAAACAAACATCCCGTTAATCTATAATTTTCGCTATGCGATAATGACTGAGCTCACGATTAAGATGACTGTATATAACAAATTAAAGCTTGCCATTTTAGCCATTGTCGCTTCACAAAACATTTATGCGATTAATGTAGATCCGGTTCAGATTCAGTCTGCCCCTGGGGAATTACTCTATGCAGAAATGACTTTTCGGCAGTCTAATATCAATTTGCCGATTGAAGTCAGTCTGGCTTCACCTGAAGATTTAATGTCAATTGGTGCATCGCATCAGCCGCCTGGTCATCTAAACTTTTTTACTCGGCGTAGCAATAATGGCACCGGGGTCATTACTATTACTTCTTCTCGACCAATGACAGAGCGCGAGCTGAATATTATTGTCAAAATCAAGGAAGGCAATGCCGCACGGCTGCAACATATTCGTACGCCCTTACAAGCTAAAACCGATTTATTAAAAGCCAGTCTCAAACAGAATGAACGCCCGCTTGCACCAGTTGTCGTCGTCAGTGAAAAAGATATTGCACTCAACTTACCCGTAAGTAGCCATTACAGTACAGCAGCTTCCACAGCCTTAAATAAGCCACCGGTTTTAGAAAAGCCGTTGGCATTGCAACGCACAGCACCACCTGCATTATCGAACACCTCCATTCCTAAAACCGCATTTGCGCCAGCTGGAATGACATCAAGTCCAGCGATTCAGGCTCAAGCGATTGCGCCTGTATTGAAAAGCGAGGCTGTAACTCCACCCGATACTCAAGCCCCAGTTAAAACTGCAGCGGCGCTTTCAGATTCAGTAAGGACCTCACAAGCAACTCTTGCATCGCCGGCTCCTGCAGCAGCCTCGACTACAAACAAACCAACCAGTACGATACCAGCAAATCAAAGTGCATCAGCACCAAATAAAGCAAATATGCAGAAAGCTGTAGAGTCCCATTCTGATCATCAAACTGCTTCCAGTGATCCATTGGTGAAAAAATTTGCTGAGGAACAAGCCAGAAAATCAACTGGATCAACTAATCCGGTGAAAACTCCAGCTCCAGTTACTACAAAAGCTTCACCAGTCAAAGCAACTCCGAATCAGACTCAACCTACTTATGTAGTTCAATCCAATGAGTCACTGTGGGGAATTGCCTCACGAATTGCTCAACAGCAGCAGCGCCCGGTCAATGAAGTCATGCAACAAATTAAAAAAGACAATGAGCATGCTTTTATTGGAGGAAATGCCAATCGTCTACGTAAAGGTGCTGCATTGAACTTAAATACGACTCATCCTACACCTGCGCCTATTAAAGTCACTGCGGCAAAGCAAACCGAGCTACCGTCTAAGCCTACTGGCAAGACTAAATACCGCCTGAATCAGGCAGAAATGAGCCTAGTGGCTGAGAACCAGCGCGATTCCGGGCAAGTTTCTGCAAACCAGAACACAGAACGCAATCAAACATCAAAGGAATTGTCATTAAAAGTTATGACAGCCCGAGAAAAAACCGTTAAATTACAGAGAAACGTAACTGAATTAGAATTGGCACTCAATCAGAAGGATCACAGAATTCAGTTATTAAATGCGCGTCTGGCCCAGCTACAACAACAGCTCAAAGCCCAACAAGCAGATAAGAAGCCAATTAATTAAAAAGTTACACATGACGATTTATTGGGATAGGCGAACTTAAACTACTCTATCCCCAAGGGGTAAAACATGCTGATTTATGTGATTCCATTAGTGATATTGATCATCGTATTAATTGTCTTTAAAAAACGACAAGATGCTCAAGAATCAGATAAAGCAAAAACTAAAACGGTAAAAGCGAAAAAACCTGGCTCTGCTTCAAAAGCTGCTCCACAAAGAACCAAAGTAGTGGAGCCAGTCGGGGTCACAAAAAAATCAGCAACACCATTATCGGCAGAAACACGCAAGAAAATTGAAGGCCTAATTCAGGAACGTAATTTTTTTGCCGCCGAAGCGCAGATTAATCAGGCGCTGAATCGTGACAATTCCCAACACGAACTTTATCTGTTGCTGTTAGATATTCATATCTTGCAGAAAGATGATTTTGCGATTACGCAACTCATTAATCATATTCGTGCACTCAACATTGACGATGTACTCAGCCCAGCTGAAGAAAAGAGAACGGCTTACGAAAAAACAAAAGCTACAGAATCGACTCAGACTGCTACACCTGCCACGCCCGTATCCAATAACACCGCCTTTGATGCCTTAAATCAAGCTACGCTGCCTGCGGATACTAAAACGGAATTGGCATTCGAGCAATTACAACAGGAAATCGCTCCAGCGAAAGAAGAACCATCACCTCTTGAGTTTAACTTTACGCCTAGTTCTGCACCTGCTGCACCAGTCACAACGAAGACTGAGCCTGTCGAGAATAAGAGTTTAGATTTTAATACCGCACCTAGTATTCCTCAGGCTGAACCGACTGAAACACCAGCTAAAAACAGTAATGAAATTCAATTTGACTTCGATTCTTTTAAAGTAGAGACCACTACAACTGAAGTTTCACCCTCTGCAGCTCGTGACACTCTAGAGCCAAATTTTGAAAAGAAAATAAGCGGCAATGAAATTGCTGACTTTGATCTCAAGTTAGAAAGTAACCATCCACAAACAGCTGCTGCCACTGAAGAAATCAAACCTCTAGATTTTTCTTTCTCGCTTGACACGCCAGTACCAGCAGCTGAGAAAACTGCAGTGCCAGCGACTGAGTTTGACCTGTCTAGCTTGACAGCTGCAGCACCTGTGGCAGAACCAGCGTCACAAACCAATCTATCAGGCATGGATTTCAAATTAGATCATTTAGAAACCACGCCAGAAGCGCCTGCTGCGACAGCGATGAGTTTCGATCTTCCTGCTACACCAGCTCAGGCAACGATAGATCAGCATGATCCGCTGGTGCAATCTTTCCCGGAATTACTGGATGTTAATGAAGCAGGTCTCAACCTGGATCTTGCGCAGCAATATATTCAACTCGGTGCCTATGCCGCTGCCCGTGAAGTCATTGCGGAGCGAGAAGCTGAATATACTCCTGAGCAACAACAACGCGCCGAGCAATTACTGAATCAAATCGCATCTTGATGCATTTCGATTTACACTAAAGCAGTCAATAATTGGCTGCTTTTTTTATGATAAAAAATATTGCATTAATTTATATGGGCGGCACATTCGGCTGCGTGGGGGATCCTCTCGCACCGATGCCTGCTGATTTATTTATTCCAAAGCTCGAACAGATACTTGCAGAGCAGTATTTTGTAGAATGCCACCATGCACCCGCCATTAAGGACAGTAGTGCCTGCACAGCAACCGACTGGTTGCAACTGGTACAGTTTATTCAGCAATTGCAATCGCGGCAAATCCAGCATTTTGTGATTATTCACGGTACAGATACGCTGAGTTATGCCAGTGCAGTACTGGCACATTTTATTGGAAACTCGGCGCATGTGGTGCTGACCGGTAGCCAATATCCGTTGCTGAATGCTCAAGGCAATGAACAGCGTGAATTTAGTGATGCCCTGGATAACCTGAAATTTGCACTAGATTCCATCAGCGAATGTAGCGCTGGAGTCTATCTGGCATTCCATCATCAGCTGCTACATGCGCAAACTGCACTGAAACAGCATACTACCGAGTTAAATGCCTTTGCAGGTCTTGAAGCCAATATCGCAATCCAAACCAGTCAAGCGTGTTATCAGATCGAAGCTAAAGATATTGTGAAAGCGGCTAAATTCAACTGTATGAGCATCATGATGCAGCCGGTTGATCTGACCCAGCAGCTGAATAACCTGAACAACCTCTTGGCTCGACCACCGCATTTTTTATTTCTGCAAGGTTTTGGCACTGGCAACCTGGCGGTCAATGACGCCATGATTGCGCTCATTGATCAACTCTATGAGCAGGGCTGTATTTGCGTCTTAACCACCCAAGTGCCTTTTGGTGCGACGGATCAGCGCTATGCCATTGCCGAATGGGTGAATCACTGCAAAATTTTGCTGAATGAAAGTTATGGACATGCGGATCTGTATGCAAAAGCCCTGAAAATGTATTTACAATACGACACTGTAGAGCAATGGCATCGTCATTGGTACGATCAATAAGGTTTTGAGGTCATTATGCAGCGTTTTGCGGTGGGAATTGAGTTTTGTGGGATGCATTATCGGGGATGGCAGACTCAACAGCCGGGAGTTGCAAGCGTACAGGAAACCATTGAAAAGGTCCTGAGCAAAGTTGCCGATCAACCGATTAGCCTGCATGGTGCCGGCCGCACGGATGCCGGGGTACATGCGACCAATATGGTGGCGCATTTTGATACGGATGCCGTGCGTTCTGAACGTGGCTGGCTAATGGGCTGCAATAGCCAACTCCCTAAAGACATCTCGATTCAGTGGATCAAAGAAATGGATCACAGCTTCCATGCCCGTTTTAAGGCACAGGCGCGCCGCTACCGATATGTGGTCTATAACCACCCTGTGCGCCCGGCATTGCTGCATAAACAGGTCACCCATGTCTATGCACCGCTTGATGTTGAACAGATGATATACGCCGCGAAAAAGTTTGAAGGCACGCATAACTTTGAAAGCTTCCGCGCCGCAGCCTGTCAGTCCAATCAGCCCGTTCGTCATGTCAGCCATTGCCGCTTGATTCAGCATGGTCAGTATCTGGTACTGGATATTCAGGCCGATGGCTTTCTGCACCATATGGTGCGCAATATCATGGGATGTTTATTGGAAATTGGTCAGGGCATGTATGCTGCCGATCATATTGATAATATTTTCGCGGCAGAAGACCGTAAAGCTGCTGGTGTGACTGCGCCAGCAGATGGTTTGTATTTTATTCATGCTGATTATCCGGCGCAGTTTGAATTACCTGAATTACCCTTAGGTCCGCACTGGCTGAATATGCCGGAATAGTTTTTAAATTTTTTAGAATATTTACCTCCCCTAACCCCTCCTAAAAGGAGGGGAATTCCCACTGCTGTCCCATAGTTTGATTTAAATAAAAAACCTGAGTCCAAATCGTTAAAATATGAGTGCAAACAAACACTTTAACGACCAGGATTCAGGTTTTGTCACATCAGAATACCGTATTTCATCAGCTTATTAAACCCGTCGTGCGACAGGATTTTGAGCAACTTGCTAAAGTACACCATGTTGGACAGAAATTTAGAGCGGCTTCAAGATGGGATCAGTTTATTGCCATCTTGATGTCTCAACTTTCCTGCAGGCAAAGTCTGAGAGATATTCAATCCAATCTGGAGTGCCAACAGGACAAACTGAGTCATTTCGGAGCAAAGTCTATTCCCCGAAGTACACTGGCACGAATCAATGAGCAGCAGCCTGCTGCCTTGTATCAACAGCTCTTTTACAAGTTGCTTAAATACTATGAACACTCAAAAGTAGCCCATAAATTTCGCTTTAAGAATCCATTATATTCCCTGGATGCCAGTCATATTGACCTGTCGCTTTCCTTATGTGAATGGGCCAAAGTTCACGACTCAAAAGCCAGCATGAAACTCAGCATAGGATTGAATCACAGCAATGATATTCCTGAGTTTATTGCAGTTGAAAATGGTAAAGAAAATGACATGTTACAAGGCCGAAAATTCCAGTTTCCCGCTGGCAGCATTGTGGTCTTTGATAAAGGCTATGTCGATTATCAATGGTATGCGAATCTAAGCGCTCAAAACGTTAGCTTTGTGACACGTTTTAGACCTAAATCGGTGTATCAGGTGATCCAGCAACATCCAGTGCTTGAATCCAAAGGCATTCTAAAAGATGAAACCATTCAGCTAAATAGCGCACATGCCCTAAAAAGAAAAGCCCCCGTATTAAGAAGAATTGAATATAGAGATCAGCAAAGTGGCAAGCACTTTAGCTTTCTCAGCAATAACTTTCATCTAGCTGCCTCTACCATTGCAGCGATTTACAAAGACCGCTGGAAAGTTGAATTGTTCTTTAAAGCGATTAAACAGAACCTGAAATTAAAAGCCTTTTTAGGCCGAAGCAAGAACGCCATTCAGACGCAAATCTGGATTGCGATGATCGCCTATTTACTGGTAAGTTTCGCTCAACATTTAGGGAAAAAAGGCTGGACAGTTCAGCGCTTACTCAGAATAATTCAAGTGAATTTATTTGAAATAAAAACCTTAAAAGCGTTATTTTCACCCGATAAAGTCCCCATCAAACAAGAGGAAGCTTAAATGAGCTTCCTCTTGTAAAAATTGTGGGACAGCAGTGGGGGAATTCCTCCCTTTTTTAAAGAGAGGTTAGGAGGGATTTTTAACGCTGCTTCCGCTTCCGATATTCCACTGGCGTTTCATTGGTCCAGCGTTTAAAGGCACGATAGAAGGTACTTGGCTCGGAAAAACCGGTCAGATAGACAATCCGCTCGACGCTCTCATTGGTACTCGCCAGCAAACGCTTGGCCAGACGACAGCGATAATCCGAGAGAATCTGCTGAAAGCTGGTATGTGCCTCACTCAGTTGTGTTCTCAAACGGCGTGGCGTGATGTTCAGCTGGGCTGCCACAGTTTCTAGCGTGGTTTCGCCACTCTCCAAAGTAGAGCCGATTGCACGACGTACTTCACCGACCAGATCATATCTTGCCAGTTCCTGTAGCTTTTCAATCGCCAGTTGCTCATGCAGCTGCAACAGCTCAGGTTCAGCCTGCCACAGCGGATATTCCAGGATAGTCGGATCGAAATACAAACGGGTTTCTTTCTGACCTAGACTGACCGGACACTCATAAACCCGGAAGTATTCATCATCAGGTGCCCCTTTATAAAAATTAAAATCGATATAAATCGGCTCAAAATGCCCTTCGGTAATAAATTTAAAGAAACGCAGTACACCTGACATAGCACATTCAGTAAAATGACGATTGACCAGACTCTCAGCAAAAGGCTGTTCACCATTGGTTAAATAGCAGCGATCATCTTCAATCACTAATTTGGCAGCAAAGGCATCACTGATCAGTCGCTGATAAGCCAAAGCACGTTTCAGTCCCTCACCAAAATTTTCAGATGAAACAAACAGGTGTTCAATGACCTGACCACGATAAAGTGGCAGGTGCTCACCCAGATGCAATCCAATATCCGGATCCTTGCTGACTTCCTCTGCCGCCACCCAAAAGGCATACTGGGCACTCAGCGGCGTACGGTCATTGGCCTCTACCTGATTTAAAGCCACTCCTGCTTTGGTCAAAAGTTCTTCTGTCGGCAACCCCGCACGACGAATCGCCTGATAGCCTAAACGCAATACGACTGATGCATCCGTTAGCTGACTCACTCAAAAGCCTTCCTTGTATGTACTTCATTTATACTTAAAAAGATTAATTTTAGATTAACTGTGATTGACCAAACTGACAACAGAAACAGGTGTCTTTTTAGTTAAAAAAATTATCGTGACAGTTCGCCTATTTTACTGGCAGATGATCAGTCTAACGCCCGTTTCGTCTTGTATTTTGCAAAAAAATTGACTATAATTTGCGCCTTTCCAATTTATTCATTCAGGTAGGCTATGGCCAATAAAGAGGAACTCATCGAGTTCGAAGGCGTTGTCACCGAGACGCTTCCTAATACTATGTTCCGTGTACGTTTAGAGAACGGTCACGAAGTGATTGCCCACATCTCTGGTAAAATGCGTAAACACTATATCCGTATTTTAACTGGCGACAGTGTGAAGGTTGAAATGACACCTTATGATTTGACTAAAGGTCGTATCACATATCGTGCACGCTAAGTTTTAGCGCAAGCAAAAGCCACTTTTAGTGGCTTTTTTATTACTTGAATTATTTATCAATCAATAAAATAATTTGACACAGCCTTATAAATTCACGACTATTCATTGAATTAAAAATAACATGTATAAAAACAATGAATATGAAATGCTTATCCCTACTTTCCAGCTTGTTTCTCGTTGCATGCGCTACCGGCGGCAATCAGCATCTGCATCAGTCTCTACAACCTTATGTAGGTCAAACTGCCGCACAGGTTCGTAGCCAGCTTGATCTTCGTGCCATTGGATTCAAGACCTCCCAGCAACCGATTCAAACTGCAAAATTTCTAAGCTACACTATTTTTCGGGATATGAATATTCCGATGGGCACGCCGAATATCAGTCAAAGTATCTCGATCGGTGCACCAATGCCGATACCCTCGAATGGTGGTTATAACATTGAGATGAACTGCCAAATCTGGTTTGACCTAAAAGATGAAATTGTTCAGGCGATTCGCTTTACCGGTAGAGCTTGCTGAGCTGTACTCATCGAGTTCAAAGCCTGTATCGGATTAAATCAGGGATCAACCTCACCACGCTAAACTTCTACCGTGTATCAAATCACAACAGTATTTTTGCATGGAATGCGCTTACACTCATTTTATTTGGTGTGAGGACAGCTCATGAAGTTCACACTGATTTTAGTATGCTGTACAGCATTCAGTTTGCTTAATGCATGCAGCACCACCTCATCAACAACTGCGCAGCGTGATGCCTATTTACAACAGTTCATTGGGCAAAGCAGCCAACTGATCGATCAAACTCTGGATCTAAAACGTTTAGGTTACCAGCAGATCAGTGAGCCTGAACGCAGCGCAAAACAATTAAGCTATGTGGTACAACGCCCCATTACCATTCCTTTGCCTGTAGCGCAGTTTCCTGCCACAGGAACAGGCACTGTACCGATTCCTGTCTCAGTAAGCCCTGCCGGCGGCTATGACGTCAAATTGCAATGTAAAATCACCTTCTTACTCAAAGATAATATTGCCACCGCGGTACGCACCACAGGCCGAACCTGTTAAGGGGTTTAAGCTTTGAAATTTCTATTATAAAAAAACGCAGCCTTGAGCTGCGTTTTTTTGAATCAAAACAGGCTTAGTTCAATGCAGCAACGACTGCTTGACCCATTTCAACCGTACCGACTTTTTGCATGCCTTCAGACATGATATCTGCCGTACGCAAGCCTTGATCCAAGACCTGACCTACTGCATCTTCAATCGCTTTAGCAGCCGCTTCTTCACGGAAGGTATAACGCAACATCATCGCCACCGAAAGAATCGTCGCTAATGGGTTTGCCAGGTTTTGACCGGCGATATCTGGTGCAGAACCATGACAAGGCTCATACATGCCCTTCCCATTTTCATCCAGAGATGCCGATGGCAACATGCCGATTGAACCGGTCAACATCGCAGCTTCATCCGACAGGATGTCACCGAACAGGTTAGAAGTGACAATCACATCAAACTGCTTTGGCGCACGTACCAGCTGCATCGCAGCATTATCGACATACATATGCGATAAATTAATTTCAGGATATTCGGCTTCTTTCAGCGCAGTCACTGTCTGTTTCCACAGCTCAGTTACTTCAAGCACGTTAGCTTTATCCACTGAACACACTTTACCACCGCGCAAGTTGGCCATTTCAAAAGCGACTTTGGCGATACGCTTGATTTCAGACTCTGAATAAACGTCGGTGTTGTAGCCTTGCTTCTCACCATTTTCCAGTTCACGGATACCACGTGGCTGACCGAAGTAAATACCACCCGTTAATTCACGCACAATCAGAATATCCAGACCCGCCACGATTTCAGGTTTTAAGCTTGAAGCATCAGCCAGTTGCGGATAAAGAATCGCTGGGCGCAAGTTAGCAAACAGGTTCAGTTCGCTACGCAATTTCAATAAACCACGTTCTGGACGGATTGAACGCTCAATCGTATCCCATTTTGGACCACCCACGGCACCGAGTAGAATCGCATCGGCTTTTTTGGCCTGTTCAGAAGTCACTTCAGGATACGGTGAACCATGAGCATCAATGGCTGCACCACCGAGTAAGCCCTGTTCCCATGTCAAATCAAGATTAAATTTTTCATTTACGCGTGTGAGTACTTGCTCTGCGGCTTTTACAATTTCAGGGCCGATGCCGTCACCAGCTAAAATCAAAATTTGTTTAGACATGAGATTTTCCGTTTAAAACGTCAGATTCAGACCTGACAGAGGTTAAATTTTCTTTTCTACAAACTCTGCAATCCCGGTGACTGCATTATAGGGTTTGCAAAAACGACGAATGGTTTTTTGCTCTTGTACCAGATCTACGCAAAGCGGATCCGGCGCCGAAGAATTTAATAAACTGCTGCTACGCGCACTACGGTCACGAAACATTTTTAAGCTATAGCGGTTATTGGCCTGAAAACGATGGAATACATGTAAAGTTTCCGCTTTATCCTTACTGATCGGATAAAAACGCACGACCAGTTCATGCTGTCCTGCCGGCACAGATAAATAAATCGAATTGGCCTGATTTAAATTTTTGGCCTGCAAGCGCACCAGTTTCTGCTTCAGCGCCTCATCACTGATGCGGCCATTGTCGGCGTTGACAATAATGGTCTGATTGAAGCGTTCGAACTGACAATCTGGCGTCCCTGTACAGTAGATCAGGGCATTGCTTTTGCTCTCAGTATTTTCTTTGGCATGTTTGAGTTTCATCGTGTCGATGCTTTGACATGCAGTCAACAGCACCGATACTGAACTTAAAGCAAGCCACTGTTTCCAATAATTCGCCATAATGTCTGTCTTACCCAATCAAAAAACTCAATAATCTTCCGATATTAGCAAGGGCATCGCAGTGATGCCATGACAATTTTTACTGATTTATCCATGAATTTCGGCAAATACCCAAGGACGCGATTGTTTAGTTTTTTCTTCATAGGCACGAATATCATCCGCCACCTGCAAAGTTAAGCCAATATCATCCAGACCATTTAACAGGCAATGCTTGCGAAATGGATCAACTTCAAACTTAAAGCTTTCACCTGCAGGGGTGCGAACTTCTTGTGCCTGCAAGTCAATGGTTAATTGATAACCTTCATCTGCCGCACATTCCTTAAATAACTGCTCAACAATATCTTCAGCCAAAATCACGGGCAACATACCGTTTTTAAAACAGTTATTAAAGAAAATATCGGCAAAGCTTGGCGCAATAACAGTACGGAAACCGTATTCACTCAAAGCCCACGGCGCATGTTCACGGCTAGAACCACATCCAAAGTTGGCACGTGAAATTAAAATAGACGCACCCTGATAACGTGGCTGGTTCAAGACAAAGTCCGGATTGATCGGACGAACTGAATTGTCCTGACCTGGATAACCTTCATCCAAGTAACGCAATTCATCAAATAAATTGTCACCGAAACCGGTACGTTTGATCGATTTCAAAAACTGTTTTGGAATAATTAAATCGGTATCGACATTGGCACGGTCTAAAGGTGCAACGATACCTTGTTCAACGGTATAAGCTTTCATATTTATTTCCCAATGAATCCGTAACCTCTCCCTAGCCCTCACTTGCGCTTCGTTTTAAAGCAGTGCTTAAAACTCACTCAGGAGAGGGAACCCCTTCTCTTGCGCCATTTGGCTCATGGAGAAGGTCAGGATGAGGGCTTAAACTAGAATGAACGAACATCAACAAAGTGACCGGCTATCGCAGCAGCAGCTGCCATGGCTGGACTCACCAGATGGGTACGACCGCCATTGCCCTGACGACCTTCAAAGTTACGGTTCGAGGTCGAGGCACAATGCTCGCCCGGCTGTAATTTGTCGGCATTCATGGCCAAGCACATTGAACAGCCTGGTTCACGCCATTCGAAGCCCGCTTCGACAAATACCTTGTCCAAGCCTTCCGCTTCTGCCTGAGCTTTGACCAGACCAGAACCTGGAACTACCATCGCCTGTTTAATTGAGGCGGCAACTTTACGACCTTTGATCACTTCGGCTGCAGCACGAATATCTTCAATACGCGAATTGGTACATGAACCGATAAATACGCGATCCAGCTGAATCTCAGCCAAGGCCTGACCGGCATTTAAGCCCATATATTGATAAGCACGGTTCCAGTCATTGCGTTGTACCTCGTCTTTGGCTTGTTCCAAAGTCGGTACTGCCTGAGACACTGGAATAACCATCTCAGGAGAGGTCCCCCAAGACACTTGCGGCTCGATCTCTTCACCTTGCAACACGACTACTGTATCAAAATGTGCATCTTCATCCGAATGTAAGGTATTCCAATATGTAACCGCTTGATCCCACTGTTCTGCAGTCGGCGCATAAGGACGGCCTTTAACATATTCAATAGTCTTGTCATCGACAGCGACCATACCCACGCGTGCACCGGCTTCAATCGCCATATTACACACGGTCATACGACCTTCGATTGACATGTCACGGAACACCTGCCCACCAAATTCAATCGCGTGGCCTGTACCACCTGCGGTACCAATCTTGCCAATAATCGCCAAGACTACATCTTTTGGTGTCACACCTTGACCTAATTTGCCGTCAACGCGCACTAACATGTTTCTCATCTTCTTTTGAACCAGACATTGGGTCGCCAATACATGTTCAACTTCTGATGTACCGATACCGTGCGCCAAGCAGCCAAAAGCACCATGGGTTGCTGTATGCGAATCACCACAGACCACAGTCATGCCCGGCAAGGTCAAGCCTTGCTCCGGCCCGACCACATGCGCGATGCCCTGACGGATATCATTAATATCAAATTCAACAATATTAAAGGTCTTGCAGTTATCATCCAAAGTTTGTACCTGGATGCGCGAGGTTTCATCTTCAATTCCGGCAACACCCTGTTCACGCTCTTTTTTCGAGGTCGGTACGTTATGATCCGGTGTGGCAATATTCGCGCTTAAACGCCATGGCTTGCGCCCGGCCAATTGCAAACCTTCAAAGGCCTGTGGAGAAGTCACTTCATGTAATAAGTGACGATCGATGTACAGTAAGGCAGAACCATCATCACGTTGCGTTACTAAATGGTCGTCCCACAATTTATCATATAATGTTTTTGCTGTTTGGGTTGCGCCTGCCATGTCGATGTACTCCACTGGACTGGGTAAATTCTTTCTCTGATTTTGATTATATCGCTGCAATCACATAAATCTAATTTATCATTTTTATCAGTTAAAAAACTTTTTGGAATCTTTTAAAAGCTGAATCAAATCATGCTTTAGTTTTATTTTTATAAATCTAGTTTTCCGATTAATTTATAAAAAATATTCGTTTTTACAAATTAAATGAGAATTATTATTATTTCTTCATCGGCAGAGATGATGATTTTGAGGAACTTCGACATGGCACATATTCAACGCTTTGTAGACAACAACCAACGCATGTTCAAAAAGACCTTCAGCTACTACATTATGCACATTACTGTGGCGATGATTGTGGGATACTTGGTAACCGGCAGTTTGACGATGGCCATTGCCTTAAGTTTATTAGAGCCAACGGTACAAGCAGTGGCTTTCTTCTTTCATGAAAAAATCTGGGAGGGTAATAATCAACAGCAGAATGAGGACATTACCGTCTAAGAATCTTCTGTCGAGGTTCCTGATGAAAGACTGCCTGCATAGGTGGTCTTTTTTAGTTTTTAAAATGCCAAAGCTTTGAAAATATATAGTAATTCAACACTGCAACATCAATGAGCTAATTTTACTTTGATTTATTCTTAAAATATAACAATAATAGATTTACACATAAAAATTCTTTATAGGTGATTAAGATGAATCTCGCAGCCTTTGAAGCCTTCGTGAAAGTCATGGAAACCGGTTCGATTTCTCTGGCCGCAGATCAGCTCTTCATTACCCAGCCTGCTGTTACCAAACGTATTCATAGTCTCGAAGAATACTTTGGGGTCAAGCTGTTTGAATCTGCCGGACGTGGCGTACAGGCCACCCATGCGGCGCACTCCCTGTTGCCTAAAGTGAAAAACTGGCTGAATGAACTCGGGGATATTCATTATACTTTGAGCCATGAACAGGGTCAGGTACAGGGCAAACTGAAAATTGGTACCAGTCATCATATTGGCCTGCATCATCTGCCGAGTCATTTGCGCCGTTATGTCCAGGAATATCCGGACGTGACCCTGGATGTGCATTTTGTTGATTCCGAGCAAGCACATGAACAGGTGATTGCCGGCGATCTGGAACTAGCATTTTTAACCTTGCCGCCCCGTGGTGATGCGCGTCTAAATTACGTGACTATCTGGAATGATCCTCTGGTCTTTGTGGTGGCACCGTTTCATCCGCTGACGCAGCAAAAAAATCTGTGTCTGGAAGATTTGCTCGACTACCCGAGTCTATTGCCCTCATCACAGACCTATACCTCGCAGATCACCTTGGCTGAGTTTGAAAAACAGGGTATTAAACCGAAAGTCAGCATGAGTAACAATCCGCTGGAATCGATCCGGATGCTGGTATCGATTGGCTTAGGCTGGTCTGTGCTGCCAAAGACTCTGGTCAATCATGACTTGCACCAGCTGGATATCAATCTGGAAATGAATCGTCGCTTGGGCATGGTCTGGCATCCTGGTCGAACACAGTCCAAAGCAGCACAGGCTTTAGTTCAGCTCATGCAAGGCGCCTCCCTGTCTATTTAAGCTGTTTCTGAACATGCTGTATCCAAAACGGTGCAGCATTTTGTTACTTAAATACACCCCATCTGGCGATATCTTTCGAGTATTTTTAAGACAATTCCATTTCTTTGCAATGCAAAGGAATGCTTAAAATTATTCGATGGAGCCTGACGGATGCAGCTCGATTCTCCCCTAAAATCCCACTCTCAAGATAAAACCAATACAAGCAGCCTATGGCTTTCGGCCAAACCGATGCTGCTGCCCACGCCGGCACTTGATTTTGCCGATGAACAGACTGCCCGACACGGCCTGCGCGAATATTTCCTGAATACCTTTGACACCTATGAGCAACTGTTTGAATGTCTCAAGCATGAAGATGCTTTTTTCATCAAGCCCATTACTTTACGTCATCCACTGATTTTTTATTTTGCGCATACCGCCACTTTTTTTGTCAATAAACTGCTGCTCAGCAAGCTAATTAGCGAACGCCTGAATCCGCATTTTGAAAGTATCTTCGCGATTGGTGTGGACGAGATGAGTTGGGACGATCTGGATGAAGTGCACTATGACTGGCCTACCGTGCAGGAAGTCCGTGATTATAGGCATCAAGTGCGTGCCCTGATCCTGAACATCCTTGAACATGCTCCGCTGACTCTGCCCTTAAACTGGCAAAACCCCTGGTGGACCATCATCATGGGCATTGAGCATGAACGGATTCATCTGGAAACTTCTTCCGTGCTGATCCGCCAGCATGCTCTGGAACATGTACGCCAGCATCCGCAGTGGCGCGCCAATATCATTACTGGCATGGCTCCGGATAATCACTTGCTGGAGGTACCTGACGGCAAGGTGCTTTTGCAGAAATATTTTAACGATCCATTTTATGGCTGGGACAATGAATACGGCCAGCATGAAGCGCAGGTAGCGGCTTTTGCAGCTTCCAAATATCTGGTATCGAATCAGGAATTTCTGGCCTTTGTCGAAGCACAAGGTTATCAGACCGAACAATACTGGAGTGAAGAAGGTCTAGGCTGGCTGCAATTTTCACAAGCTGCTCATCCCTGTTTCTGGCGCAAAACTGAATTGGGTTGGTCACTGCGACTGATGCTGGAAGAAGTGCCGATGCCTTGGGATTGGCCGGTAGAAGTGAATTATCATGAAGCCAAGGCCTTTTGTCAGTGGAAATCGCAACAGCTTGGAAAAACCATTCGCTTGCCGACTGAAGATGAATGGTATCGCCTGTATGCCGTTTCAGACCTGGATCCAGATTTACAAAGTCCTGAACAGGCCAATATCGAGTTGAAATACGGCACCAGCTCCTGTCCGGTGGATCATTTCAAGCAGGGTGATTTTTACGATATTCAAGGCAATGTCTGGCAGTGGACTGAAACCCCGATCTATCCATTTCAGGGTTTTCAGGTGCATCCATTTTATGATGATTTCAGTACACCGACCTTTGACGGTCGCCATAACCTGATGAAAGGTGGCTCCTGGATTTCGGCGGGCAATGAAGCTTTATATAGTTCCCGCTACGCCTTCAGACGGCATTTCTTTCAGCACGCTGGTTTTCGCTACGTCGCTTCTGATCAAGCATTGCAACATTTCCCTTCGCATTATGAAAGCGACCAGCTGGTCTCCCAATATCTGGAATTCCAGTATGGTATCGAATATTTTGGTATCGCTAATTTTGCCAAAACACTGGTCGATCTGGCACAACCCTATTTTCAGCAAACGCCGTGCCATCGTGCCTTAGATATTGGCTGTGCTACCGGCCGCGCCAGCTTTGAACTGGCACGCTCTTTTGATCAGGTAACCGGTTTGGACTTTTCGGCACGCTTTATCCAGCAAGCAGTTTATTTGGCTCAAGGCCATAGGGTACGTTATCAGCTGCCACTAGAAGGTGAATTAAGCGAAGAAAAAAGCTGTTCACTTGAAGATGTCGCTTTGGATCAGGTTGCGTCGAAAACGGAATTTTTTCAGGCCGATGCCTGCAACCTGAAAGCACATTTTAGCGGCTATGATTTTATTCTGGCAGCGAACCTGATTGACCGGCTGCATCATCCGAGAGATTTTTTGGCGCAGATTCATGAGCGTATGAATATAGGCGGCATTTTAATGCTGAGTTCGCCTTATACCTGGCTGGAAGAACATACGGCACGTAGTGAATGGCTGGGCGGTTTTCAGCAGGATGGGGAAAACATCACGACCTTGACTGGTATTTCCAACATTTTAACCCAGCACTTTGAATTGGTGGCCGAACCCCAAGATGTGCCTTTTGTGATTCGGGAAACGGCCAGAAAGTATCAACACACGCTGTCACAAGTCACGATCTGGAAACGTGTTCGCTAAAGGTAAGGTGATGGCCTAAAAAAAGCCAATCATACGATTGGCTTTATATCTTATCCTTCACTGGTTGAATTTTCATGTAAGGATTCATTGAGTTGATCTACCACAATCGCCCATTCGCCATCAGAGGCTATTTTCTCGCTTAAAAATTGACGTTGTGCCTCTGACCAATACGGCGCATCCAGTAAAGTCAGATCTTTATGCAATTGATGCTCGTGAATAAATGTTTCAATACCTTCTGCACTGGCATCCAAGCCAAGCTGCTGGAACAGATGTGTCATACGCGGTCGAACGTGAGTCATATCTCATACCTCAGAATCTACTATTGTTATCATGTCCTGTTTTTTGAGCATAGCATGTCTGATTCAGCCGGACTGTGAAAAAACATTAATATTCAAATGAGGCAAATAAAAAGCACAACCGAAGTTGTACTTAATAATCACATCAATGAGTTCGGAGTGATTAGATCGACCAGTCCTGTATTTCCCAGCCTTGTTCTTGGGCTAGAGTTTCCAAGCGATCATCCGGATTCACTGCAATCGCATGATCCGCATATTCCAGCAAGAAACGGTCATTAATCGAATCTGAATAGGCCCAAGACTCGGTTACATTGCGACCCTCCAGCCATTGTTCCAGACGCACCAGCTTGCCTTGCTGATAGCACGCTGTATTGATGACTTTACCAGTATATTTACCATCAATGACTTCAGCATTGGTGGCAATAATTTCAGTAATTCCGAATTCACGAAAAATGGGGGCGGTAATAAAGTCTGAAGTCGCGGTAATCCCCACTAAGGTATGCCCTGCTTCATGGTGGCGCCCAATGGCTTTAAAACCTTCAGGACGCATTTGTGGACGAATGACTTTTTGCATGAACAGTTGATGTAATTCAATCAAATAATCATTGTCATGTTTGGTTAGAAACTGGAACACAAATTCATTATAGGCATAAGGATCCAGCTCACCTTTTTTATAATCGTCATAGAACTTGTCATTCATGGCGCGATGCTGAACTGGATCGACCAGGCCCTCACTGACCAAAAACTCTCCCCAAGAATGATCCGAATCCGTGTTTAACAAGGTGTGATCGAGATCAAATAGCGCCAATTTCATGAAAATACTCGTTAAAACTGAAATTTAAGAAAAAAATTGTAAATCTATCTCCGCTAGTCGATAGAAATTCGTTAAGATCATAGCAATTTTAACATTTTTAAACTTTGCTTTTTTCGAGTTGGATAACGAAATAATGCTCCCCGATGGCAAAGGCATAAATTAAACAATTTTTAGGTAGCCAAATGATCGACTCTGAAGGTTTCCGACCGAATGTCGGGATCATTTTGGCAAACGATGCTGGACAAGTTTTATGGGCAAAACGCATTGGTCATAATGCATGGCAATTTCCACAAGGCGGGATCCAATATGGAGAAACCCCTGAGCAGGCACTCTATCGTGAGCTGAGAGAAGAAGTTGGCTTATTGCCCGAACACGTCCAGATAGTCGCGCAAACCAAAGGCTGGTTGCGCTATCGTTTGCCGCATCGATACATTCGTACGGACTCTGATCCGGTCTGTATCGGTCAAAAACAAAAGTGGTTTTTACTCAAACTCACGGCCCCCGTTCAGCATATTCAATTGAATCTGTCTGATCCGCCCGAATTTGATCAATGGCAATGGGTCAGTTATTGGTACCCACTCGGTCAAGTCGTGAATTTCAAACGTGATGTTTACCGCAAAGCCTTGGTGGAGTTGTGTCAGCAACTGCCCCAGCAAAAACCTTAAAAAATCGCATAAATAATGCAGATTTTTTACGCGGCTATTGTTATAAATAAACTTCATTACTGAAATTCTGAATAGACGGAGCAGACCTTATGTCGAATATGCAACTGGACACCTTGAGACGTATTGTTCAGGAGATCAATGCGTCCACCAGTTTGCATGAATCACTCGACATTATGGTCAAGCATGTGGCCGAGGCCATGCAGGTTGATGTCTGCTCGATCTACCTCCTCGATGAACGCAATCAGCGTTATCTGCTCATGGCGTCTAAAGGCCTGAATGCAGAATCTGTCGGCCATGTGTCTTTGCAGACCGGCGAAGGTCTGGTGGGCCTGGTTGGACAGCGTGAGGAAATTGTCAATCTGGACAATGCCCCTAAACACGAGCGCTTCCTGTTTTTACCTGAAACCGGTGAGGAAATTTATAACTCCTTCCTCGGTGTGCCAGTGATGTATCGCCGTAAGGTGATGGGTGTGCTGGTGGTTCAGAACAAAGAATCACAGGACTTTTCTGAAGCTGCTGAATCCTTTCTGGTGACACTCTGTGCGCAGCTTTCTGGCGTCATCGCCCATGCCCATGCCGTCGGCAATATCGATGTATTCCGTAAGCCAAGCAACCTGCCCGCCTATAAAACCTTTCAGGGAGTTTCTGGCTCCGGTGGTATTGCCTTAGGTCGTGCAGTGATTCTCTATCCGCCAGCAGATCTTGCCGCAGTCCCTGACCGTGAAGCGGATGACATTAGCGAAGAACTGGAGCTATTAGATAACGCCCTGAATTCAGTCCGCGAAGAAATTCAGTCGCTAGATGACAAAATGCAGGATGCGTTGATGGCCGAGGAACGCGCACTGTTTAGCGTGTTTTTGCGTATGCTGGATGAAAATGCCCTGCCTTCAGAAATCAAGGCCTTTATTCGTGAAGGTCACTGGGCACAAGGCGCCGTGCGAATTGTCATTGACAATCATGTGGCACAATTTTCCCAGATGGAAGATGATTATTTACGTGAGCGAGTGGCGGACTTAAAAGATCTGGGTCGCCGCATTCTGGCACGTTTACAGGAAGCCGATGCCAGTCACCGTGAATTGACCGATGAAAGTATTCTGATTGGTGAGGAAATATCGACGGCTGCACTGGTTGAACTGCCCGTGGATAAAATTGCCGCGATTGTCACTACCGAAGGCGCCATGAACTCGCATATGGTGATCGTGGCGCGTGCCCTTGGCATTCCCACCGTAGTCGGTGTAACCGAACTGCCAATCAATACCCTCGATGATGTGGAGATGATTGTCGATGCGCATCAGGGTCGGGTCTTTATTAATCCGCCACGTCGCCTGCGCAGTCGCTATAAAGAAATTCAAAAAGAAGAAGAACAGATTGCCAAAGATTTGCGTCAGTACGAAACCAAAGATGCAATTACCCCGGATGGCATCGCCGTAAAACTGTACGTCAACACCGGCCTGATGATTGATGTGGTGCGTGGCGTGCAGCGCGGTGCCAAAGGTGTCGGTTTATACCGTTCTGAAATTCCGTTTATGCTGCGTGACCGCTTCCCGGGCGAGGAAGAACAACGTGCGATTTATCGTCAGCAACTCAGTCATTTTGCCAATAAACCGGTGGTGATGCGAACGCTGGACATTGGTGCAGACAAAGACCTGCCGTATTTCTCGATTGAAGAAGAAAATTCGGCACTCGGCTGGCGTGGCATTCGTTTTACCCTGGATCATCCGGAAATTTTTTCTTCACAGATTCGCGCCATGCTCAAAGCCAGTATCGGACTGAATAACCTGCATATTCTGCTGCCGATGGTGACCAGTGTCAGCGAGGTCGAGGAAGCGCTCTATCTGCTGGAACGTGATCATGCGGCGATTCAGGAAGAAGAACAGGTCAAGGTAAACAAGCCTAAACTCGGTATTATGGTGGAAGTTCCCAGCGTACTATATCAGATTGATGAATTTTCCGAACTGGTCGATTTCTTCTCGGTCGGCTCCAACGATCTGACCCAATATCTGTTGGCCGTCGACCGTAATAATCCACGGGTGGCCAATGTCTATTCACACCTGCACCCTGCAGTAATGCGTGCCTTGACCCGTCTGGTTCAGGACTGTCATCGCAATGAAAAACCGGTCAGTATCTGCGGTGAAATGGCGGGTGATCCACTGTCTGCCGTTTTACTCATGGCCATGGGCTTTAATACCCTGTCGATGAGTTCAAGTAATATTTTGCGGGTACGTAAAACCATTTGTCATGTTCCGATGAGTGATGCACAGGAATTGCTGCAACATGTGTTAAAAATGGACAATCCACTCATGGTAAAAAGCTGGCTAGAATATTATTTCAGAACCCATGGTTTAGGGGATATGGTGAAATCAGCATCACGTATGGTGAGTGCCTAATACGGGACTTTTTCCAGTCCCTCGACAGTGGTAGAGGTGGTTATGGAATTTCTGGTCATCCTGTTCATGATTGTTGCGGTGTTTTATGTGGTCATTCTTGCACCAGCTTTGGCTGCCCGCAAAGAAGCTCATAATTCCGGTTCATCTTATATACGCCCTGCCAGCAATCGAGCAACGAGCTATGCCGATCGGCCTAAAATGACTCCATTATTGGGCATTGAAATTTCGGCATCGCAACGGCGGCGTTTAGGCAGAGATGACCCCTCCGTCATTGCCGCCAGACTCTATCACCAGCAAAAAGATCAATTTGCCAGTTTTCAGCAGGCCAGACCACAGCCTCACTCCCCTCACCACAACGCGCCAGTGCAAAGCAGACTCAATAAATTCTTTAATGACTTAATTGCGGATGAATCGACAACGCCATCCCGGCATCCGAATCAATATTCGCAAACTCGTAATAACCGGCCTGTCGCCCCGCTCTCTCCAGTTAAAACCAATCCTAAACAGTCACCGCGTCGTCCCCAGCCACCTTACCGACCTTAAGCGGCCATTAAAAAAGGGCGATCTTCCATGGAATATCGCCCTTGTCTGTGCTTGCTGTAGCCACGTTTTGCATTTTTCTTTCGGTCTACAAAGACCTGGCTTTTGTTGACTTCATACATGTGTTTTGCCACAAAATTGTGGATTACCACCTGCTCGGCTGTTTTTTTCTTGGCCATCTTGCTCTCTATATGATTTGGAAGAAGGAGTGAAATAATTATAGGGCCGACTGACTAATTTTCAAGCATATCTGCCAATGCTTTTTTAAAAATAAAGTCCATTTAGCTAGGATTTTCTGTATGCAAAAATGGGAGCTATAGCCAGAAAACACCCTTATTTCATTCATTATTTTTATGGGTTTCTTCAGCCAAACAAAACTCAATTAAAAAACTATTTAAAGTAAATCAGTTATAAAATGTATTTTAAATAACACTTTTCACTTATTATTTTTATCCTTTGATAAAAACATATTATGGACTTAGATATTGTTATTTTCGTTTAATCCCATTCATTATTCGAGTTATTCAAAATATATAGAATTTGATATTGTCAGAGAGTGGAAAACCCGTTACTTTTTAAGAGTAACCATTTAATTTTCAATATTTTAAACTTTATTAACTTTAAAAATATTTTTTGAGTGATCTCACTCAATTATATCCTGAATTCCGTTTTGTGCTGTAACACCCTTTATTTAAAGATATTGTAAATATAGTGAAACCTGATCTGATTAGCATATATCTCAATATCTTATGAATACTAGATAAACGACACAAGATATTCAAAACTTGGAGAGGAAAGATGAGCCAAGATTTAAAAAAATGCCCTGTCACCCACCTGACCACTGAAGCTGGTGCACCTGTGGTCGACAACCAGAACAGTATGACGGCAGGTGCGCGTGGACCTTTACTTGCCCAGGATTTATGGCTGAATGAAAAACTGGCCAACTTTGTCCGTGAAGTGATTCCAGAGCGTCGTATGCATGCCAAAGGTTCAGGTGCTTTCGGTACCTTTACCGTGACCAATGATATTACGCAATATAGCCGCGCTAAAATTTTCTCTGAAGTCGGCAAAAAAACCGAAATGTTTGCGCGTTTCTCAACGGTGGCGGGTGAACGTGGTGCGGCCGATGCTGAACGTGATATTCGCGGTTTTGCACTGAAATTCTATACCGAAGAAGGCAACTGGGATCTGGTCGGCAATAACACCCCGGTATTTTTTCTGCGGGATGCCCGCAAGTTCCCTGACCTGAATAAAGCAGTCAAACGTGATCCGAAAACCAACAAGCGCAGTGCCACCAATAATTGGGATTTCTGGGCATTACTGCCTGAAGCCTTGCATCAAGTGACTATTGTCATGTCGGATCGTGGGATCCCGACCGGTTACCGTCATATGCATGGTTTTGGCAGCCATACTTTCAGCTTTATCAATGCCAAGAATGAACGCTTCTGGGTGAAATTCCATATGCGTACCCAGCAAGGTATTCAAAACCTGACCGATGCTGAAGCTGCAGACTTGATTGCCAAAGACCGTGAAAGCAGCCAGACCGACCTGTTTGATGCCATCGAACGTGGTGACTATCCAAAATGGAAAATGTACGTTCAGGTCATGCCAGAACTGGAAGCCGAAACAGTGACTTATCATCCATTTGACCTAACCAAAGTCTGGCCAAAGGGCGATTATCCACTGATTGAAGTCGGTGAATTCGAACTGAACCGCAATCCGGAAAACTATTTCCAGGATGTGGAACAGGCTGCCTTTGCACCAAGCAACCTTGTACCGGGCATCAGCTATTCACCAGACCGTATGTTACAGGCTCGTCTGGTGAACTATGCCGATGCAGCGCGTTACCGTGTTGGCGTGAATCATTCACAGGTTCCGGTCAATGCTGCACGTTGTCCTGTTCATTCGAACCGCCGTGATGGTCAAGGCCGCATGGATGGCAACTATGGTTCATTGCCACATTACGAGCCGAATAGTTTCAGCCAGTGGCAGGAACAGCCGGAATTCAGAGAACCGCCACTAAAAATTACCGGTGATGCCGATTTCTGGGATTTCCGTGAAGATGACAATGATTACTTCAGCCAACCCCGTGCCCTGTTCAATCTGATGAATGACCAGCAGAAACAGGCTCTGTTTAATAACACGGCCGGAGCAATGGGTGATGCACTAGATTTCATCAAATACCGTCACATCCGCAACTGTTATAGCTGTGATCCAGCCTACGGCGAAGGCGTAGCACAAGCCCTCGGCATGACCGTAGCAGATGCCCAAGCAGCACGTGAAAGCGATCCAGCCAAAGGTTTGCCTAGCTTTCTCTAAGCCAGTTTAGACATGTATAGAAACCACCTTCGGGTGGTTTTTTATTGCAGCATCAAGCACTATAGAAACAAGCTGGCACAAAAAGAAATACAATAATGCATCCGAATATTGAAGACATCATTCAACAACACGACATTGTTTTATTTGATGCTGTTTGCGTGATCTGCAATGGCTGGGCACGGTTTTTGATTAAATACGATAAAAAGATTCAGTTTAAACTGGTTTCCGCCCAATCGCCTTTAGGTACGGCACTGCTCGAACATTATCAGATGCAAACCGAGCATTACACCACCATGCTCGTCATTCAAGATGGCACTCTCTATACCGAATCGACTGCCTTGCTGAAGGTGCTGCAGCATCTCGGTTTTCCCTTTAATTTAATGAGCGCAGGTTATTTGGTTCCGCGCTTTATCCGCGACTTTCTATATCGTGTGGTTGCTTTAAATCGTTACAGGCTATTTGGTAAAACCGAGTATTGCCTGATTCCATCCAGCGAAAATAAACGCCATTTTCTGGAAGAAGCTGTCTGTACTGGCCATTCAACTCATTTAATAGGAAGTGCTTAAACAATAATCCGCTTGCCTTCCCGTATGCAATAAAACGGATTAATTAACTTGGAAGAATGCTTGATGATCTCATGCAACTCATGTTCCGGTGCATCCCGGTCTTCATCTGTGAGCTGAAAAGTACGGTAATGAATCGCCAGTGAGCATTTGGCCTGCAAGTCATGATGGGCATGAAAGGCATCTTCCGGATTCATATGGATCGCACGCATCAGTTCACGTGGCTCATACGCTCCTATCGGAAGTAAGGCAATTCGCGGTGCACCCAGACGTTTACGAATTTCTTTAAAATGTGAGGCGTAGCCACTATCTCCGGCAAAGAAACAATGTTCCTTGCCATATAATAAAGAAAAGCCTCCCCAAAGTGCACAGTTCTGATCGCGCATACCGCGCCCTGAGGCATGTTGAGCCGGCGTATACACAATCCGGATCTCTTCAAAAAAGGCATTTTCCCACCAGTCCATTTCATGCACGGTGTAATGTTCTGGCAAATACCAGGCATTACCCAGACCGGTATAAATCGGCATCTCAAAAGTGTTGTGCAGCCATTCCAGACTGGCCAGATCCATATGATCATAATGGTTATGGCTGAGTAGTACAGCATCAATCTGGGGTAACTCATCCAGAGCAATGCCAGCCGGAATGACCCGCTGCGGACCCGTGGAAGCCGAAGGACTGGCATATTCCGACCAGACCGGGTCGGTCAGGAAATTATAGGGGCCGATCTGTATTAATGTGGTGGCGTGACCAATAAACCAGACTTGCCAGTCATCCAGAGCTGCATCTGGACGCTGCTGTGGCAATGCGCGCGGACGAGAAAAAAACTCGGCACGCTCTTCGTCAAGATTGACATTCCAGGTCTTGGATTTTCGGGTAATGAGCCATTTGTATAAATCAAAGCGACCGCGCGATAGAGAAGCATGCTCAAGATTACGAAACTGTTTTCCGTCGAAATGATCTGAATGCAGATACTCAAACACTGGCTTAGACCAGAGATGTTTCCAACTGGATTCCGTGATTAACTGGAATTTTTTAGTTTTGAGAAGATCTTGCATAAACATCCACTATTTATTATTCGCTATATGCAAGACAACAACCTCTTGAAATGGTCAAGCGGTGCATCTTTTAATGAGCATACAAACTAAAAACAGGCACACTGCAACATAGTATGAAATCCGTCACAGAAAATCATGTATGTTTTTGTTATTTTTAGCAAAAAAAATGGCATTTCATCGGCCTTATGGCTGGCTGAAGTCTGGGATTATCTAGAAAAATATTGCTCTTGTCCTTCTGTCTAAAAATACAAAATGATACTCAATATTTATAAGCCCATGCTGACAAAAGCATGTCTGCCCATTGATGATTTTATGATGAAATTCGCCATACCTCAGTATCATCACATCAATTGTGCGAGAAAGGCAAGTTGAGATCAAAATACCAACCTCAAGCGTTTTTTAGATCTTTATACACGACCTTGAGTTCGTTCCAGCCATACGGCCTTGGTTTGGGGTTTCACAAATAAAGCAATAATTTCCGGGTGCAGCTGTTTAATCTGCGCTTCGATCCGGTTGACACAGGCTTCAATGTCATCAGAAGTTAAATCATCTTTAAATTCCAGACTCAATGATGCAATGACTTGCTGAGCGCCCATCTGCTCAGTCAATACCCCATTGGCACTGAAAACTGCCGCATCCTGTTGAGCAATGTTTAATACATCTTCACGCAGTTTTGGATCTGCCGTTTCACCCAGTAACAAACCTTTGGTTTCACGTGCCAGAAACCAGGCAGATACTGCCAGCACGATACCAATTAAAATCGATGCGGCACCGTCCAATTCAGGAATATTCAGTTGATGCGCCAGAAAAATACCAACCAGAGCAATCACCAAACCGACCAGGGCGGCAGTATCTTCAAATAACACGGTAAAGGTCGTTGGATCTTTACTGTGTCGAAATGCTTCAAAATATCCCAGATTTCCCTTTTGTTTACGAAAGGTTTTTAAAGCCACTGACCATGAAAATCCTTCAAAAAGAATCGCCAGACCCAGCACAATATAATTGATCAATGGATCCCGCATGACTTCAGGCTGAAGAATATGCTGTATCCCTTGATAGATGGACACGATCGCACCCAAGGCAAAAACCATCAATGCCACAATAAAAGCCCAAAAATACAGTTCACGCCCATAACCAAAAGGATGTTTGGCATTTGCCGGTTTTTCTGATTTTTTCATCCCATACAGCAGTAAAATTTCATTCAAGGTATCCACTACCGAATGAATTGCTTCACTGAACATGGCAGAGCTATTGGTTATATAGGACGCAACAAATTTAACCAGCGCAATCGCCAGATTACCAAATAGAGCTGCATAAACTACGATTTTATTGGATTCAGACATCCTGACACTGTCCTAAATAAGCTTGTGCAAGCTTGAATGATTTATGTATCAAAATCTTAATCATTTATTTTTGAAAGTTGTTTTACAAATTGTTGCTTAGTCGTGATCTCCCACGTTGTTGAATCACTTTACTCTCTACTCAAATAATAAAAGGGCTTTCGCCCTTTTGGTTTTTACAGTTTTAATGCTTGGAAAAATACTGTTCGCGCCACTCTTTCCAGAAATACATGATGATCCCGAACATCACCACAGCAATTCCCGCAAAAGCATGACTGCTGATAATTTCATGATTTAAGGTTGCTCCCAATACCAGAGCAATCACCGGCGTCATCACATTACTCAATGAGACAGTCGAAGCATTTAGACGGCGAATCAGCCAGAAATAACACAGCATTGCCACAATCGAGGACATGATCATGGTAAATACAAAACCAATCATTGCCTGTGTGCTAGGCAACTGAGTCGGCATATGTTGCCAGATAAAGGGTACCAAAATGACTGAACTCGCTGCGGAGACCAGCAATGAACCCGTCGCCTGCGACATCGGACTCAAGGGTGCACTGATCTGTTTAACCCAGAAGATCGAGCTGATGTAAGACACCATACTGATCAGCATTAACACCACACCCCAAGGATTAATTTTGCTGTCTGCCGAGTCGGCGAAAACAAAACACAAACCGGCGACGGCCACTGCCATGCCGAGCCATTGCAGCCAGATCAACTTATGGGTTTTTAAAATCACATGACCGATTAAACCGGCGATCAGCGGTGAAAAACCAAAAATCAGTGCCATCAATCCTGAGGTCAGATAATTGGCCGCCAGATAAATAAACAGCTGCGCGCCGATTAAATTCAAACTGCCTGCCAGATAACTTTTCATTGAAGTGCGGTCAAAAGGCAGCGGGTCGCGCATGATTTTCAACAGGAACAACGCAATAATCGAGGCACCAAAATAGCGAATGATCAGCACCCACATCGGGTGAATCTCGGCCACGCTCCAGACAATCGCCAGTGGCGTTGTCGCCCAGATCAGCACCAATAAAGCGTAAATACTTGCCGTGACCGGCAATGAAGATGAAGAACTCATAAGTCTCCTAAACGAGGCCAAGAAGTTCTGGATCAGCAACTTCAAAAATAGCGTATAGCGAATTCATGCTGAGATGAAGTTTTAATTTTTGATAAATTCATCAAGTTTCGTGCATAAAAAACAGACCTATGCAAAACATAGGTCTGTCCAAAGATATCTCAATACAACTTAAGCAATTTTGCGTAAGTCTTGCGCGATATCCAAATGTTTTTCAACATCAAACGCCGTATTTTTGCTGATCATTTTTTTCAAATGACGCATTTCTTTGGCTGCATTCACGGTAATCCCGCCAACGATCTGACCATCTGTCACACCATACATCACGAATGAATTGTCTGCACCTTTGGCTGCATCCATTTCACCACGGATATGCCATTCAGCTGCGGCCATATCGCCGACAAACTGGAAGTTTATATTCAGCTGATCCGTCCAGAACCAGGCCGGATTGGCTTTCGGATGTTCCACACCCATCACGTGACGCGCAAAGATGCCTGCCTGAAGGTTGGCATTTTCCCAAGTTTCAACGCGGCGGTGATTGCCACAGTCACGTAACTGAGTCGCAACATCACCCGCTGCATAAATGTCAGCATTCGAGGTTTGGCAGTGTTCATTGACTTTGATCGCAACATCAACATCCAGACCTGCATCTAGCGCAAGCTGTGCATTTGGCACGATTCCGATTCCGTAAACTACAGCATCAGCACGCAGTTCTTCACCGCCTTCCAGCGTTACCACGACTTCTTCACCATCTAAACGGCAATCTGCAATCTTGGTTTCAAGACGCACATCGACCTGGTTTTGACGATGCTGTTCCAGCAGGAATTCGCTCAGGATTTGTGGCGAACAACGACCCATGACCATCGGACCCATTTCGATCACAGTGACCTGACAGTCTTTGTAACGTGCTGAAGATGCCAGCTCAAGACCAATCACGCCACCACCAATCAGGATGATACGGCGACCGGCTTGAAGCACAGGCACCAGCGCTTGTGAATCTTCCAGGTTACGCAGGGTATAAACGTGTTTGCCCAAAGCATCGAAATTAGGCAAACGGCGCGCGGCGCCACCTGTTGCAAGCAAGAGTTTGTCGTAAGCAACAACATCACCGTTCAGGAGTTCAACCGTTTTCGCTTCGGCATTGATTTTCATCACGCCATTACCGCGAATTGTTTCCACCCCTAAATCTGCCAGTTTCTGTTCTGACAGGATTTCGATCTTGGTGTCTTCAGGTTTTAGAATTACATCTTTAGACAATGGTGGACGCTCATAAGGAAGATGGCTTTCATCACCAATCAAGGTAATTTTGCCTTCATACTTGTTGCCACGAAGTTCTAAAATTGCACTCGCACCTGCCTGGCCGGCACCCACAATCACGATGTTGTTTACATTGCTCATTTTATTAACCTTTTAACTCTGCAGATACGATACCGAAGCCGGCAATCCATTCGCTGATGTCTTCATAGCAATGCGTGGTCATTTCATACTCACCCATTTCGCTTAAGGCAGCGAAGGCAGCCATCCAAGAACGGACTTCCTGACCACCACGACCACCATCATGGCGGATTTCAGCTTCAGTCATCGCTTCTAATGTTGCAAAATCAGCATGCTTGAAGGTTTCTAGCAGGGCAATATCCCATTCAGCATTCAAAGGCATGGCAACTGACGTATCTCCTGCTGCCAGCTTTTGACCCACTGCAATAATCTTGGATTGACGTGCATGACGTGCTTCAGGCGTTGGATAACGGCCTGCAATCAGGAACTCTTCCACTTCAGGGGGTACAGCACCCATTTGTGGTGTTGGTGGATCATGTGACAGACCACCCGTACCTAAAACAAGCACACGCTCATTTTCAAGGTTTAAAGACTTGATATATTGACCCACAGCACGGCCCAAAGCGATGGTACGCTGGGTGGTTGGCATCGGTGCTGCAGCGCCATTAATAAAAATTGGAATCGTTGGATAACGGTCAAGTTTGCCTTCACACAGGAAATGTAAGGGCTGAGTCACGCCATGGTCGGCCTGCATACGGTAGGAGTAGGCAACATCCACACCTTCATCCAGTACACGTCGAACCAGATCTAATGCCTTGTCTTCAGGTACATCAATATGGTCATTGTCCTTGCCATAATCCCAGTCACCTGCGGCTTTGGCACGAATACCCACGCAGAAACTTGGCATCAGGTCATAGAAGAAACCATTAAAATGGTCAGGACCAAAAGTGATGATCAGGGTTGGGTCGTAAGCTTTTACTTCAGCAGAGAGTTTTTCAAAAGCAGCACGAACTTTTTGCTCTTTTGATTGATCTTGAGGTGAAGCAAGTTCCATTAAAGGACTGTGCGATGCACAAATAAGTTTAACGGCCATGAGAGACTCCTAGAAGGAAAGCAGCCCTGAGAGAAGAGGCTGCCGGTAAGTCCATTTGAATGAGACTAGATGTTTATTCGTCAAAGAAACCTGCACGTGGCTGACGTAGGCCACGAATACCCAAACCGCATTCTGCATTGATCAGAACACCAGTCAGAGGACGGTTATTTTGACGAGATGCCAACAGCACGTATGAACCGGTCATATCTTCCGGTTCAGGCAAGAAATTCAGTGGCATGCCACGTGCAATTTTCTCAGGATCACGTGCATCGAGCAGGCCCACATTTTCCTGACCGAGCGATGCCGCGCCTTTGATATTCACATTCATACCTGACGGTGCAACAGCGTTCACTCGTACTTTAGGCGCAAGCTCGTAAGCCAGTTCTTTCATAATCCCGACACCTGCATGCTTAGATGCAGTATATACAGGGCCTCCGCCAGCGGAGTACAGTGCCGAATTAGACAAAGTAAATATGATAGAACCTTCAGAAGCGATCAATGCATCCAGTGCAGCCTTCGCACCGAGGATCAGAGATTTGGTATTAATGCCCATAATCTCGTCAAAGGCTTTTTCCAGCTGCTCACCAGAGGTATTGACGATATCGGCATAGTGATCCCAAATACCGGCATTACCAACGAAACAATCGAGTTTACCGAAACGTTCCACAGTGGCTTGAACTGCACGAACGTTATCTGCATAGCTGGCTACATCACCTTCGATCGCAAGAACTTTTCCACCGAAGTGTTCATTTAATGCATCTACTTTAGCTTTTGAACGTTGAAGAACCGCAACTTGTGCACCTTCCTCAATAAAACGCTCGACCAAAGCCCAGCCTAAGCCTGAACCACCACCAGTAATAAGTGCAACTTCGCCCTGTAGCCAACCCATGCTTACTCTCCTGCCATCTCTACAAACAATTGACCATCTTCAACAATCACTGGGAATGTTTTGATTGGATCAGTTGCAGGTAGACACAATGCTTCACCTGTTTTTAAACAGAAACGTGCTGAATGCAATGGACATTCCACAGTACCGTCATCTTCAAGATAACCTTCAGACATAGAAGCATTACCATGACTGCATTTATCGTTCATAGCGAAGAATTCACCGCCATTGTTAAATACAGCCAGCGCTTCGATACCGTTTACGCCACAATCTACTTTTAACGCTTCGCCTTCGTCTAATTCGTCAACTTGGCAAACAAAAATCTTATTCATTAGAAGAACACACTCAAGTTATGTGAGCTATATGTCGCTTGATCAAGCGTGATCTTACGGTTGAAGATCTGGAAGCCGAGGCCACCTTCAACTTTACGGATCTTGTCATGGCGTTTACCGCAGTAAATGACAATGTCTTTCTCTTTTTGCGTACGATATAGCAAATAGGTTACGTACACGTCGTATTCGCCTTCAACTTCAGTTGGCTCTACGATCACGTTGCTCACCATGTGGGTGGTACGTGACGGAGGCTCTTCAGCCCAAGCCATACCGGTTTCCAGACGCGCTACACGACGCTCTAAAAGGTCTTTTGAATCGTTGAACACCCAAGTGGTAGGTGGTTCAACTGAACGACGACGGTCACGGGTTTGTGCGTTTGGTGTGGTACGTAGCGTGTAAGAAATATCTTCAGCTAACGTATCCAACCATTCGCGGAATTTCCAATCGTCTAGCAATTTTGCTTCGCGATACAGGAACTGACTAATTTGGTGATGAAGTTCTAAGCTGATTTGACTCATTTCATAAGCTCCTTCTCATATTCGTCAGCTGCTTTTTCCACGTCTTCCCATTTTTCATGGATCAATAAATCTGCCCAGCGGCGGTACATACCACGTGCTGCAGTTTCAGAGAAAATGTAGTTGGTGATACCCGGGATACCATCTTCACGTACTTTTTCGTTGCCTTTACCCATTTCCATAATGAGTTTATTTTGACGCGCTTTGTAACCACGTAAAACTTTTTGAATTTCAATCCAGTTCTCAGAGTCATCTTGCTCGAGGAAACCGGCTGGACCAAAGGCACGCGTTGCAGAACGTTCAAATGCTTCTTTCACTTCTTGAGATGCTTCAGCATCCGCAATACAGAATGCCCATACTTCGGTTTTGTTTGGACCACGTGGATGCCATACGCGAAGTGTTGCAGTACCGTTCAACCAAGACAAAGTTGGGAACATGGTGTTGTGACCTGCAAGACGCAGTGCACGAGTCTCGCCTAGGCGCTCTTTAACTTCGTCGTAAGTTTCACGGAAGTAGTTGGCAACTTCACCGTCAACCCATACGTTTGCGTCTGGTTTCTCTGTGAAGAAGAAGCCTGAACCATGACCACGTGAACCGTACTGGATCGCGTCTTTGGCAGTTTCCCAAACTGGACGAGCCGTTTGTGCAGCACCTAATTTCTTAGAAGATTCGTCGTCTGGTTTCGCGCCCAATACTTGGATCGCAGAAGCGTGAGAGAACAAGGCGTGGTATTGGTCAGATGCGAACTGTTCAGCCGCAAATTTCCAGTTACACTCGATTTCCCACTTGTGGACACCACCGATAATTTCTGTACCACCTGGACGACGGTCAACAACGCCATCTAAGTACCAAGCGATATCGCCCATGTATTCTTCAAGATCAGGTGTGGTTTCATCCCAACAAGCGAATACCAAGCCTTTGTAAGACTTCACACGATTCACTTCAACCAGACCCCATTGCTCTTTACATGCACCATGTGGGTAAGCACGATCTTCAAGCGGGATATCTTTTAAAGAACCGTCAATGCCGTATGACCAGCCGTGGTACGGGCAAGTAAATGCACGGGTATTACCACAGTCAGCGAAGCTTACACGCATAGAACGGTGACGGCACTGGTTTAAAAATGCTTTGATTGAGCCATCTTTTTGACGTGCCACAATGATTGGATCTTCGCCCATGTAGGTGTTGAAGAAATCACCAGCCTTAGGAATTTGGCTTTCATGGCAAAGGAATAACCAAGTACGACCGAAAACACGTTCGAGTTCTAATTCGTAAATGTCAGGATCTGTATAAATAGATGGCGTAATACGTCCATTTTGTGCATCGACTAAAGCATCGATTTCGCGCACATCAATTTTTCCACTCATGAAAAGCTCTCCTGTGACCTATCTTTGGCACAAAGTAATAGACTCAACTTTTCAACGATGATGGATTTGACAGCGTTTTTCGGGAAATATTTTTTTTGTTTCAATTAAGAGCTTAAAGCAATTATTAAGCACGTGAATTTTTATATTAAAACATCTATTAATTCCGCCAGAGCATTTAGTTTATGAATGGGAAAATAATCTTCACGACATAGTTGTTTATAGATTATACTTTGAGGAAATTATAGTAAGACATTTTTTGGATTACTCTTTGGGTTGATGACATGGAATTACGACACCTTCGCTACTTTATCACCGTTGCTGAAGAGCTCAATTTTAGTAAGGCAGCACTTAAACTTTATACGGCTCAACCCTCACTTAGCCAGCAAATCAAAGACCTGGAAGAAGATGTCGGGGTAAAGCTACTCAACCGAACCAAACGTAAAGTAGAGCTGACCGAAGAAGGCGCCGTATTCCTGGAACAGGCTCGTCTCACCCTGGCACAGGCGGACAAAGCCGTTGCCATGGCACGTCAGGTGTCACAGGCCAAGCAGCAAATGCTCCGCATCGGTTTTGTACCGGTGGCCGAGATGAAAATCTTCCCGTATATCTTGCCAAATCTACGTGTACAGAACTCGGATTTAAAAATTGAACTGCTCAGCCTGAACAACAATGAGCAAATGCGTTTGTTAAAAAAAGGTGATCTAGATCTGACATTTACCCGTCATAATTTCAATAGTGATGAAATTGAAAGCCAGTTCGTGATTCGTGAACCGCTGATTTTTCTCCTGCCTAAAGATCATCCCTTAGCAAAATACGAAAGAATTCCTGTTAAAGCATTGAATGGTATTGATTTTATTATTCCATCAGCAGAGCAGTCCTTGACCCTGAACCAGGCTATTCTGGACTTTGCCAAAGCCAACGGCATTGAACTCAATATCGTGCAAAAGGCCGATAATATTTTATTTAATATCAACTCGATCGGAATGGGCCTAGGCTGTACCATTTTGCCTGGCTATATTGCACCACTAACCATGGATAATACCGTGATTCGTCCGCTGGACGTGGAGTTGCCCTATTTAGACCTGTATGTCAGCTACCATAAAAACAACAAATCCTATGTCGTGAGCAAATTTCTTGAGCTTTTGACCCGTGTGTTCTATCTGGATATTAACCGTAGCGAACAAAATTAATCCTATTTCTTCCCTGCATTAGGCATATGCCATTCAACTTATGATAGGCATGTGCTTTTTTTGTTTTATTATTTTATGCTTAAGAATCCATTTTTAATTCTATTTTATAATAAAGAATCTATTTCTGGCGCTTAAATTTTTCACTTGCCCTTGACCCAAATTGTGTATTTTTAGCTCTAAATGTACTGCATTTACCACTTAAGTCTAATAAAGTTTCATTCGGATTTTTCTCAGTTTAAATAGCTCAAGCCTATAAAAATTATTAGATTTTTATATTTATTCAAATAAATGAGAATCAAACTCACTTAGGTGCGCTACCTTAAATATTTCCGATATAAAAAAGGATGACCAAAGCCATCCTTTTTTAAAACTGTATCAAACTTATTTTACGCCATGAACAGCCAGGTAGTTTTTGATCACAGTGTTGAACTCATCTGCTTTTTCAACTTGAGACCAGTGACCGCATTGGCTGAAGATATGTGCATCAGCATTTGGCACGATGTTCAGGATGTCCCAAGTACGAGAAACCGGAATCACCACGTCTTGCGTACCATGAATCAATAGTACAGGCACAGTAATGTCTTTCATTTTTTCGAAGTCTAATGGGAATTCGAAACGGTCACGGTCACGTGCGCCAACCACATCCATTAAACGATTTGATGCATAGTCATTTGCAGCAGAAGCAAAACGTACTTTTACCAGTTCATCAGTAATCAGGTCTTTGTTTACGACAAACATAGAAAGGGTTTTCTTGATTCCTTCTTCTGTAAGAACTGGGTTTGCGTGAGCTTTAAGTGCAGCTGTCTGTTTCGCACCGCCCGTACCCATAGACACGATACCCAAAATACGATCTGGATAATCCAATGCCATCTGGAATGCTAACCAGCCACCCAGAGAGTTACCGACCAACCAGGTTTTTTCGATACCCAAAGCGTCTAGCGTACGGATCGCATGATCTACCCAGGCACGGATACCATATTCAGTACCCGGTGCAACTACAGTCTGGCCATAACCAATGGTATCAATCGCGATACAACGCGCCTGCTCACCAATTTGTGGCAGGTTTAACCACCAGTTTGCCGCAGCCGATACACCCGTACCTGAACCGTGTAAAAATAGAATAGGCGTACCTTCACCAATTTCGTGGTAATGGGTCAACTCGCCTTCAGCGGTTTCAATCCATTTATCTTCTAAGCCAAAGAATGGATCTGTTTGATAGTCAGGGATTTGAACAGTGCTCATATTGCTTCCTCTTACAGTCTTTCGCTTGCGTGTCCCTCTATTTTCAAGAATTCGACGTCAAGTTGACTCATTAAAATGACTTGTGTACACCCTTATATTAACCGCTCAGCCGCAGCAAACTGATACAAAATTACGATTGCACCCTACAAAATAGATATAATTTAAGTATTTGTTTTATATATCAATTTAAAATAAAACCCTACTCAATCTAAGCCTTTAATGCAACAATGGAACGCTTAAACCAAAAAGCAGCCAGAAGACTGACTGCTTTTAAAATATACGGGTATTAGAATTTATGGGTATAAGTGGTGGCGACACGGTATTCTTGCAGGTCTGGTTTTGCTGGATTGGCAAAATTCACATCAATATACATCGCCTGTACACCCAAACCTTTTAATTTACCTTCTGGCACAGTGTAGTTCACGATGGCATTCACTTCATCCGTATTGAAGTTCTGACCTTGATACGCCCCAGTACCTTTCTGATCATAACCTTTGAAATATACTGCTGTTGCGTTTAGGCCTTTTGCACCCATTTCAGAGAAGTCATAGCCATAAGAAACACTCCATGACTTTTCTTCTGGTGCGGTAAAGGTCGCTACCCCCCAGTTCGCCAGATAAGGCTGTGGCACCCAGCCACCCAATGTCGGGAATGCACTATCACCAAACATTTGCTGGTAACCCACACCTACGCTATGTGCACCATGATTCACTTTTGCAGCGACAGATAATGCCTGGTTATCGATCTCACCATACAGCTTGTCACCTGACTCCGAGTTATCGAAGTAACGAATGTGGCTATCTAATTTGGTTTTTTCACCGAGCGCAGTTTTGTAATTTACCCCCAGATAATGCTGTTGGTAAATGTCTTGAACATCGGCATACCAGTAGCTCGCCCCTACTTCTTTAGTAAGCTGGTGGTCTACACCCGCAATCCACATGCCATCAGCTTCAGCACCCGTATCATAGAAACTTGGTGGAGCAAATTTAGTTAAGTCACGGAACTGGTTGTCATAACGGTTGTTAATACCATCAATATACGCCAGAGTTAACTTGGTATCCTTAAGGTCTTTAGACTCTAACCAAGCGCCACTATAAGTCGTTAATAACTGACGGGATGGATCGAATACCAAGACTGGAGATACCGGCAATAACTCACCGACTTTCAGCTCAGTTTGTGAAACTTTGGCTTTTAAGGTCGCGCCGACTTTACCGAAATGATCTTTTGATTCTTTGCCATCGTGCGGTAAAACCCAGTCCGGATTTTTATCATGGCCGTTGAGTTTGACTGCATGTTGCACCAGTACATCAGCACCAACCTGCACACCACCACCGATATCGTGATAACCGGACTTGGCATCCAGAGTCACCCCTTGTGACCAAGAACCCCAGTTACGTGATGAATAGTCATCTTGATACTGACGGTCTAGATAAAAGTTTTTAAATTTGAGTTGAACATTGCTGTCGTCAATAAAGTCTGCATTCGTTGCAGTTGTCCCTAAAGTTGCTGTCGCAGCAAGCATTGCAATCCATAAATTGTGACGACGCATGATGAGTTCCCCCATTCAGCTGATAAAATCCATGCAGCCATCATGCGCAAGTCGGTTTAAATAAAAAATCCGACCACAGTATTAAACTTTTGCTCTTTTAGCTCTGCATATTCCGGGCCCAGATTTAAGCACTCAATCTCTTAGATTTTAAACCGATTAATGAAAATAAAAATTTGACCAGATATTTAATTCAAATTTCTGTTTCCTTTATTAATAAGCGCAATTTTTTTAAAAACTTTAAGATAATATTTTTTATTTATCGTTTTTATGTTTAAGGAAAAAATTAAACTGAAATAATCTTCACATAGCACTATAACTAAAATATCTGAGATCAGAGTTTTAATATATTATTAAATCTACTTCATAATAAAAAAGCATCCAAATCGGATGCTTTTTTATTAGCCTTATTTTAATACGAATGCATTAAAAATTAAGCTTGTAACTCGCGCGCTTTAGACATGGTTAATGCCAGGTCTTCAATCATGTCTTCCTGACCACCTACCGTACCACGGCGACCCAGTTCCATCAGGATTTCACGTGCAGATACGCCATATTTCGCTTCAGCGCGTTTAGCAAACAACAGGAATGACGAGTAAACACCCGCATAACCTAAAGTAGCCGCATCACGGTCTGCACGAATTGGGTTGTGCATCATTGGAATCACTAGATCTTCAGCAACATCTTGTACTTTGAACAAGTCAACGCCAGTGTCCATACCCATACGGTTTGCCACAGCGATAAACAGTTCAAGTGGTGTGTTACCCGCACCAGCACCTAAACCTGCAGATGCCAAGTCAACACGTACCGCACCTGCTTGAACTGCAGCAACAGTATTCGATACACCCATCCCTAAGTTGTGGTGACCGTGGAAACCTAGCTCAATGCTTGAATCCAAGTGTTGACGTAAATGACCCACACGGTCGATCACGTCTTGAGGAAGCATATAACCTGCAGAGTCTGTTACGTAAATACAGTTTGCACCGTAAGACACCATCTTGTTTGCTTCTTCAAGCAGTTTTTCAGGCGTCGCCATATGCGCCAGCATTAAGAAACCGACGGTGTCCATTTCTAGTTTACGTGCAGCGGTGATGTGCTGTTCAGAACAATCCGCTTCAGTACAATGCGTCGCCACACGAATGGTAGAAACACCAATTTCATGTGCCATTTTCAAATGGTCAACTGTACCGATACCAGGGAGAAGTAATGCAGATATTTTTGCATTCTTCATACGTGGCACAACAGCAGATAAATATTCTTCATCCGTTGCAGCAGCAAAACCGTAGTTCACTGATGAACCACCCAGGCCGTCACCATGCGTTACTTCAATTAAAGGTACGCCAGCATCATCAAGTGCGGTTGAAATTGCAATCATTTGCTCAACAGTCGTTTGATGGCGCTGCGGGTGCATACCATCACGCAAAGTCATATCATGAACAATAATCTTAGACATTTTGGTATTCCTTTAAGCTTCAGCGGTGTTGAACACGTGTTCTGCGAACATTTCTGCAGTACGTGCAGCTGCTGCAGTCATAATATCAAGGTTGCCTGCGTATTTCGGCAGGAAGTCACCCAGACCTTCAACTTCCAAGTAAATTGATACGCGGTTGCCATCAAATACCGGACCATTTACCAGCTTGTAACCTGGTACGTATTTTTGAACTTCCTTGATCATGGCATGTACAGATTCAGTAATCGCTGCCTGATCCGGCTCACCTTCAACCAAGCAATGTACTGTGTCACGCATCATTAAAGGTGGCTCAGCCGGATTAATGATAATGATCGCTTTACCTTGTTTCGCGCCGCCGACTTTCTCGATTGCACCCGCAGTGGTACGTGTGAATTCATCAATGTTTTTACGCGTTCCCGGACCAACCGACTTAGTCGATACAGTTGCAATGATTTCGCCGTATTCAACAGGTTGAACGCGAGAAACCGCAGCCACCATCGGAATCGTTGCCTGACCGCCACATGTCACCATGTTCACGTTTGGTACTTCGCCCGCTTGTAGCAATGCTTCAAGGTTGACTGGTGGTACACAAAATGGACCAATCGCAGCAGGCGTTAAGTCGATCATCAACACGCCAAGTTCATTCAGCTTGCGGCTGTTTTCAGCATGGACATAGGCAGAAGTTGCATCGAATGCAATTTTGATGTCATCAGCAATCACATGAGGAAGCAGACCATCGACACCTTCAGCTGTGGTTTTTAAACCCATTTTCGCAGCACGCGCCAAACCTTCAGAAGTCGGGTCAATCCCCACCATCCAAACAGGCTCTAACCATTCGCTACGTTGTAATTTATAAAGCAAATCAGTACCAATATTCCCTGGACCGATCATTGCACATTTAATCTTTTTCATGAATGTACTCTCTTGGAATCTTGATTATTCAGCAGCGAATGCAGCGGTTACTGAACCGAAGCCTTCAATTTCAACCTTGAATTCATCACCTGGTTGCGCCACAACCATTGGACCTAAAGCACCCGTCAAGATGATGTCGCCTTTTAAAAGCGGACGGCCACGACGCACCATTTCATCTGCAAGCCAAACAGCAGCATTCAATGGGTTTGCAAGACATGCTTTACCCACGCCTTGAGAAACGACTTCCTCACCGCGCGTCATCACCATCTTGCAGTTCACAAGATCAAGTTTTTCTAACTTAACCGGCTGAGAACCCAAGACAAATGCAGCAGAAGATGCGTTATCCGCCACAGTATCAATCAGGCTAATTTTCCAGTTTTCGATACGGCTATCGACCACTTCAATTGCAGGCAGTGCATAATCAGTTGCGCTGATAATGTCTGCATACGTGTGTTTTTCTTTGGTTAAATCCTGGTTAATCACCAATGCGATTTCTGCTTCAACTTTCGGCTGAATCAGAAGGCCGGCTGGAATTGCTTCACCATCGCCATAAGCCATATCGGCAAATAACATACCGAAATCCGGCTGATCTACACCCAGTTGCGCTTGAACGACTTTAGACGTCAAACCGATTTTACGACCCACCAGACGGCGACCTTCAGACAAAGCACGCTCGGTATTCACTTCCTGAACGGCATAGGCGATATCTACGTCAGCACTTTCACCGCCAAGTTCCGGGCGAATCGGTGCAATCGCAGTTTGTGATAATTCAGCGCTACGAAGTGCTTGTGCAACTGATTCAACAACAGCAGAATTCGACATCAATGTTTCCTTAAACTGCAAAAATTAGGCTTATGCCGGGATCTAAGAGGGACAGAAAATAGGGACATGATCAGGCTGATCATCCGCATGGACTGCCTTTCTCAGAGCGAGCATAGGAATAAACAGTTTTAGGATGGGAAAAATCCGGCGTTTGTGCCAATAGTTATTTTATTTTTTGCTATAGCTATTATCTATAAGAATAATTTATAAAAAACGAAATAAAACAAAATCTTATTATTTAAAACACATCTCTATTTAGCAAAATAACTGCCGTAATATGACCGAATAAAATCAGTACAATTACGACTTTAGACTAAAAGATAAGAACCAGCGCTTAAATCTGCCGCATTCCCCAGCCAATTTAAACCGGGGAAATACATTCCTTGCACTGCAACCAAGATACTGGATTAAACTGCTGGTTTCCATTGGACTTTAGCCAACAATGCACTATGCAAAGCAGCCACATCATCCACGATACAGACTGGATTAAATTGAGCCAAAAGTTCAGGCGCATGTACGCCATAACTTACGCCAACACTTGGCATGGCAATATTTTGCGCCATTTCCAGATCATAAGACGTATCACCGACCATGATGGCATGTTCAGCCTGCACACCGGTTTCCGCCAGAATTTCTTCTAACATTAATGGATGAGGTTTAGAATGGGTTTCGCTGGCTGCGCGCGTAGTCACAAACAGCTCCTCACTGTTCGTCTGTTTCAATACACGATCCAGACCTTTACGACTTTTACCTGTAGCAACAGCCAGCTTTACGCCTTGCTGCTGTAAATCTGCGAGCATGTGCGCTACGCCTTCAAACCAGGAATCTCCTGACGAGTTGGCAACATAATGGTCGGAATAAGCCTGCAAAATATCCGTATGTAATTCTGGTACTGCCGGGAATAAACGCTGCGCGACTTCAGGCAAACCTAGGCCAATAATGCTTTTGGCATCTGCATTCGTTAAAGGCTGCTGAAATTGCTGTGCGGCAAACTGCAAACTCGCCACGATTTGACCAACTGAATCAAATAAAGTGCCATCCCAATCAAAAATGACCAATTTTGCAGGTGAGTTCATATAAGGTTTCCTAGATTTGATTCAGTCTTGACGTCCTCTCCTACAAGGAGAGAGATTTTTTCATTCTTAAGCCAATGACTTTATTAAAAGAACCAATAAAGTCGAATTATCAATGAAGTTTTAACTCAACATTGCTCTTTAATAAGTAACGTTCCATCTCCTGAACGAGTTTAAAGCACTGCTTTAAAAGACGTGCAAGAAGGAGACTTGCGCAGCAGTGCTGCTCAGGGAGAGGATTCTTTCGAAATTTAATCTCCCCTCTTGCGGAACAATGTTCTTCATCTTTAAGAAATAGGGGAATTCCCTCCTTTTTCAAAGGAGGGTGAGGGTGGATTAAATTTATTAAAAGAAAAAATAAGTCCTTATTGGGCAGCCGGTTTATCCGCTTTCTGCGCTCTTAACTGCGCCACCAGACTCTGCATATCTTCTGGCAATGGTGCTTCAATTGCTGGATAGCCCGGAATGTCCAGACGCATTGCATGTAAACACAAACGGCGTGGTTTTGGCCCACGATATTCTGTTTCATGACCATACTTTTCATCGCCTACTAGCGGATGACCAATACTCAAACCATGAACACGAATCTGATGGGTACGACCAGAAAGCGGAGATGCATACACCAGTGTGGCATGCATAAAACGTTCCTGCACATTCCACTGGGTTTTAGACTCTTTACCTTCTTTCGGGGACACGCAGACACGACGTTCACCATTGGCCAGCTCGTAACGATGTAAAGGTGCATCAATCAGCTGTTTATCCAGACTGACCTGCCCTTTTACTACAGCGGCATAGGTTTTTTTGATTTTATGTTCACGCAACATATCTTGTAATGTTTTCAACACGCTACGCTTTTTGGAAATCATCACCAGACCGGAAGTATCACGGTCAATCCGGTGAATCAGTTCCAGATACTTTTTACCGGTTGCTGCACGTAAGCCTTCAATCAGACCATAGGCCACACCGCTACCGCCATGCACGGCAATCCCGGATGGCTTATTCACGACCATCAGACCTTCATCTTCATAAATCACACGGGCCAATAAGCCTTGTGCCACTTTGTCGGAAACCGGTGCTGCAGATTCATCTTTTTGTTCATAGCGAATCGGCGCAACGCGAATCTGGTCACCGATTGCAAGTTTGGTTTCTGCTTTAATGCGTTTTTTATTAACGCGAACCTGGCCTTCACGAATCAGACGATAGATACGGCTTTTTGGCACACCTTTCAGACGACTAAACAAGAAATTATCGATGCGTTGTCCATCTTGATGTTCATCCACTTCAAACCAAGTGACGTTTTGCCATTGTTGCGTAGAATTCATACAGTTACTATGACCCAAAAAATACTAAAATTGATTAAAAACTGATCACTTAGGTTATGCTTTACACAAGAAACATAAGCTTAGCCCATAGGCAGATGATGCAAGGTTTGATATAGTCAGCGCACGGAAACCATCGTTTGTGAGTAAAAGTTGAATCATTTCAGATTTTTCTGAACTTGATTGTTCAATTAAAGACTCACATGATACGGGAAGGTCCCCAAAGAATTATGCCACGCCGAAGGCTTATTATATCGGCAAACAAAGCAAACTGTTGCGTTTAATTGTACCTCAGGTACATAAATCAGTTTGTCTTAAAAAATATGTCGCCAACTTTGTTGGTTTTTAAACGTAAACTGATACACATCAGATTAGTCGCAACCTGAAGACGACTTCAGGCTACAGCGTTGATGCATTGGATCTGCACAGTTTGTAAAGATACGACGACAATTCCGTATCAAGACACTTTCTATAAAGAAGGGATGATCTTCGAGCAATGTGACAGTGAAAGTTACACACATCCAATGCACCGCTCGTCCGCCAGTGAAGCGTTCAGGTGACTTTAATCCGTTTAAAGATTGAAGCCGTATTGCCATCATCAATACGTGAATCAAAAACCGAAGCCCATCTATATTAAATAGAGCTCGGTCATAAAAGACTCAAACCACAATGAAATTCATTGCAGATTTGAGCCATTGATCCGTGATGTGTGATGTTCGCTACGTGTATAGCGATTTTTTGCTGTGTATCACTATAAGGTGTTACACCCATGAAACGTATGTTGATTAATGCAACACATGCCGAAGAAATTCGCGTTGCACTTGTCACTGGTCAGCGTCTTTACGATTTTGATTTAGAAAATCGTACCCGTGAACAAAAAAAATCCAATATCTATAAAGGTCACGTGACTCGCGTTGAGCCTTCTTTAGAAGCTGTATTCGTTGAATACGGTGCAGGTCGCCAAGGCTTCCTGTCAATGCGTGAAATCGCAAATTCATATTACAAAGCCGATCCTCGCCAAACTTCGAATATCCGTGAACTGATCACTGAAGGCACCGAGCTTCTGGTTCAGGTGGAAAAAGAAGAGCGTGGTAATAAAGGCGCTGCCTTGTCTACTTTTATCTCACTTGCTGGCCGTTATTTGGTCTTGATGCCAAACAACCCGAAAGGTGGTGGTATCAGCCGTCAGATTTCTGGTTCAGTGCGTGAAGAACTGAAAGAAATGCTGGCAACACTGAACGTGCCACGTGGTATGAGTGTGATTGTGCGTACTGCCGGGATCGGTCGTTCACAAGAAGAATTGCAACTCGACTTACAGCACTTGTTAGACCTTTGGGCACAAATCCAGAGCACGGCAAGTTCAGGTCCATCGCCAATGTTGGTACATCAGGAAGCGGGCGTGGTAACACGTGCCATTCGTGACTACCTGCGTGATGATGTTGCTGAAATCCTGATTGACTCAGAACAAGCCTATAACGAAGCCTATAACTTCGTAAAAGCGGTAATGCCACGTCAGTTAGAAAAACTGAAAACTTATACCTTAAATGAACCTTTATTCGCGCATTTCGCGATTGAAAGTCAAATTCAAACCGCTTATGAACGTGAAGTAAAATTGCCTTCTGGCGGTTCGATCGTGATCGACCAAACTGAAGCTTTAGTGTCAATTGACATTAACTCAGCAAAATCGACTCGCGGTAGCGACGTTGAAGACACCGCGTTAAATACCAATATTGAAGCGGCAGAAGAAATCGCGCGTCAATTACGTTTACGTGATATCGGTGGTCTGGTGGTGATCGACTTCATCGACATGACTAAAGACCGCAACCAGCGTATGGTGGAAGCGAAGCTGCGTGAAGCGACGCAAAGTGACCGTGCCCGTATCCAGTTCGGTCAATTGTCACGTTTTGGTTTGATGGAAATGAGCCGTCAACGTCTGCGTCCTTCTCTTGAAGAAGCGACTGGCTACGTTTGCCCACGCTGCCATGGTACCGGCATGGTTCGTGATCTTCGTTCTTTATCACTTTCGATTATGCGTAAAGTGGAAGAGATCGCGTTACGTGAACGTCATGGTGAAGTTCAAGTCGAAGTTCCAGTCGAAATTGCTGCCTTCTTATTGAATGAAAAACGTCACACCTTGGTCTATTTAGAACAGACTTCAAATGTACGTGTCACTGTGCTGCCGCATCCGCATCTGGAAACACCGCATTATGAAATCACTTATAATGCCGAAGGCTTTGCACCAACCAGCTATGAACGTACTGAAGCAACTCGTTCAAGTGAAAAAGAGTTGGGCTATGAGTCATCTGAATGGCATTTAGAAGAAGAACAACATACGCATGCTGCTGCACCAGCGCCTGCTCAACAGCAAAACAACGGCAGAAACAATAAACGCCGTAACCAGCAAAACCAAAATGCACAGCAAGTACCTGTTGCGCAACAAGCTCCTGCCCAAGCACAAGTTGCTGCTCCTGCATCTAGCCCATGTGCCTGGTTAGAAAACCTCTTTGTTCAAAAACAGGCTGCGACTGTTGATCAATCGCGTACTGCCAACAATGCAGCTGCAGCAATTGAACAAATGATCAATGGCGGTGCGGTGAGCCGTGGTCAGTTCGGTCAATTGTCTGCACCGGTGGCACAACCTGCTCCACAGCAAGTATCTCAACCTGCTGCTCCGGCAAGCAGCAATGCTTACCTGGCACCATCGACTGTAGCGCAAAAACAGGAACGTGATGCTGAAAAACCGGCTGAACGTGATGAAAGAGCACCGCGTCATAACAACAAAAAACCACGTAATCCGAAGCACAAAGAACCGCGTGAGCAGGTTCAGTCTGAAGCTTCCGCTCCTCAGCAACATCAGGTGCATGAAGAAGTGGTTCAGGTATCTCGTCAAGAGCAACGTCATGAAGCACGTGAAAACAAGCGTAATTCTCGCCGTCAGCATCACAACGAGCCATCTCAGCAAAATGATGTTCAAAACAATGAACAACAGCCACAACAGGCAATGCCACGTCGTGACCGCCGTAACCAGCCACGTCAGGAACGTCCAAATCGCCACCGCGATCCAAGCGTGCTGAATGAGCAGGCTCAACAAGCAGCACCTGCAGTCGTTGAAGCTCCAGCAGTCAACGACAAGCAGCTTCGTGTTGAATTGGTTGATGCACCACGTCAAGTCGTGATGCCAACCGCTATGGTCGTGAATATTGACCAGGCAAAAAGCGAAATCGTGGCATTGAATGACAATGCTGCAGTTGCAACGCCAGCGGTTGAAGTTACTGCACTGGCAGATGCGCCAGTTGAAGAAGCCGCGGCTGAAAATGTAGTGGAAGCTGCACTGACAGCCCCTGTTGAAGAAGTTGTGCCAACTGAAGAATCAAGTGCTGAAAAACCACGTGCCAGCAACGATCCGCGTCAGCGTCGCCGTCAGCAGCGTGAAGGCCAGCCTCAACAGGCCACAGTTCAGAAGTTGACTCCGTCACAAGTACCAACATTGGGTCAGTTCACCATTGGTAGCCTGATTCGCCATGTTTATGGTGAAGACTGCTCCGTACTGATTGAACAGTTTGGTTTATTGCCAACCTTCAACCGTGCTCTAGAGAAGTTCACAAAAGAGTACAACGCGAGTCTGGTGGCTGCAGCATCGCCTGCCGCAGAGAAAAAACCGGTTACCCGTGATGTTCAAGTAACCGTAGCCAAGGTTGAAGCAGAGCCTGCTCCAGTTCTGGACCTGACTCCACCAAAACCGGTGTCGGACAAACGTGTCGCAAACGATCCACGTGAGCGTCGCCGTCTAGCTAAACAGGCTGCAGAACAGGCCCTACAACAAGCCAAGCAACAGGCTAAAGTAGAAACAGCTCCGGCAGTTGAAACTGCGCCAGAAGCACCTGTAGCAGCAGAAGCGCAAGCAGAGTCAGCTGAAGCAGCAGCAACTGAAACTCCAGTAGCCACTGAAGTAGCTATTGAAGAAACCGTAAATGCTCAGCCAGCTGAACAAGCCACTGAAACGACGGCACCAGTAGATGCAGCTCCTGCAGAAGAGACTCCAGTGACTGAAGCTCAACCTGAAGATGCTGCGCCAGTTGAAGCAAATGCTGAATCACAAGCTCCTGTTACAGAAGCCCAAGATCAGGCCGAAGTAACAACAGAAGACACTGAAGCCAGCGAAGCTGAAAAAGCGGAGAAACAGGCTGCTCGTCCACGTCGTCCACGTGGTCGTCCACCGAAAAAAGCCAATACTGCAACTGAATCATAATTTGCTCAATTGCAGTCATATAAAAAAACCTAGTCATTTCGGTGACTAGGTTTTTTTTGCTAGATTTAGTCAGAATAGGTTGATTGCACTAGTGTTTTAACGCTAAAAGATGGCTAGCTCGTCTACTGTATATAAATTGAACGTATCGGATACGAAAAATAAATAGGATTCTCATGACCCAAATGAAACCACACGATCTGATTGGGATTGCAGATGTCGCTGCCAAAATCCCGGCTTTCTTGACCAAAGTGCCCAATTTGCTCACTGGTCTAAGACAGGCATATTTACGTACTCCGAACACACCGGCCGGCCTGGGTCTGGCTTTTGAAAAAGCCACCAAGCGTAACCCGGAAGGCATTGCCTTGCGTTTTGAAGAGCAAAGCTATAGCTATGCTGCTCTCAATGCCTGGGCCAACCAGATTGCCCATTTCTATCTATCCTTGGGTGCCAAGAAAGGTGATGTCGTTGCCGTCATGGTCGAGAACCGTCCTGAACTGATTGCCAGTGTAATTGGTCTGGCCAAACTGGGTGTGACGACCGCTTTAGTGAATACCTCTCAAGTCGGCAAGGTGCTGACGCACAGTATCAATCTGGTCAAACCGATTGCCCTGATTGTCGGCGAAGAGTGCCGTCATGCAGTTAACGAGATTCGTAATGACCTGAATATTAGCAGTGACCGCCTGCACTGGTTTGCAGATCAAAACACTCAAGCCGATCCGGGTCAGGCGCCTGAAGGCTTTATCAACCTGGCTGAAAAAACCGATCTTGCTCCCAAATTCAATCCATCAACTACTCATTCGGTACAGGGCAAAGACGGGCTGTTCTATATTTACACCTCGGGCACCACGGGTCTACCTAAAGCGGTGATCTTTACCAATGGTCGCTGGACGCTGGCTTATGGCACCTATGGGCATGTGCTGAATCTCAATAAAGATGATGTGATGTACTGTACCCTGCCGCTTTATCATGCCACAGGCATGGTGGTGTGCTGGTGCGGTGTCATTGCAGGGAGCAGCACCCTGGCTATTCGCCGTAAATTTTCGACCTCTTCTTTCTGGAAGGATGTGCAAAAATTTGATGCCTCTGCGATTGGTTATGTCGGTGAGTTGTGCCGCTATCTGATGGATGCTCCCCCATCTGAACTGGAAAAAGGTCACCGCGTGACTAAGATGATTGGGAATGGCATACGCCCAAATATCTGGGATAAATTTAAATCCCGTTTTGGCATTCAGGAAGTGCTGGAACTGTATGCCTCTAGTGAAGGCAATGTCGGTTTTAGCAATATTTTCAATTTTGACAATACCGTCGGTTTCTCACCCACACCGTATGCGATTATTGCCTTTGATAAAGATAAAAATGAGCCGGTACGGGATGCCAAAGGCCATTGCAAACGGGTGAAAAAAGGCGAAACTGGTTTATTAATTGGTAAAATTACCCGCCGTTCACCCTTTGATGGCTATACCGATCCGGAAAAAAACAAGTCAGTCATCATGCAGGATGTATTTACCCAAGGTGATGCTTACTTCAATACCGGAGATCTGGTGCGCAATATCGGCTTCCGTCATGCGCAGTTTGTTGATCGTTTAGGCGAGACTTTCCGCTGGAAAGGTGAGAATGTTTCCACCACTGAAGTGGAAAACATGCTGACCGAGTATGACAAAATCGTTGAAGCGGTGGTGTATGGCGTAGAAATTCCCAATACCAATGGTCGTGCCGGTATGGCCGCGATTACCCTGCAACCCGATGTAAAATTGGATGATGCAGATTTAGCAGCCATGGCCGCTTGCTTTAAAAAATGCTTGCCGGCTTATGCGGTACCGGTATTTTTACGTATACAACAGCAGATTGAAACTACAGGTACCTTTAAATACCAGAAAAATAAATTGAAAGAGCAAGCATTTGATCCGAGTAAAACCGATGAACGCCTGCTGGTGTTATTGCCAGGTGCAACGGCATATTCCGAGCTCACCGCAGAGATTTTTGCCAATATTCAGGCTTATCAATATCGCTTCTAAGTACTGAAGTTGCCTATTTTTTGTTTAGATAAAGCATAATTGTTGTATTTATAATCAAACATGGGCAACTTTGTTATTTTTTGCTTGCGCTGAAATGAGATCTTGCTACAATACGCTCCATCAAACAAAGTGGTGCTTTAAGCTATTTAGCTTGACTTGCACTGCACATTCAAACCTGGTTTGAATGATGGTTCAGGGTCGTTAGCTCAGCTGGTAGAGCAGCGGACTTTTAATCCGTTGGTCCCGCGTTCGAATCGCGGACGACCCACCACTTATTTGATATTCCTTGATGGGTCGTTAGCTCAGCTGGTAGAGCAGCGGACTTTTAATCCGTTGGTCCCGCGTTCGAATCGCGGACGACCCACCATCTTCCGAAAGGATCACGTAAAAGTACACCACACTCTTGCGTCATAAAAATGGTCATCATTTTTATTCCTCAGGGTCGTTAGCTCAGCTGGTAGAGCAGCGGACTTTTAATCCGTTGGTCCCGCGTTCGAATCGCGGACGACCCACCATTCTTTCCTTAGAATGTTTCTCTGATTTACTTCATTATATTTTAATTAGATTACGATGTTTTGGTCGTGTATTTCTGCGCCTAGATTTTATGCTCACGCGTTCCCACCACTCGCCTTTATTGTCTAATCTAAATCGTATTTGAATTAAGCTTTCGACCAGATCAGCCAATTTTTATCAGGCATTATTTTTGAATATGAAAGGATGTGTCTTTGACCAGTTCATAGGCTTTTGAAGGTGCCGGATAACCGCGATCAAATAATTCCCGGTTGGTTCTTTCCTTTTCACTATAGATTTTTTCCAGATTCATGACCAAGTGATTTGAATCTTTAATCTTATAGTAAAAGCTCGCCCCTTCTTTGCGATTCACTACCACATCGGTACGTTCCGGATTGATAAACCAGCGGTCTTTACGGTAGGTGATATTGTGAGCCGTGCTGTTTTTGGTATTATCAATAAATACTTTGCCATACTGTAAAATGCTGCGATGCACCGTACCATCCGGCATCAGAGTCAAAATAAATTCTGCCTTGCCTTCAGTACAAGGCGCAAAGCGGCCATCACAGTCGATTTCAGTATGATAGCGGCCTATAAACGCCTTGGCATCCTCTGGTACAGTTGCCGGGTTTAAATCAGCTTCTGCCGGAAGAGTCGCCTGCCCTGCGACCTGAGTTAAGGATTTGGCACTGACGGTCACTACATCGGCCTTTGTATTGGCAGCGGAAATTTTAACACCTTCTTCTGAGGTCGCCTGACTTTCCTGTTCAGGTTTGACTTGCTGCTGATCACAAGCCTGCAAAATCACCATACTCCCCAACACCAGGCTACATTTAAAAAAACTGCTTAATGTACAACGGGATACATCCAATTTCATTTTTAATAAACCTAAATAGGAAAAATGGCGAGCAAAAAGCACACAGCAAAGCTGCTGAACTTTACACAAGAGTTCAATAGAATTTTCACTATGTTAGTAGCTCTTAGATCTGGTTTTAATCTTTATTAACATTACTTAACGATTTTATTTTTAATCAGCACTTTAAAAAGCTTAAGCAAACTCCATTTCTTTAAGTATGGATCTAGTTTTAGGATTCACACCTATTTTTAATCAGGAGATTTTAATGGCCAATGTTGGTTTATATCGCTCTAACCGCTCAAACATGATTGCAGGTGTGATGGGTGGTATTGCTGAACGTTTTGGTTGGAACGCAAATTTATTACGTCTAATTTTTGTGGTGATTTCAATCATGAGTGCCGCCTTCCCGGGTATTTTGGTTTATCTGGTGTTGTGGTTAATCATGCCGAAAAAACAGTACAGAATTGATCATGACAGCGTTCATCAACCTCAGGGCTATCAAAATCCTGTGCGTACAGTGAATCAGGATAAACGCTATTAAGCTGTACAGTCATTTTTAACAAGCGTTCTTAACCAGTTTCATCGCAGAGCTTCCTCTTTCACCCCGGTTAAATGGGATGAAATTTTGATGCCACGGTAATTTCCCCAAGTTATCGTGGCTTTTTTTGCCTATCTTTTATGATGACTGAGCTTTAGCCTCTCTGTTTATCTTTCAGATTGATTCAAGATCAACTGCATCCTGCGATTGATATAAAAAAATCTGCTTAAATATATTTTTAGCATTCACTTAACGTATTTTTAAGCTGTCGCTGATCGTAAAAAGTGTATGCTCTAAAAATAAAAAAGTATAAATTTCATATAGTCTAAAAATCATAGAAGCGTTAAATCATTTATGGATAAGATATTTCAGTTCATATCCCGACCGATCCAGAATTCTCCCTGGAAAATGACATTTAACCTCGCGCTTGCACCTTTGATCATCGCTGTAATTTTATTCCCTTATGCGCTATTTCATGAAGTCAGTTATGGGGTTTTCTCCATTTTCAAGAGTCTGTTTGCAGCGCTTTTTATTAGCTTTTTTGTCTGCCTGACTTACTGGGTGATGGTCTTTCCTTTTCTATTAGTGACTCACCTGCTGCTATGCCATTATCAGCTGTTTAATATCATCACGATTTTAATGAGCTGCGTACTGGGAACCCTGATTCTGGCTTATATCTCGCATCCTCCAAGTGAAAATTTTAGTTCCCATTTTTTGTTTCTGCTGTGTTTTTCCCTGCCGATGGCACTATTTTACAGTTTTCTCAGCTGGCAAGCTGACCAGAGTTGATCACGCCCTGCCTGTTAACTTCTGTTTTAATCCGGTTTTAAGCTTTCATTTTAAAATGATTCAGCTCCTGATTGAGTGCGGCAATCATGTCTGCCCGGCTGATAATTCCCACCAATTTCTGCTCGCTCACCACCGGAATATAGTTGAAGGAACGCTCGACAAAATATGGCACCAGATCCTGAATGGGTTGTAAAGGCTGCACTGTGATCACCTTACGGGTCATGATATGTTTGACCTGATGTTCCCAGCTACTGCGCACATCGGCAGCGCGCTTGAACCATTCCACCACCTGATACATTGCCAGTGTACCGACCAGTTGTTCATCGGCATTAACGACGGGCAGGCTCATCAGGTTCATCTGTTTGAACTTGTCCAGTGCGTGCTGAATATCATCATTTTCATGCAGGGTTGCCACATCCTTGGTCATAATATCCTGGCAGCTAAATTCATGCACTGCACGCGCATTGGCGCGGTTTTGTGCCTCCATAATGATTTTTTGCAGGTCATATTCACTGATGTCCAGCAGCTCGGTGCGCTGATCCAGCACTTCCTGAATATCCTGAGGTTGAATGGTGACTTTCTGGGTCGGCGTCGGATCCTTGGAACGGGTATTTAACTGGGCTTGCTGTGGATAATCCTTGCCAATCATCCGGTTAAAGACAATCGCAATCACCATGAGCAGAATTGAATTGAGCAGCACCGGATAAAATACAAAGGCATAACCCAGTTCATGCACCGGCTGGCCACCCAGCACTGCGGTAATGGCCACGGCGCCACTCGGTGGATGCAGGGAATCTGTGGTCATCATCAGGACAATCGCCAAGGCCACGGCGACACTAAAGGCTTCGGTCGGACTGGCAATTAACAAGGCACAGCTCACGCCAATCACCGCAGCAATGGTATTGCCGACCAGAATATTCCAGGGCTGTGCCAGAGGACTGGCAGGCACTGCAAACAGCAATACCGAGGATGCGCCCATCGGGGCAATATACCAGGCTTCAAAATCCCCCAGAATCCATAAACTCAACAAAGACGAAACCACCAAACCCAATAGTGCTCCAACTCCGCAGAGCAAACGGTCTTTGAGTGGAAGGACTTTGAAATTTGGTTTTAAGGTATTGAGCCAGTCGAGATGGGAATGAAACACAGTGCGCCTGATCTTATTGTTTGTAGATTTTGGGCATTATAGAACCAAGCCCGATGAAAGGCATCTGTGTTTTACATCTTTTCATCATTCGCGAATGCAGGCTTTTTAAAATAATATTTCACTCAGATTAAAACATTCATTCGGCTTTTTATAGAATGATCACTTTATTACCGGTAGTCATTTGTATGGAAAAATCCTTTCTAACCTTCTGCTTAAATCGTTGTTCAAATTTTTTTAAAACAGCTTAATGGCTCATTTCAGGTTGAATCAGTGGCTGGATTTTTAACAGTTCGACCTCACCATAATAGGTTGAAAATGCCACATCTCCGGCATCGACTCCAGTACCGATCCGAATGAGATTTTCGACCGGAGCCAAACGGGTCGGATCAAACTGCACCCAGCCACCGTCTAAATACGCTTCAAAAATAGCATGAAAATCGGGTAAAAACTTTTCAATTTCCACATAACCGACCACCATGCGTGCCGGAATTCCCAAAGCACGGCACAGCGCAATGCCCAAATGGGCAAAGTCACGACATACGCCTGCACGATGCACCAGTACATCTGTGGCAGTGGTAAATTGGTCGGAACTGCCAGATACATAAAAAATATTGTTATAAATCCACTGTTCAATGGCTTTGACCCGCGTATAGCCCGGTGTCATCCAGCCAAATGAGCGTTTCGCCATTTCCAGCAATAAATCCGAATTGCAGTAACGGCTGGCCAGCAAATAAGGCAATACTTCATCGGGCAGCTCAGGAATGGCCACTTCTTTTAGACCCTGCTGAAGTTCCAGAGAGAGGCTCGGATGACGGACTACTGTCGCCGTATAATTCAGCTCAAAAGTTTCACAGGGTTCGACCTGTAGCCGAACATGTCGATTTTGATGCTGGGCATCCTGAAATTCATGCCATGCTACGGGCAGATTAAAGCTGAGTTGTTCTTCAAGAATCTTCTGATCGGAATGATGTGCCGCCTGAAGCATAAAAATAAATTCTGTCGGTTGCACGACCTTGTATTTTAAATGGCATTGAATTTGGTAAGTGGTCATGAAGTTCCTTATTTTTAAGCGTTATTATATTGCGTGAATATTAAACTAATTTGAGGATCGCAATCGTATGAGATCCGTTGAACTTTATGACTCTCCAGTTAACAGCATGCCATATATCAGATTTATTCCTGATTTTCAGATCAGCCTGTATCGACCAGTACAGCTAAAATCGCAGTAAGCCTCTAAATGCCACGTATCCTTTAAGCCTGTTTTATTTTTTTCAAAAAAGTATCCCTACATTAACCCTTTGCCACTCCCCTGCAAAGTCCTTATAATTGAGCACAATTTTTCTCTAATTTTAAGTGGATGACCATGAGTCGCGCCATATCGCATATTGATACCTTCCAAGGCTTAATTCTTGCCTTACAAACTTACTGGGCGGAGCAAGGCTGCGTCATTTTGCAACCTTATGATATGGAAATGGGTGCAGGGACATTCCACACTGCGACTTTCCTTCGTGCACTGGGTCCTGAAACCTGGAATGCCGCTTATGTTCAACCGTCACGCCGTCCGAAAGATGGCCGTTATGGTGAAAACCCGAACCGTTTGCAACATTATTACCAATTCCAGGTGGTGCTTAAGCCAAACCCGGACAACATCCAGCAGCTTTATCTTGATTCGCTTAAAGCGATCGGTATTGACCCACTGGTACACGATATCCGTTTCGTGGAAGACAACTGGGAATCTCCAACACTGGGTGCTTGGGGCCTAGGCTGGGAAGTTTGGCTCAATGGTATGGAAGTGACGCAGTTCACTTACTTCCAGCAAGTCGGTGGTGTTGAATGCTACCCAGTGACTGGTGAAATCACTTACGGTCTTGAACGTCTTGCAATGTACTTGCAGGGTGTAGACTCTGTTTATGATCTGGTGTGGACCAAAGGTCAGTTCGGTACGGTAACTTATGGCGATGTGTTCCATCAAAATGAAGTGGAACAATCGACCTATAACTTCGAATATGCAAACGTTGAAAAAATGTTTGAATTGTTCGATTTCTACGAAGCTGAAGCAACGCGTTTGATCGAAGCGAAACTTCCACTTCCTGCATATGAGCAAGTCGTGAAAGCATCACACAGCTTCAACTTATTAGATGCGCGTGGCGCGATTTCTGTGACTGAACGTCAACGTTACATTTTACGTGTACGTACCTTGGCACGTTCTATTGCGACAAGTTATGTAGCAGCACGTGCGGAACTTGGTTTCCCAATGGCTGAACCAGCGTTACGTGATGAAGTGTTGGCACAGTTAAAAGCACAAGTTGAAGCAGAAGCGAAAGAAGCAAACAAGGAGAGCAAATAATGTCTAAACATACCGTTTTGTTCGAATTGGGTTGTGAAGAACTTCCACCAAAAAGCTTAAAAAAATTACGTGATGCCTTACATGCAGAAACCGTAAAAGGCTTAAAAGATGCTGGTCTTGCTTTTGATTCAATCGAAGCTTATGCAGCACCACGTCGTCTTGCGCTTAAAATTGTCAACGTTGATGCTGCGCAAGCAGATACACAAAAACGTTTTGACGGCCCTGCCAAACAGGCAGCGTTTGATGCTGAAGGTAACCCGACTAAAGCTTTAGAAGGCTTTATGCGTGGTCAAGGCATCACAGTTGATCAAGTATCAACTTTCCAAGCGGGTAAAGTTGAAAAAGTTTGCTACTTAAAAGACGTAAAAGGTCAAAGCCTCGACGTTTTACTTCCACAAATTTTACAAAATGCCTTGGATAACCTTCCAATTGCAAAACGTATGCGTTCTGCGGCAAGCCGTACTGAATTCGTACGTCCAGTAAAATGGGTTGTGTTGTTAAAAGACAACGACGTAGTTGATGCAACGATTCAAGATCACAAAGCCGGTAACGTGACTTTTGGTCACCGTTTCCACGCGCCAGAAGCGATCACTTTAGCGCATGCAGACGAATACTTAGCGAAGTTAAAAGCAGCGCATGTTGTGGCTTCATTTGAAGAGCGTCAAGCAACCATCGACCAACAAGTGAAAGCATTGGCTGATGAAGTCAATGCAATTGCAATTGTGCCTGCGGATCTTCGTGACGAAGTGACTGCATTGGTTGAATGGCCTGTTGCGCTACGTGCAAGCTTCGAAGAACGCTTCCTTGCTGTTCCTCAAGAAGCATTGATCACGACCATGCAGGACAACCAAAAGTACTTCTGCTTAGTCAATGCTGACAACAAATTACAGCCTTACTTCATTACTGTGTCAAACATTGAGTCAAAAGACCCGACACAAATCATTGAAGGTAACGAAAAAGTTGTTCGCCCACGTTTGTCTGATGCTGAATTCTTCTTCCTACAAGATCAAAAGCAACCGCTTGCATCGCGTAAAGAGAAGCTTGCAAACATGGTCTTCCAGGCAGAGCTTGGTACGCTTTGGAACAAGTCTGAACGTATTGCAAAATTGGCTGTTGCACTTGCGCCTATTACAGGTGCAAAAGCGGAAGATGCTGAAAAAGCTGCCCTTCTTGCGAAGTGTGACTTAACCTCTGAGCTTGTGGGTGAATTCCCTGAACTTCAAGGGATCGCGGGGACTTACTATGCGCGTCTTGAAGGTGAAAATGCTGAAGTGGCTGAGTCTTTAGGTGAGCAATATTTACCTAAATTCGCGGGTGACGTTTTACCGAAAACCAAAACAGGTACAACCATTGCCCTTGCGGATCGTTTAGACACATTGACTGGTATTTTCGGGATCGGTCAAGCGCCTACAGGTTCTAAAGACCCGTTTGCACTTCGTCGTTCTGCGATTGGTATTTTGCGTCTTGTCACTGAAAACGAGCTTGATGTTTCAATTGAAGACCTGATCAAACTTGCTTTAGCTGCTTATGGCGATGTATTGAAAGATCACGACAAGACTTTGGCAGATGCTGTTGCATTCTTGGAAGGTCGTTACCGTGCAAAATACGAAGACCAAGGCGTGGCTGTTGATGTGATTCAAGCGGTTCAAGCTTTGTCACCAAAATCTCCTCTTGATTTTGACAAGCGTGTCAATGCAGTCAATCACTTCCGTGCATTACCTGAAGCTGCTGCGCTTGCTGCTGCGAATAAGCGTGTTGCGAATATCTTAGCGAAAGAAGCTGCGCCTGAAGGTTCAGTGGTTGAAGCAAACCTGGTTGAAGATGCTGAAAAAGCATTGTTCGCTGAACTTGCTAAGATTGCACCTCAAGTTGAGCCATTATTTGCTGCCAAAGACTACACTGCTGCATTGTCTGCACTTGCTGCACTTCGTGCGCCTGTTGATGCATTCTTTGACGGTGTCATGGTGATGGCGGATGATGCCGACCTGAAAGCAAACCGTTTACGTATGCTTGCACAGCTTCGTGAGTTGTTTACGAAAGTGGCAGATATTTCGGTGTTACAGCACTAAGCCTTAATTGCTTGAAAGTTAAACAAAACCCCGCTATAAGTTAGTGGGGTTTTTAATGAATGAATAAAAAATGCAAGCAAATTACAAATCATATGATTTTGAAAAAAGCCGTGAAAGAATTGATGAAATATTAGACTCTTCAGATAATAATTATCAAGAGAGTAATAAAGTACCTGGTATAGATGATCTAACATACACCAACGGCTATCATATAAATTGCTCTGCTTTATTTATTGATCTACGTGGTTCAAAAGACCTAGCTACTCAACATCAAAAGAAAGTTTTAGCAAAAATATATAGAGCCTATATTTCTGAATTGGTTGCGCTCCTTAACGGTAATCAAAATATCCAGCAAATTTATATTGAAGGTGATTGTGTTTGGGGGGTATTCAATACAGAAACAACTGTCCAAATTAATGAGGTATTTACTACCGCTGCTAAAGCTAATTCACTAATTCATACTTTAAATATAAAACTTAAGAAAAAAAATTATACTCAGCTTAAAGTTGGTATGGGGCTTCATTATGGACAAGCTTTAGTTATAAAAGCTGGCTATAAAGGTAGTGGTATCAATGAAGTTACTTGGATCGGCGAACTAATTGGAAAAACAGCTCACTATTGCAATAATGCAAACAAAGGATGGCGCAAACCAATCATTCTTTCTGATGTATTTCACCAAAATTTAAATGATGACAATAAAAAGCTATGTGACAAAGTACCTTATACGGATTTCTATGAGTGTGATGTTATATAGGACTTACGCACTATTATTTATAGATTTTCTGTGGCAGCAGATGATTCTTATCGAGAATAAATTCATCAATAAAGTTCTTGATAATTGGTCTAAATAATTTCTTCTGCCAACGATATACATTTTCAAAGATCCGCTCAAACTGGTTCTTTTGTATCTCAACATAGGCCATCAAGGCTGAGAAAATATGATTCAAAATCAGCTTGGATCGTCTTACTTGAAACTTTTCAATATGACAAACCTGTTTAATTACTCGATGATATTGTTCTATTTTCCAATGACTTGAATGTAATTCATAAAAACCATCAAAGGACAATAAATCATCTTCATCTTGATGCACAATATAAAATCTCTGCTGTTCTTTTAACTGAGTCTTAAATAATTGTACAAAGCCAACATCTTTGAGCCAGACCACTTGACCCTGATGAAAATTCGGCAATAAACGGAGTTGAAACCATTGTCCTTTTTCAGGGGAAACCTTACGGTTACTGTCGACACCAAACATAAATCGAATACCATGTTTTCTTATGGTTTTTAGATTTTCAGTCGATGAATACCAACTATCACCTGTAATGAATTGAATCTTTGCACCCCAATCGAGTACTTCACTTAACATCTCCATAAAGTAATCATTCTTGGTTTTACTTTCTGACTTATCATAAATTCGAAAATTAATTGGAATATTTTTGCCATGTTGATCTGTCGCATACAAGGTAATGAGATTAATACCCTTGACGGATCGGTGGTGTTTACCTGACCAAAAATAGCTAACTAAGTCCATATGTTGACTATATGGCTTATCTAAAACAGTATCATCAATACTGACTATAAGTTTATTATTATCAATGTGTTGAATTGCTTCTTGATATAGATCGTGAGCTGTGTAGTCTTCACGCTCCAAAAAGCGATTTACACTGTCATGCGAGATATTATAAGTCTCGGCAAGTTGTGTGCAGCTAATAGAGTTTGGTTCTGTCATGAGAAAGCCCATATAAATGGGTAATGTACAAGTTGCTGTAGAAGCATGTTTAGTTCGTCTGATCACAGATACGTTATAAAGTAGTTTGAGACTTTTTTAAATCCGTCAATGCGTAAGTCCTATTATAAATATATTGATGAATACATGGGTTCAAGCCAATGGATAAACTTGATTTTCTTCATTCAGCTATCCAAGACACCCAACAAAATATTCGTGCTATAGATTTTAAAATTGGGGCTTTATTAGCAGGTTTAATTGTTCCTTTTCCTCAAATAAGAGAAATTTTCAAATATTTAACAATTAACGAGTTTTGGTGGCAGCATGCTTTAGCAGCCATAATTTTTGTAATGTGGCTAGCAACCGTTCTTATTTTACTTTTAGCACTCTCCGCAATAGATAATCCTAGTAAGCATATTTCAGATAATACAAATCAAAAAGGGCTATATTTTGGCGGTGGTTTATTTAACTTCAAATTATTAAATATTTTTTGGCGAACAAAGAACTTTGCCACAAAATCTGTCCAAGACTACAAAAATGAAATTGAAGACACCTCTCTAGATATTTCAAAAGAATTAGCTTATGAACATTAGACCTCTTGCGAAAGTAAAAACTGCCTCAATATAGATTTCATGAAATATCAGAAATTAAATCGTTTTTCAGATTCTGAATTCCAGCGCTTGGTTGGTGTACCTCGAGCAGTTTTTAGTGAAATGGTCGAAGTTTTAAAAGAAGCAGAATCACTTAAAAAGAAATTAGGGCGTCCTCATACTTTAGCTATAGAGGATAAATTATTATTAACACTCAATTACTTACGGAGCTACAACACCCAATTGGAATTGGCGGCAAATTACCATATCGCTGAAAGTAATGTGAATCGAACTATTAAAAAGGTTGAAGATGCATTAATGAAATCAAGACGTTTTACCCTGCCAAAACGAAGCATTACCACAGCAGACGAACAATTTAACTGGGTAATTATTGATGCGACAGAATGTTTAATAGAACGCCCGAAAAAAAAATCAGAGTAAGTTCTACAGTGGTAAAAAGAAGAAACATACGTTAAAAGCCCAAGTGATCTATCATCCGAAGAGCAAACAAATCATAGGAGTAGATATATCGTCTGGCAGTCAGCATGATATTAAATTGGCAAGAAAAACAGTTAAGAAATTCAAACATTGTGACTATGTTATGACCGATTTAGGGTACTATGGGTTAGAGCAAGATGGCTTTAAATTATTGATGCCAATAAAGAAAAAGAAGAATTTACCCTTATTTGATGCTGAGAAAAATTACAATAAAATGATTGGAAAAATACGAGTTGTAATCGAACATATTAACAGTCAATTGAAAAGATTTAGAATACTAAGTGAACGCTATCGAAATAGACGGAAAAGATTCGGTTTACGCATTAACTTAATCGCTGCACTGGTAAACCGGATGAACTTGCAATAACGACTTTCGCAAGAGATCTATTTAAAGTTAATCTACATTCGTGATCTAAAAATTTTCCGCTTACGCCATGCAATAGTATTAATTTTTGTGCTTATTATAGTGGGGTCTATAAGCTTTCTATCTGCCCCTAATATGAAGAAAATTGATGTCGTAAATCAAGATATTCAACATCTTCAACCAAAACAATATTTAGACTATTTGTTATAGGCATTTCACTTTATATTTCCTATACTCAATCTAACAACACTCAACAAGAAAGAATCATATGAAATTTAAAACCCTCATTCTGACTGGTCTTGCGAGTATCGCAGTTACAGCTTGTACATCTGCACCCAAAATCCCACAGCTTCAGGTTGGCGTCTTACAGGAAGTCCAAAACCTCGAAGTGGTTCCAGCCACGACCAACAACAAGGCAAAACTGACCAAATTCCTCGACAAATGCGTGATTGAATTCACCGGCGATATTGGCAATAACCGTGTCATTGAACAATGGTCATTTAAAGGCATGACTCTAATCGATGCCGGCTCAGCGACTTTCCAGCGCGACGGTACTAGCACTGCACAAAAATTTGACCTGCACGATGCAGGCGTACAAAAGAACTTTGTCAGCTTACGCGAACATTTCGCCAAAGATGCCCTGACACAATGTGACTAAAAAAATCGCCTTGTTTCTAGTCTAAGAACAGGGCTTTTATTTTGCTAAAAATCAATTCGACACTTGGGCTAATTTCTACTGCCCTTTCTTTAAAAATTACAATATTTCGGCACAGATCAACCTGAAAGCTCTGCACTCTTCACAGGATATTCATTGTTTTTGACCCATTATCCGTTACACTGAAAAACAAACTCAGACCGCACTTAGACGAATTCGAGGTCGATCCATAATGAATATCAAAACCCCAATTATTTTAACGACAGCTTTAATGCTTTCTATTCCAGCATTCGCACAAACCACGACTCAGTCTGCTAAACCGGTTAAGCCTTATGGTGAAAATCCGAACCTGCTGCATGTCTTTGCTTATAAAGCACAGGAAGGCGTGATTAATACCGCTGAGAAAGTCGGTGAAGCAACGGAAAAAGGCATTGCCAAAATCAAGCCGGGGGTAGACCGGGCCTGGAGCAATACCAAATCTGCAACCTCTGATACACTGCAAAAAGTAGATCAGGGTGCAACTCAGGCAGCCCAGCAAACCGGTCAGAAAATCCAGCAGACCAAAGAAGTCTGGCGTGGAAATTCACAACAGGCACCTATCGTGCAGCAGCCTTTAAGCCAGTCGAGTGCGACGCAAAACCCAAATACACCACAGACTCAACCCCAGTCAGGATCAGCTACCAGTTATGCGGTAACCGATTTATAAAAAAAGCCCGTGATGGGCTTTTTTTATTTTTAGAAAATAAAACTATTATCTTGTATTAACGCGATCTATCAATTGACCTGTCGAATCGGCTGACCTTGTTTAAATGCTGCTACATTTTCCACCATCTGATCCACAATACGTTGCCGTGCATCGACACTGCCCCAGGCATTATGCGGTGTCACAATCAGGTTGGGAATCGTAGAGTCGAGCAGCACATTGCCCTGTTTCGGTGGCTCTACCGTGAGTACATCTGTCGCTGCACCGGCAATCTTGCCTGCACGCAGAGCCTCAGCCAATGCCGCTTCATCGACAATTCCGCCACGCGCACAGTTAATTAAAAATGCGCTGCTTTTCATTGCATCCAGCTCAGTATGACTGATTAAATGGTGGGTATCTTCAGTGAGTGGACAATGCAAAGTTAAAAAATCGACTTGAGGAAGTAGCTCGGCAAATGGCGCACGAGATGCATCCGCCGGACGATTTGGCAGCGCGGCAATAAGCACTTTCATGCCAAAGGCTTCGGCCAGTTTCGCCACCGCATGGCCCAGTTCGCCATAACCCACAATGCCCAATGTTTTTCCGGCCAGCTCGACAATTGGCGCATCCAGCAAACAGAACTGACTGGCTTTTTGCCATTCGCCTTGTTCTAATGCACGTTGATAAGACAGGAATGAAGTCGCCAGATTGAGCATCAACATGATGGTATGCTGCGCGACTGCCGAAGTGCCATAAGCCTGACAGTTACACACGACGATCCCTTGCGCTTTGGCCGCCTCAAGGTCGACATTATTGGTGCCGGTTGCAGAGATTAAAATGAGTTTGAGTTGAGGGCATTGCTGAATCGTAGCTGCATCGATCATCACCTTATTCGTAATGATGACATCGACATCGGCTACACGGGATGCAATCTCGACAGCCGAGGTCGCCGGATACAAAACCAGTGGATCAAATGCTGCATGCAGTGCCTGAAAGTCCAAATCCTGCTGGTCTAAAGAAGCATAGTCTAAATAAACGGCTTTCATGGCTGTTCCCTCAATCCTGTTTGACAATTTATGTCTGTCATTTAAAACAAGTCATTGAGTCTTTTCAACCTGTTTCCAGCCTGAAGCTTAATCCAGCGGTTTATCCATATGATTACGTAGTGACTTGCGGATTCGATACACCACATACACGGACAGAATAATCATAAAGATGATGGACGCACTGACCATGATCACTGCAGGATGCACAGTTTCTGCATGCGCCAGATTAGGTAGAACCAAACCGAAGATAAAACATACTTGCATCATCCGAGTCACTTGCATCATAGAGATCCCCTTCTTCGTTTCAACCATCGGGAACGATATAATTGGTTTATTATTTATACCGCTTATCTCTATATTATGCCAAGCCCATCACAACTCAAGTAATTGTTTTTTATAAAAATTTTTAGTTAATTTATCTCACTGTGCGTCACAAACTGCGTATTTTTGTCACTAGCGTCGATAAAAGCAGCAGCACCATACTCATTGGTACTCAGATTCAGCTGCTTATAGCTAAACATATAAAAATCGCTATAACGCTTCATTAAAATCGGGTGCATGCCCAGACTGAGTTCATCCTGTTCCTTGATCAGTTTCATGATGTGCCGGTCATTCATCACCACCAGATAACGTTCATCATTCAGGTTAATGCTCAATAAACCATTACCTTTGGCATAAATCGGAATCAGGAATTTATGGTTCAGGGCAATTGCACCTTCTGCATAACTTTCGATTTTATGGCTGATGACATTAAATACCAGACCATGTCCATACTGGTCCAACAGCAACTGACGATTTTCCTGCGGCAAATTCACATGAATGCCGAGCTTGAGCAGGTCATGCTGATCGACCTGTTTATTGCGTAACAGTTCCCGCAAAATCACCTGTTTCTGGCTGGCATCAAAAAACTGGTTATCCAGTTGCAGATCGTTATTTCTCAGAATGTGTCCCAAGGCCATACGGTGTCGTGGCAAGACATTTTCAATCACCTTGCGATAATAAAACTTACTGTTTTTCTTGACCCGGCGCATTTTCTGGTAGAAATAGCTTGGCTCATATTCATGTACCAAAAAGTCATAGAGCAATTCGGAACTGGCCAAAACTGCGATCGCATCATGTCCGGTAAAAGGTAGATGCAGCACATGATGATGTGGGATTAGTGCCTCTAATTTCAGATAATGGGCACGATCTTCAGCACAGTAAGGATCATAGACAATAATATATTCGCAGGCATTATCGATATCTTCGGCCGCAACCCGCATATTTGCATTCAGCTCTGGCTGATAGAACATGTTGTAGCGGGCATCGTGTACATCTTCCGGATCAATCGAGTATTGCGGCACCATCGCCACCACCCGTTGCACACCCAAGGCATGGGAATATTTAATCGCGGCATAGCCACCCATCGAACCGCCATACGCAATACGCTGCTGAAACGGCGCAATTAGATCTGCGATGGCTTGCAACATGTTCCACATGGAACCTTGCGGAAACCAGGATTTATGCTTGGGCATAATACCAAGCACATTAAACTCGAATTTCGCCAGTGACTTTTCTGCATTGATGTTGAGGCCCTTGGCACGGGTAATCAAATCGCCAAATGAAAAAATCAGTTCTGAAGAAGATCCCGGCATAAAAATCGCGCGTATATGTTCATCTTCAAAAACAATCTGCTTGTCCATAACTTTCCCGTGCTGGTAAATCGAACCCTTCCACAACAATTCAGTCAATGAACGCTGTCAAAAAAGTGAATATGCTATTTTATATCGATCAAAAAGATTAAAAAGCGCAAAATATGACACAATCATTACATCCGGCAGCAAAACGGGGTTTTAGTGCGTCGGCTGAGCTCTATCAGCAAGTGCGTCCCGATTATCCGGCAGAAATCAGCCAATGGCTGAGTGAAACGCTGGCTTTGCCTGCAGATGCGCATCTTTTGGATTTGGGTAGTGGAACTGGCAAGTTTATCCCCTATTTACGCCCGCTCAGTAAGCACATTATCGCGATTGATCCTGTCCCGGAAATGCTGGCTCAATTAAAACAGGCGCATCCGGACATTCATGCTCTTGAAGGTGTTAGCCATCAACTTCCCCTGCCCGATCATAGCCTGAATGCGGTATTTTGTGCACAGTCATTTCACTGGTTTGCCGATTCTGCTACCTTACAAGAATTAGATCGGGTACTCAAACCGCAGGGTTATCTGGTGTTAATTTGGAATCAGCGCGATACTCGGATCGACTGGGTTCAGGCCTTGGCCGATTGTATTGCCCCCTTGGAAGGCGATACGCCGCGCTATCATAGCGGCACCTGGCGCGAGGTCTTTGCACAGCAAACGCTATTTCAGCCCTATGCAGAAACCACAATGACCCAGCAACAGCATGGCAGTGTCGAGCAGGTGGTATCCAAGCGGCTGCTCTCGACTAGTTTTATTGCAGCCATGCCTGAACAGCAGCAGGCACAGTTAAAACAACAATTTGAACAGATCATCCAGCAATATACAGCCAAAAGCGCAGAGGAAATGATCGACTTTCCTTATGTCACCCATATCTATGTGTTCAAGAAAAGTAATTAAAAACAGGAGGCGATCATGCATAAAATACCAGGAATGACACGAACGCTGTTGTTCGCTGCGGCCATGCTGTTGATGGCATGTGACCAGAAAACGACCGAAACTCCGACTGAAGCGACAACAGATAATACGGCTTCAGATCAAGTCATGCAGGAACTGAAAACCGAGCCACTGAAAGACTTCCCTAAAACTGCCGATGATCCACATGATATTGCTGCATTGACGGATTATGAACAGCGCTTTCAGGAAATGAGCAGCGACCTGGAAAAAGAATTAAACAGCATGCGCGATGATGAAAATATGACAGAAGAATTTGTCCAGCAACGTCAGCGTGATCATGTCCAGTCAGCATTGAATATGTTGAAGGCTTTAGAACTGAAAACCGAACAGGGCCGTTATATTCAGGGCTTAATGTATCAATACTGGGAACATCAGGACAAATTACTCAATACTCCCAAGACTCAAGCTACACCCGTGAATGAAGCCAGTGAGAATGTCAAAGGTCTAGGGAAATATCTACACGCCCAAGAACAACTGGAACGCTGGCGTTCGCAATATCCGGATCTCGCCAAGAAAGAACCAGCTTCCCGGCAAGTGAAGGAATAGTCTAGGATGCTAGATTGGCACACAGCTTAGATAAAATACAAAAATAATCTAAGCTGAACTGGCAGCTTTAAAACAGCGTGAATGAACAAGGCCGGATCTGTTGAGTCTGCATTCAGTATAAATACTAGATCATCCTAGCTATAAAATGACTTAATCTGCTGTCAGAAACTGATGCACACCTTCACCCACTGCACGCCCTGTGGCAAAACAGGCTGTCAGTAGATAACCGCCGGTCGGTGCATCCCAGTCCAGCATTTCTCCGCAAAGAAATACATGTGGGTTAGATTTCAATTGTAGCTGTTCTGACAACACTTCACGCTTGACACCACCTGCACAGCTAATCGCCTCTTCAATCGGGCGAAAACCTGTGAGTGGAAGGGTCAAATGTTTAATTTTTTTGGCTAATTCAGCAGCATCTTGCCATACCGCTTTGGCTACCAATTCCCGTACTAAGGCCGCCTTGGCACCGTCCAATCCAGCTTTACGCCAGACATTAGTTAAAGACTGCTTCTTACTTGGCTGTAATTTTTGCGCAAGCTGTTCCATGCTTTGATTTGGGAAGAGGTCCAGATGCAGCTGCATCGGCTGCCCCTGTTTTAGTTGCTCGCGTAAACCCCGACCCTGCTTATAGATCAGGCCACTTTCCAGACCGTAATGGCTAATTACGATATCGCCAACGGTCTTTTCACCTTGCCCTAACCATGCCTCAACCCGCTTTAAAGGTTGACCAAAGACCGGTTGCATAAACCGAGACCACGGATATTCCACCCCGGCATTACTGGCTTGAAATGGCTCAATTTCGTCCGGCTTTAACCAAGCTTGCCATGCCCCATCACTACCCAACTCTGACCAGGACACTGCGCCACAAGCCAGAATAATGGCATCAAAGTGTTCAGTGCGATGTTCATTATTTTTCAGATCATGCAGCTCAAGTTGTTGCTGCTGCAACTGGCTGACTTTATGCCGGTAATGAAACTGGACACCATGATTGGCCAACCGCTTGAGCCAGGCACGCAGTAAAGGCGCGGCTTTCATCTCTGTGGGAAATACCCGGCCAGACGAACCGATATAAGGCTCAATACCGAGCTGTTTCATCCAGTCTTGAATCCAGAGCGCATCCCAGCGTTTGATCCAAGGTGACAACCACTCCACCTGATCATAACGTTGTACAAACTGTGGCACAGGCTCGGCATGGGAAATATTCAGACCGGTTTTGCCTGCCATCAGGAATTTACGCGCAGCAGACGGTTTTTGCTCATAAACATGCAGCTCATAATCAAACTGACTGAGCACTTCTGCTGCCATTAAGCCTGCGGGGCCTGCGCCCACAATAGCAATGCGTTTGCTCATCTGATTATTCCGAGACGGTGGCATTCTGCCCTTGCAAAGGCTGGAAATCATCAAAACGTGTCACATAAGTTTCAGGCTTGCTGATGATCAGTTGCTGGCATAGTTCACCGCGCTCCAGATATTTAATTTCAAAATGGGTACGCGCCGAATCTGCAGCAATCACTTCTTTGACAAAAGGTAGCTTCCAGAGCTCTTGTACCTGTATTTCTGCTTCTTCGATATAGGCAGGAATATTACTGGCCAGCGTAATCGTTCCACCGGTTTTCACGCGGGAAAGCAGAAACTCAAAAAATGGCATATTGACCCAGCGCTGTGCCGGATTATGCGGTTCAGGATTTGGATATAAAATAAAGAATTGTTCTACCTGCTGCGGATACAGTGCATGCACGATCCACGGTAAAGCATCGGCATGAACGGTTTGTAAATTAGTTTGACCCTCAACAGCATGCTGTTTTTGCATCGCCAGAAATTTTTCACGGGTACGTTCAATTGCAATCAGTTGAGTGTCGGGATTGTTCTTGCTGAATAACAAGGCATGTTTACCTTTACCCGCTCCCACTTCAACGCAGACCGGTTCAGGACTGATGCTTTGAAAATCACGGGGCGCATGCATACGCTGTGCTTGAAATTGACGAATCGGCATAATCAGATCAAACTAATAAAAACCGCATAAGTCTAACAAGTGCGGCTATATTTGCCTAATCGAACCTTTATTTTTCTTTGGAGTTATTGTCATGCCTACCACTTTAAACTGTCCGCGCTGTGGCAAGCTGACTACATGGGAAGATAATGAATTCCGTCCTTTTTGCTCAGAACGTTGCAAAATGATTGATCTGGGGGCTTGGGCCAATGAGGAATATAGTTTGCCTACCCAGGATGCACCACAAGCCGACAACAGCGAAGAATAAAATGTCTTACCTGTCGAGACTTATGTCCGAAAGTACAATCTTGTCGAAATTAAGTAAATAAATCATATGAGTTTTATAAAATTACTTAGATAAAGCAACACGAATTAACATCATTCATAAAGCCTTAGTATTATTGTTCTACTCTAAATTTTCACATTATTTTTAGAGCAATAATATGGGTTATATTATTTTAAGAGTCATATTAATTGGGGTCGGTCTACTCGCACTTCTTTCTTTGGGAGTCGGCATTTTCCAACAAGATAGTTTATTTATTGTATTGGGTGTGCTTTTTGCTTTTGCCGCTTGGCTCATACACATGCAAACGCGACAACTTCGCAATAATCCCTTTTCAGAATAAAAATAAAAGACCAAACTATGTTGGTCTTTTATTTACGCTTTTAACCCGCTTTACCTGCAACAAAAGGATTATGCTGCTTTTCAAAACCAATGGTGCTGATCGATCCATGTCCTGAAATGAATTGAGTTTCATCCGGCAGACTAAAACATTCTCTCTGAATGGAATCTAAGAGCTGCTGATGGTTGCCACGCGGGAAATCAGTCCGGCCAATTGAACCTTTAAACAATACATCCCCTGTCCATAACAAGTCATAATTTTTGTTATAGAACATCACATGACCTGGCGTATGGCCTGGAGCAAAACGCACTTCAAATTCTTCATTGCCGAGTTTGAGCACTTCTCCACCTTCCAGCCATTGGGTCACTTCGACTTTTTCCGGAATCGGGAAGCCATAACGTGCAGAAACTTCCTGAATCATGTCGAGCCAGAATGCATCTTCCTTATGCGGTCCAATCACCGGTACATCCCAAGCCTTTTTTAACGCACCCACCGCACCCGCATGATCCAGATGGCCATGAGTGAGCCACAAGGCTTTAACCGTTAAACCCAGCGCTTCAACTTCAGTTTTCAGTTTTTCAGGTTCGCCCCCAGCATCAATCAAAATGGCTTCTTTAGTTTCCGTATCCCAAACGATGGAACAGTTTTGCTGAAATGCAGTAACTGGAACAATTTTGACTTGTAACATGGGGTGAAAAACCTCGGGCAAGTTAATGGGTAAGTGTCTGTGTCAATGCATCCAGATTAGCCTGAAGCAGACTATTGAGCAATCGCAAATGATCTTCACGGCTATTTAATGCCGGAATGTAACTATAGCTTTCACCGCCGAGTGCTTTAAAAGTCTCGGCATTTTCGATTGCCAGCTCTTCAAGCGTTTCCAGACAGTCCGCGGAAAATGCTGGACTCATTACTTGAATTGATTTCACCCCCTGCTTAGCCCAATCTTCAAGCAAAACATCGGTATAGGGCTTGATCCATTCCTGTTTGCCAAACCGCGACTGGAAGCTGATCGCATATTGATCTTCGCTTAAACCCAAGGCTTTAGCCAACAGCTTGCCAGTTATGCGGCAACGGTCGGCATAAGGATCGCCTTTATCAGCATAGGGCTGTGGAATACCGTGGAAAGACATCAACAATTTCTCTGGCCGACCATGAATTGCCTGATAGTCCCGTACACTTTGAGCCAGCGACTGGATAAATAAAGGATGTTGATAATAATCCCGGATCACTGTCAAACCGGGTAAATTGCGCTGTTTAACCACCCATTTCGCCACAGCATCGTATAGAGGTGCGGTCGAAGTGGCTGAATATTGGGGAAACAGGGGAAATAGAATCACGTGTTCCTGTGGCTGCGCGGAGACCTGTGCCAAGACATCCTGAATATTCGGATTGCCATAGGTCATAGCAGGTATCACATTCAGTTCAAACTGCGGATAAAGCTGGGTTAAATGGGTCTTAACTGCTGCGACCTGCTCAAACAGAATTTCACGCATCGGCGAATCCTGTCCCCATACTTGCGCATAGGCCTGTGATACCCGCTTTGGACGGAAAGGCAAAATGAATAAGCGCAGAATGATTTGCCAAATCGGTTTGGGAATTTCAATCACACGCTGATCAGATAAAAACTGCTTGAGGAAACGGCGTACCGCTGGAATCGTAGGCTCATCTGGTGTGCCCAAGTTTGCCAATATAATCGTCACTTTCGCTTTAGCAGGAGAATACATTCAGTTCGTCCGTCAGGATATCAACCCCTGTACTTTAACAGCTTTTTATTTATTCTCTCTATGGATTAATACGCTGACTTATATTGAAAAGTGCGATCTAAATCCAGCAAGCTGCTGTCCAGCAACTTTTGCGCTTTTGGCGTGATCTGCCACAGCATGCGCTGTCGGTCATCACGACCGGATGGCACAATCCAGTCATTCTGGCGCATTTGAATTTTTAAACTATGCAAGGCACGAATATTCATCTGGGCACGCGCAACTGCATGCGCACGCGGCATCTGCACCCGTGCATCCTGCAAACCGGTTTCATTCAGATATTCATTCATGCGCTTTGAGAAAAACTCTTCAGGTGTGGGATTGACAAAGGTTGAACCCAGCAATGCCAATAATTGTGCCCAAGTGAGTTTTTTCTGAACTTTGATTTCTTTAAAATTACCATCCTGATAAGCATGCATCCGGTATTCAAAAGAAAAAACTTCATGCATCGCCACTTTGGGCAAGCTCAGGAATGGATCAACTTCTGCAGTTCCGCCATCACGTTCCAATTGCGCGACTTTAGCTTTCAGCTGGTCAATCTCGTCATGCAGCGCCTGGGTATTTTGCGGACGCACCCAGCCGGTCACCGGATAGCGCTCCAGCATTTGTGGCATGTTAAAACGTACCGCCATTTCCAGATCGCGCAGACTACGGTAAGTAAAGACCTGATCGACTTCCTGCTGTAACAGTTGACGGAATTCCTTAAATTTTTCCTGTAATTCCGGTTTGGCATCATGCAATGCACTTTCACGTGATGCCGGATCATCATGCATAAACACAATAATCGGTTTTTGCTTGGTCACTGCATAAATATATTCGAGATGCATATAGCCAACACCCGATACCGACTGCTCTCCATACTGGCTTCCCAGCAGAATCACGACATAATCACAGTCATCAATCTGGCGGCGTGCAAATGCAGTATTCAGCGGTGTACGCTGTTCCAGTCCCCACGAGAAAAACCCCATTCCTACCAGTGTTTGAGACAGAATGATACGCTCCGGTTGCATTTCTGCCCCAGAGGTTGAGATGAACACTTGGTACCGTTTATCCAGCATGGGCTATCCTCTTCTCCTGTACATTTGGGTAAAAAATGCATCATCACATGCTTCTTTACCCAATATGGCCACCCCACAATCAAAATATCTTTCTTCTTAAATTATAAAAATGAGTTTTAAACTGCACTCATATTACTGACCTGCCATTTTAAATCGGCCGGAATCAGGTGCTGCAAAATCGGTCGGAGCTGTTCAGCATTCTGCCCACTCACCACCAATTCAATTTTCACGCTTTCTTTAGACTCATGCTCAAATAATAACCCATTTTTAATTAAAATTTGGGCCGTTTGTCTTGCAACCGCGAATCCTGAGTCAATTAATGTCAGCTTTTGACCAAAAATATACTGAATTGACGATTTTAGGAAGGGGTAATGTGTACATCCTAATACTAAATAATCAGCGCCCTGATCTACAACTGGTTGTAAAATCTCTTTTAATGTCTGCAAACAGGCTGCACTCATCTGCTCTCCAGCCTCAACAAAAGGCACCAGATCCAGACTGGTCACAGGCAGGACTTTGACTTGAGCCGGTTCGGCAAAACGGGAAATGACATCTTTAATCAGCTGGCCGCGGAAGGTTGCAGGCGTGGCCAATACCGCCACAGTTTTCGACTGGGTATTCAGGACGGCCGGTTTAAGTGCGGGTACTAAACCGATAATCGGAAAGTTTTCACCATAATAGTCACGCAAATAATCCAGACTAAAAGCGGAAGCGGTATTACAAGCCACCACCGCAACTTTACAACCTTGACGATAAAGCCATTCAATCGCCTGAGCCGTCAAGGCACGAATTTCCTGATCATCTCTCGGGCCATAAGGCACATGCGCAGTATCCGCATAATAGACAAAGCGTTCATTAGGCAAATGGCGGGCAATTTCCAGGGCGACTGACAAGCCGCCTACGCCTGAGTCAAAAATGCCAATAGGCGCATCTGCCGTGGCATTGGGCATCGGGTCTAATAACTGGGAAATTGGTTGAATAGCGCTCATAACGTTGCAGGTAGCTTGTTTGAAATTTCTAGCGATCAAGCTTAAACCTCAGGTGCTCAAATGCAAGTCTAAATCACCACTTTTCAAACTTAAAACGGTTTCGCCTGCCGGATTTTCATCAAGCTCTCCCATCTCGACCAGATGTAAAAATGCCGCACGCTGAATCAGGGCATTAATCCCAAAACGCACATGCACATAAGGCCGCAACTCACCTTTGTATTCACGCATAAAGATTGGATGTTCAGCATCGACAATAATCAGGTCTTGCGTGGTTGTGCCCAGTTGCAGATAAGTCACTCCATTGATCTCAACCTGATCGACCTGATTGACAAATAAAGGTTCATCTTCAACTTCGATTTCAATCATTTCTACTGGTGTTTTTAGATAGAATTTATCGTTTTCTTTCCAGAGCACCGTTGCAAACAGGTCAATCATCGGCTGACGCTTGATCAATTGACCTTCGTGCCACCATTCGCCGTTGGCTAAAACCTTGAGATCCATTGTGCCACAATGCTTTGGCTGCCATTGCTCCAAAGGGGGTATTGACCTTTTGTGACTGCCCTGTGCATCTTTTAAGTATTGTGCGATATCCATTAAATTTTTATCATCGGGATAAGTTACTTTTTTCGTCGGATTTGTGCTGGGTACTGGCTTATCCATAAAAGAAGACCTTAATGACGGAAAAATAATATGTTTCAGCCAATTGGCTAAAACCGGCTTTAAAACTATACTAGCCCAGATTATCAAAGACACTAGCATTTTTGTGTCTAGGAACCAAGAACACTTATGGCAGCACCCAATCATATGATTATGGTTGCCACCGAATAGTAATATGAGGAGTCCTACATGGAACACATCGAACGTGAATCGATGGAGTTTGACGTCGTCATCGTAGGCGCAGGCCCTGCGGGTCTTTCTGCTGCGATCAAAATCCGTCAACTTGCAATTGAAAACAACTTAAACGATTTGTCCGTTTGTGTCGTAGAAAAAGGCTCCGAAGTCGGTGCACATATTCTGTCTGGTGCTGTGCTTGAACCACGTGCCATGAACGAGCTGTTCCCCGACTGGAAAGAACAGGGTGCCCCGCTGAATGTCCCGGTGACTGAAGATAAAACCTTCTTCCTGCTTTCAGATGAAAAATCACAGGAAGCACCGCACTGGATGGTGCCTAAAACCATGCATAACGATGGCAACTATGTCATTTCACTGGGCAATGTGGTGCGCTGGTTAGGCCAGAAAGCGGAAGAACTGGAAGTGTCGATCTTTCCGGGCTTTGCCGCGTCTGAAATTCTGTATCATGCCGATGGTACAGTCAAAGGCATCCAAACCGGTGATATGGGTATTGGTAAAGATGGCGAACCAACGCATAACTTTACCCCGGGTTATGAACTGCATGCCAAATACACAATTTTCGCTGAAGGCTGTCGTGGTCACTTAGGTAAACGTCTGATCCAGAAGTTCAACCTGGACAAGGACGCTGATCCGCAACACTACGGTATCGGCATTAAAGAGCTTTGGGAAATCGATCCTGCCAAGCATAAACCGGGTCTGGTGATGCACGGTGCCGGCTGGCCACTAAATGAAACTGGTTCTTCAGGTGGCTGGTGGTTATACCATGCTGAGAATAACCAGGTGACTCTGGGCATGATCGTAGATCTGTCTTACACCAACCCGCATATGTATCCCTTCATGGAAATGCAGCGCTGGAAAACCCATCCATTGATCAAGCAGTATCTGGAAGGTGGTAAGCGTATTTCTTATGGTGCGCGTGCTGTGACCAAAGGTGGTTTTAACTCATTACCAAAATTCACCTTCCCGGGTGGTTCTTTGATTGGTGATGATGCCGGCTTCCTGAACTTTGCCAAGATCAAGGGTTCACATACTGCGATGAAATCCGGCATGCTCTGCGGTGAAGCGGTGTTTGAAGCGATTGCTGCTGGTGTAGAAAAAGGCGGTGATCTGGCGGTGGCGCGTGTAGTGGAAGGCGAAGATTTCTTTGTCAAAGAACTGACTGCTTATACCGACAAGTTTAACAACAGCTGGCTGAAAGAAGAGCTGTATAACTCGCGTAACTTTGGCCCGGCAATGCACAAGTTCGGTCAATGGATCGGGGGTGCCTTTAACTTTATCGACCAGAACGTGTTTAAAGTGCCATTTACCCTGCACGATCTGGTTCAAGACCATGCTGCACTAAAAACCCAGGCAGCTGAAAGCTTCAAGCCAAACTATCCAAAACCGGATGGCAAGCTGACCTTTGACCGTCTGTCTTCAGTGTTTGTATCGAATACCGTGCATGAAGAAAACCAGCCAGCGCATCTGAAACTCACCGATGCTTCAATTCCGGTGGAAGTGAACCTGCCGAAATGGGATGAGCCTGCACAGCGTTACTGCCCGGCAGGTGTTTATGAAATCATGGAAAATAATGACGGTTCGAAACGCTTCCAGATCAATGCAGCCAACTGTGTGCACTGCAAGACCTGTGACATTAAGGACCCTTCCCAGAACATCACCTGGGTGACACCGGAAGGTGGCGGTGGTCCGAACTATCCAAATATGTAATCTCTCATATGAGATAAAAATAAACCCGCTTTAAAGCGGGTTTATTTTTTACAATGTCTTTCATACGAAGACCTAAATTTTAAAGCTACTAAGTGTCTAGTAGGTCCAACTGATACATATGTATCTTCAATATTATTAAATAAAGTCGCAAAAAGTGCTCCTTTAAAAGTCTCTTTTTGATCAAAAAAATAATACTTCGATGCTATATGATCAACTCTCTCTAAAATCATCGAACGTTTGATTGAAGATTTATCACTTACAAATTCTTTAGCATGAAAATCTAAAAAATCCATTCCATCTTTATAAAAAATCTTAGCATTGTCTCTATCATCTAAAATATCAGCCACTACAGAGCAATATAAATATTCAATTCCTTGTAGAGCTTTCCATTCATTTTCAGAGGGCAAAAAAATCATTAAATCTATATCTCTAAAAATACGATTTTCTATATTATCTAAATCTCGAATATTCTCAGATACTGCATAAACTTCTTCAGCTCGGGCAGTAACATTAACAAGTAAAAGGAAAAATATTCCTATTAAGTATTTTAATTTTTCCATTATTAATAATTTTCAACTTTTCAAAATTATAGCATTTACCATACTTTATTTTTTTAATTAAACTAAGATGCATAACTTTAAAGTTATGCATTTTTTTCATTTATTAGCCTTTCTTCACTAAATAATGAAATTCTTTATTACCATTTTCATCCAGACGTTCTTCCTGCAATAGCAACTCATGCCCCAAATGCATACAGAATTTTGGAATATCCCACGACGTTGAATTATCCGTGGCAAACACCTCAACCACATCACCTGCCTTAGATTTACGGATCGCCTGATGCAACATCATCACTGGCTCAGGACAACGTAAACCTCGGGTATTCAATTGCAGACTTGGAATAATTTCAGTTGGGGACATCGATAGACTCAGGATGGAAAGACCGCCATATTTTAGCATAAAGCTGCGATTACATTGCTGCTTTGCATACGTGGCCAGTTCCAAAATTAGGCCTGACTCGTATGATCAAGACTCTGCATCATATTTACAATAGACAAGCGTATTTTCTGCGGTATGATAAAACCACGTTTTTTTAGATATTAAGAGTCTTCAGGAAAAATCATGCACGAGGAATCAGGCCCGTCGTGGGGTATGCGCGGCTTACGCAAATGGCTGGGAACTGCACCCGAAACTCGCGACGAACTGCTAAAATTAGTACAAGATTCACGTCGATTTTTAGAACCCGATACTGTTGCCATGCTTGAGGGCGTTCTTGACCTCCCGGCAACCAAAATTCGTGAAGTCATGACGCCTCGCACGTCCATGATCAGCTTACAGGAAGATGACCAACTGCTGGATATCCTGCATGTGCTGGTCGAATCTGCGCATTCACGTTTTCCGGTATTTTCTTCCGATCAGACCGATAATGTAGTCGGCATTCTGTTGGCAAAGGATTTATTGCCTTTTCTAACTGAACCGACGGCCAAAGTCGATATTCGCGCGCTTATGCGTCAGCCTTTGTTTGTTCCAGAAAGCGCCCGCTCCGATCAGGTTTTGCGCATGTTGAAGAATACCCAGACGCATATTGCGGTGGTGATTGATGAATACGGTACGACTTCGGGTCTGGTGACGCTGGAAGATATTCTGGAAGAAATTGTCGGTGAAATTGAAGATGAACATGACAATGCTGATGAAGAAGCATACTACATTGTTCCGGACAATGATCCGACTACGGCCAATACCTGGGTGGTACAAGCGCTGACCCCAATTGAGTATTTCAATAATATGCTGGATGCGACTTTCCCTGATGATGAAGTGGAAACCATGGGTGGCTTGTTATTACAGGAAATTGGTCTGGTAAGTGATCTTGAAGGTCAGACCATTGAACTGGAAAACTGGCAATTTACCATTCTTGAGGCAGATTCACGCTCGATTCACCTAATTCGAGCCGTGCGCCAATGAGAGCGTATTTTGATAAGCTGTTGAGTTCTAATCAACAGCAAAAACCGTTGCCGCTGATCTATCCTGTTTTAATTGCCTTATTCGCAGGTGCCATCTTTAGTTTGGCACTAGCCCCCTATCATTACTGGTGGCTGGCCATTCTGTCTCCAGCACTGCTCTATGCCTGCCTGCGCGGACGTACAGCAAAACAGGCTTTTGGCATTGGCTGGGCTTATGGGATCGGCTTGTGGTTTGTCGGCGCATTCTGGCTCTATACCTCGATTCATGTCTATGGCGATACCAGTGCATTTCTCAGCGTTGTAATGATCCTGATTATGGCACTGGTGATGGGTCTGTTTAGTGCCGTTCAAACGTTTGTCTATCGCCGCTTTTTCCCGGAAACTCCTTTAACCTTTGCCCCGCTGTGGGTGCTGTTTGAATGGTCCAAGACCTGGGTCTTTACCGGATTCCCATGGCTATTCGCCGGCTATGCCTTTACCGAACGCTACCTAGATGCTTATGCGCCCTTATTCGGGGTGTTTGGCGTATCTTTCGTGGTGATCATTCTGGCCTGTGCGCTGGTTGAAATTCTAAATAGACGCCTGTTCTGGGCCATTCCTTCGGCAGTTTTATTACTCGGTGCCTGGGGCGCAGCACAGCTGACGTTTGTTGAGCAAAAAAATCAAAAGCCTTTAACGGTTTCCCTGATTCAGGGCAATATTCCGCAAGACTTGAAATGGCTAACTGAATATCAGGTGAAGACCTTATTGATTTATGCCAATTTGAGTAGAACCGAATGGGGCCGTGATCTGATCGTCTGGCCGGAATCTTCGATTCCCATGTTCCAGACTGATATTGAAGCCTTTCTGGAGGCCATGAAAGTACAAGCTGAAAAATCAGGCACTGCATGGGTGACCGGCATTCCATATTGGGATTTAGCAGAATCACAGGCTGCAGGCTATCCAAAATATTACAATAGCATTATGGCCAGCGGAAATGAATCTGATGGGCTATACAAGAAGCAACGACTGGTTCCCTTTGGTGAATATATCCCCTTATCAGGCTGGCTGAGCTGGGTCTTGCCAGGTCTGCAAAATGATCCTTCCATGAGTGGTTTTACCCGGGGCGCAGATCATCAAAAACCATTGAATGTGAAAAATCATCCATTGGGTTCTGCAATTTGTTATGAAGTGGCCTACCCGAATTTGACCCGTCGCAATGCCAGCCAAAGTGATTTTCTGGTGACCGTGTCTAATGATGCCTGGTTTACCGGCACGGCAGGACCATTACAGCATCTGCAAATGGTGCAAATGCGTGCTAAAGAAAATGGCCGCTGGTTTATTCGCGCCACCAATACCGGTGTAACCGCCTTTATTGACCACAATGGCCACATCGTGAAAAAAGCCCCGGTGGATCAGGAAGCGGTATTACGTGGTGAACTTCCAGCCATGCAGGGCGAAACGCTGTATATGAAACTCAGTGATTGGCCAGTGATGATCTTCTCAGTTCTGCTTTTGCTTATTGGATGGCGCTTCCGTCCACGTAAAGTGGATGTCAGCTTTAAGTCAAGAAGATAATTTCTTCAAGTCCCTCTTTTACAAAGAGGGATTTAGGGGATTCCTGAATATAGCACCTTATCAATCCCTCCTAAGCTCCCTTTATGAAAGCGAAGAACACTCAAGGCAATAAAAAACCGAGGTCACAGCCTCGGTTTTTTATCTCTTTAAAACTTAAAACTGTATAGCCAGATAACACACCATACTGGCAAGAGACAACATCGGCACATGACGATACAGGTTAACCAATGTCTGCTCAAATGCTGAACCTTGTTCGGCTTGAATGCGGATTACACTCGCATTTAATGCTGACCAGAAACACAGGGCTAATAAACTGCTCATCAAACTGATAGCAAAGAAAGCCACCATAATCTGGCTGCTGCCTTCGGTGCTTTGCCATAAATGGACGATTCCCTGACTGATCGGCAGCATGCTTAAAACCAGAAGAACAGATTTCAGCATCGACCAATGAAATTGATTGATTTCATCTCCTAAGATTAATGCTTTCATGTGCTTCTCCGTTGGCGAGTCAAGTACCATTCAGATCATTATGAGCTTTTTTAAATAAATAGAAAGTGTATGTTTATTCATATTTTACGAGAATTGTAATAGATAAATATGGGAATAATTCTTATTATAACTCGCATATCGTTTTTATTATTTCATTATTATAAATATCAATAACTTACATTATATTTAATAATTAATAGTTATTATCACTTCACTTCGTATTGAAATAGCCTATTAAGTGAAGTGATATATGCCATCTATCGAGAATTTATAATGATTCTCAATTAAGGCTGATAATAAATATCGGCATCTGTTCCTTCACCACCCGATTGACCATCTGCACCAAATGAATACAGATCGAAGCTGCGACCATCGGTGCCCGGAATCACATATTGCAGTTCATTATCCCAGCTGTCTTTTGGAAAACCGCCTTTGACATAACCGCCCGGCACCCAGTTTTTTGCAGTCGCTGGCTGATTCACCAGTGCATCCAGACCACCTTCCTGCATACTTGGATACTTGCCATTGTCCAGCTTGTATTGATCCAGTGAACCTGCAATGCTCTGCAACTTGATCACGGTGGTATCTACTTTGGCCTTTTCACCGCGTCCCATCACGTTCGGAACGATCAGCGCAGCAAGCACACCGAGAATAACAATCACCACCATGACTTCGATTAAGGTAAAGCCCGTCTGTTTATTTAATTGATTCCTTTTCATTCAATCTCTCTCATTTATTTGCATCATTCAGAATTTCCACTTGAATCTTGATCACAGCAAAATTCTAACTGGCTTCTGTTTAAATCATATTATTCATATTCACAATTGGCAGCATCACTGCAATCACAATCACCAAAACAATACTGGCCATCAATACCAGCATTAAAGGTTCCAGCAAGGCCAGTAAAGTTGAAATCAGGGTGGTCACTTCGCGATCCTGCATCTGTGAAGCACGTTCCAACATGCGGTCCAGTTCACCAGACGCTTCACCACTTTTGATCATTTGTACCATCATCGGCGGGAAATAACCACTGCGTTCCAGTTGGGTCGCCAGGTTGCCACCTTCAGTGACTTTTTCCGCTGCCAGATTGACAGCATCACGGATCACCCAGTTGTTACTGACTGCAGCACCAATGCGCAGTGCATCGACCAGCGGCACGCCAGACTGGGTCAAAATGGATAAGGTACTGGCAAAACGTGCGGCATTAATCCCGCGTGACAATTTGCCGAATAAAGGTAATTTTAAGGTCAGACGGTCAAAGGCATAATGCCCGGCGGTGGTTCTTAAAAACCGGACCAACAGGAAAATCCCCAAAGCACCACCAATCAATAAAAATGGCCAAGCAATGCGGATAAAATCACTGGCTTTCATCAAGGCCACGGTAATCCACGGTAAGGCGTCTTTACTCTGATCAAAAGTCTTGACGATATCCGGCACCACATAGGTCATCAGCCCCATCACGATCGCAAAGGACATCAGCATCAGGATAATCGGATAGACCATTGCACCCTGAATTTTTTTCTGCATGGCAAACCGGTTTTCGGTATAGTCAGCCAACTGATCCAGAATCAGGTCCAGATGTCCGGAACGCTCACCGGCCGCAATCGTAGCAATATACAGTTCAGGAAAACGTCCGGATTGCTGCAAACCCTGCGCCAGACTATGCCCTTCTAGTACCTTGGAGCGAACCGACATCAGCAGGTTTTGTACATGCACTTTTTCGCTTTGCTTGCCGACGGCGCGGATGGCTTCTTCCAGCGGAATCGCGGCAGCGACCAGCACAGATAGCTGCCGGGTCATGAGGGCCAGATCGTAGGCGGTGATGCTTTTTTCAAACCATTTTCGACGATGCTGCTGGTCTTTTTTTTCGACAGGATCAACAGAGACCGGAATAAGTGCTTTATCCCGTAATTGTTGCCGGATCTGACGTGCAGAATCCCCCTCCAGCACGCCTTTTTGCTGCTTTCCTGAAGCATCAAGCGCAATAAACTGATATGCAGGCATTGTAATGCTCTAATTTTCCAAAATTTTGCTTAACGCTGTTGCGTCAGACCACCGAAATCATTCATATTCTTTGATATAAATTATCTGCTCACTCTAACATAATCGAACTTTAAGCACGACGAAATTTCTTCAGGATCTCCACCCCAAGATATGCAAAATTCTCACACCGATTCCAGTCTACTTTATCGCGTACGCGTTGCTGTACCTGTACATGTATTTGATTGTTTTGATTACACAATGAGTGCAGAACAATTTGAACAGGCGCAGATTGGCGCACGTGTACTGGTATCGTTTGGTCGGCAGAATCTGGTCGGGGTGATTATCGAAAAACTGCCTGCAGACACTCCTCTCGACCCACGCTTTAAGCTTAAGGCAGTAACCGAACTGCTCGATGAACGCGCCATTATAGATGCCAAAGTTTTAAGTTTGTTGACATGGTCAGCGCAGTATTACCAGTTTCCGATCGGTGAAGTCGTCCACAGTGCCCTGCCGACTCTGTTGCGTCAGGGTAAGCCTTATAACCTGCTGGCCCGTACCTGGAAATTCCTGGACCCTGATGCCGAGGCCAAAGTACGCCGTTCGGACAAGCAGCAGGAAGCTTACCGGATTTTAAAACTGCATCCGGTCGGGACCACTGAAAATGTGCTGAACATGGCCGGGATTGAAACCGCGACCTTAAAAGCGCTGGAGAAAAAAGAGATTTGCGCCTGTGTGCTGGAGCCACAAGATTTCAATCCGCAGCCGATGCAGCTGGCACAAATGCCGCTTACTGCCAATCCTGAACAAAAACATGCAGTCGAACAGGTATTAAAATATCGCAATCAATATCAAGCTTTTTTACTGGATGGTCTGACCGGCAGCGGTAAAACTGAAGTGTATTTGCAGATCATGGAACAGGTACTGAAACAGGGCAAACAGGTGCTGGTGCTGGTGCCGGAAATCGGCCTGACGCCGCAAACCATCAGCCGTTTTCAGTCCCGTTTTCATTGCCATATTGCGTTGCTGCATTCCGGGCTGAATGATTCCAAACGGCTACAAGCCTGGCAGTCGGCAGAAACCGGCAAAGCCTCAATCGTACTCGGTACACGTTCTGCCATTTATACCCCGATGCCGAATCTGGGCCTGATCATTCTGGATGAAGAACATGACCTGTCCTTTAAACAGCAGGAAGGCTTCCGCTATCATGCCCGCGATGTCGCCCTGTACCGCGGCCATTTACAGCAATGTCCGGTAATCTTAGGGTCAGCCACACCAAGCATTGACAGTTATGCGCTGGTGCAACATGGCAAGATGCAGGCACTGGAGCTGAACCAGCGTGCCGGCACGGCCTTGATGCCCAAAATCCATATTCTGGATTTAAAAGTTGCGCAAAAAAAGCATGGGATTAGCCTGCAATTGATTCAGGACATCAAAAAGCGCCTGGAGAAAAAAGAACAGGTGCTGATTTTTTTAAACCGCCGTGGCTATGCCCCCGTCCTGCTGTGTGGCAGCTGTGGCTGGCAGGCGAAATGTCCGCACTGTGATGCCAACTTCACTGTACACCGCCAGCCTTATCAGCATCTACATTGCCATCACTGCGGTACTATTCACCGTATGCCGGAACACTGCCCACAATGTCAGCATCAGGAACTGATTACACTGGGTATGGGCACCGGCAAAGTCGAAGAGCATCTGAATGAGCTCTTTCCGGATTTTGAGGTGATTCGGGTCGATCGCGATTCCACCAGTCGGGTCGGCAGCTGGCAAAAAATCTATGACAAGATTCAGAAAAGCGAACCTGCCATTTTGCTTGGCACCCAGATGCTGGCCAAAGGCCATCATTTTCCTTATGTGACGCTGGTGGCGATTCTGGATATCGATTCCGGTCTGCTCAGTGTGGATTTCCGTGCTACTGAACGGACTGCACAACTGATTGTGCAGGTGGCAGGCCGCGCAGGCCGTGGTGAACATAAGGGTGATGTTTACCTACAGACCCTCAGACCTGATCATGCCCTGCTGAATACCCTGGTCAATGAAAATTATCGCGTATTTGCCCAGCAAACCTTAAAAGAACGGCAGATGGCCAGAATGCCGCCCTATCGTTATGCCATCCTGATTCGCTGTGAATCCAAGGATCAGTCACAAAATACCGAATTCTTACAGAAACATGCAGCACTCCTCAGGCAATATCCTGATCTGGAGCTGGACATCTGGGGACCGATTCCTGCGCCAATGGAACGCAAGGCGGGGCGCTATCAGTCGCATATGGTGCTATTGTCAGCGGATCGTCCACGTTTGCATTACTATGTGCGTAGCTGGTGGCAAAACATGCTGCAGGACAAACCTTCTAGCATGAAGCTCACGCTGGACATCGACCCTCAGGAACTGAGCTAAAAGATATTGCGCCTGAGGATCGATCTGGAATACGAAACTGCAAGTCTGGATCAAGAATAAATTTAGGGCAGGAAAATGTCGATACTGTTACAAATAACACTGGTTCTGGTCATTGCACTGTTGATAGTGCCACTGAGTAAAAGGCTCAGATTGCCAAGTGTGCTGGGCTATCTGTTAACAGGGATCATCTTAAGTCCAAGCCTTTTGCACCTGATTCAGACACCCGAAGTCATGAGTAGTTTCATGCAAGTCAGCCTGATGGCACTGATGTTCTGGATCGGCCTGCAACTCAGACCACAACGCATTGTGCAGATTAATCCCTCCCTGTGGATGATGGCTGCTTTACAGGTACTAATCAGCACCCTGATTTTCACGCTCATGGCCTGGGTTTTCCTTCAGCAAAGCCTACTCGCCAGCATTGTAATTGGACTCGCCGGCAGTTTGTCCGCCCTGACTTTGGTGATTCAACATCTCAATCATCAGGAACAGTTCGCCACCAGCTATGGTCAGCAAGCCTATTCGATTCTGCTGATTCATGCTCTGTTGGCCATTCTGGTGATTGCAGCCATTCCCTTATTTGCCGGGATTCGCTCGACCGAACATGGCGTGGCCTACTTTGCTGCCCTCATCGCGACGTTGAGCGGTCTGTTCCTGTGTAATCGCTACCTGATGCAACCGCTGTATCGCTGGATTGCCAAAAGTGGCAGTCATGAACTGCATGCGATTGTCGCGATTGCGGTGACCTTGGGGTTGCTGGTGTTAATGAATACCCTTGGACTGAATCTATTTCTCGGCGCCTTGTTTGCCGGCATTTTACTGGCAGATTCAGATTTCCGGCCTGCGGTAGAAAGTACGATTCGACCTTTTCAGGGCGTGTTGATCGGCTTGGCCTTTATCAGTCTGGGCATGTCACTGCACTTAGCTGATCTGCTGGATTTCCCCGGAATGATTCTGGGCGGCACTTTCGCTTTGATCTTGGTCAAGTTTGCAATCAGTCTGGCATTGGCACGTTATCATCAAAATAGCTGGCGCAATAGTACCCTGCTGGCAGCCAGTCTGGCGCAAGGCGGCGAATTTGCCTTACTGGCACTGGTGATTGCAGTATCCGACCAGATTATTACGGCCAATCTACTGTCCCCCTTGCTTTGGATGGTGAGTTTTTCCTTGCTGCTGACCCCCGCATTTTATTGGTTATTGCATAGCCAGATCTTACCGCGTCTGGATCGCCACAATCATCTGGCGGCAACCTTTGAAACCGATTCCAATCCTCAAGCCCATACACCAATCCTGCTGATTGGCTTTGGCCGCTTCGGACAGATTATTGCCCGGATTTTACTGCAGCAGCAACACGCTTTTAGTGTCATGGACAGCAATTTGCCAGCCACTGAACTTCTGGCGCAGTACGACATCCCTTTCTATCAGGCAGATGCAACAGAACCGGAAGCCTTGATACAGACCGGCATTGCTACAGCGCAACAGGTGATTGTGGCGATTGATGATATTGAAGACTCGATGCTGATCGTGCGGCATCTGCGGCTGAATTATCCTGAAACCTGTTTATGGATACGTGCCCGTGACCGGCATCATGTGCATTTATTGCAGGATTTGGGCGTGAAACACATCTGGCGTGAAACTTATCTTTCAGCTTTGGAACTCAGTCAGGCCTTACTAAACCAGCTCAATCCTGACCTCGAAAATAGCCAGCAACAGATTCAAAACTTCCGCGAACAGGATGAAAAACTGCTCAACAGCCAATATCATCTGGATCCGGATGAACATCCAAATTATGAAAATCAGCGGAGCAGTTTAGCCGAACTGGAGCATCTGTTTGCCCAGGATCAACGCCATAAAGCGCAAAAACAAGCTACACAGCAGCAACAGGATACAAACGGCGCAGGAATTGATACGTTAAGAGATGAACTGTCATAACTTGTGTTTTACAATAATGACACCATTAAAGCAGGGTTATGGAGAATTTTATGTCTGATTTACGCCAACGCTTTTTTATTGAAGATAGCCCTGTTCGTGGTGAAGTGGTGCATCTTGAAGAAGCTTTACAAACCATTTTAGCGCAACGTGACTATGCCCCTGCAGTTAAAATCCTGCTAGGTGAAATGCTCAGTGCCACTGCACTGCTGGCCAGCACATTGAAGATTAAAGGACGTATCAGCCTGCAAATTCAGGCATCAGGCACATTTAAATGGGCTATGGCTGAATGTAACCATTTGGGTGAAGTTCGCGCTTTGGCTGACTATGAAGAAGATCCGCACTTTCTGGTCGGTGAAGACAGCAGTACCGTGTTGAAGTCACTCACCTCTCCGGTTCTGTTCATCAATATCGAACCAGAATTTGGCGAGCGTTATCAGGGGATTGTACCCCTTGATAAAGAAAATTTGGCGGGCTGTCTGATGCAGTATTATGACCTGTCTGCACAGATTCCAACGCGCATTGTGCTGGCGAGCGACCATCAGCGTGCAGGTGGTTTACTGATTCAGCTGTTACCACGTAATAGTGAAGAAGAACAACGCCGGGTAGATGAAGACCTATGGCCACGTCTGACCATGCTCACAGAGACCCTAAAAACTGAAGAGTTAGTCGGTTTGCAAGCCACTGATATTCTGTATCGTTTATATAATGAAGAAGAAGTGCGTCTGCCAGATACGGAAGTGTTGAAGTTCGGTTGTACCTGCTCTAAAGAGCGTTGTGCAGTCGCTTTACAGCAAATCGGCGTAGAGTCGATCCGTGAAACGCTGGAATTCCAGAATCCGATCGAGATGGACTGCCAGTTCTGTAATAGCCAATATACCTTTACGGCTGAAGAAGCCTTGGGTCTATTTGGTAAACACCTGAGCTAAGTACTTAGAATCCTTAAGTTTAAAAGCATTCCTAGGAATGCTTTTTTTATATTTTAAAACCTATGGGACTGAGTTCAACAGAGCGTATTCCCCTACATTAGAAAACCCGTCTACTCCCTGAATCAAACTCTCCTGTGAATCCAATCTAAGAATCCCTGTTGAATTATAAGATTATTCACATTAACAAAACCTAAATATTCATCATTTTCAAAAAATTATGAGAAAGACTTCACAGTTCATCCTATTGATTTAATTATGCTTTTAAAATAAATTAGAGCAATAATTCTAAAATGAATACATCATCAATTTAACAGGTATGTTATGAGAAAATTATTGAATACTCTAGTAATGGGGATGAGTTTAGCAGCAGTTTCTAGCTTGGCCTTTGCCTATGAAGATCCGTTATTGGGTAAATGGAAAACCATCGATGATCAATCGGGTTATTCTCGTGCGGATGTGGAAATTCGCAAGAAAGCAGATGGCAGTTATGAAGGGGTGATTGTCGAAACACGCAGCCTGCCTGGCGCAGAAAAAATGGGGATCTGTCATAAATGTCCAGGTCAGCTCAAGAACAAGCCTTTTCTAGGCCTGCCGTTTATCTGGGATTTTAAGGCAGATCCGAAAAAGCCGCGGGAATACCATGATGGCAAAGTGCTTGATCCGATCAGTGGCAAAGTTTACAAAGGTAAAGCACGCTTAAGTGCCAATGGCAAACGTCTTACCTTGCGTGGTTATGTCGGGGTATCGGTAATTGGCCGCAGTGTAACCTGGGTAAAATATTAATTTCAGAAATATTTTCAAAGCCCCTGTATCAGGGGCTTTTTTCTTTGTCATGATTTGAAACAATAAGGTACAAATAAAAACTGTTTTGGGGCAGGCAAAGTCATAATAATGGATTGAAGACGGTTATTTTTTATCCATTTATGATGATCAATCTTCAGCCTCGTTCAATTTTGCCCTTTGGTCTGCTTTACAGACTTCATATGGCACCCTCTATTCAACACAGGAAAGTGATTGAATACGCTTTGTCGATAACACATAAAATTATAAAAACCATTTCAGCTTTAACCTTCTTTGCCTCGCATGCTGCTGATAAAGATCCGGTCAGACCGACTGATTCATCAACTACCAGCGCATCCCGACTCTTGACTCATGATCATTTGAGTCATCACTCTGAGTCTGCATGTCCAAGGATTGGAAAGCGTTCTATTTTAGCACCTTCCCTTTCTCCGGATTTTGCACACTTGGCTGTTTAAGGAGTAGACCCATGACTACGATTCAGTACCAAGAAAGTTTTTCCCAAGGTTATACCCCCTCAGAAATTATAGACGATCGTTCATTTGACTTGATCCACTTTGCAGAAGCGTGTGGACAAAGCCCGGAATGGGTCATGCAGTTAATTGAACATGGAATTTTACCAAATCGTTCTACAACCCCGACCAGCACTTTCCTCGGTGAAGATATCTCGCGTGCACAACGCGCCTATCGCCTGCAACGCGATTTTGATGCCTCATTTAGCGCCGTTGCCATGATGCTGGACCTCATTGATGAAGTGCAGGAGTTACGTCGCGAGGTCAAACATTTGCACTTCAAGTAAATCCTTTTCATGTTCTGTCGATCTGCATTTTCAAGTGCAGATCAGAACATATTTATATTTAATTTTATGATTAGAGTATAAGAATCCCTATGAAAACCAAAGATTGCAATAAGAAAATCAAATACATGTTTCCCGAATACCGCGACTTGATTGTGCAACTTCGCGAGGAAAATCCCTATTTTGCCAAGTTATTCGAGGAACATAATGAGCTGGACAAAGAAATCAGCCAGCTTGAACTTGATCCAGTCAATCATATCAACAATGATATTGAGGCGATCAAGCGTAAAAAACTGAAATTAAAAGATGAAATCTATAAAATACTGACTCGAACAGCTCAAGTTGAGTGATCAGCAGAACAGAGTGTTGATTTCTACAGAGCTAATCTAAAATTGAAGTCCACTGATCTACGTGTGCTTGAAAAATAGGACAACTTTTATAAATATCGATTGATAAAGGTAGCTCTATTTTAATTTGGTCAGCTTTTCAACTTCTTTCATGGTCTCTTTCACTGATTGCTTAATCGGCTCATAGTCCAGGAACCAGAACAGATTCACGTGTTGATTCTTATGCTGTTGTGCCAGTAGATCAATCACACTGCGCTCCCCTCGGCCGACCAGATGTCTGCGATAGAAATAATACACCAGCAATACCGTGCTAATGAACATGATCATTAACATACTCCAGAACCCGACAGGAGATTTCGCCCCCGGAATAAATTCAAAGTTCATCCCGTAAATCCCGGTCAATAAGGTCAGCGGTGCAAAAATAGCGGTAATTATCGCCAAGATGCGCATATTTTCATTGGTCTGATTAGCAATGGCTGAAAAATGCAGGTCGATAGCCGCCTGAATCGAGGCACGCAAACGAACAGTGTGTTTTTGGATGCGCTCTACATGGCTGACCAGGTCATTCATTCGGACCAGCATAATATCCTGCCGTTCCGACTTCTTCTTGCCTTTCAAGTGTGGATAATTATCGATAATTTCATCTCGCAGTTCTTGCAAGGTATCAATTTGCTCTTCACAGAGATTTTCCACTTGTTGAAAAGATATGCTTTCTTGCAATAACTGGTTCCATTTAGTAAAGCGGCGATGCCCCTGTAATAACTCCTGTTGCCAGAATTCAACCCGTCGGGTTAAAGGCACACGTAAATCCAAATAACCATCCACCATGCTATTCAGCAAACGTAACGATAAATCCAGCGGGGTCATCGGGAGTTTTCGTGACTTATTTTGTTCCTGAGTGGAACGGATCACATGGGTTTCAATACGGGAAATATAATTTTTTATTGCTTTATTGCCTTGCTCACGTACTGTAATCAGCACTTGAGGAGTCATGATAAAACTAATCGGAGTAGTCGCCAGACCAAATACTTTTTCATGCTGTTCCAGCGCCTGCTCACCGCTCTCGATGTCATCATCCGGGGTAATCAGCTTGCGAAAAATAAGCAACTCATAGTCATCCATGCTATCAAATACACAAGGATGTTCTAAATTAAGAATATCGTTTACATGCAATTCGTTTAGGTATAAATGGGTCTGCTGTTCTATTTCTTTTTGCCAAGTCTCAGCCCGATTAACCACATCTGCCCGGGTATAGTCGATCCAGATAAATTCAGGTTCGGCTTGAGCAATAGGCTCTTTTTGTACAAAAATATGATGTTCGGTCGGATGTTGGTAAAAATAATAAACCTGCATTAAGACAATTCTCTATTCACAATTCTGCTTTTTGTTGTTGCAGGATAGAGCTAGGCCTTCCCCATCTATCCGTCTTAAAATTATGAGCCGAGCCGAAGACTTAAGCAATCCAATCAGTCTTTATTTGCGTAGCAGAATCTTATTGAAGGCATAAAAAAAGCCCTGAGCCAGCCAAAGTAAACACTTTGACCAATCTCAGGGCTTTTTTGTTGTTATTCACATGAGTTTTCCCATGTGAATATTTTAAGAATTAAACTTGTTCGATGTCTTTCATCGTCAATTTGATACGGCCACGGTTATCAACATCCGCAACCTGTACTTTCACTTCTTGACCTTCTTTCAATACATCTGCCACGTTCGCAATACGTTCGTTTGAGATTTGAGAGATGTGAAGCAAGCCATCAGTACCTGGCAGGATATTTACGAACGCACCGAATTCAACGATACGAATCACTTTACCTGTATAAATTGTACCTGGCTCGATTTCAGCAGTAAGTGCCTGGATCTTGGCAACTGCAGCTTGCGCAGCCGCTTTAGTTTCACCAAATACGCGAACTGTACCGTTATCTTCGATATCGATCGCTGCTTTAGTTTCTTCAGTAATTGCACGAATGGTCGCGCCGCCTTTACCGATCACATCACGGATTTTATCCGGGTTAATGTTGATCACCTGGAATGTCGGTGCGTGCATCGAAATTTCAGGACGCGCACGTGAAATCACTTGGTTCATCTCATTCAAGATGTGCATACGACCCGCATAAGCCTGATTCAATGCAGATTCCATGATCTCTTCAGTGATACCTTCGATCTTGATGTCCATTTGTAGCGCAGTAATACCGTTTGCAGAACCAGCTACTTTAAAGTCCATGTCGCCCAAGTGATCTTCATCACCCAAGATGTCAGAAAGAACTGCGAAACGCTCGCCTTCTTTCACTAGACCCATCGCAATACCTGCAACTGGTGCTTTAAGTGGAACACCAGCATCCATCAATGATAATGAAGCACCACATACAGACGCCATTGAAGATGAACCGTTAGATTCAGTGATGTCAGATACGATACGGATCACGTATGGGAAGCGGTCAGCCGCAGGAAGTACAGCTTGAACACCACGACGTGCCAGACGACCGTGACCGATTTCACGACGCTTAGGACCAGATTCACGACCCGTTTCACCTACAGAGTATGCAGGGAAGTTGTAGTGCAACATGAAGTTGTCAGTTTTGGTACCTGCAAGAGTATCAACCATCAACGCATCACGTGTATTACCCAAAGTCGTTGTGACCAAGGCTTGAGTTTCACCACGTGTGAACAATGCAGAACCATGAGCACGATCTAGAACGCCTACTTGTACGTCGATTGCACGAACAGTTTTGGTATCACGACCATCAATACGTGGCTTACCAGACAGGATGTTGTCACGTACGGTACGGTATTTAAGGTCTTCGAACAGCTCATTTACTTCTTCTGCAATGCCAGTTTCGTCATTTTCAGGAACGAACTGTGCAACTGCTTCTGCATAAAGCGCGTCAAGTGCCGCATAACGGTCTTGTTTCACTGCAATCGTGTAAGCTTCAGAGATTTTCGCTTCGAAAGCTTCTTTCAATTTACCAAGAAGTTCTTCGTTTTTAACTGGAGCAACCCAAGTTGACTCAACCGCGCCTGCAGCTGCAGCAAATTCTTTGATCGCCTGGATCGCAATTTGCATTTCGTCATGACCGAACAATACAGCGCCCAGCATTTGGTCTTCTGAAAGCTCTTTCGCTTCAGATTCAACCATCAATACTGCAGATTCCGTACCCGCAACAACAAGATCAAGATCAGACTCTTTAAGTTGTTCAAGGTTTGGGTTCAGGATGTATTCACCGTTGATTAAACCAACGCGCGCGCCACCAATCGGACCACGGAAAGGTGTACCAGCGATAGACAATGCAGCTGAAGTACCTAACATTGCAGCAATGTCAGCATCCATGGTTTTGTCAGAAGAAATAACAGTAGCTGTAACTTGAATTTCGTTAAAGTAACCTTCTGGGAACAACGGACGAATTGGACGGTCAATCAGACGTGAAATCAAAGTTTCAGCTTCAGACTGACGGCCTTCACGCTTGCCATAACCACCCGGGATACGACCAGCAGCATATTGCTTTTCTTGATAGTTTACAGTCAATGGGAAGAAGTCTTGACCTGCTTTTGCTTTAGGCTGTGCCACAACAGCAACAAGTACTTGTACGCCGCCCATGGTGATCACAACAGTATTTGCCTGACGGGCAACACGACCTGTTTCCAGGATAACGTTGTGCTGACCGAATTGGAATTCTTTACGAATAATATTAAACATTGACATGTTTTATTTTTTCCTAGTTCTTGTGAACAATTATTCTAGTGGAGACCCCTAAGGTTTGGCATTCATGACCATATGGACGAGTAAATGACAAAGCTTAGAAGCCGACCTCACCAGATTAAATACTATTTTTAAACACAAAGAAGGAGCGAAACATTCGCCCCTTCCACTGGCTTAGCGCAAAGCTAAACCGACTTTAGTTTTCAGCAATAAAGCACAAAGCATGCAATACACCCGAAAATAAAGTTTAAATCGAATTAACGACGTAAACCTAAAGCACCGATCAATGCTACATAACGACCGTGGTCTTTACCGTTAAGGTAGTCAAGTAGTTTACGACGTTGGTTAACCATACGGATAAGACCGCGACGGCTATGGTGGTCGTGTTTGTGCTCTTTGAAATGACCTTGTAAATCATTGATTTGAGCAGTTAAAAGAGCTACTTGAACTTCTGGTGAACCAGTGTCGTTTTCAGCGCGAGCGAATTTAGCCATGATCTCTGCGCGATCTGCGTTAGTTAAAGCCATTCGATTTCTCCGAGATGCTTGTATATTTTGATAAAAATCAAAGTGATGAGAATTCAAAACCTTGACTGCCGTGCATCACTACAGCAAGTTGCATATTTTAAGGGAAAACGCATCAAATTGCAAAAATAGATCCAGATTTTTGCATGGTTTTGGTTGCTCATTGATACAGCTCAGATCCGATGACTCTTGTTCCTTAAAGATTTAGGTTTTGCATTATTTTAATGAAATAAATCCAGAATAAATTAAATATAGAAACTCCTTTGAAAAGCCCGCAAACCCTTTAGCTCGCTTGAATCTTCAGCTACTCCCCATAGAAAATGGATAAAAAAAAGCCCGAGTAAACTCGGGCTTTTTGGCGCTGTAGTTCTTTCTCTTATCATTATTATTTATTGTATTATTATGGCGTTTTACGCTTATTATTATTTTCAAACATCCTGTTGAAAAATCATCTTCCTTGTGTGGTAGATTTTGCCATATTCCCACCAGACAAATAGAGGTATTTGCCTCATTTTGCTGTAAGCCATTTCGTACATCACAGGGTGAAAATTTGCATAATGTTACATAGCTCTCGTTTTATTTAACGCTATTTACTTAAGTTTACTGGCTAGGGCTGAAAATTTTTGCTAAGAAATTAGGATAAAAATCCAGCAAGCTTCCTATAAAAAAATCAGGATATAAAAAAGCCTTGTAGTCTCTCCCAAAACTACAAGGCTTAGCGGCTGTAAGTTTCCTCTTTCACTTACTTCACTGTAAGTTCGCTGTCTACCGACATTATTATTATCATTATACGATTATGCTCAACTTTCCGTGTTGAGTTATTTTGTAGAACCAATCTTCTCAAAAACCGAGCAAAAGCTCTATGCGTCAATTTCCTGAATCCTTGTAAGCTTTTACCTACAAGATTTGATTATTTTTGCCAATTAAATTACTAGATTTTTCAATGATTTTTTGGCTCAAACCACTTTTCCGGGTGGTTCTGACACAAAGTGCTTGTGTAAAAGCATCATAATCTACCAATAAACTGACCACTTTTTTGGCTCGAGTAATTGCAGTATAAATCAACTCTTTGCTCAATAAATTTTTTGCATATTGATCCAGCACCACTGCGGTATGGGAAAATTCTGAACCTTGAGATTTGTGAATGGTCAGTGCAAAAGCAGTTTCAATACTTTTAGGTAAACGGGTGGCTAACACCCATTTTTCTAAACTCGGAAAATACACTTCAAACTGGTGCTGACCAGATTGCTCACGTAAAAAACAGATGCCAATATCACCATTGGACAGCCCCAACTGATAGTCGTTATAACTCATCATGACGGGGCGTCCGACATACCAGTCGCCCTGTTTCAACTGCCCTTGGGCTGCTAAAAAGCGTTGCTCAATCTGCAGGTTGATCTTGATCAGACCCAAATCACCAGAACGGATTGCTGTTAAAATCCGGTAATCATCAAAAGTTTTGACTACCTGTTGCACATACTGCTCAAAATCAGCTGAGTTTCGTTCTGTTTTTATGGCCTGTATATAAGCCTGATAACCATACATCAGCTGGTCATAATACTGATTCAAGTTATGCGCGGTCTGTTCGGCGCCAGCGAGCAGGTACTGCAGCTGCAAATGGTCGATCTCAACCTGATCCAAATCGATCGCCTGTAACTCACTGGCTGCTAGAATCTGTTGCTCAAATTTCTGCAAGACGTGAGAAGGCTCATGATTCTGCTGGATAAACTCCGCCATTGCGCCAATCTTGGCCCCAGTCGCAAAACGTCGTGTGGTGATTAAATTGACCCGATTATCGTCCAGAGTCGCTACTTGCTGTAAATCTGCCAGTACCGTTCCGACATCCACAGAGGCCAGCTGGTCTGCATCACCGAGTAAAATCAGCCGTGCATGAGACGGTACGGCGGCCAGCAACATCTGTGACAGATTCAAATCCAGCATTGAGGCTTCATCGACCACGATCACATCATAGGGCAAAGGCTGTTTGGCATGAAAGCGTGGCTGTCCGCGAGTGCCCAGACCCAATAAGCGATGCAGGGTCACCGGTTGTAACTGTTTTAATGCTTCTAGCTCAAACTGTTGTAGAGCTTCACTATGCAAGGCTTTTTGCAGTGCTTCTTTCATGCGCTGTGCGGCCTTTCCGGTAGGTGCTGCCATGGCAATCCGGATATTTGGCAAGGCTTCATGCAGGACCGCAATCATATGCGCCAAGGTATAGGTTTTACCGGTACCCGGACCGCCGCTAATAATATTCAGCGCCTGCCGCGCAACCATTTCCAGTGCCAATTTTTGCTGTGGATCTGACAATAAATTGCGATCACGTTCGGATAAATCAATAGCGGCAACCGGTTGGGCTTTAATCCGAGCAATATGTGAGGCTACTGCCTGTTCCAGTTGCCAATAGCGGTACAGATATAAATGCTGATCTGCACAAATAAATGGTGCAATTCCTGTACTTTGCTGACGGCGATCTAGAACCAGATTATGTAATAGGGCAACCTGCTGAGGATCAACTTCGATACAGCTATCCCCTGCCTGTATCGCCTCAAGCAGTTGCTGAATCAAGAATTTTGCTGCCGGATCAAATGTAGCCGTACTAAACGGCGGCTGACACAAATAGTCAATCCAGGCTATTAAACTGGAATCTTGCTGCGACACGTGATTCTGCTCATTTTCCACACAGTTATCCTCAAATTTATCCACAGGATAATTTTCTGTTTAATCTTTATATATTTTATAAAACTGCAAAATCATGCTGATTTTTTCTGCTCAAAATAGCCCAATATTTGATCCAGTTTTTCTATGAATTCCAGGCTCGGTTGCCAATGATAAGCCCCTTGCTGCGCCTGTCCATTCATCCCGCGCAAATACAGATAGGTCGCGCCGCCCAATTGCTGCTGAATCGAATAACCCTGCATATTGGCACTCAGGTACCGATGCAGCGCCACCAGATACAAAGCGGCCTGCAACCAGTAACTGGACTGGCTCATATTCTGCTGAATTGCCTCAGCACTATAGTGCTGCTGATCAGGTCCGAGGAAGTTACTTTTATAATCGGCAATATGGTAGCGCTGACCATCGAAATACACCAGATCGATGGAACCGGTCAGATACCGCGCCGATTTGGCTTCATTAAAATCGCTCATGACCATGTTATGTTCGAGAAACAGCTGATGGATTTGCCGAATCTGCAAAGGGGCATCGGTCAAGGACAGATAAAAAGGAAATTCTGACAGATACTGTTTAGCCTCCAGCTGCGCCAAAGCAAAATCTACCTGAATCGGAGTGGCCAGAATGTCATGTACCCAGTCATGCATCAGGTTCAGCAAAATATCTTCTGTAATCTCGTCCAACAAGCCATCAAAAGCAGTCTGGAAAATACTGTCCACATTCAGCGATTCAGTGCTTGCAGAGCGTGTGAGCTGGGCCACTTCCTGTTCAAAAAACTGGATAAAGGAGTCATCCTCCAGCCCATCGAAATACACCTGAAACTGACCTAAAAATTCTAGCAGACCCGAACGATCGAGCTGTTGTGCCGAGTGAAACAGCTGCTGCCATTGCTGGCGATAAGCTTTGCTTTGGTCATGCAGGCGAATTCCGGTCAATAACTTATAGTTCAGGCTGGACAATACGCGCTGCATACTATGACGCAATTCCTCGGCTTTGAAATCTGCCTGAGCTGTGGCCTGAAACAGGGTTCGCAGATTCACCACAGCGGCCTGATAATGCAGGGAAAAGGCCTGTTCCAGTACACTACGTATATGAAAAGCCTGTTCAAATTTTTCTTTCAGTTCCTGCCAGATTTGCGGTGCGGTATTTTTAAAACGGCGCCGGATTTCCAGATTCCAGTAACTGCTGTCCTGAAAATCGATATGTTCAAAAATGCTGTGCAAGAAAGTTCCGGCCACTGTACCTTTAGGAAAATTCAGCCTAATCCAGTCTAAGGGCACGGCTGCTGGCTGTTCTTCCAGACCGGTAAAATGAATTTCATCGGCGGCACTATCGGGCTGTTCTGAAGCCATGACTAGGTCATCCTGCAAGATATGTCCATGTAGCTGATGCTGTGACAAAGCCGTAAAACTGGTTTTGGTTCGCGGATAAAACTGCCGCTCTGGCAAAGGTTGCGCCCGCATGTCGACCTGATGATGGCTCGACTGCTCGACCAGACGCGGTGGTTCCTGAGACAGCGGCTGCTCGACCAGACTTAAAGCATGTTGAAACAGTTGATCTCCCTGACCACGCCAGAAGGCCAGCCCGGAATCGGACTGTGCGTTCTGGTCCTGCAGCATGGCATATACCCGGTGACTGGCACGGGTCAGCGCCACATACCAGAGCCGGTGGTTTTCGGCAGCATTACGCGCTGCATTCTGCAGAATCGCCTGCTCATGCAAATTCTTGTGATTGACTGCAATCACCCGGGATTGTTCCAGGATGTTGTCCTGTTCAGGCGCAGACAGGGAAAAATTCAGATTGCCTTTATTCACATCAAAAGCAGCATCTGCTCCCAATAAAAACACCACTTTAAATTCCAGCCCTTTGGAGGCATGAATGGTCATCAGCTGCACCCCATGATCCCCAGACAGCTTGCGTTCTTTTTCGCTGTCCTTGCCTGAAGGTGACTGAAGCTGGCGCAAATACCAGTGATAGAGTTTTTGCGCCCCCTGATAATATTCACTCTGCTGGCTCAGCATCTCGGTCAGATGGCGCAGATTGACCACCACCCGCTCATTGTCCAGACTTTGACTGGCCACCAGATTGGTCCAGACCTGAAACAGGTTCAGTGCATAATTCCAGGCGGTCAAAAAGCCTTTCTCAAACCACATTTCCCGAATTATATCCAGATCCGCAATATAGCGACTGAGGCCTTCACTCTGGCTTTGCAAATCAATCAGTTTTTTCAGATTGAAGCCCAGCAGACGGGTTAGTAAAGCCCGCTTGACCTTGGCCTCATTGAAAGGATCCATAATCGCCGTCAATACGGCCGCGACATCCTGAGCGATGGGACTGGCAAACACGCTCTGTTTGGATTCTTTATAGGAGGGAATGCCCATACGCTGCAGACGCTGCTTCACCTGTTCCAGAGCAAAATGCCCAAATCCCAACACGGCAATATCATCTGCGCTCAGGCTTTGCTGATGCTCTTGCTGCTGAAAGTACAGTTGCTGCTGGGCAGACTGATTCAGCAATGCACGGATTTTCCAGGCCACCTGGTCTGCCTCCAGGTCCGATTCACCTAGCTGAATCCATCGTAAAGGCTGCGGGTTGATCCTGCCCATATCGACCAGATCTGGATGCGGGCGACTACCGGCCTGAATCAAGGTGTACTGCACCTGTTCGCCAAAATCCATTTGCCGCTGGAACAGCGCATCAACTACTTCTACGAGTGGTTTGACTGACCGATGGTTCTGCATCAGGGTATATTCGCGGCCCTGTTTATGCAGCACATCGGCATGTGCCTTGTTATAGGTGAGCATATCGCCGCCACGGAAACCGTAAATTGCCTGTTTCGGATCACCGACCATAATCATGCAGCCGGACTGCACCCGGTTGGCATCACGCCAGATCTTGGCCAGCAAATCATCCTGATCCTGATTGGTGTCCTGAAATTCATCGACCAGAATCAGCGGATAACGTGCCTGTACAAACTGGGCAAAACGCTGTCCCTGCTGGCCTTGCAATGCTTCCGCCAATGTACGAATTTGCTGGGAAAAAGTGGTTTCACCCTGCTGCTGCAAGGTTTGTGGCAAACGGGTCTGCACACTTTGAATAATATGAAATTCCAGATAGGTCGTAAGCTGTTGCAGCTGCTCATCCAGATACTGTTTGACCTCACACAGCGCATCAATTGCCACGATCAGACTATGTTGCAAAATCAGCTGCTGCTCTGCATCCGGACAGCTTTTGTTAAAGACCTGAGTGGTCGGCTGGAAATCGGTTTTCTTGCGGCGCAAATGGCACAGATTCAGTAAAATCGGCTGCAATTCAGCATCAAAGAAACTCATTGTTCCTTGAGTTTTCAGGGCTGCGCTCCAGGTCATAAAGTTTTCACAAATTTCGGTTAACTTGGTCAAAAAACTCTTGTGAAAATACTTCGGACTTTCCTGACAATAACGCCGCATGACGGCAAGATCATGCTCCTGAATATTCACTAATTGACTGATGCAGGCTTCCAATTTGTTCAGGTCACATTCAGCCGGTTCGATCTTCCGAAAATGCTGCTTGCTGAAATTCAGGGCATCACGCACCAGCCCGGTATAATGCTCCACCGGTTTCAGCAGATTCTGGACATACAGATGATTGACCATATATTGCGGCTGCTGCTGGATCCAGTCACGCAGCACATCATGAATCAGCTGCTGGATATACAGATCTTGATCTTCGGTCAGTTCTGCACGTTCAATCTTGCCACTTTCAAAGGCAAATTCACGTAACAGTTTCTGGCTAAAGCTGTCCAGGGTGCCGACAAACAGTTCATCCAGCTGGTTCAACACCAGACGTAAACGGCGACGGGCATAATCCAGTCGTGAACCATAATCTTTCAGTACCTGCTGAAATAAAGGATCGGTTTCATTCTGGATTTTTGCTGTAATTTCAACTGAATTGAGCTGCTGATGACGCTGGATATAAGCCAGCGTTTCCTCGACCCGAAGCCGTACCCGGTTTTTCAGTTCAGCCGTGGCCTTACGGGTAAATGTCGTCGCAATCACCTGATGCGGATAATACTGGTCCAGAAAAATCCGCACCATCAGACTGGATAGCGTATAGGTCTTGCCGGTGCCTGCCGAGGCTTCAATCCAGTGTAGGCCCCGAAACTTCATGTCCTGAATCGGATTGGTAGAAATGGCTGTTTGCGTCTGCTGCTTTAAGAAAGTCATACGGCTATTTCACCCATTCCAGATGTTGATGAATTGGTGCATACAGGCCATGGGCAAAATCATGACAGCAGTTTTGCAAGGCCAGATCCGGATCCTGATCTTGCAAAATAAATTGCCAATCCTGATGCAAGACACTAGATTCATTCGAAGTCAATGGCTTAGCTGTTTTAGGACTATAACTGTTGTTCCAGGCTTCCAACAATTCCTGCATTTCCACAATGGTCATTTTACCCTGTTCATTCTCGGCCCACTGCCACTCTTTTTTCATCAGTAATTCTGCCGGCAAGACCAGCGGCTGCTGTTGACCAATTTCCCACGCCTTTAACCAGAGCTGCAAATACTCATGTGCCTTGCTCGAACTCAAGCCAGAAAACTTCAGGGTTTTATTACTGAAAATGACAATGCGCTCCAGTTCTGGTGAGCGTGCATCGTCATTCAAGTAAGCCAGCCACAGCAGATACTCCAGCCAGATCTGGGCACGGCGTTTTTCCGAGGCCGAAGAGGATTGCATACTCAGCCAGTAGCTGCTGTGTGGAACCTGAGGCACGTTTATATGAATGATCAGTTCAGGACTGAACTGCAGGGATTGTTGGGTGACTGGCGTCAGTTCTTTGCCCAACTGTAGCAAACGTTCTTGCAATAACTGCTGTTCCTGCTGGCTGCCCAGCCAGGTGGCTTGCTGGGTTTTGCCCACCGGCAAACGGTCTAGCATCAGGTTTGGCTCAATCTCCTGCTCTTGTTGTAACAGGAAATCCCGCACCTGATACTGTTCCAGCTTGTTCAATAATAAGGGTTCCCGGGAACTCGGCAAATCGGCATAGCGAATCGTGGAAACCCCGACACTTTTCAGGAATAGACGTGCCGGGAAAATCATATCGCGGATCCATTCATCACCTTTGAGTACCCGGATTTCTTTTTGTTCCAATGCCGGATAATGTGCATTAATCCAGCTGCTGCGTTTGCCTTCGGCGCTGCGGATATATTCTGCCACTGCAAACCACTGATCCTGATAACGTGGTGTCTGCATATCTGCGAATCCGGCTGGATCAAAAGGCTGCAAGGGATGTACATGATAAAGCTGCTGGATATGTTGAGCGACCGATAGACCATGAATATCCACCATCGGATCGACTTCGACATCCGGCTGTTCAGACTGGCAGATCAGCGCGATATGTTGAACCAGTTCCTGCAAGGCAGTGGATGGATCGCGAGCCTCACCATCCTCCAGATCAAAGCCATTATAGAACAGCCATAGATTTTCCTGTGCCAGCAGCAAGGCATCCAGAAAGGCGCCCTGCTCGTCATCCAGACGGGAACGGTCACCGAGTTGCGGCTTCAGGCTGCGCATCAGGTCAAACGGAACCTGTTGATTACGGCTCGGAAATTTACCGCTATCCAGATTCAGCATCACCACCAGTTTATAAGGCAATGGCCGGATCTGACCAATCTGGCTAAAAGTAATCTGTCCGGTCGGTTCGGCCTGATCCAGCTGCATCTCCAGGGTATTCTGAATTTCTTCCAGCACATAAGGCAGAGGCAGACTGAGTGCCACCAGTTCCTGACTGGCATGCGGATCATCCTGGTCATGATAATCGGCCAAGGTCAGCATCCGCATTTGCTTGTCGATAATCTCGGCAACAGTTTTGAGTGATTCTACCCCGGCATCACGGAACTCGTTCAGGTCGGTGCGCAGATATTCCAGCCAAGTTTTGACTGGCGTGCGTTGTCCGGTTTCATGTAAAGTCAGCCAGTCACGGCGCTGTACCAGATCCTGATAAATCCGGATCAGGGTCGATATCAACGGAAAATCACTGGTCAGAACCTTGGCATAACTCAAGGTATCCTGAAATAGGGTATGTTCAGGAATCGCCAGACCCAACGCCAGACGGTCCAGCGCGAATTTAAAGCTAAACCGGTAATCCTCATCGCCTGCGCTGAGGCTTTGCTGTAAATGCTGCTGGTCCAGTCCACGCTTAAAGCCAGCATCTGTCAGCAACTGCAACATCCGCTCTACCTGACTATAGTCCAGACCATAATACTGTTGGGTCGCATTCAGGCTAAGCCAGTCGGCAAAGTCCTCAATACTGAAACGGCGCCGTACCCACTGAATCCGGCCCAGTACCGCGCGCCAGGCGTTGCTGACATCCAGACGCGACACCCCGGCAATCTGGATCGGTAAATACAGGTTATCTTTCTGCAGGCGTTTGCTGCCAGTCTCATGCTCACGTGGTGGCGGCGCAAAGACACTGCGAATTGCCGGTTCCAGTTCTTTCAAACTTGGCGTCAACACCAGAATATCACTCGGCTGACGCGGCGCGTCATGAGTATCTTGAGCCAGCCAGTGAATCAGCTGTTCTTTGAGGACTTCTAGCTGACGTAATGAAGAATGACAGACATGAATCTGTACCGAATCATCATCAGGGCTTAAAGCATATTGATGCTGTTCAGGCTCGAGTAAATACAGGATATCCGACTGGATTTTGGCCAGCAGCCTGTCCTGATATTCATCGACAAAGACATCAGCCCAGAGACCCTCTTCCCCCGAAGACAGTTTAGAGAGTAGAGAAAAATGATCCCGTGCCTGCTTGCCGAATCGGGTCAGAAGCGGATGCCGCGATTCCCGGTCTTCGGCATTAAAGTTCAGCTGCTTGATCCTGAAGTCTTTTATTTCCGCATCATTCGGTTTACGTTGACGGGTTTTTTCAAAACGCTGAATAAAGCGCTCTTCCCGCTGCAAATCAAATCTGGCTTTCCAGTCCGGATCGACACTGTCGGCCCAGTATTCCTGCGAGGGGTTGAAGTGAAAAATATAGATATCAATGTATTGCCCCAAACGGCGTAAAAAATCCAGCTGGCTGGGTGGCAGTTCCAGCAGGCTAAATACCACAATCTGGGCCGGCAGTCGTTTTAGAGCCTGAGCGCGGGTTTCTGCATTCTCCAGCCGCTCCCAATACAGGCGTTCAATCTCCAGGATTTTGGCATAATCATCCTGAAATACATGCTGCCACAACCAGCGTTGCCAGGCTTCCAGTTCACGCGCCTGAATCTTGACAAAATCCGCCACCTGCATCTCATGGCCATTTTCATCTTTGGGGCTATAGATCATCTGTTCGATATCAAGCGCAATATCCTGTCCCCAGGCCTCGAGCCAGTTACTCGGACAACTGCAGTTGTTTGGAGGACAGTTACGCGCGCAATAACCGCGATAATCCATATAATGACTGAACAAACGTGACACCTGCTCCGCCACCCAGTATAGCATGCTCTGTTTTTTCAGCTGTTTTTCTGTGCCCTGTTCCAGCCGGTCGGCACTGTCATAAATCCGCTTCACAATGGAATACAGTGGATGATCGACATCTAAAGGAATCTGTTCAGGCAGAATGCATTTTCGCAGCGCCTGAAACACGCGCCATTTGATGATAATGCGCGGAATATTGGCTTCACGGACCTGCTCTACTTCTTTGGGAGCATTCAATACCCACTGATAAGAGGTCCATTGAAAGGCGCGAATCCGGTGATGAAACTGGGTATTGGCGCTAATGCCTTTTTTCTCGGCAATTTTCTGGGTCAGCCAAGTTTCTACAGCCGGAGATGGCACAATAAAATGCCGGGTTTGTAACACCTCAAATGGATTCCGGGCAGTCTGGTTGACAATACGCAGCATACTATCCAAAAGCACATCAATACGTTGACTCTGAATAACATGGATGGCCATTGGTTCCCCTGAACTGCTGAATGTGGTTCTTACTACAAAACGATAAAGATTATTTACTATACATCCCGAACGCGCTATGACACTTTAAAACCACACTTCAGTCGAAAAATTTCTTTGAAAAAAGCATCTTAAAGATGCTTGAATAGAAAAAACAACATAGAGCTTAGGTAGTGCCCATGAAATTAGATAAAATTCCTGAACGTCTCGATCCGAGCCTAGATTTAGAACAAATCCGCGCCGAGTGCCTGGAACTCACCAAAAAACGCGCCTATTATTCTGCCGGTGCTGCGGTTATTCCAGTGCCGTTTATGGACGTGGTCATTGATATCGGTATCTTGTCGCAATTGATTCCCGAGATCAATGCCCGCTTCGGCCTGGCGCCTGACCAGATCAGTGTCTATGATCCAAAAACCCGTCAGGTGCACTGGAATGAGTTGCGTAAACGCGGCGTAGAATTTTCTGGTCTGGTGGTCGCACGTACGGCAGTTAAAAAATCTTTGAACAATGTTGCAGCGAAAGTGATCACAAAGCAAGTCACAAAATTCATTCCGCTGGGCGGCCAACTGGTGGCGGCAAGTCTGGGCTATTTTGTCATGAAAAAGATTGCTGAAGCACATGTAGAGGAATGCTACCGTGCAGCTAAAAATATCCAGCAAAAACAGGTGGCGCAAGGTTAAAATCCGGGTGAGCTGAATTTTTGCAGCCCTCTAGATACTCTTACTTCAGGCAGATTATTCTGCCTGAAGCTGTTTTAAAATAGCCTTTAATACTTCGACCCGTGCGGTATGTTTATCATCAGACGCGATAATGTGCCAAGGCGCTTCCTCAGTCGAAGTATGTTCAAACATATCGGCTGCCGCTTTCAGATAATCGTCCCAGCGCTCCCGGTTACGCCAGTCTTCTTCAGTAATTTTAAAACGCTTATGCGGTGTATCTTCACGCGCCTTGAACCGTGCTGCCTGTTCCTCTTTAGAAATGGCCAGCCAGATTTTCACAATCACCGTTTGATGCTTGACCAGGCTCTGTTCAAAACGGTTAATTTCCGCATAAGCTCGCTGCCATTCTACCGGACTAGAAAACCCTTCTACCCGTTCTACCAATACCCGACCATACCAGGAACGGTCAAAAATGCAGATATCATCATCGGTTTGCAGCTTGGTCCAGAAGCGCCATAAATAGGGACGGCTCAGCTCAAATCTTTCTGGTGCAGCAATGGTATGAATTTCATATTCACGTGGATCCAGTTTTTTGACAATTCGCTTGATCGCGCCGCCCTTGCCGGCAGCATCCATGCCTTCGAACAGAATCACCACATTACGCGAATCGGAACGCATGGCTTTGGCGACCTTCGCGGTTAATTTTTTTAGTTCCGGTTTGTAATCTTCTGGCTGGGCTTGAGTCTTGGAAGGATGTTTTAACTGCTCGGGAATCTTGGCCTGCTTCCATCTTCCCTTGGCTCTGGCGGGATGATCCGGACAATGTTTCAAGGCACTCAGGATATACTGGGCAAATTGCTGGTCGCGCTGCTGCTCATCTTCGCCATCAATAATGAACCAGTCCTCGGTAAAGCGCTGACGCAGGCGCTGCAAGGTGTCATATTCTTTGCGATTGCGCCAGTCCAGACCATGCAGTTGATGCCAGTGAGTTTCACTCGGATCCATGGCATCCAGACGTTTTTGCAAGACTTTCCAGGACAGGTCAAACCAGACCTTGATCACATCGACATGGTTATTTTTCAGGTCCTGTTCAAAGGCCTGCATCTCTTGCAGATATTCATCAAACTGTGCATCACTCAGCGGGCTTTCAGCTTGCATGGCACTGCCGAGCAGATCGCTATACCAGTTACCAAACAGCACCATGATCTGGCCTTCGGCAGGAATAAAACGTGCATAAGGTTGCCACAAGGTCTGCTTCGGGCCGGCTAGCTGAGGCTTATCGGCTTTCACACGCAAATAGCGCGGATCGACCCATTCACGTAACTGTTTAACCGCTTCACCCTTGCCGGCCAGTTCAATGCCATTCACCAGAATCACCAGACTTTTGGCATTTTTCTGGCCCCGGGTCTTTTTTAAATTATATTGGGCATCAATCAGCTCGACAGACAGCTGATCTTCATCCATTAACTGAAATTGTGGTTGTTCCATACGCATCTTCAACCCTGATCTTTTATTCTGTTTGCAGTATAGCGAGGAGTTTCAGCGCAAAAATAGCTCTGGCAACGTTTTTCACACGATTAAATTGGCTATTTAAACAACAGATTGACATACAAATGCCCGATCTCTGTTCAATTTGTCATAGCAGGATTGTCCGGCAGCCTCTAAGATTCTTGCATCCTCCAATGATAATTGAAGCCTCATGTCCAAACTTGCCGTACTCGATGATCTGTTAGCGCATTATTATCAATTGGCTTATCACACCCGGCCTGACATTTTAAGCCGTTTACAGGATGTGCAGGCCTGGCAAAAAGTCCGCATGCAGCGCACTCATCGCGCCCATTTTGCTGAAAAACAAAACCTGTTGATGTCCGAATATTTCCTGAACCGTCTCTACGGCGGCGCTGACTTTGATGCGCTGGCGGAACAGATTGCCCGGCTGATGAAATATGCGCATAAAGCAGAAAAAGTTATTCCGGAAAATGCCATTAAAACCGGCACCTCAGGCGTAGAGTTGGCTATTCTGGCGGTACAGCTGGATGAACAGGTCGCGATTCAGTTATTACAGGATTATCATCCACATGAACCGCTGACTGACGAGATGATGCGCCTGACCTATTTGAAACTGGATCAGGGTGAAGCACGCCTGAAACAGTTAGCCCTACTGGATCAGCTCGGTATGAGTCTGGATAAATATATGCGTTCATTTGTGGTCTATACGGCCTTTAAAATGTGTAAGGGCGCGGCGAATAAATATAACTTTCAGGTGATGTATGAATTTATGCAGGATGGTTTTCTGGCCATGAAGCCACTCAAATCGGCAGAAAAATTTGTACGCACGTTCACTGCCACCGAACGCCAGATTATCGAGAAAGTACATTCTGGCGATCCGCTACCGTTTCAGTAAATACCCGATGAGTATTTCTGCCAAGCGTGAATTTTTCTGTATATTATTCATAACAATTGCATCATGATTGCTGAATAAGCCTTTAGAATCTGTCATGATGCAGACAATGCAAGATTAACCCGATTGATATGTTAGGAGTGACTCCAATGTCGAATGAAAATACAACGCCTACCCCTACCCCCGAGTCGGCACAACAGACAGACAAAGTGAGCCCATTCTTAACTGAACCCCTTCCACAAGGCACCCCGCAAGGTCAGCAACAATCTTTAGAACAACGTCTGACTGACACGCCTGTGACGGGTACTGTGCCTAAATACAATCTGCCACGCGGTGCCAATACAGGCAACGTCGGCTCAACCACGCACTTTGGCTATCAAACTGTCAACAGCGAAGAAAAAGCCCAGAAAGTCGCAGAAGTGTTCCACTCGGTGGCGAGCAAATACGACATCATGAATGATCTGATGTCTTTTGGTATTCATCGCCTGTGGAAGCGTTTTGCAATCAATATGTCAGGTGTACGCCGTGGCCAGCATGTGCTGGATATCGCGGGTGGTACTGGCGACTTGGCTAAAGTCTTTAGCCGCGAAGTGGGCCCGACGGGTCATGTGGTACTGTCTGATATTAACGAATCCATGCTGAATGTCGGTCGTGACCGTCTGATTGATGCGGGCTGTACCAATGTCGATTTCGTTCTGGCCAATGCCGAAACCTTAGAACCATTTGCAGACAACAGCTTCGATCTTTTAACGATTTCTTTCGGTCTGCGTAACGTGACTGATAAAGATGCGGCACTTGCTGCGATGTATCGTGTCCTTAAGCCAGGTGGCCGTTTACTGGTGCTGGAATTCTCTAAACCGGTGTTCGAGCCATTCTCTAAGCTGTATGATCTTTATTCGTTCACGGCATTGCCAATCATGGGTAAAATCATTGCCAATGATGCAGAAAGCTATAAATACCTAGCTGAATCGATCCGTATGCATCCGGACCAGCGCACCCTAAAAGGCATGATGGAAAATGCCGGCTTCCAGAATTGTGACTATCACAACCTGACTGGCGGGATTGTTGCGGTTCACCGCGGTTTCAAACTTTAAGGTTCCTTGCCTATGTGGTCAATTCTGGCACTCGGTGCTGTTGAACGCGTGATTCATCATGTTCTTGATCTGGACGCCATTACTCGCATCCAGCTGAATGCCCTGTCCGGTAAAATGCTGCGGGTGGTGATTGCCTCGCCGCAGCTTTCGGTTGATGTGTTTTTTGATGAAGGCAAAGTTCGTCTGGAACCAACGGCAACCGGTCATACCGAAACACCTTCGGTCTTTGAACAACGTCCATTTGACGCAAGTTCCGCGACAATCACCGAAGCGACAGCAACCTTGCAGGTCAGCAATGTGGTGGAATTACTCAAGCTGCTGCTTTCCGATGAAGTCGGCAATATTCCATTGCAAGGCGACTACAAATTATTGCAGGAAATCCAGCGCATCATGCAACAGGCGGAACTGGATCTGGCGGCGCATTTAAGCCCCTGGGTTGGCCCGACACTGGCGCATGAAATTGGTAAATTGCAACTGCTGCCCAAGCAGCTAAAACGCACCCTGCAAAGTCAATTATTTTTTGCCGAAGATGCCTTAAAAGAAGACAGCGGTCTGTTTGCCCCCCGCTGGCAAATGGATGACCTGAATCAGGACACCCGTATCCTGAATCAAAATTTAGATCGGGTTGAAGCAAAAATCCAGCAGCTTCAGGCTCAAATCGATGCCTCAAACAATTCTACTCAAGACTAGGTACACAACTTTATGATTCCGCATGTTTCACGTTTACTCGAACTTTGGCGCATCGCCGCGCACTATCGACTCGACACGTTGTTTCCTGCGGAAGAATTACCAGAAAAATCCCGGCATGTGCTGTCCCTCATCCGGATGCATCCGGCCGCCTGGTCCAGTCGTGAACGTAAAAATCCGCTCAAGCTGAAACTGGCTTTAGAAGAAATGGGGCCGTTAGCGATCAAGCTTGGCCAGCTACTCTCGACCCGTCGTGACCTGATTCCACCTGAAGTTTTACAGCAACTGGTGTTGCTGCAAGACCAGGTCAAGCCATTTGATAATGACGTGGCCAAGATGCGCATTCAGGAATCCCTGAAAGCTGATGTAAATACCCTGTTCGCGCGTTTCGATACCCAGCCACTGGCAGCGGCTTCGATTGCACAGGTACATACGGCTGCCCTGCATGATGGCCGTGAAGTCGTGGTCAAAGTCACCCGTCCGAATATTCGCCAGCAGATTTTGCAGGATTTTGAAATTCTGGAATGGCTCGGTCAATTTCTGGAAAAACGTCTGGAAGCAGCACGTGCCCTACATTTATCGGAAATCATTCAGGATTATCGACAGATCATTCTGAATGAGCTGGATCTGACGCTGGAAGCCGATAATACCCGCCGCATGCGCCATCATTTTACCGGCTCGAGCATGATGTATGTGCCGGAAATTTACATGGACAGCAAAGATGTTCTGGTGGCCGAGCGTATTACCGGGGTACCAATTTCAGATATCGCGACCTTTGACCGGTTGGGCATGGATCGTGCCGATCTGGCGCGTAAAGGCCTGACCATCTTCTTTACTCAAGTGTTCCGCGATAATTTTTTCCATGCCGATATGCATCCGGGCAACGTCTTTGTAGAAACCATCAATCCGGCCAATCCGCGTTTTATTGCGCTGGACTGCGCGATTATGGGCGAGCTGTCCAAGCATGACCAGATGACCGTAGCACGCATGCTACTGGCGGTCATGAACAGCGACTTTATGCAGCTGATTCAGGTGGTGCATCAGGCCGGCTGGATTCCACCGGGAACTGATCAGGATGCGTTGGCTCGTGAAATGCGCCGCAGTGTGGGGCCAATGGTCTCAAAACCGATGCATGAACTGGACTTTGCCGGCATTCTGATTGAAGTCATGGATATCGCGCGTCGTTTCCATCTGGAAATTCCACCTCAATTAATGTTGTTACTAAAAACATTAGTCCATGTCGAAGGTCTGGGAACCGATCTTTATCCGGAACTGGATATCTGGAGTCTGGCCAAACCAATTCTGACGGACTGGATCAAGGCCCAGATGAATCCGCAAAAGAACCTGAAAGAACTAGGACAGAAAATCCCGGATCTACTTTTAGGGGCACAGGATTTACCGACCCTGATGATCGACAGCTTAAACGGTTTAAAAAATCAGTCGGCCTGGCATGCCAAACAGCTCAATGAATTACAAAGCATGCGCCTGCAAATGGAACATCAACAGAAGCGTAGCTGGATGTTTGGCAGCGTCATGGCCATTCTGCTGGCAATTGCGATTATTTCACCGTGGTTTGTGTCGGTGATTCTGATTGTACTGGCGAGTGTACTGGCCGTCTGGCGGATTGCGAAATAACTAAATGAGCTTTTAAAAAAACCTGAAACTGTTCAGGTTTTTTATTTTCTGGGCATCGCATGACTCCAAAGTCACCTTAGGACATATCTTGCCATTGGGTCCTAAGACCTATCGCTTAAAATAAGCACACATTTGGCTAGTATAGGTTCAACCATGGTACAGATTTTACAAAAACGTGCGCCTGCTCTGACGATTCGTGCCGGCCATCTGGCACGTGAGCTGATTCTGCAACAAGGTTTGCAACCCGAACAAGTCGATATTGTACCTGGTGCTGCAGGTGGCCCCAAAGGTATCGGTATCCAGGGACTGGATCAGGCGATTTTTGGTGAGTTTTTTCCACGTGCACCTCAGCGTAGAACTTTGGTGGGTTCTTCGATTGGTAGTTGGCGCTTTGCCAGTATGGCTGCACATGGTGCTCAACAGGGAACCGAACGCTTGGCTGAACTCTATACCAACCTCTATTTTCATAAAAAAATGACCCGTCAGGATGTCAGCGAAGTTTGCCGTGGCATGCTGCTGGATCTGGTACAAGGCAAAGAAAACGATCTAGTCAATCATCCAGATTATCATCTCGCAGTCATTTCAATTAAAGCCCAACATATTTTCCAGAGTGACAAGGCATTGCCGTTGCTGGCTTCTGTGGCTGGAATTCTTGGAACGACCGCAGTCGCGCGCCGGCACAGCCGTTATTTCATGCAACGTGTGATCAGCCAGCCCAATATCGGTGAACAGTTTAAAATCGCTGAAGATGGATTTACCACGCATTATCATGCACTAACCGAACAGAGTGTGTTGTCCTGGTTGATGGCTTCAGCGTCTATTCCCGGGGTGATGGCAGCGGTGAACAATATTCCGGATGCGCCGCAGGGTTATTATCGCGATGGTGGCCTGATTGACTATCACATTGACCTGCCCTTTCAGAGCAAAGGTATTGTGCTGTATCCACATTTTACCGATAGCATTACCCCCGGCTGGTTTGACAAGTTATTTAAACGTACCTCAAATCCGGAAAATCAGGCACGAACTTTGCTGCTTTCTCCCTCGCAGCAATATCTGCAAAGTTTGCCTTTGGGTCGTTTGCCTGACCGTAAAGACTTTAACTTAAAAGGTTTGGACCAGGCCCAACGCATTCAGCTCTGGAAGCAATGTATTGCGGAAAGTCAGCGTCTGGGCGATGAATTTCTGGAACTGGTCGAGAAGCAGAATTTTGCTGAGGTAATGCAGACCTTGTAATTGGCCGTAGCTGCCCGATTATTTGTATAATTGCTTTAATTTTGTGAACTGTTGAGATTTATGCAGAAGTTTTTAGTTGTCCTGCAATACCTGTGTCTGGCCTTTGCCATTTATCTGATTTATAGCGTCAGCATGTCGCTGTATAGCCAGGATTTTGTCCTGATGGAACTGGTCGCTGATATCGGTACGATTCTGATCTGTATCGACCTGGCGGTGTTTTTATTTACCAGTAAAGGCAAGCCCGGCATTAGCATGGAAGAATATGCAAAAAGACTGGAACAGCCACCGTCTAAGCTGGTCTATGTGACACGAAAACTGGGGCATCTCGGTATTTTATTAATTGTTACTAGCTGGATTGTTCCGATGATTAACTCATAATGATCCAATAAAAAACCTCCCGATCGGGAGGTTTTTTTAAATTAAAGATATCTAAAAATTATTTAGAACCTTTAATCCCTGCTTGCAATAGCAATGCACCCAAACCACCAATTTTTTGCTCTTGTGGTTTAGCCGCTTGAGGTTTCTTACCCTCAGGGCGATCACCTTGCGGACGTCCTTGCTGTGGACGTTTACCCTGAGGCTTACGTTCACCACGTGGCTCATTGTTCTCGCGACGTGGCTGACGTGGTGCTTTCGCCGGCGCTTCAGAACCTTCAGGACGCATCGACAGATTCACGCGGTTACGTTCAGCATCCACATTCAAAACACGGACTTGTACGATTTGACCCGGTTTCACCACTTTATGCGGATCAGCGACAAATTCATTGGCAAGTTCAGAAATATGTACCAAACCGTCTTGATGCACACCCACATCGACAAATGCACCGAAGTTAGTCACGTTAGTGACTACACCTTCCAGCTGCATGCCTTCAGACAATTGCGCAACTTCAGTAATGTCATCACGGAATTTAGCAGTGCGGAATTCTGGACGCGGGTCACGGCCCGGTTTTTCCAGTTCAGCCAATACGTCTTGAATCGTCGGCAGACCAAATTTCTCGTCTGCAAATTCTTCTGCATTCACTTGGCGAATGATTTCAGTATTGCCAATGATGTCTTTTACAGTCGTTGCTTTTGCTTCAACAATTTTGCTCACCAAAGCATATGACTCAGGGTGAACTGCAGACGCATCCAGTGGTTCTGTACCATCTTGAATACGCAAGAAGCCCGCAGCCTGCTCAAAAGTACGCTCGCCTAAACGTGGTACTTTTTTCAAAGACTGACGATTGTCAAAACGACCATTTTCCTTACGGAATTCCACAATTTGCTGTGCGATCGATTTATTCAGACCCGCGATATAACCCAGAATTGCTGCTGATGCAGTATTTACATCCACACCCACTGAGTTCACACAGTCTTCAACGACCGCTTCCAAGGTTTTCGCCAGACCGGTCTGGTTCACGTCATGTTGATACTGACCCACACCAATCGATTTCGGATCGATTTTCACCAGTTCTGCTAGTGGATCTTGTAAACGGCGTGCAATCGATACCGCACCACGAATAGATACATCTAGTTCAGGCAGTTCCTGTGAAGCTAGTTCAGATGCTGAATACACCGATGCACCTCCTTCAGATACAGAAACACGCGTCATTTTCAGATCACTGTTCGCAGCCATCATTTCAGCAACTAAAGCTTCAGTTTCACGGCTTGCAGTACCATTACCAATCGCGATCAGGTCAACATTGAACTCGCGGCATAAACGTGCAAGTTCAGTTAATGAACCATCTTTATCATCTTTTGGCGCAAATGGATAAATCGTACTATGTGCCAGTACATCACCAGACTCGTTCACCACCGCCAGTTTCACACCAGTACGGATACCTGGGTCCACGCCCAAAGTGGTACGTGCGCCTGCAGGTGCAGACAGCAGTAAATGACGCAGGTTTTCAGCAAAGACGTTCATCGCTTCTGTTTCAGCAGCCAGACGTTTTTCAGTCAGCAATGAATGTTCAATCGTTGGACGAACTTTACCGAGCCAGAACAATTTTGCAGTTTGCTTCAAGAAATCCTGACGAGCTTGTGGCTGAACAGTTTCAAGATTGTATTCAGTTTCAATACGCGCCAATGGAGCATCATCTTCGCCATCAACTTTCAGGCCTAAAACGTTTTCCTGACGGCCACGCAGCATCGCCAATAAACGATGTGAAGGCACTTTATTCAAGTTTTCAGAGAAATCGAAATAATCACGGAATTTTTTACCGACTTCTTTTTTCTCATCACTTGCAACTAAACTTTTCAGCACGGCAGTTTTTGCAAATGTCGCTTTAAGTTCAGTGGTCAGTGCGATATTTTGTGCCCAGTCATCAATCAGGATGTGCTGGATCGCATCAAGCTGGCTTTCAGTATCTGGATAATCTTCATGGCTAAAGCCCGCCAAAGCTTCAGCTGGATCAACGGCTTCATTAAAGATTTTTTCGGCAATCGGGCCTAAACCGGCTTCTTTGGCCTTGAATGATTTACTGGTACGTTTTGGGCGGTACGGCGCGTAAATTTCTTCTAATGCATTTTTGGTTTCGGCCGCATTCACACGCGCCAATAAATCATCAGATAATTTATCTTGTTCTTTGAGTGATTCAATCACCTTTTCACGGCGCTCATACAAATCACGCAAGTATGATAAACGCGTATCGAGTTGACGTAGTTGCGTATCGTCTAAGCCTTGCGTTACTTCTTTACGGTAACGTGCAATAAAAGGAACACTGGCACCTTCATCAATAAGCTTGATGGCAGCCTCAACTTGATTTGGACGTACGGCAAGTTCTTTTGCCAACTGCTGAACTAAGTCAGTCATCGTGTTTGATCCCACAAGGATAAGTACTAAATGGCATGATTATAAAGACCGGGTCTATAAAATCCACCATTGTTTTTATTAATTTACCTCATCTTTATATTATGAAGTGCCACAGTTTTCAGCTTTTCCCGATAAAGTTTGTATGAACTTTGCTTTTTATCCAGCTTAAAATCGTATTTTTTGCTCATTTAGATGTATATATTTAGTATCTATGTCTTGATTTTAACTGCAATATTTGGTGCTTTAGAGCATAGTCAATTAATATCAATGAATCGTATACTCAAAGCCTATTTGATTTTTGTTTATGACGACAATAAAGAATAAAGGAGCATCTCATGAGTTTAGTTGTACCTGCTGAAAAAGCCGATGCCGTACATACCGAAACGGACCGGGTCGAACGGATCCTGGTGGTTGATGATGATGTTCGTCTGCGTACCTTATTACAGCGTTTTCTCGAAGATAAAGGCTTTGTGGTTAAAACTGCACATGATGCCACGCAGATGGATCGACTTTTACAGCGGGAACTGTTTTCTCTGATCGTGCTCGACTTTATGCTTCCGGTCGAAGATGGCTTGAGTATCTGTCGTCGTTTACGCCAATCCAATATCGATACGCCTATCATTATGCTCACCGCTCGTGGTAGCGACTCGGATCGTATTGCCGGTTTAGAAGCAGGTGCCGATGATTACTTGCCTAAACCGTTTAACCCGAATGAGCTGCTGGCACGTATTCGTGCGGTATTGCGCCGTCAGGTACGTGAAGTGCCGGGTGCACCAAGCCAACAGATGGAAGTGGTTTCTTTTGGCCCATGGTCGCTAGATCTCTCTACCCGCACTCTGACCCGTGAAGGCCAAGTGGTAACGCTCACTACTGGTGAGTTTGCGGTACTGAAAGCACTGGTTCAACATCCACGCGAACCATTAACCCGCGACAAGCTGATGAATCTGGCGCGTGGCCGTGAATGGGGTGCCATGGAACGTTCAATTGATGTTCAGGTGTCACGTTTACGCCGTTTAGTGGAAGAAAACCCAGCGCGTGCACGTTATATCCAGACTGTATGGGGTGTGGGTTATGTCTTTGTTCCAGATGGTGCTGAATAAAGAAAAACTTATTAGGATAAAAGATTACCCCAATTTATTGTCCCTAAAAGCCATTCGCTGCTGTCTGAGCCTCCCCTTCTTTAAAGGCTCGTATACAAATGCGCGAGTTCAGCGAATGGCAAAGTTTTTTGGTTACTTTTTCAAAAAAAGTAACACAACAAGCTCCTTCCATCGAAGGTTCAAGCAGTAAGATTCCATTACAAATTATTATTACTGCTCAATTTGGAAAATGCCAACAGGGAGCTGGTGTGAAACTCGACCCCATCGATCCACAAAAATTTACCGATTTTGTCAGCTACTCGGAAAAAAAGCGTACCCGCGGGGAACGCTTTCTCGACAAGATCAAGCCGCGTTCTGCTGCCATGCGTACCACGGTACTGGTGGTTTTTGTGGTCTGTTTTAGCCTGTTCATGTCCTTGTGGTTCTTTTGGCGTACCCTGTTTTTACCTGAAATCCAGCAACATGCGCGTTATCTGGCCATGGAACTGGAAATTCTTAATAATCCCGATCTGCGCCTGTATCATAAACAGCAGGAAGTCGATATCGATGACTGGCTAAAAAACCGGGTCGGCATTGAATACGTTACTAATCCGGCAGAATATCCCACTGTCCGTGAAAAGCTGATTGCCGAATTTTTTACCCGACAGATCGAAACCAAACTCGCCAAAGAGTTACGCATCGAACAAGCCACAGTCTATTTCCAGTTTAAGCCGAGTCCACGTATCTGGATCCAGACTCCTGAAATGAATGGTCACTGGGTACAGGAACCTTTAAAGACTTATGCCAATTATAGCAATGAACTGATTTTGGGCTGGTTGCTTGGCACGCCGATTATTGTCGGCATCATTATTTTGACCTTGGTGCGTCAGCTCAACCGTCCTTTACGCCGTTTGCAGAATGCCGCCAACAGTTATAGCCGAATCGGCTCAGCACCCTATCTAGATACCAATCATGGTCCACTGGAAATCCGTCAGGTCAATCATGCCTTTAATCAGATGATTTATACGCTGGACCAGACCGAGCGGGAACGCCGAATCATGCTGGCCGGCATTTCACATGACTTGCGCACGCCCTTAACCCGAATCCGCCTCAGTGCCGAAATGATGCCAGATGAAGATTTTCTCAAAGAAGGTCTGATTTATGATGTCGAAGATATGGACGCGATTCTGGATCAGTTCATTTCCTATATGCGCGACGGTTCCGATGAAGAACCGCAGGACACCAATGTCAATGTGCTATTACAGGAACTGGTCAAGCAGTTTAAACCGCTAGATATCCGTTTCACTCCGCAAGAAATACCGACCATTCAGGCGCGCAGCATGTCGCTGAAAAGACTGATTGGTAATCTGATCAATAACTCGAAACGTTATGGTTCCGAACCAATTGAGCTTTCTGCCCATGTTGAAGAAGATCAACTGTTGATTTGTGTGGCAGACCATGGCGAAGGCATCCCGGAAGATCAGATCGAAGCCTTGATGCAGCCTTTTGTTCGGGGCAATTCGGCAAGAACGGTACAAGGCAGCGGCTTAGGACTGGCCATTGTGAAACGGATTGTCGATATTCACCATGGTCAATTGCGTATCCATAATCGTCCTGAAGGTGGGCTTGAAGCTATCATTTCACTACCCGTGAATCAAGAGAACCCAGAGACACTTCCCCCAGCCACTACACTCGATAAAATTCGCCAAACTTTGACTGATCACTTTTAATAAGTGATCATTAATTCAACAAATGACTTTTTAGTTTTTCTATACAATTCATTTTATAGTTCACGAATTCAATCATTTAAAAATCATCATTTTTTATTATACTTACATTTAGCTAAAAAATTAGACCTTAGCCTAACACCTATGCACAATACATTTTTTGAGCGGTACAATCCGTATCATAGTTTAAGAATTAATGAGAGTTAAAATGTCTTTAGATCGTATCCGTTTAGCCTCCCTACACAACAAAGTCATCAGCCCTGAACAAGCGGCTGAATTCATCCAAGATGGCATGACTGTGGGTATGAGTGGCTTTACTCGCGCTGGTGAAGCGAAGGCGGTTCCTTTAGCTTTGGTTCAACAGGCAAAAGCAAATCCATTAAAGATCACGTTAATTACTGGTGCATCACTAGGGAACGATCTAGACAAACAACTGACTGAAGCTGGTGTATTGGCACGTCGTTTACCGTTCCAGGTAGACAATACTTTACGTAAAGCGATCAACAACGGCGAAGTGATGTTCATTGACCAGCACTTGTCTGAAACTGTTGAGCAAATGCGTAACCTGCAGTTGAAAAAACCAGACGTTGCGATCATCGAAGCCGTAGCAATTACTGAAGATGGCGGCATCATTCCAACAACATCTGTTGGTAACTCTGCAAGCTTTGCGATTTTTGCTGAAAAAGTGATTGTAGAAATCAATACGAATTTAAGCCCGGCATTTGAAGGCTTGCACGATATCTACATCCCGACGTATCGTCCAACGCGTCAAGCGATTCCATTGACTCAAGTTGATGAGCGTATTGGTACGCATGCGATCAATATCGATCCATCTAAAATTGTTGGTATCGTATTTAACAGCGAATTGCACGACTCTCCATCTACTGTAACCGCACCAGATGATGAGACTCAAAGCATTGCCAACCATTTGATCGCTTTCTTTGAAAAAGAAGTAGCTGAAGACCGTCTACCGAAAAACCTCGGACCTCTTCAAGCAGGGATCGGTTCAATTGCAAACGCCGTATTGACGGGTCTGAAAGATTCAAACTTCGAAGACTTGATCATGTACTCAGAAGTACTACAAGACTGTACGTTTGAATTGATCGATGCCGGTAAAATGAAGTTTGCTTCAGGTTCTTCTATTACGCTTTCTGCTAAGTACGGCGAGAAAGTATTTAACAACCTAGAACAATACAAAGACAAACTGGTATTACGTCCACAGGAAATTTCAAACCATCCTGAACTGGTACGTCGTTTAGGTATTATCGGCATCAACACTGCACTTGAGTTTGATATTTACGGTAACGTGAACTCAACTCACGTATGTGGTACCAAGATGATGAACGGTATTGGTGGCTCAGGTGACTTCGCACGTAATGCCCACTTGGCGATCTTCGTAACCAAATCAATCGCGAAAGGTGGAGACATCTCTTCTGTAGTGCCATTTGCTTCACATATCGACCACGCAGAACATGATGTTGATATCCTAGTGACTGAACAAGGTCTTGCGGATCTTCGTGGTTTGGCTCCGCGTGAGCGTGCACGTGCAGTAATTGATAACTGTGCGCACCCAATGTACCGCGATGCGTTGAATGATTACTTTGACCGTGCATGTGCAAAAGGCGGCCATACCCCTCATCTTCTTCGTGAAGCGCTTTCTTGGCACTCAAACTTCGAAGAAAATGGTCACATGCTTGCTGTTGAAGCTGCAGTAAAAACTGCATAATTGACTGCATTCACAAAACGCCCTACGGGGCGTTTTTTTATGGCATTTTTATATTTTTTTTGAATAGTCAGAACCTGATTATATTAAGGAAGCCATCTGGCTATCACCTACTCTTTCTTCTTTTATTTATCCTGCCGATCTGCTGTAGAAATACACTTCTGATGCTCAAGGGCTTTAAATTCTGATTCTTCACCCTCATACTTGAACACAAGAGCAAAATTAGAGACATGACATGCGCGTAGATATCTGGTCAGATGTGGTTTGCCCCTTCTGCTATATTGGTAAAAAACGTTTAGAAGCTGCTGCACAAGAAGCAGGTATTGAGCTAGAAGTACATTGGCACAGTTTCCAGCTCGATCCTGAAGCACCGGTACGTCAGGAAGTCTCCAACTCTGAGCGTCTGGCGCAAAAATATGGCCGCACCGTGGCAGAAGTCGAAGAGATGCAGCGCAATATTGCTGAAATGGCCAAAGCCGAAGGTATTGAATTTAACTGGGAAGGTGCCAATTCAGGCAATACCTTTAATGCGCATCGCCTGATTCACCTGGCGCAAAGCAAAGGTTTGGGCAATGAAGCACAGGAAGCGTTCTTCTATAGCTATATGACCCAAGGTCTGGCGATTGGAGAACGTGAAACACTGGAAGATGTCGCAGCGCGTATTGGCCTGAATCCGGTCGAAGTCGATGACCTGTTGGATTCGGAAGAATATGCTGATTTTGTCAAATTCGATCAGGAAGTCGCACATGAACAACTCAAAGTGACCGGTGTACCTTTCTTTGTTTTTGATCAACGTGTGGCATTGGCAGGCGCGCAGCCTAAAGAAGTTTTCCTGCAAGTATTTGAAAAAGCGCTCGATACATCAACCAACAGTCAGGCAGCACAGTGCTCACCAGAAACGTGTGACACGCCAGACCAAGCTAAATAAAACAACGTTCAATAAAAAAACCCCATTTTAAATGGGGTTTTTTTATTTGTTATTGAATGGCATTCGCTTAATCAACCAGAAAACTAATTTTTAAATTGACACGATATTCCGTGATTTTATTTTCTTTAATGACAACCTTCTGTTCATTGATCCAAGCACCTTGTACATTTTTGACCGTTTCTGTGACTTTTTGAATGCCCGTTTGAATCGCATCTTCAAAGCTTTTATTGCTGCTTGAATTGACTTCTACCACTTTTGCAATTGCCATAATAAAACTCTCAGCATGAAAATGAATGGAATTCCATCTTAGTCCATTCTCAGAAGATTGCAGCAGCCCGTAAACAAGCGATAGCAAAAACTTACATGGATTGAACAAAGCTCGAAATTCAATCTTAAATTGGCAGATCAAAAACACATCGCCGTTTGTTTTGGCACTCGATCAAGTCCAGATTCTCATCGCCAAAACAAAGCATAAAGTCCTGTAAAATCATAAAAATCAAACTAGAGTAAATACACTAATTTATTGTTTTATAGAGTAATTTATCTAAAATTTACTGCCTGAATTTGCCGAATCTATCATTTTATATTAAGTCTTATTTGCTATTATTTCACCCGAATTAAGTTTAAATATTCTCCTCTGTTCAAGTCATTGAACACTCTGATATTAAAGGTCATCCTATGAATGCTCTTAAATTTGCTTTCGCTGCAACCGTTATGGCTTTTTCCGTTCAAGCGTCTGCACAAATGGCGCAAGTGGTTCATCTGCCAGACTTTCCAGCGACTAAAGCACCTGCTGAAACAGTAAATACAGATGCTGCGACTGTAGCAACTGAAAAAACGGCTTAATGCAAAACTGTTTTGCATTAAAACAGGCTGATTGATTCAGCCTGCTTTTTTTATCATATTGAACACATTCTGTGTAAAAGATGCACAACTCTCAAAAATATCAACTATTTCCTACTCTCATTTTTTCTATTGATTTTTATCACTTTTAATTAAAAAATTTGTTTATAAAACACTCAAAATAGATCACTATTTTATGTGATCTCTGCTTATAATTGCAGCAATATAAATAGATTAATGATAAGAAAATTTTATGCATGAACTTCAGGCATTGGTACAGGGCAAAATTCCGCCTCAGTCAGTTTCTATTGATTATTTAATTGAAATGGCAGAAAGCTATACAGACTCGAATTCTGCTGAATACAGACTGGTCGAGCTGGCGGTTAACATTGTACTGGCACAAACCCTGGATAAAGCACTGAAACATCTCTAGAGATCAAAAAATGAATGCTTTAGAAAAAGCACACTTAATTAAAGAACTACATGGACTGGCGCAGCAACTGGAGCATAAAGTCCTGCCTTTCTATGAAATTGCCCGTTCTAAAAAAAGGATACGCGATATTTTTAATCTGTGTGATGAGCCTATTTTCAAGACCCAGATTTCAGCATTTAAGGCCCGCACTCAACCTGAACTTGTTGCTTACCAATTTTCTGCTAATACGTCTTATCATCTAAGCTTTCGTGGCTATTTCACCGAAATCTTAGCACTGGAACAAGCACTGTCTGCCCATCCGGATTCAGGCTGGGCAGTTTTACATCATCCTGAACGTGGCTGGCAAATTTGGCTGATTCCGGCTCCCCAATCTCCTGCCCTGCACAGCCAATGGGCTGAATTGCAACACTGCTATATCTGGCTGTTGCAACAACAGCAACGATTTTCTTGCCTGAAACAGGATCCACCCTTGATCGTTCCAGCCTTATCCTTACACGAAGCTGAAACCAGCTGCAATTCTATGGAAACAACCAAATATCATCGGGGACGGCCGCGCGTAAGAATTCATGCACTAGAATTAAATCGCTCAGATGAGTCAACCAATCAGATACAAATTGAACGCGAGGCGTTAAATCCTCAGTTAAAAACTGAAACGACCATTCCGCAAGAACAGATCACAGCCTCCGAATTGATTCAATTCCCTGCACAGATTCAACTAGGCGAACTAAACGCCCATGTACACCCTTTAGGCTTAGAAGAAACCAATATCCAGCGGCTCTGTGCTTTAGAAATGACTGAGAAGATCGAACATCCTGCCTATTTGGATATCGCACTGTATTATGCAGCAGAAGATAATTGGCAGGCACGTCAGGTTTATTTGGTTGAACAACTGAATCTGCAAGGCCAGTTTGTTAAATATCTGATGCTCTTAGGGGTACCGAGTCAGTTGCAGGCTCACTATTGTATTCAACATTGGCTTACCCACCATCAACGCCAGGCTGCTGCGATTAAATCACTGGCCTGGTCTGTTATAAGCATCAGGTTCATGCAACTCGAGCTTTTTTCAACGGCTTACTTGCAGCAGGCTGAAACAGTCTGGACAAAGCCAGATTACCATCCTTTTATACCCGCCCAGTTTATTCAGAAGCAAAAATTTATCTCGTTTCAAGAAGCTGCTGCGAATTTTTCTACTCCTGTACTCTTACTGCAGGAACATCAAAAAATCCGAGTGATTCATGGTGAAAAACGCATGTCTATGGCAGAGAAGGAGCTGGCCTATCCACACATCTTGCTGCAACGCGACAAACGGCTAAATTGGCAGAATATTCACAATATTATTTTAACAATGCCGCAACCGATTCATGTGCTGGAACTTTATCGGGAAATTCAGGCTCAAATGACTGAATAATTGCTGTTATTTTGTAGCTTTAACTTGCTTTTTAAGGCGATTTTTTAGAAAACTACAGCTAAATATAAGCATACAAGAGCAACAAATATCTCATGCAAATAAACAGGATTACTCAAACTTTACTGCTCTCTCTGGGCCTAGGAATGAGCGGTAGCATGTCCTGGGCAAATTCAGTCACAGCTGCTCCTGCCAGTTCAACAAATACAGAGCCCAGCCGATCAGGCTTACTGGATCAGATTCCACGTTTGATCGATGCAACACCAACGGTTCTGCCAGAGCAATCAAGTGTCGCCATCGTTCCATCCACGCTAGAGACAGAAAATTATTCATGGGCGGATCAAAAACAGAAAGGCATCCGCGAATGGGCTGATCGTACTGCACATAAAATTGATAACTGGTTTGGTGAAACCGATCCGGATCAGCCAGCTGCAGCCACATTACGGATCATTCTAGATAATCGCTGGGATGAATATGAAGGCTATGAGATTAAGCCCCGAATCCGCGGCAAGATCAAGCTTCCGACCTTGGAACAAAAGCTGAGTGTGGTTTTTGGTGATGACAGTCTGGACAATGAATTAGACAGTAATGTCGCGATTACCAATGAAAATCCTGCCACTTCCGGAGATAAACGTCTGGATACTAAACGTGCACGTGAAGATAACAGCTCTTTTGCCTTACGTTGGTCTGAATGGTCAGATCGCATTCCTTTCGAAACCGATCTGGATCTGGGCTTGCGTTCTGGAGATGATATTTACCTGCGTGTCAAAGCCAGTAAAGATTGGACGCTGGAAAATGACTACTCTTTTCATGCCGAACAGATTTATCGCTACGGCATTCAAAGCGAAAACTATTTACGGACCAATCTGGAGCTAATCCATGCCCGTCCCAATCAGGCCTTTTTCTCCAATCAGCTTAGTCTGACTTATGCAGATGATCAAGACGATGATCTGACCTGGGACAACTACACCTTCAGGCAACATCAGTTTTTTCAGGACAACCGTTTCAGTTACGGCATTTATACCGGTGGTTATCTAAATGACAAGGATCTGCGTCTCAACCGCTGGGGCCCCTATGTGTCGTGGAGACAACCTTTTTTACGTGAATGGTTTTTTGTCCAGACCGACCTGAACTATCTGAATGATCATCGCGAGGATCGTGACCACTATGTCGGGGCTTTGGTACGTTTAGAAGCGTTGTTTTAAACTGACTGATACTAGAAAATAATAAAAGCCCATCATTCATGGGCTTTTTTCAATATTACTGAGGCAATCAGCGCGGTAAGTATTAGCTGGTTTTATTCAGGATAATACGATCACTGCGTAGCACACGTTTTTGCTGCAATGAGGGTTGCTCCATCACTGGCATATTGAAGCGAATACGATCGCTACGTTGCACACGTTGTGGTTTTGCTGCCTCTACTTTCGCAACTTTATAAAAACTGATGCGATCTGTGCGTACCACTTTTTCTGCAGCAGGTGCCGCTAGACTAAACTGGCTCATCGACATCAGGATTACAGCGCCCATACTGATCATCAGCTTAGATTTCATAACATTCTCTCTCTTTGCTTAATGATCGCAATTATAAATTAAAAATTAATTAATAATCTAAAATATAGATTTATGATTCGAAGGTATTTTTTTATTCTCTCTATCGTTTTTCCAGATCATTTCTAGAAATGAAAAATGAAGCAGGCATAAAAAATCCCTCCGAAGAGGGATTTTCTCATTCAACACATCAGCAGTTAAGCAAGCAACAAGCTATTAATTCGCTTGACATATTCAGCAGGATTTTCTGGTAATCCACCTTCTGCAATCACCGCTTGGTCGAAGATCACATTGGCCAGATCATCAAACTGCGCCGAGCCATCCAGTTTTTTCACCAACGGATGTTCTGGGTTAATTTCCAGAATCGGCTTGATATCCGGCACAGGCTGACCTGCATCTTTCAGCATACGAATCAGTTGTGGAGACAACTCACCTTCTCCAGTTACCAGACAAGCCGGAGAATCGACCAGACGCGTCGTCACCCGCACTTCTTTGGTTTTGTCTTTTAATGAATCCGTCAGCTTATCCACCACCGGTTTAAACTGGGCTGCGGCTTCTTCAAGGGCTTTCTTCTCTTCGGCATCCTGAAGGTCACCTAAGTCAACTGCACCCTTAGACACGTTTTGCAAAGGCGTACCATCGAACTCATTCACGAAGTTCATCGCCCATTCATCCACGCGTTCAGTCATCAACAGAACTTCAATGCCTTTTTTCTTGAACAGTTCCAGTTGCGGTGAATTTTTCGCAGCATTCAGACTATCTGCAGTCACATAATAAATGGCTTTCTGGCCGTCTTTCATGCGTGCTTTATAGTCTGCCAATGACGTGCTGACCTCGTCATTGTTTGATGTTGCATAACGCAGCAGTTTCAAGATACGTTCACGGTTACTGAAATCTTCACCCAGACCTTCTTTCAATACTGAAGCAAATTCCTGATAGAAGGTTTTGAAGTTTGCCTGATCTTTTTCATCTTCAGATTTAGCCAGATTATCCAAAATGGTCAGGATACGGCGGGTATTGCCTTCACGGATGGTTTTTACATCACGGCTTTCTTGTAATAACTCGCGACTGACGTTCAATGGCAGATCGGCACTGTCCACCACACCTTGCACAAAGCGCAGGTAGTTTGGAATCAGGTTATCTGCATCATCCATAATGAACACACGTTTCACATACAGTTTGATACCCGCTTTGGATTCACGGGTGAAAATATCATGTGGCGCTTTGCTTGGAATATATAACAACTGGGTATATTCAGTGCTGCCCTCAACCCGGTTATGCGCCCAGGCCAATGGCGCTGCGAAATCATGGCTTAAGTTCTTGTAGAACTCGACATACTGCTCTTCAGTGATTTCAGACTTGTTACGAGTCCATAATGCGCTGGCCGAGTTAATGGCTTCCCACTCATCGGTTTTGACATACTGGCCACCTTTAGATGTTTCACCTTCAGCCGCTTCTTCTTCCTGCCAGACTTCTTTTTGCATCTGGATTGGCAGGCTGATGTGGTCTGAATATTTATTGATAATCTGCTTCACTTTATAGCTTTGCAGATAATCCAGCGCATCGTCACGTAAGTGCAGAATAATATCGGTACCACGTCCTTGTTTCGTGATCTGTTCAACTTCGAACTCACCGGTTCCGCCACTGATCCAGCGCACCCCTTCAGAGACATCTGTGCCAGCACGACGCGACTCTACCGTGATCTTGTCAGCCACAATAAAACCGGAATAGAAACCGACACCAAACTGGCCAATTAGCTGGGCATCAGCCTTTTGATCGCCGGTCAGTTTGGACATAAAGTCTTTGGTGCCTGATTTGGCAATAGTCCCTAAATTATCAATAGCTTCCTGTTCGCTTAAGCCGATCCCGTTATCTGAAATGGTAATGGTTTTATTGTCTGCATCCAGACTGACACGAACGCGCAGATCCGGATCATTTTCATAAAATTCGGGATGGTTAATCCCTTCAAAACGTAATTTGTCGCATGCATCTGAGGCATTCGAGATCAATTCGCGTAGGAAAATTTCAGGGTTTGAATAAAGCGAATGGGTCACGAGATGTAGTAACTGAGCCACTTCAGCCTGGAAACTATGTTTTTGTGCGCTAGACTCGCTCATTAATCACTCCTTTTATTTTAAATACAGGTCAATACTGTTGCCTATATGAATGGAGTGAGTTACTAAATTTTCAATAGCCAGTTGTATATTTTTTCTCAAGATATTTTATAAAGGATCTCTTGATCTAAAATGACTTGGATTTGTAAAGGCTTAGGTTTAAGTCCTAATAAGGCCCAAGCTTATAAATACGTTGAAATTGCAGGTCTATTTGCTGCTGGCGCATATTATAAACCTGACTCAGACAAGACACAGATTCCTGACAGCGGTCACGAAACTGTAGCCATTTCACCTGATCGCGCTGGATCACCGAGCGGGTTCCCATAGGCACCATACGGCGCAAAATATGATAGCTGGTGCTCATCTTGACATCGGCATCATTGAGCAGACGATGTTCACAAATCGCTTTCTCTGTCACGGTTTCAGCTTTCTGACAATCAAAACTTGCCGCATAGGCAGACCCTGCCAGCAGGCTGAAGAAGATCACAATACCTTGGCTTAAAAACTTCATGCTGATCTTCCTTATTATTCAATTATTAGGTCGTATTCAATTAATATTTACTTTATTCGTTTTAATATAGTTGAACATTGCCAATCTGCTCAATTTCAATAAGTTATAAATCGTTGTTATTTTGAAAAAAAAGGCCTCATTCAAGATGAGGCTTTTTTGTTGAGCAAGGCTAGAATTTAGAACTTGTAGCTATAACCGATCGTATAAACCCAAGGATCAATATTCAAGTCGAATTTAGTATTATCAGCATCATCTAAAGTCACTTCAGGACTCAAATCTGCATAGCGCACGTCAGCAAATACTCCCCAGTTTTTGGCATCGGCTGGCTGATAATTAAAGCCGACTTGACCTGCCAAACCAAACTCTTCTTTCACGTCTTTAGCCAGACCTTCTTCATCCCAAGCAATAAAAGCTGTGCCACCTACGCCAATATATGGTGTAAAGCGTGTTGCATTTTTAAAGTTATATTTAGCGGTAATTGTGGGTGGCAGATGTTTGATCTTAGCCACCTTACCTACACCTTGAAGAGAAATGTCATGGTTAAACGGGGTAGCCAATAATAATTCTGCCGAGATATTGTCATTAAAGAAGTATTCAACCGATGGCGTAAAACCATATTCCTGATCGGCTTCTACGACTAAACCTGGTGCAATTTCAGTGTCACTTGATGGTGCTAAAGAACTGGCACCGACTTTCACCTGCCATTGACCTGCCATCGCAGATGCAGAAAGACCCATTAATGCAATTATAGCAGCTTGCTTTAACATTTTAAAATACCCCACAGGAAGAATAATTATTAAGAAAATAAATCTTAATTAATAATAAACACGAGGGAAAATAATATGCAATAAGCATTATAAAACTAATTTTTAATTATTATTTAAACTACTGATTTAAAAAGTTATTTATTTTAAATTGACTGAATTAGTTGGTTTTAAATACCAAGTATATTAATCAGATAAATATGGCTTTATTCAGAGTAAAATAATCAGGTTTATATTAATTTTTATTTAAACATATATTTTAAATACATCTTATTATTTATTTTAAATCCAGATAAATCTGCTCCAATAGATATCAGAGCAGATTGAAATTGACTTACAGAACCATGGCTGCAATCCAGCCAAAAATCATCAACGGAATATTGAAGTGAATGAAGGTTGGAATCACACTGTCCTTCATATGGTCATGCTGACCATCCATATTTAAACCCGAAGTTGGGCCCAAAGTTGAATCCGAAGCTGGAGAACCGGCATCTCCCAAAGCTGCTGCAGTCCCGATAATCGCAATGGTCGCAGCCGGGCTAAAACCGAACTGGATACAGAGCGGTACATAGATAATCGCCAGAATCGGCACGGTTGAAAATGATGAACCAATGCCTAGGGTAATCAACAGGCCGATCAGCAACATCAGGAACGCTGCCAGTGCCTGACTGTCACCAATCCAGTTGACCGATGCTTCGACCAGTGCAGGTACCTGATTGGTCGCTTCAATCACGGCGGCAAAACCTTGTGCTGCAATCATGATAAAGCCGACCAGCGCCATCATGCGCATACCGGTAATGATCACATCATCCGCTTCTTTCCATTTGAAAATGCCAGCACAGCTGAGAATCGCGACACCGACTAAACCTGCCAGAATCATTGAATCTGAATACAGCTGTACAGCCAATGTGGCTACAACTGCAAGACCGGCCATCCAGATGGTAAATTTCGAAATTTCAGGTTTAAGGTTTTGCTCTACTCCAAGTTCAGCAGAAATACTTTGCTGCTCTTCGATATGAATATCTTTATAGAGACGTGGTTTACGGTAAGAGAAGAAAATGGCAATCAACAACCCGACCAGCATGCCAATGACCGGAATGACCATTGCAGATGGAATCTGATCATAAGTAATTTCAAAACCATAAGGCTTACCAAAGGTATTGATGTTATGCCCCAGAATATCATTCAGGAAGATCGCGCCAAAACCGACTGGAATGAGCATATAGGTGGCAACCAGACCAAAGGTCAGCAAACAGGCCACCAAACGGCGATCCAGTTGTAAATGGTTAAATACAATCAATAGCGGCGGAATCAGTACCGGAATGAAGGCAATATGCACGGGAATGACGTTCTGCGAGAACACGGCTGCAATAGCAACCGTGAAGAAGATCAGATATTTCACCCGGTTTTGCGCTTTAAAATCGGCCTCACCTTTTAAGGTGCTGATCATTTTATAAGCCAGTAAATCCGGTAAACCCGAACGCGCCAGAGCCAAAGCAAATGCACCTAAAATACCGTAAGCCAAGGCAATTTTGGCACCACCACCCAAACCATTGTTAAACGCGTCCAAGGTTCCCTGCAGGCCCAGACCTGCCAATAAACCACCTGTAACAGCACCAATGACCAGGGCAAAAACCACAGGTACACGTGCCAACGAGAGTCCGAACATGACTCCAATAGCAGCAAGAATTGCGAACATAATGAATCGGAATAGAGAGAAAGCGGCTATTTTATCAGAAAATGCGGATAAAAATTCCGCCACTTTTTTCTGGTCGGGTCATGTTTCGCGGAGTGGCCTGTCAATGAATGTCAGCAGATTTACGCTGAATAAACTCATCAATCAATTGAGCCACTTGCTCCGGTTGACTCAGGATCGCCCAGTGATTGGCAGCCAGTTCTACTTTCGAGAAATCATCCACCCATTTTGACATTTCATCAACCAGATCTGGCCCGACAAACTGGTCATATTTCAGCACAATCGCCTGTACCGGACAGATGGCAAAACGCTGCCGTGGTTGAGCTAAGCGTGGCAAAAAATTGGCCCGATACAGGTTCACACCATATTTGCCATCTTTGACAATATGCGGGTTGAGTGGCAGATCATCGTGTCTTTCCAGTTGCTGCACGATCTTGCCCCAACGCTGCGGATTAAAAAAATTCCAGGCCAACGGCGCCACTAAAGGCAACTGAAACATCGCGATATACCAAGATTTGCTCATTTGCTTTAAAAATTTTGCTTTGTTTTGCTGGAACTGTTCACGCATCCAGAAAGCGGCATGATCCAGACATGGCCCAGATAAGGTGCTATAAGACAGAATTCGCCCTTTAAAGCGTGGATCGGTGACAGATTCCCAGGACTGAATTGAGCCCCAGTCATGCGCAGCCAGATGAAAAGCTCGATTCGGCAATACCTTATTCACCACCTCTTCCAGATCCTGACTTAAACGGGCCAAGCGGTAATCGGAGATTTTTTTGGGAATACTGGACTCCCCTGCGCCCCGGACATCATAAGTCACCACAAAATAATCCTGACTCAAATGAGCAATGACTGGCTCCCAAACTGCTTGATGATCAGGATAGCCATGAACCAGTACCAAGGCTGTTTGTTCGGGTTGTCCATAAGTTTTGACACAGAGACACTGCTGATCCGTGGTATCGACCCATTGCACTTGTGTTTCCATCTTTTGATCCTGTTTTTATTATTGACCACTTAGTTTATAAATCGGCATGATTGATCAATGCCAGCGCATTTTTGTTGCTCTAGTATGCATAATCACAGCCGCAAAAAGAATGTCAGTATGAGCCTATTCCAGAAAATTCAAAAACTGCCTCTGGTTTCAAAATTTATTCTGAACCGCTATGCCCCTTATCGTGGTGCAGGCATTGAAATTAATAAGATTGATTTTAATAATTATCACGTTCGGGTCAAAATGCCGCTGACCCGTAAGAACCAAAATATTGTCGGTGTGCATTTTGGTGGCAGCCTGTATTCGATGGTCGATCCCTTTTACATGTTATTGCTGATGCATCATTTGGGGCCGAAATATCTGGTCTGGGATAAAGGCGCCAGCATTCAGTTTTTGGCACCGGGTCGCGGCACAGTGGTGGCGGATATTCGGATTTCTGCTGAAGAAATTACCACGATTATCAATCTGGCGGCCGATAATGCGCCAGTGTATCGACATTATCAGCTGAATATTTATGATGAAGCCGGGGTCAGAATTGCTGAGGTAGAGAAAACGGTCTATATCCGGCGGAAACAGAGCAAAGGGAAAATTAACGCTCCTAAATAAGATAAAAGCGCCACATTGGCGCTTTTAAATCTAGATGAATCTGAAGTAACTTTCGACTTAACGACGACGGTTATCCTGTTCAATCGCAGCACCGGCACCACCACCGATTGCACCACCAATTGCAGCACCCGCATTACCACCGAAGATGCTTTTACCGACTGCTGAACCAACAGCACCACCTACACCACTATAGGTCGCATTACGGTTTGAACCGCCTTGGGATTTACTACCCACTGCCGCACCGGCACCACCACCCACAGCTGCACCAACGCCACCGCCGACTTTATTACCGACACCACCACCCACTGCACCACCAAGGGCTGCAGCACCGATCCGTTGCTCATTGGCAGACATACTTTCACAACCCGCCAACATAAAGATGGAAAGAGTGGCAACTGCCATAACACCCATTAATTTTTTCATGACCTTGGCCTTCCTGTCTTGCTTTATTTAAGCTTATCTTCATTTTATGAAACTAAAATCTGTAGCGTGTTACTTCTCTCGGTATTCCTGCTGAGTTTTGTAAATATCAATGGATTATTCTTCTGTTCAAGATGTCTTATTTATAAATTTCAGACAAAAAAAAGACGCCCGAAGGCGTCTCTTTTCTCAGCTTTAACTCGAATTAGAATTCTTCGTTAAATGCCTGGCTTAGAGCTTGGTCTACATCAGAGAAGTCATTGTGCAGTTCAAATTCTGCAGCTTCTGCTTCTTGACGACGACGCTCCAGGTGGTAAGCCAAACCTGTACCCGCTGGGATCAGGCGACCTACAACCACGTTCTCTTTCAAGCCACGTAAGTCATCTTCTTTACCTGTTACAGCCGCTTCAGTTAACACACGCGTGGTTTCTTGGAACGATGCAGCAGAGATGAACGAGTCAGTAGAAAGCGATGCTTTGGTAATACCCATCAATTGACGTTCAAACTTCGCAGGGAACTTGTTTTGTGCAAGAACTGCTTGGTTTTCTTGAACAACGCGGATGTAATCCACTTGTTCGCCTTTGATAAAGCTGGTATCGCCGCCATCAGTGATATCAACTTTACGCAGCATTTGACGTACGATGACTTCAATATGCTTGTCGTTGATTTTTACACCTTGCAGACGATATACGTCCTGAACTTCGTTCACGATGTAGTTTGTAAGCGCAACTTCGCCTTTCAAACGTAAGATATCGTGCGGGTTCTGTGGACCATCAGAAATAGTTTCACCACGGTTCACATGTTCGCCTTCGAACACGTTAATCGTACGCCATTTCGGAATCAGCTCTTCATAAATCTCAGAGCCATCATCCGGCGTAATCACCAGACGGTTCTTACCTTTGGTCTCTTTACCAAAGCTTACAACACCCGACACTTCTGCAAGGATTGCATGCTCTTTTGGCTTACGTGCTTCGAACAAGTCAGCTACACGCGGCAGACCACCGGTAATATCACGGGTACGTGAAGTTTCTTGTGGTACACGACCGATGACATCACCGACACCAATCGTTTCGCCATCACGAACAGAAAGAATCGTGTTCTGTGGCAGGAAGTAGAACTGTTCGCCACCATCAACGGTATCTAACACAACAGCAGGACGCAAATCTTTACCTGACGCAGGACGTGAAGTCACTGGCAAGATTTCAATGGTTGACATACCTGTTGCATCATCAGTTTTAGAAGTTACGGTTACGCCATCAGCAATCTGGCTGAAACGTACTTTACCTGCAACTTCTGTTACTAATGGATGTGTATGCGGATCCCAAGTCGCCACAATACCGCCTGCTTCTACAGCTTCGCCATCTTTCAGCAAGATAGACGCACCGTAAGGAAGTTTATAGCGCTCGCGCTCACGACCTAAATCATCCGCAATACCGATTTCACCTGAACGTGAAGTCGATACCAAGTGACCTTTGGCATGTTGTACTGTTTTCACGTTGTGGAAACGTACTGTACCTTGGTTACGAACTTGTACGCTGTTTGCAGCAGAAGTTCGGCTTGCAGCACCACCGACGTGGAAGGTACGCATCGTTAACTGTGTACCTGGCTCACCAATCGATTGAGCTGCCATTACACCAACAGACTCACCCGGGTTCACCTGATGACCACGTGCTAGGTCACGACCGTAACATTTCGCACATACACCGAAGGTAGACGCACAGTTCACGACTGAACGTACTTTAATTTCGTCGACACCTTGGCTTTCGATAAACGTCGCCAATTTCTCGTCAATTAACGTATTACGAGGAAGTAGAACTTCATCTGTACCTACACGTTTCACATCTTCAGCAACCACACGACCCAATACTCGTGCACCCAGGTTTTCGATGACATCGCCACCTTGAATGAACGGAGTCATTACCAGACCGTCATAAGTACCACAATCTGGCTCGGTAATGACCAAGTCCTGCGCAACGTCTACTAGACGACGAGTCAAGTAACCAGAGTTCGCAGTTTTCAGTGCTGTATCGGCCAAACCTTTACGCGCACCGTGTGTCGAGATGAAGTACTGAAGTACGGTCAAACCTTCACGGAAGTTCGCTTTAATCGGCGTTTCAATGATCGAGCCATCCGGCTTCGCCATCAAACCACGCATACCCGCCAACTGACGAATCTGAGCTGCCGAACCACGGGCACCCGAGTCAGACATCATGTAGATCGAGTTGAATGATTTTTGCTTCTCGTCTTCACCCTGTTTGTTCTTCACAGTGGTAAAAGACAAGTTGTCCATCATCGCTTTAGCAACCTGGTCATTGGTACGCGCCCAAATATCGACCACTTTGTTATAACGTTCGCCGGCAGTTACGAAACCTTGTTCGAACTGTTGTTCGATTTCACGAACTTCAGCTTCCGCTTTACCAATAATTGCTTGTTTTTGCGGTGGAATAACCATGTCTTCCATACCGACAGATACACCTGAACGCGTCGCTTGACGGAAGCCCAAGTACATCAACTGGTCAGCGAAGATAACAGTATCTTTCAGACCCAATTTACGGTAGCAAGAGTTAATTAGCTTAGAGATGTTTTTCTTGGTCATCTCAACGTTAATTTGCTGGAAATCCATACCTTCAGGCACAACTTCCCAAAGCAGGCAACGACCAGGCGTCGTATCTACAATAATGGTTTGCTGTTCACGGTTACCATCTTCATCGATCACAGTCTGGTGTACACGTGCTTTAACTCGAGCGTGTAGATCAACCTGACCTGTTGCCAGTGCACGGTTTACTTCGTGAGTATCCGCGAACACCATGCCTTCACCTTTGGCATTGATTGCATCACGCGTGATGTAATACAAGCCCAAGACAACGTCCTGAGACGGCACGATGATTGGCTCACCGTTTGCTGGAGACAGAATGTTGTTAGTCGACATCATTAACGCACGAGCTTCAAGCTGAGCTTCAAGTGTTAATGGTACGTGTACCGCCATTTGGTCACCATCGAAGTCGGCGTTAAACGCAGCACATACGAGTGGGTGTAGACGGATCGCTTTACCTTCGATCAGGATCGGTTCAAATGCTTGAAGACCCAAACGGTGAAGAGTTGGCGCACGGTTCAACATCACTGGATGTTGACGAATCACGTGAGCAAGAACATCCCAAACTTCTGGAGTTTCACGCTCAACCATTTTCTTCGCAGCTTTAATGGTGGTTGCTTGACCAGAAGCTTGTAGTTTCGCGAAAATGAATGGTTTGAACAGTTCAAGTGCCATTTTCTTCGGAAGACCACATTGGTGCAAACGAAGGTTTGGACCAACAGTAATTACCGAACGACCAGAGTAGTCAACACGCTTACCAAGTAAGTTTTGACGGAAACGACCTTGCTTACCTTTGATCATGTCTGCCAAAGATTTAAGCGGACGCTTGTTCGAACCGGTAATTGCACGACCGCGACGACCGTTATCCAGCAATGCATCTACAGACTCTTGCAACATACGTTTTTCGTTACGTACGATGATGTCTGGCGCTGCAAGGTCAAGAAGACGCTTCAAACGGTTGTTACGGTTGATCACACGACGATAAAGATCGTTCAGGTCAGAAGTCGCGAAACGACCACCTTCAAGTGGTACAAGCGGACGAAGGTCTGGTGGAAGAACTGGAAGTACAGTTAACACCATCCATTCTGGCTTGTTGTTCGAATCGTTGAATGCTTCCATCAACTTCAAACGCTTAGACGCTTTTTTCAGCTTGGTTTCTGAAGTTGTAACAGGAATTTCTTCACGAAGACGCGCAATTTCAGCTTCAAGATCGATGTCTTTCAACAAGTCTTGAACCGCTTCAGCACCCATTTTCGCTGTGAATTCATCACCGTGTTCTTCTAAGGCATTGAAGTATTCTTCATCGTTTAGAAGTTGGTATTTCTCAAATGGAGTCATACCCGGATCAGTAACGACATAAGATTCGAAATACAATACGCGTTCGATATCACGTAGCGTCATGTCTAATAATAGACCGATACGGCTAGGCAATGATTTCAAGAACCAGATGTGTGCAACTGGAGATGCCAGCTCGATATGACCCATACGTTCACGACGAACTTTCGCAGTTGTTACTTCAACGCCACATTTTTCACAAATGACGCCTTTGTATTTCATACGCTTGTATTTACCACACAAGCATTCGTAATCTTTCACTGGACCAAAGATTTTGGCACAGAACAAACCATCACGTTCAGGCTTGAACGTACGATAGTTAATGGTTTCTGGCTTTTTAACTTCACCGTGAGACCATGACTTAATCATTTCTGGTGACGCAAGACCAATACGGATGCGGTCAAACTCTACAGGAGCATGACCGTCTGAATCCGTCTTTTTGCGCATGATATCGAGCAAGTCTTTCAATTTTTTTCTCCGTGTGTTGTGGAGATTTTCACTCAACAACTGGGTCACAAATATTGTTTTTTAACTGAATTTTAATCCCCCTCAGTCCCCCCTTTGTTAAGGGGGAAGCCCCTCTTTATCAAAGAGGGGTTTAGGGAGATTCAATGGAACTAATTAGTCACCATTTTTCAGTTCAATGTTGATACCTAAAGAACGGATCTCTTTGGTCAATACGTTGAACGATTCAGGCATGCCCGGATCCATATAATGGTTGCCATCTACAATGTTCTTGTAGATACGGGTACGGCCTTCAACGTCATCCGATTTCACAGTCAGCATTTCTTGTAGCGTATATGCTGCACCGTAAGCTTCTAGTGCCCAGACTTCCATCTCACCGAAACGCTGACCACCGAATTGTGCTTTACCACCAAGCGGCTGTTGCGTAACTAGAGAGTAAGAACCAGTTGAACGCGCATGCATCTTGTCATCAACCAAGTGGTTCAGTTTCAGCATGTACATGTAACCGACAGTTACCGGACGATCGAAACGCTCACCAGTACGACCATCATATAATACGGTCTGACCAGTACTAGACAGGCCTGCAAGTTGTAACAACTCTTTGATCTGACCTTCTTCAGCACCATCGAATACAGGAGTAGCCAAAGGTACACCAGCACGCAAGTTGCCAGAAAGTTTCAAGATTTCTTCATCAGTCAAGCTATCAAGATCTTCTTGTTCGCCACCAACTTTGTTGTAAATCTTGTCCAGGAAATCACGAAGCTCAAGTACAGTACGTTGCTCTTTCATCATCTTGTCGATTTGATCGCCAAGACCTTTCGCCGCCATACCCAAGTGAGTTTCAAGAATCTGACCCACGTTCATACGCGATGGTACGCCAAGCGGGTTCAATACGATATCAACAGGTACACCGTTGGCATCATGTGGCATGTCTTCTACCGGCAAGATGTTTGATACAACACCTTTGTTACCGTGACGACCCGCCATCTTATCACCCGGTTGGATGCGACGTTTTACAGCAAGATAAACTTTAACTACTTTCAATACGCCAGTCGTCAGTTCATCGCCTGTAGAAAGTTTGCGTTTTTTCTCAGCAAATTTCTCGTCAATTTCGAAGCTCTTCTCTTTCAAGAACACTTGAATTTGAGTTAAACGTTCAGCAATTGCTTCATCAACTGGTTGAATTTCAAGAAGATCAACAAGCTCTAAACCAGACAACACGTCTTCAGACAGTTTGTCGCCACGTTTAGTTGTACCGCCACCATTCGACTCTTGGCCATTCAGTAGACGGATTACACGTTCACGTGCAGCTTCTTCGAAGATTTTGAATTCTTCTTTCAAGTCTTTACGGTATGCATCCAATTGCGCTTTTTCAATTGCTTGAGCACGTTCGTCTTTTTCAAGACCGTCACGTGTAAACACTTGAACGTCAATGACTGTACCTTTAGTACCTGATGGAACGCGTAAAGATGAATCTTTTACGTCAGCTGCTTTTTCACCGAAGATTGCACGTAGCAATTTTTCTTCTGGAGTAAGCTGTGTTTCACCTTTAGGGGTTACTTTACCTACAAGGATGTCCCCAGCAGTTACTTCAGCACCGATGTAAACAATACCTGACTCGTCCAGTTTAGACAGAGCAGCTTCACCTACGTTCGGAATATCAGCAGTGATTTCTTCCGCACCCAGTTTGGTATCACGTGCAACACATGACAATTCCTGGATATGAATAGACGTTAAACGGTCTTCCTGAAGTACACGCTCAGATAACAAGATCGAGTCTTCGTAGTTGTAACCATTCCAGGTCATAAACGCAACGCGCATGTTTTGACCCAATGCCAGCTCACCGCCATCTGTTGATGGACCATCAGCCAGTACATCACCACGACCTACTTTATCGCCCAGGTTCACAAGAACTTTCTGGTTGATACAAGTGTTCTGGTTCGAACGGGTGTATTTGATCAGGTTGTAGATATCTACACCTGCTTCACCTGCGATCATTTCGTCTTCATTCACACGAATAACCACACGAGACGCATCAACAAACTCGATACGACCACCACGCTGAGCGATCACACATACACCTGAGTCATGTGCTACGTTCGCTTCCATACCGGTACCAACAAGCGGCTTGTCAGCAATCAACGTCGGAACTGCCTGACGTTGCATGTTCGAACCCATTAATGCACGGTTGGCATCATCGTGTTCTAGGAATGGAATCAGTGATGCTGCTACAGATACGACCTGCTGAGCAGATACATCCATATGCGTTACTTTTTCAGGAGGAATACGTACGAAGTCACCCTGATGACGAACAGATACAAACTCTTCTGTTAAGTTACCGTCTTTATCCATTGCAGAATCGGCCTGTGCAATCACAGTGCCTACTTCTTCAATCGCAGACAGGTATTCAACTTCATCTGTTACACGACCATCAACAACCTTACGGTATGGGGTTTCCAGGAAACCAAAGTTGTTACATTTCGCATAAACAGAAAGCGAGTTGATCAAACCAATGTTTGGACCTTCAGGCGTTTCAATTGGACATACACGACCGTAGTGAGTTTGATGTACGTCACGTACTTCAAAGCCTGCACGTTCACGCGTCAAACCGCCAGGACCAAGCGCAGAAACACGACGTTTGTGCGTAATCTCAGATAACGGGTTGTTTTGATCCATAAACTGAGACAACTGGCTTGAACCAAAGAATTCTTTGATTGCAGCAGCAACAGGTTTCGCATTGATCAAATCTTGCGGAGACAGGTTGTCAGTTTCAGCTTGAGATAGACGTTCTTTAACAGCACGTTCTACACGAACCAGACCTACACGGAATTGGTTTTCTGTCATTTCACCCACAGAACGAACACGACGGTTACCCAAGTGATCGATATCGTCGACTTCACCTTTACCGTTACGGATTTCAACTAATGTTTTTAATACATCAGTGATATCTTCGTTCGAGAGAATGCCTTCAACCTCACGTGACTTCTGGTCTGTACCGACTTCGTAAGGACGACCCAAACGACGGTTGAACTTCATACGACCCACTGGAGACAAGTCATAACGTTCAGAAGAGAAGAACAAGTTGTTGAATAAGTTTTCAGCAGCTTCTTTTGTTGGTGGCTCGCCCGGACGCATCACTTTGTAGATTTCTACCAATGCTTCTTCACGATTGCTCGTCGTATCTGCACGTAGAGAATCTGCAACGAATGAACCGCGGTCGATATCATTAGTGAACAGGATATTGAACTGCTTCACGCCGCCTTCTGCAATTTTCACCATGATTTCATGGCTTAATACAGTATTGGCTGCAATCACATCACCATCTTTTAATGGGATGTCTTCAGCAGTGATACGCTCATACAGGTACTCATCTGGCACTGCAAGTTTTTCAAGACCTGAAGCTTCCATTTGACGTACATGACGCGCATTGATACGTTTACCTTGCTCAACAATTGCTTTGCCATCCTTGTCCAGGATGTCAAATTGTGCCATTTCGCCACGCAGACGTTCAGGCACCAGGTCAATCTGGTAGCTACCCATGTCAAGATACACAGGTACTTTCTCGTAGAACATGTTGAGAATGTTTTCGTTGCTGTAACCCAAGGCACGAAGTACCACAGTCGCAAGCAATTTACGACGACGGTCAATACGTACATAGACTAAGTCTTTGGCATCGAATTCAAAGTCTAACCATGAACCACGGTAAGGAATGATACGCGCTGAATAAAGGACTTTACCACTTGAGTGAGTCTTGCCTTTATCGTGGTCAAAGAATACGCCTGGTGAACGGTGTAATTGTGACACGATCACACGCTCGGTACCGTTAATTACAAAGGTACCGTTATCCGTCATCAATGGCATTTCGCCCATATAGACTTCTTGTTCACGTACGTCTTTAATTGACTTCGTTTCACGATCTTTCAGGATCAAACGAATTTTTACACGCATTGGTGCTGCATAAGTTGAGCCACGAAGGATACATTCGCGTACATCAAACTCAGGCTTACCAAGACTATACTCAACAAATTCTAAAGCAGCATTGCCAGAATAACTTTCAATAGGAAAAACTGAACGAAATGCGGCTTGGAGACCGATATCTTCGCGGTTTTTTGGTGATTTGCCATCTTGTAAGAATGTTCTGTACGAGTCGACTTGAATCGCGAGCAAGTACGGAGCATCCATGACGCTAGGCAATTTACCAAAATTCTTACGGATCCGTTTCTTTTCGGTATATGAGTATGCCATCTGGAGTCCTCGGAAAGTGTAAACCAAGCCCGCCTGCAGAACGGGCTCAGAAGGAATTACGCTGGCCGATATGGCCACCACTCTTTACAAATGCTGCAATTTTTAGTGGTATTAAAACGCTTATCAATATTTTTTAATGAAAAATATTGGTAAACGTTTGTTCATTATGTTTATTTTCAATTTGTATGATTTTTATATCATGCAAACAAAAATCGAGCCGATTATTGTAACGCAAAAAGGCTGATGACCCAAGAGCCATCAGCCAATTTTTGGAGCCGATTATAAAAAACCGGCTCCCTTAAGAAATTACTTAAGAGTAACTGTAGCACCAGCTTCTTCAAGTTTCTTCTTAAGCTCTTCGCCTTCTTCTTTCGAAACGCCTTCTTTAAGAACTGCAGGAGCGCCTTCAACCATGTCTTTAGCTTCTTTCAAGCCAAGGCCAGTCGCTTCACGAACTGCTTTAATTACAGCAACTTTGTTCGCGCCGAAAGAAGTCAATTCAACATTGAATTCAGTTTGTTCTTCAGCAGCAGCAGCAGCTGGACCAGCAGCAACAGCTACAGCAGCAGCAGATACATTGAATTTCTCTTCGAAAGCAGAGATAAGTTCAACAAGTTCAAGAACAGTTTTTTCAGCAACTGCGTTTAGGATTTCTTCGTTTGTTAAAGCCATGAGATTAACTCCAAATGGGTATTGAATGATGTGTGTTTAAGTTTGAGCTTAAGCAGCTTCTGACTCGTTTTTCTCTTGAAGCGCTGTAAGTAAGCGGCCCAATTTCGAAATAGGAGCTTGAAGAACGTTTGCAAGCATAGTAAGCGCTTTCTCTTGGTTCGGAAGATTCGCGATTACGCTAACTTCTGCACCTTGATAAAGTTTGCCATCAAATGCAGCAGCTTTAAGTTCAAATGCTTTATTAGTTTTAGCGAATTCTTCGAACAAACGTGCAGCAGCACCCATGTCGTCTTCAGAATTCGAGAAAGCTAAGATTGTTGGGCCAACAAGGTTGTCGTTCAAGATATTGAATTGAGTATCTTGAAGAGCACGTTTAGCCAAAGTGTTACGAACGATACGTGTAGTAACACCAAGTTTACGCGCTTCAACACGTAGAGTAGTTAACTGCTCTACAGTCAAACCTTGGTAGTCAGCAACAACAGCAGCAAATGCAGTAGAAGCAACTTCAGCTACTTCAGCTACGATCTGTTTTTTGCCTTCGATAAGAAGAGCCATTGTAAAACCTCCTAACGGTGATTTATGTACTTACGCGAAGTACACTCCCAATTCGCAAGACCATCACTGGACTCACACGCGGAGGATGAACAAATCACACCACCGCGTCTACGCAGGCTGGACTATTAAGAGAGAAGCATAAAACTCCCCTCGCCCGCGGTCTTTGACGCTGATAAATTTTCATTTATCAATTCAAAGTTTGCCTAAGTTTGCAAAATACGACGGAGCGTTTCTTGCGTAAAATTTGAAGCACTGCTTCAAATTTTACTCAGGGCTTTAAAATTCTGTAATAAGTCGAGACTTATTTAGAAACGTTTGCTACATCAACGATCAAACCAGGACCCATAGTTGAGCTCAAAGTGATCTTTTGAATGTATACGCCTTTAGACGTAGCAGGTTTCAAACGCTTCAAGTCAGCAACAAGTGCTTCAACGTTTTGACGAACAGCAGCAGCCTCAAAACCTACTTGACCGATCGCAGCGTGGATAATACCAGCTTTGTCTACGCGGTAACGTGCTTGACCAGCTTTTGCATTTTTAACTGCAGTAGCAACGTCAGGAGTTACAGTACCCACTTTAGGGTTTGGCATTAAGCCACGTGGACCAAGGATCGTACCAAGTTTACCTACAACGCGCATTGCATCTGGAGCAGCAATTACTACGTCAAAGTCAAGGTTACCCGCTTGGATGCTTTCAGCAAGATCGTCGAAACCAACAACGTCTGCGCCTTCAGCTTTAGCAGCTTCAGCAGCAGCGCCTTGAGCGAATACAGCTACACGTACAGTTTTACCAGTACCTGCAGGAAGTGTAGTCGCACCACGAACAACCTGGTCAGATTTACGAGGATCAACACCTAGGTTTACCGCGATATCTAGAGATTCTTTGAATTTAGGAGCTGGAAGGCTCTCTAAAACTGCAACAGCTTCTTCTAGCGTGTAAACTTTGTGTGCTTCTACAGCAGCTACAATCGCTTTTTGACGTTTAGTTAATTTAGCCATGTCTTAAAGCTCCACTTCCAAGCCCATAGAACGCGCAGAACCAGCAATGGTACGTACACGTGCGTCTAAATCAGCACCAGTCAAATCTGGTTCTTTAGTAGTCGCGATTTCTTCGATTTGAGCACGAGTCAACTTACCAACTTTAGTTTTGTTAGGTACAGCTGAACCCTTCTGGATACCAGCAGCTTTCTTAAGAAGAACAGCAGCAGGTGGAGTTTTCATGATGAATGTGAACGACTTGTCGTTGTACACAGTGATCACGACTGGAATTGGCAGACCAGCTTCAACTTTTTGTGTAGCAGCATTGAATTCTTTACAGAATGCCATGATGTTCACACCACGTTGACCTAGTGCAGGACCAATCGGTGGAGATGGATTCGCTTTACCAGCTGGAACTTGCAGCTTGATATAGCCGTCAATCTTCTTAGCCATTTCAAATTACCTCTGGGTGCAAACGCCGGTGAAGGCTCCCCAATGATTTCAAGTAACGATACCGTTACAACAACAATGCCTGACTTATAAATAAGTCAGGCGTTTTCAACCCATACAAATTAGACTGATTTTTCGACTTGACGAAATTCCAATTCAACTTGAGTTGGTCGGTTAAATACATTAATGGTCAGCGTTAAACGTGACTTTTCGTATTGAACTTCTTCCACCACACCTTTAAAGTCAGTGAATGGACCGTCAACCACGAGTAATTCTTCGCCTGGTTCAAACATCGTCTTAGGACGAGGCGCTTCACCAGTATTACGTACACGCGCAAGAATCGCATCTGCTTCTTTTTGCGTAATCGGTGCCGGTTTTTCAGCCGTACCACCAATAAAACCTAAAACTTTTGGACATTCTTTAACAATGTGCCAAGTATCATCGTTCATTTCCATTTCGACTAGGACATAGCCAGGAAAGAACTTACGCTCTGATTTACGCTTCTTGCCATCCTTCATTTCTACCACTTCTTCGGTAGGAACAAGGACTTCACCAAAGCTATCGGCAACAGCGCTACGCTGGATTCGATCATTAAGCGAACGCATCACTTGTTTTTCATAACCTGAATAGGCATGAATAATGTACCAACGTTTCATAGCTCTCTTACCCGATAATAAACTTCATTAACCAGCCTAAAATATAGTCAAAACACCACAATAAGATGGATGCAATTACGACTACAACAAGAACTTGCCAAGATGTGGACATCGTCTCTTGCTTGGTAGGCCAGGTCACTCGACGCAACTCAATTCGTGCATCTTTTAGCAGACGAATAAAGCCTTTGCCTTGATGGGTGGCGTATAATAAACCGAATGCTGCAACGATACAAGCCAAAATCACCCCAACGCGCACCCAAATATCATTCGCAGGTGCCCAGTACGCTGGTAAATATTGGTTTACCATCATTGCACCAACCAATAAAATCAAGGCGATAACCCATAGAACCATGTCTAATGGAGAACCAGAACTTACATCTACTGCAGGATTATTTCTTTGAGGAATTGCCGCTTCGCCTAATGCGTCGCGTGATTTTTCATTCGACATTTTTGTACTCGTCGTAGGTTTCGCGACTTATTATATGACCAATTTTGCCGACATCAAGCGTCTTTTTAGAAACTTGGCAGGTCAGGAGGGACTCGAACCCCCAACATTCGGTTTTGGAGACCGACGCTCTACCAATTGAACTACTGACCTGCAAAACAACAAGTTGGAGCCTAAGCTCCAACCTGCTTGTCTTATTCTATGATTATGCAGTTACTTTAGCAACCACACCAGCACCAACTGTACGACCACCTTCACGGATCGCAAAACGTAGACCTGGGTCCATTGCGATCGGGTGGATTAGCTCTACTGACATCTCAACGTTGTCACCAGGCATAACCATTTCCACGCCTTCTTTAAGCGCGATCGCACCAGTTACGTCCGTAGTACGGAAGTAGAACTGTGGACGGTAACCGTTAAGGAATGGAGTGTGACGACCACCTTCTTCTTTAGAAAGTACGTATACTTCCGCATCGAATTTAGTGTGTGGCTTGATCGCACCTGGTTTAGTCAATACTTGACCACGTTGTACGTCTTCACGCTTAGTACCACGAAGAAGAACGCCACAGTTCTCGCCCGCACGACCTTCGTCAAGAAGCTTACGGAACATTTCTACGCCGGTTACTGTAGTAGTTTGAGTATCACGGATACCAACGATTTCTACAGACTCACCTACTTTAACGATACCAGTCTCTACACGGCCAGTTACTACTGTACCACGACCAGAGATTGAGAATACGTCTTCAATTGGCATAAGGAATGGAAGGTCAATTGCACGCTCTGGCTCTGGAATGTAAGAGTCAAGTGCTTCAACAAGCGCAACTACCGCTGGCTCGCCGTATTGGCTGTCATCACCGTTAAGCGCAAGAAGAGCAGAACCACGGATCACTGGAGTGTCATCACCCGGGAAGTCGTAAGTAGAAAGAAGTTCACGAACTTCCATTTCAACTAGCTCAAGAAGCTCTTCATCGTCTACAAGGTCGCATTTGTTCAAGAATACAACGATGTAAGGTACACCTACCTGACGAGAAAGCAGGATGTGTTCACGAGTCTGTGGCATAGGACCATCAGTCGCAGCACATACAAGGATCGCGCCATCCATCTGAGCAGCACCAGTAATCATGTTTTTAACATAATCGGCGTGGCCCGGGCAATCCACGTGAGCGTAGTGACGAGTTGGAGAATCGTATTCTACGTGTGAAGTATTAATTGTAATACCACGTGCTTTTTCTTCTGGTGCAGAGTCGATTGCAGCGTAGTCTTTCGCTTCGCCACCGAATTTCTTCGCACATACAGTTGCAATTGCAGCTGTTAAAGTTGTTTTACCATGGTCAACGTGACCAATTGTGCCCACGTTAACGTGTGGCTTATTACGTTCAAACTTAGCCTTAGCCATGTTAATCTTCCTCGTTTACGTCGAACACAATTCTGAGTAAAACCCAGCTCCGACATATCGTTTAAAAAAAACCGAACACCAAATACTTGAAAAGCAGACTAAATAGCCTGCTTTTGGAATTTCTTTGCAACAAAGTTGCTAAACTGTAATCTGGAGCTCTTATCGAGATTTGAACTCGAGACCTCTCCCTTACCAAGGGAGTGCTCTACCACTGAGCTATAAGAGCAAATATTAGTACTTCAATGGAGCGGGAGACGAGGGTCGAACTCGCGACATGTAGCTTGGAAGGCTACCGCTCTACCAACTGAGCTACTCCCGCACGATGTTGGTACAAACCACTTATTGAAGTCTTAAAATTGGTGGTGAGGGAAGGATTCGAACCTTCGAAACTTTCGTAGCGGAGTTACAGTCCGCCCCCTTTGACCGCTCGGGAACCTCACCATTTTTTACACTTACATCAGTGCTGTTCTTTACTTCACACTACCAAACCTCTAAGATGGTGCCGGCACACGGATTCGAACTGTGGACCTACTGATTACAAGTCAGTTGCTCTACCAACTGAGCTATGCCGGCGTTTCTTAGTGTTTCGTACGTTTCGTATCGGAACGGTGTGCAGTTTAGCAAAACTCAGAATCCTTGCAAGTGTTTTTTTCAAAAAAAACGTCAAAAACTCATAAAATCAAACCATTTGATGATAATTCAACCGCTTTGATCACTGCGCGAGCTTTTATTTGGGTTTCATTCCACTCAGATTCAGGATTTGAGTCGGCAACTAGCCCTGCTCCGGCCTGCACATAGACCTTATTTTCGCGAATGATACAGGTACGAATCGCAATCGACATGTCCATTTCGCCATGCCAGCCTAAATAACCAACAGCACCACCAAAAATTCCACGTTTTACCGGCTCAACTTCGTCAATAATTTCCATGGCACGGATTTTTGGCGCACCTGAAAGTGTACCAGCAGGGAAAGTTGCTTTAAAAACATCCAGAGCATCGACATCATCACGCACTTCACCCTGCACATTGGAGACAATATGCATCACATGCGAATAACGTTCGATCACCATTTGATCAGTCACCTGCACTTTGCCAATTTTTGCGATACGCCCTACATCATTACGTCCCAAGTCAATCAGCATGACATGTTCGGCAATTTCTTTTTCATCGGATAATAGGTCTTCCTCAAGCGCCAGATCCTCTTCTTTGGTTTTACCGCGTGGGCGTGTTCCCGCAAGCGGTCGTACGGTAGCAATACCATTTTCCAGACGGGACAGAATTTCAGGAGAAGAGCCGACAATATGGAATGGCGTATTGTTTTCCAAGGTCTGCCCTTGCACAAGAAACAAATACGGTGATGGATTGAGATGACGCAGCGCACGATACACTTGTAGCGGATCACCATCGAAATCAGAGACCATCCGGTGCCCCGGCACCACCTGCATTACATCACCGGCACGAATATACTCTTTGACCTTTTCGACCGAAGCAATGAAGTTGTCATGTCCGGTGAGGGACTCAAAATGTGGCGGCGTATGTTTTTCAGCTTTAAGGCTGATGGGCGTGGCCAGAATATTTTCCAATTCATTTAATTGTTCATGTGCTTTTTCATAAGAACCCGGGGCAGTGGCATCCGCATGTACAATTAAGAACAAGGTATCTTTCAGGTTATCAAAGACAATCACTGTTTTAGAGAGCATCATCCAGATATCTGGCAAGCCGACCGGATCCGCTTCCGGCACATTTTTTAATTTCGGTTCGATATAACGCACCGCGTCATAACCAAAGTAACCGACTAATCCACCAGTAAAACTCGGTAGGTCCGGTAATTCTGCCTGGGTTGGCACCTTAAATTGCGCCTGAAAGTCGCGAATATATTGAAATGGGTCCGCACAGTGCTGCTTTTCAATCGAATCATCTGCGTGCTGTACCGTCAACTCGCCTGCATTGCAGGAAAATACCGTGGATTCACCTAGTCCAATAATCGAATAGCGTGCCCAGTTCTCACCACCTTCTACAGACTCGAATAAATAAGCCTGCTGATGCTGTTTAAGCCGAGCAAAAATAGAAAGTGGTGTATCGGTATCTGCCAGACGCTGACGATAAACAGGAATGAGGTTATAGCCTTGCGCAGCAAGTTGCTGGAATTGTGCTTGAGTGGTCATGCGGTTTTTCTCTTTAAATTAGGGTTACTCAGTATGTAAATAGAATTGAACTGAGCGACGCCATCGAAAAACCTTACAACTATTCATTTTCTTTCCTTAGTACGCGTATTAGGCAAGTAATTCTCTAAGATCATCCACAATCTGCTGTGGCTGACAATCTGCAATATTTTCACCATGATTATAGCCATAGCTGACTACAACACAATCAATCCCGGCGCGGCGCGCAGCTTCGACATCATTGGAAGAATCTCCAATAAGCAAAACCTGTTCTTTACTTACGCCATAATGTTCAACACAGTGCAGCAACTGGCGTGGGTGCGGTTTACGTTCAGTAAAACGGTCACCACCAATGGTATCGGCAAAATAATGAGCCATATCCAAGGTATCTAAGATACTGCGGGCAGGAAGTTCAGGCTTATTGGTCACACAAATCAGGGTTTTACCTTGAGCTTTGGCCCAGTCCAGAAATTTCAGGATTCCCGGAAAAGGAACGGTATCAACACAGGGATCGACATTATAAATATCCAGAAAAGTGTTTAAGAGCTCTTGATGCTGTACCGGTGTGACTTCACCGACCAGATGCTGGAGTACACTTTCACAGAATATCGACGTGCCCTTGCCTACCCAGGTCCGTACCTGTTCTTCGGTCACCAGAGGCAATTGCAGCACATTCAGGCTCATATTCATGGCGCGATACAGATCATGTGCTGAATCCACCAAGGTACCATCCAGATCGAATAAGATCAGTTCGCGCTTTTCTAATTGTGCAATAGACATCCCGACCCTCTTTTATAATATTCGCAGCCACAAAAAAGGCATGCGCTATGCATGCCTTGATTGTAACCAATCATCAGCTTATTTGAACAACAACCAAGCCATAATTGCCAAAATAATCAGCACAATCACTGAAATCAAACCTACAGATACATTTTTCTGGGTTTCTTTTTCCTGTTCTACACGTGATACAGGCTGCTCAACCGGAATTGGGGTAGGCTCTGGTTTTACCGCATTAATGTCCACGCCTTCCGGAATAGGTGCCGGTTTTGGAATACCGACATTGGTTGGCATGCCATCACGGGTTAATTGTACCGTAGCATCACGATGTTTCAGTTCCGGCATTCCCTGATCATTCATTTGCTGTGCAGGTGTAGGCTCAGCGACTTCGACCTGTTCCACGACTTTTTCTGCCGTTGCTTCAATTTCTGCTGGAACCTCTACTGTAGCCGCAGGCGCCATTACTGAAAATTTCAAGCTGGCAAACTGAACAATGTCATCCTGCTTTAATAAGGTTTCTTGCGCAATCTGCACATCATTGACGAAAGTGCCATTCGATGAACCCAAATCCTGCACCCAGAGCGCATCATCCTTTAGTAAAAATGCCGCATGTTTACGGGAGATTTCCGCAGCCTGTAACACGATATCTGCCGCCTGATGACGCCCCACCAGCATGTCACGGTCAATGCTAATTTCCTGTCCTGTTAAGTCGCCTGTAATCGCGTGTATTTTCCAAGTCATGAAAGTTACTTCTCTGTTCTCTTTGACATTATCATAACATGCTGTCTGCAAATGCGAATGACTTAGCTTTTGGGTCTAAGTGTGGTTGTTGTAACGGTATTTTTACTTTTTTCTACCTGTTGGACGGGTTCTACCACTTGTCGCTGAATCACTGGTTCTATCGCTACCGGCGTAACAACTACATTGGCTGGCTGCGCCTGAACGGGTGCGGTCGGCACAGTTTGATAAGTCGAGTTTTGCAATGGTGTTCTGGATACCGGAATTCGCTGTTGATACACATCTTCAACACTTTCTGGCAGCTTGGCAAAGTTCCCGTCCGAATCGAGTGCGAGTTGCAGACTATATAGCTGACTATAGCGTTGTTGGGTCAGTTTACGCACTGCATTTTTATCGCCTACAATGGTTGGATGGATAAAAATCAGCAGGTTACGCTTCTGATTGGATTTACCTTCAGAACGGAATAAACGTCCCAAGCCTGGAATCGCACCCAGACCCGGCACTGCTTGGCGTCCATAACTGGTGTTATCCGAAATCAGACCACCAAGCACAATGGTTTGTCCATGTTCGGCCAGAATTGAGGTTTTGATCGCTCGCTTGCTGGTAACCAGATCCTGCGCCTGCCCTTTACTGGCTTTGACATCAGAAACTTCCTGTTCCACTTCCAGGCGTACGGTACCATCTTCGCCAATATGTGGAACCACCTTTAAAGTGACCCCGACATCCTTACGTTCAATGGTGGTATAGGGATTAGCAACTCCAGCAGCGCCTGTAGACACTGAGCCTGTCACAAAGGGTACGTTTTCACCCACCACAATATAGGCTTCTTCATTGTCCATGGTCACAATCGACGGCGTAGACAACAGGTTGGATTTAGTGGTTTCTTTGAGTGCCTGAATCATCGCACCATACAGACGACGGGAACCATCACTCCCTTCACGATAATCACCGAGTACCAGTGAACTGCCCGCGCCCACGGCACTTGCAGCACCTGCACCACCACCGGTGAGATAACCGGCCGCAATATTTTTCAGACTAGTCCCAAAATTATCGAAGTTCACCAGCCCAATCCCACTGCTGATATCACCCAAGGCCCATTGCACACCGAGTTGATCCGCATCGGTTCCTTCCACTTCAATAATCGCGGCTTCGATCAGCACCTGTTGACGACGGATATCCAGCTGGTCAATTGCTGATTCAATTTCTCGCATTAGTTGTGGATCCGCTTTCACCACCAGAGAATTTTGCGTGGTATCGGCAATAATACTGACGCCATTACCATTAAAACTGGTAATTCCGCCCTGCTCATTATTCATGCCGGTATTCAGCTGAATGCCTGAAGAGGTGTTGCTACTCGAACCCGTACTGGTATTGTTGTTATTTAAATTGCTGCTGGAACTGAGTGAAGACGAGATCGAGGTTGTGCTACCTGAATTTGAATTACTACTGTTCACTGCCTGCCCGCTCACCAGCCCCTGCAAGATTTCCGCAAGATTTTTGGCACTGGCATATTTCAGACGAAAAACTTTTAAACCGCCCAAACGATCCGCAGCCGGCACATCCAGAGTTTCGATCACTTGACGCACCCGTTTGCGCGTCGTGGGATCACCTTTGATGATGATCCGGTTGGTACGAGTATCTGCAATCACCCGTACCCGTGAACCGCGGACATCTTTAGCTCCACCGGTGGCAGTCATGGACTCGATCAGTCCAATCATTTCCTCAGCCTGACTGGATTGTAAGCTTACCGCCTCAATGTCATTTTGACCGGTGCCATCCAGATTGCGAATGATGGTTTCCAGCTGGTAAATATTGCTGGCGCGATCCGACACAATTAAGGCATTCGTCCCGGGCACCGCCGCCAGATGGGCAAACTGCGGCATTAAAGGACGTAATGCAGGAATTAGATCATTCGGATTAGTATTTTCCAGCCACAACACCCGGGTCACAATCTGGTCACCACTGGCACGACTTCTGGCATCATAGGGAATGCCTAAGCTTTTGACATTACTGTCCGGAACCAGCTTGATGGTATTCCCCGAAGGAATTGCCACCACACCATTCACATTTAGCACGCCTAAAAACAGGTCATAGACTTCATTTTTATTCAGGGCTTTATTGGAAATGACTGTTACGTTGCCACGTACCCGCGGATCGACTGCAAAGTTTTTGCCGGTAATATCGGCCACTTCATTAATGAATGCAGTTAAGTCAGCATCTCGAAGGTTAATTTTCCAGGTTTGTGCATAACTCGCCGTACTGACCATGGCCATTAACGGTGCGGCCACACAGAATGCCCATGCTGATCGATTATTATTAAATAAAGCCATAAACTTTCGTGTTTCCTAACCCTATGCGTGATGACACATCACTTCAAATCTTGTTGTATGGTCATCACCTGATCACCACGTTTTATTTCGAGTTTGACCTGACCTTCACGCCGGGCCTGTTCCAGTAATTGTGCTTCGGTCTGTCCCTGGCTCAGCGTCTGGCCATTTAAAGACAAAATCCGGTCGCCTGGTCTTAAACCCAGGCGATTACGCAATGCAGCCGGCGTCCGTGAAGTTACTTCATAACTACCATCTGCTGCACTAACCCCCATATTCTGTAAATACTGGTCCTTGTTTTCCTGCATCTGCTGGATGGCCCGACCAATTTCATTCTGTGGCGAAGGCTGCTCAGGCATACCACTATTAGAAGGCATAGCAGGCATTGAACTTGAAGATGCTGATGTTTCCGGCACAATCGGCTGATTCAAGCCATTTTCCAGACCTTTGAATAAGATTTCTTGAGTAGCACCTGTGGATCGACGCAAAATAACCCGATCCCAATGCACTTCAGCCAACTCAAAACCGCTATTGGCCAGCATTTCCCCGACACGGTAACGATCGACCTGATCATTAATTTTCAGTACCGCAGAAGAGTTATAACTTGGACTGGCAACCACCACCCCTTGTAAAATGATATTGGTAGTTTCAATAGCACCCACAGACTGCCCAACTTCCTGAAACAGTGAAAATGCACCGATATTCGGAATTTGTGCCTGTTGCGAACCCAGTTCTACCCGATCCAGCTGCATGGCTTGGGGTGGAGCTATCAGCAACCAGAAAAAAGCCGCCAGCTTCCAGCATAGATACAGAATGAGCAGTAACAAAACCACAGGTGCAGCACGATCGATCTGTTTCAGTTCAATATTTTTTAAATCATTCAGAGAAACTGCCATCAGTTCAAGCCTCCCATTAAGGGTTGGCGGGTACTGATCACATAGGTATCTAATCCGGCTTTACCTTCATAAGAAGGCGCATTCATTAAAAAGCGCTGGGTGAGCTGGATATCCAGCATCAGACTCGGATCAAGCTTGATATTCAGCATACGTTGATCGCGACTATCCCGAACATCAAGTAACAGCTGTCCGCTTTCATCTGCGAGTTTTCCAGTCATGGCGGGTACATTCATGCGTTCCTGACGCTGAGCAAAGGTATAAACCAGCTCACCACCCGCCCATTGCATTTGTCCGGCCACCTGACTGAAGCCCTGTTCTTTTTTATATTTAAAATCCAGATCTTTAAACTGAATCGCAGTACTCGGCCATTGCCAGTCTGCAAGTTTTTTTAGAGTTTCAGGCGCGACCTGCCCTTCAAGATTTTTGACAATTAAAGATTTATTCAGACCATAGGCCATAATTCCGGACAACTGGGTATTGCCACTATGCAAATCCACATGTGCTCCAACTCGCAGCAACAGCAAATCCAGCGGCCGTACTTTCCAGTTCAGACTGCCCCGAAGATTGCCTTTTTTCCAGTCCGCACTTCCCTGCCAGATATTTCCGTTTACATTATGCAAAGTCTGGTTATTTTTATAAAATTTTGAAATTAACCAGGCTGCTGGCACTTGTAATACGACAAAAATAAAAAATGCAACAAGAGCAAGGATCAACCATCTTAAAGTTTTCGGTTTACTGCTCATCCCCACCACGACCAATCGCTCAAGTCCAAATCCCCATTTATAATTTTCCCCTTATACCCACACATTATGCACACTTTTCTGCCAACGCCAATTCATAGATATAAAAAAACCAAGCAGGTATGCTTGGTTTAATGATCATAGACTGTCTGTATGACAGCCTAATGACTAGATCAAATGGCAGCTTAGATCAGGAAATCGTCCAGCTTTGCGCCTTTTTCCAATTCAGCCACCAACCAGCGCGGCTGTTTACCACGGCCAGTCCAGGTATCGTCCGGATTGCTTTTGCTACGGTAACGCGGTTCAACCGACTTACGTGACGATTTCTTACGTTTAGACGCACCAAATTCAAGTAACTGTTCAACTGTCATACCAACTTTCTCAGCAACTGCCAAAATTTGCTGATAAGCATCTTCAATCTCTTGATCTTTTTTTGAAGCAATCAGTGACTCTGCTTCTGCTTGTAAACGTTTTAACTCTTCTACTGATAAATGCGTAATATCTGGCATAATGCTCTCCGAAAAATAATATTATTCGTTTTGTTAAATAATAGCCCCATCATATTTATATTAAATAAAACATTCAATATAAAAACTTAAAGCAATAACAATAAAGTTTAAAAAAAATTACAAAATAAAATGCTTCATTCATTTTTAAATTTCATGTTGAACACTTAATTCAAGCGCTTTGATTTTTTCGCGAATATGTTCCGGAATTTCTGTTTTCTGCATGGTCTTTTTATCGACACAGACAATCACTGCTTCTGAAGTAGCCACAATACTTTGCTGTTTTTCACTCCATAATAGATATTGCATTCTAACTGCACTATTTCGAATTTCTTCAATACGTGCTGCTACTTTTAAATGATCAGGAAAAACCACAGGTTTTAAATAACGGCACTGATTTGAAGACACTACCGTAAATACCGGTTCATTATGTATATCTAATATCCCTAGATAAGCCAGACGCGCACTTTCGACATAACGGTAATACATGGCATTATTGACATGTCCAAAGGCATCCATATCACCCCATGCGACTGTTTGTTCATAAATAACTGGATATTGTTTTAATTCTGACATTATTATTCTCAAGTCTTAATTTCTATAAAGTTTACATTCGATTCAAATACTGCATTTAACTGCTGTAGCAAGTCCTCCCGATCTTGTAAGGCAGCTTTAATTCTTAAATAACTCATACGAATATCATCCGGATACAAGTCAAGTAGTTGCTGGGCTTGATCTGTATAGCCTGTGGCTTGCAACACATGCCATTTCGCAAAGCTTAAAACCGGTAATGCCGGATACTTGGTTTCCCAGTGCGAAATCTGTTGTGCAATCGCATCATAATCCGGGTTTTGACGCAATAACTGTTGTTGGAACCACAAATAAAATACATCCTGATTAAATTGCTGTTCCATTAAATGAATCGCAAGCACTTCATGCTCGGCACTCATTTCTGGTATTCTAAATAATAATTTCAACCATAATAATTTGACCGAATAGTCACGATCAAATATTTGCGGTTTTAAATCTAAATAACGTTGCTGTAAATAAAATAAATCGTCCTGTGTGGCTTGGTCATAGGCTAATAATAATTGTTCAAGCCATGTTTTTTTTACTTCTTGGTGGCTTTGTTGCACAAACCTATCTGTAAAGGCTTTTTCAGCGATATAATTTTCAAATGAAGAAGCCTACACACAAAATCTACCGCACAACCAATTGGCCCGCATATAACCGAGCACTCATGAGTCGCGGAAATATTGCCATTTGGTTTGATCCTGCTACGCAATGGTATGCTCCATCAAAAGGCAAACAAGGGCGAAATCAAACCTACTCCGACGCAGCTATCCAATGCTGCTTAATGATTAAATCCTTATTCCGTCTATCTTTACGTATGGTCACTGGCTTTGTGCAAAGTCTGATTAAACTTTGCGGATTAAATTGGACCGCACCAGATTACAGTACGCTTTGTAGAAGACAAAAGCATATTGATATTGCAATCAGCTACCAAAAAAGTAGCGATGGGCTGCATCTACTCGTAGACTCTACAGGCATGAAGTTTCTAGGTGAGGGCGAATGGAAACGCAAGAAACATGGAGCTGAATATCGTCGCCAATGGCGTAAACTACATATTGGTATAGATGCCAAAACCCTACAAATACGCGCTATTCAGCTCACAACCAATAATGTCAGTGATTCACAGGTGCTTGGTGATTTACTTAATCAGATTCCACAAGATGAGCAGATTGACTCTGTTTATACCGATGGAGCTTATGACACCAAGCAATGCCGTCAGGTCATTGCAGATCGGCAAGCACATGCGGTGATTCCACCTAGAAAAAATGCGAAACCATGGAAAGATACAAAGAGTAGCTCGCTAGAGCGAAATGAATTACTTCGAACAGTTAAACGTTTAGGCAGGACATTATGGAAAAAATGGTCAGGCTATCATCGGCGCAGTTTGGTGGAAACCAAGATGCATTGCATCAAATTATTAGGCGATAAATTAATGGCAAGAAGCTTTCCTAGTCAGGTGAATGAAATTCATGCACGTGTAGCAGTCCTCAACAGATTTACGGAATTAGGTCGACCACTTACCCAAGTTACGCCTTAAATTTGGCTCAATTAGGGGCGCTTTGCATTTCAAATCTTTGTGCAACAAAGCCCTTCTTGGTCTAAATGCCCATATTGGGTCGAACGTAAATATAACCAAGGAAACTGCATGGCAAATACCCCCCATAAGGCGACAAGGCGCTGCTCATAGGCTGTTTTAACCTGTATTAACCAAGGTGATAATTCATGCTGATTTAAAAACTCTAAATGGGTAAGTGCTTGTTCACCTTGCTGTTGTGATAAATAAATTTCAATCCGCTGTAATTCTGCCAATTCAAATGCCATGGGATTGGACTGATTTAAAGCAGTTAATGCATGGGTATATTGCTGTTGCCCCCAAGATAAACGTGCATCAATAATATGTTTAAGTAAACCCGACTTGGTAAAAGACTGGTGAATAAAATCCCGCTGATCCTGCGCAGCGTTTAATAACCAGATGACTGCCAGTTGTTCATAAGGATGTAAGCGGGAAAAACTAAAGACCGTTTGAGTTTTACGTTGTTCACGGCTGCGATACTGCTTGATCGCATACCAGATGCAATGCATCAGAAAACTCACGCTCACCAAGGATGCGGCCAAAAACCAGAGGGTGGTTTGTAACTGCCACTCGCGCCAATACAGATAGACATAGCCAGCCCCATGTCCATAACTCAGGATACTCAGCCCCGCAATACCAAGCAGGCAGACAAATAAATAGGCTAGCAGAATCTGTTTCATAAGCAATTAGCCCACTAGGGTGCGTGTGTTTAATAATGGAATCGGAGTAATCGGGGTGGCCTTGATTTGATACAATTGCTGAATCCATTTTTGGCTCTGTGCATCCGGCAATTGTTCCAAGACTTCAATCACGGCATTCAGTGCCTGCTGAAAAGCGACAGATTGGTCTTTTTGTAAGGTATTCTGTGCGATGAGCAAGCGCAACTGGGCCTCTTTCAGTACCAGATGCCGTTGCATCAAGACTGTGCTTGGCTGATCTGCGGATTCAACCTGAATCCAGCGCTGCCAGAAAGAGCGTTGAGTTTCTGGACGCTGACGATGTGGTGTCTGAATTTCTTTTTCAATTTCAGCATCCATCTGCACCAAGAGTTCTTTTACTTTATTTTGCTGCACTAATCGGCTGTTCACGAATTTTTTCAGCATGTCCTGATCTTTCGCAATTACTTGCTGCAAACTACTGACCAAGGCAGGCGCTAAAACATAATCATCCAGCTCATTGGATAACTGAGTTAATTTTTCTATTGCAGTGGCGTATTGTTGCTGTTGCAGTGCAAATTCGATCAGATCCAGATGTTGCTGTACCAAGGCAATATCATTTTGCGTTGCATCAATTGTCACTTCACGTCCTGACGCTTTAGATGAAGTGGTTCCAGCATTTTCCTGCTGAGCAGAAATCTGGCGTTTTAAAGCCACGAACTGATCATTGAGATTGGCATTTTGCTGCTGTAACTGATTGATGCTTTGATTGAATTCAGTCTGTGCTGTATTCAGAACATGTAAGTCGTAGCTGAGCTTAACTAGCCACGCCATACTCAAGATGAACAATACAATGAATAGTTTCTTCATGCGTTCCCTAATATCAGCCTCATTTTCTGCAAGATCGTGTTTGCGTCTAAATCATCGATTTCTACGAATTGAAAACTTGCCTGATGCTGCTGTTGATATTCCCCAAGAATAGTAGCCAAACGTGGCCCCAAAACCAAATAACAGACGTGCTGCATGAACTCTGCATCATCCTGCATAAGTGCCAGCCAGTTTAACCAGCTTGCTTCACTGGTGATCAGAACTGCAAAACGCTGCTGCGTCTTAAGCAGCCCCAGGTTCTTTGCCAAAATCGTTGCTGTCGTTTCAGGACATTGCCGCCGGTACAAAATAAAGTTTAAAACTTTAATATTGCTGGCACGTAAATGATCCATCATAAATTGACGACCACCTTCTCCGCGCCAGAAGGCTACACCTGAACCAGAAGCCAGTTGCTTCAACACAGGCAATTGCAGCATGCCTTCCGAAGTTTCGACCTCAGGCACATGACTATGAATGCCATAGCTCGCCAATGCCTGTTCAGTGGCTTTACCCACTGCCACCCAATGCACCTGTGCCAAAGTCGAGAGCGCGACTCCAGCCTGTTGCAAATATTGCATACCAATCTGGGCAGCCGTCGGGCTAACCACCACAATAATCTGTGCCTGCTCCAGCTGCTGATACAAACTCGACAGCTCATCGGAATAAGGCATTGCATGCAGTTCGAGCAAAGGCAATTCTAAAACAGACACTTGCGCTGCCTGTAACTGCTGGGTCAAACCTGCAGCACGATCACTGGGGCGGGTATTAATCAATAACATCAGTGTGAATAGAGTGCTTTCAGCAACTCGCCAGCACCTTGATCAAGCAAGTCTTTTGCCAGCTTCACACCCAATTGCTCTGCATCTGCCGTTTTTCCAGTCTGCTGTGCCCGGAGCAAAACTGCTCCATCGATACTGCCTACACGACCTTCGATTGAAATCACACCCTCTTTGAGCGTGGCATAACCGGCAATCGGCACCTGACAGCCGCCTTCTAGATAGGCATTAAAGGCACGTTCGGCACGTACACACGCATCTGTATCCGCATGCAGGAGTGGCTGAATCAAGTCCAGCACCGTCTGATCATGAGTACGGCATTCCAGTCCCAATGCCCCTTGACCCACGGCCGGCAGACTGACTTCAGGCGTCAGAGTATGACGAATACGTTCTGCCAGACCCAAGCGTTTTAAACCGGCACTGGCCAGAATAATCGCATCATACTGGCCTGCATCCAGTTTAGATAAACGTGTGCCGACATTACCGCGTAAATCGATAATGTCCAGATCTGGACGCTGTTTTAAAATCTGGGTTTTACGGCGCAAGCTTGAGGTTCCGACTTTGGCGCCTTGTGGCAATTCTTCAAAACTAGTGTAGGTATTCGACACAAAGGCATCTAAGGGATCTTCACGTTCACAGATCACTGCCAGACTCAGACCTTCGGGCAAGGCCATCGGGACATCTTTCATGGAATGCACAGCCAGATCTGCACGACCATCCAGTAAAGCGGCTTCTAATTCTTTTACAAACAGTCCTTTTCCACCAATTTTAGCCAGTGGTGTATCTAGAATTTTATCGCCCTGTGTAACAAAAGTGACTAACTCGACCTGCAAACCAGCGTGCAAATCTTGTAGGCGCGCACGGATGTGTTCCGCTTGCCAAAGCGCAAGTGGACTTTGTCGAGTTGCAATTTTTAGGGTCTTCATAAATTTCAATAACAGTAAATGAGAACAATAGTCTAAACTTAACCTGCTCACTTGAAAATGCAAGTGAATTTATACAAGTTTCAACTGAATGCTCTCATTCATCCCCCGCTAAAGCTTTTGAATCCGATCTCGTAAAAACGGTAAATGTCGCCGACTAACCGCCAAACGATCGTCCAGCTCACGACAACGTACCTGATACTGACCAGAACTCACCACTTCCAGACCATCCAGATAATGCACCGAGATCAAGGCATTACGATGAATCCGGATAAACTGGTTCCCAAACTCCTGCTCTAACTCCTTTAAGGTTTCATCAATCAATACACTGCCGTTTTTATGACGCACAGTGACATATTTCTGATCCGCCAGAAAATAATAGATATTTTCAACTGGCACCAATTCGACACCACGATAGGTCTTTGCCGCAATCTGCTGGCGGCTGATATTGATTTCGTCCATATTTTCTTTTTGTTTTAGTTGGCTCATTTGAGCTTGGGTAAGTTTAGTTAAGTGCTCTAAAACCTGTGCCAATTCCTGTTGCATCACCGGTTTAAGCAAGTAGCCTTCGGCATTTGATTTAAATGCATCCAGCGCATGTTGGTCATAGGCCGTACAAAAGACAATGGCCGGCATTGGATCCAGTTGACGCAAATGTTGCGCACAAGCCAGTCCGTTCATTTCAGGCATTTGAATATCTAATAGGATGACATCGGGTTCGTATTGGTGAGCCAGATCAATCGCTTGACGGCCATGGCTTGCTGTCGCCACCACATCATGCCCCAGTTGAGAGACCAAACGTGATAAACGCTCGACGGCCAAAGGCTCATCATCACAAATCAGGATGTCCATTTCTCCTCCTTACCCAGTTAACATCATCAGATGAATGATAAAGCTAACTGCGATTTCTTTGATTTATTTTTATTTATATTGATATCGCACTACCGTCGTAAACATCCCTTCGCCGGCAAAGGTTTGAAAAGTCACACTGGGTCCATAATAAGCTTGCAGACGCTGTCTGACATTTTCTATTGCAATACCATGTCCCTTTTTTAAAGTTTTATTATCCTGTGCATAAGGGTTCGTTATGATGATATTAATTTGATTTTGCAATATTTCAACCAATATGCTTATGGTACTCTTTGTAAGAATTTTTTCAACTCCATGGAAAATACTATTTTCTAGCAAGGGTTGTAAAGTTAATAATGGAATTTGAACTTGTGAGTATAAGTCTTTGTTTTCTAACTTCCATTCGACCTGCAAACGCTCACCTAGACGGATCTGCTCAATCTCCAGATAGCGCTGGCACAGATCAATTTCCTCCTGCAGGTTGACCAGTTTTAATTCCTGAAAACTGGCACGAAATAACCGTGACAAATTCAGCAGCATGTGCTCGGCTTTATCCGGATTGATACTGATCAGGCTGATCACACTGTTCATGCTGTTAAACAAAAAATGCGGCTGAATCCGTGCCTGCATGGCCTGAATCCTAGCATTCAACTCACTATGCTGCTGCTGCTCCCATTGCTCACGCAAATAAAGATAGCGAAAACAGAAAGTTCCCAGCAAAATTCCCAGACTTAAATGGAGTCCGACCCGATCCAGCGCAATCGCCAGGTTTAAATCCTGAAAATTAAAATTCTGTCCAAAATATATCAAGATATTCAGGTTCACCGTAGTGAGCAGTACAATTGCCTGTAACAGCAGAAATCCAGAAATCAAAGCCAGTTTGATTCCCATACGTTGAAAGGCTTGATGGAACAGCTCGACCAGTGCTGCAAAACATAACAGTACCCAGTTGATATACAGGATATATTGCAGCAGGTGCATTCCATTCAAAGCCTGCCAGGATTGCGCTTCTGCAAGCGCCAGAATCATGGCCAGAATATTGCCGCCAGCAAACAGTTCCAGCAAATAGCGTAGATTGCCGATCTGGCTAAAAAAATAGGAATTTTGCGTCTGTTCGTTTATCGATGTAAAAGATTGAGCAGATGTGACTTCGGCAATGGGCTTTGAATTTGTTATACTCTTTTTCGTTCTACTGCTTTTAATCTGATTGAGCCGACATGACCACATCTTCTAATTCCTCTAATCCATCACACGCCCAGACTTCGGGTATGTGGGGCGGTCGTTTCTCTGAAGCGACTGATGCTTTTGTTGCTGAATTTACAGCATCTGTTCAATTTGACCAACGTTTTTATAAACAAGATATTGCAGGCTCGATTGCCCATGCAACCATGCTGGCAAAAGTGGGCGTACTGACCACGCAAGAACGCGATGACATTATTGAAGGTCTGACAGCGATTCAAGCCGATATTGAAGCAGGCAACTTTGAATGGCGCATTGATTTAGAAGATGTCCACATGAACATTGAGTCACGCCTGACTCAACGTATCGGCATTACTGGCAAGAAACTGCATACCGGTCGTAGCCGTAATGACCAGGTGGCGACAGATATCCGTCTTTATGTACGCGATGAAATCGATAGCATCCTGGAATTACTGAAAAAACTAGAAAAAGGTATTTTAAGCTTAGCGGCTAAAAACACCGACACCATCATGCCAGGCTTCACCCACTTGCAAACCGCTCAGCCAGTGACTTTTGGTCATCATCTAATGGCTTGGTTTGAAATGCTGGTACGCGATTCAGAACGTCTGATTGATTGCCGTAAGCGTGTCAACCGTATGCCGCTTGGTTCTGCTGCACTTGCAGGTACTACTTATCCAATCGACCGTGCTTATACTGCTGAACTGCTAGGTTTTGAAGCTGTTGCTGAAAACTCGCTGGATGCAGTATCGGATCGTGACTTTGCGATTGAATTTAATGCCGCTGCATCTTTAATTATGATGCATTTATCACGTATGTCTGAAGAACTGATTCTATGGACATCTGCACAGTTCAAATTCGTGAATATTCCAGATCGCTTCTGTACTGGCTCTTCAATCATGCCGCAGAAGAAAAATCCGGATGTGCCTGAACTGGTACGTGGTAAAACCGGCCGTGTCTATGGCGATTTGATGAGCCTGCTGACTTTAATGAAAGGCCAGCCTCTAGCCTATAACAAAGACAATCAGGAAGATAAAGAGCCATTGTTCGATGCGATCGATACAGTTCGTGGTTCACTCATGGCATTTGCTGACATGATTCCTGCACTGGTTCCAAACATTGCTGAAATGCGCGAAGCAGCGCTGCGTGGTTTCTCAACTGCGACTGACCTGGCTGATTACTTGGTAAAAAACGGCGTTGCATTCCGTGATGCGCACGAGATTGTAGGTAAAGCGGTTGCACTCGGTGTACAAGAATCTAAAGACCTGTCTGAATTGACACTCGAACAACTGCAACAGTTCTCTGACCTGATTCAAGCAGACGTATTTGAAAAAGCCCTAACTCTTGAAGCTTCGGTGAATGCCCGTAATCACATTGGTGGCACCGCGCCTGCTCAAGTGAAAGCAGCCATTGAGCGTGCACATGCGCGTTTGGAACAACTTTACGCATAATTTTGGAGTATGGATATGTCTCGACAAGTTTTTTGCCGTAAGTATCAGGCGGACATGGAAGGTTTAGACTTTGCTCCATTCCCGGGGCCAAAGGGTCAGGAATTGTTTGACACCGTGTCTAAACAGGCTTGGCAAGAATGGCTAAAACACCAGACTACGCTAATTAATGAAAAGCGTTTGAACGTGTTTGAAGCAGATGCGAAAAAGTTTCTTGAAGAACAGCGTGAAAAGTTCTTTAACAATGATGCATCCCTAGAAAAAGCCGAAGGGCTGAAGCCTGAGTAAAAAAGAAAGCACTGCTTTTCTTTTTTACGTAAGACAAGGACGAAGTCCGCGTAGACTTTAATCTAAAAGAATCTCCAACTTTGGAGATTCTTTTTTATGTGTTGTTCTAAACATTACTCAAGACCAGCTAAGCACGTAGTTTTGAATGTAAAGAGCTCCCCATACAGAAGCTTTTCACATTAAAGCCCTACTTTTCTTTTGTTACACGAGACAAAGATAAAGTCCGCGTAGGCATAAATCTATCCCCTATCTCAAGGGATTTTTTGACTAAATCTAGCAAATCTTACTAACCAATATTTAGGGCACAAAAAACAGATTTTCACTTATCCTATTTCGTCTATCGAGTCAGTCACTATCCTACTGAAAAACATTTAGATTTGTATCAAAATAATGGATTGTAAAAGCAATATACAGAGTATTCACAAAACACAACATTCTGCTACAAGAAGCCACATGATTAAAAAAAACTATCTCTCTATAATGAGCCCTAAGAAGATGAGATATCTTTGAATAACTATAATAATAAGCAACAAATACCCCGATTTCATCCCAGTTCTTCCCCCAAAGACTGGGTATTTTTTTGCCTGCAATTTGCCGATTGGCTTGATAATTTAAGCGCATAAAAAAAGCCCCCTTTCAAGGAGCTTCTCTTTTCATTTCGATTAAGGCTGTTTCAGATATGGCCAAGCCGCTTTCAGATAAATGAACATCGACCATAAAGTGAGTACCACTGCGGTGTATAGCAAGGCATACGCCAGCATTTCCAGCGGTGGCCAATTTAACAGAAATACGGTGATGGCGATCATCTGGAAAGCAGTTTTGTATTTCCCCACCGTTGAAACCGCAACATTGGTCCGTGCACCCAACTCTGCCATCCACTCACGTAAGGCTGACACAGTAATTTCACGCGAAATAATCACAATCGCAGCAAAAGCCATCGACATGGAAGGCTGCCATTGCACCAGCACAATCAGTGCAGCTGCGACCATCAATTTATCTGCAACTGGGTCGAGAAAACGTCCAAAAGCAGAAGTCTGGTTTAATGTACGTGCCAGATAGCCATCAAACCAGTCCGTGACCGCAGCCACCACAAAGATCGTGGTTAAAATTATATGCCGCGTCATGTCGGGGTTATGAGCATCAAAGCCCATTGCAGGCGGCCAGTAAGCCACCAATAGAAATACCGGAATAAGAGCGATACGCGCCAAGGTCAAGATATTTGGAATATTCAGGATACGACCTGTAGTCATAGACACCGCCAATTGTTCCCCTCATGTACGATGAAAATGCACACTTTTTTAGAGGTTTGATCCATCATTAATAGGCTTCACTTTATACGAATTGACTTGCAGTGTCACTAGGCAAACACCGTCACTGTTTGTCTTGCCATTGCAATCAGGCGATTTTCGGCATCCCAGAGATAGGCATGCTCCGTCGTATAACCATCCGCAGCATAGTCGGTAAATACTTTATATTTAAACCAATCATGCAATTGATGTTGAACCGGATGCACATAGGTCACTGTCCAGGTCAGACTACTCGCAGGCGCCATGTTTTTAAACATCGGTAACACCCCGGGTGGCCAGATATCAAAGATGGCCATCAAGTCGGCGACCAGAAATTCACGGTTGCAATGCTTTTCGGGATGGAAACGGCACCAGCCGCCAAAGTCCGGACGAGAACTGGCACTACAAGGCAGATTGACATCCGCCCAGGCCACTTCGAAATGATCATAACAGTCTGGCATGCCATAGCCAGCAGGAATCTGAAACAGCTGCTCTGGCGCAGCATAGTCGGGTGCCTGAGCTTGTTGCTGAACCTGAATCTCTGAATCACGGGAAATACCAAAACTGGCAATCAGAATACTTTGCACCGCGTCGTCCTGCCATAAGCGCACTTCAATCGTGGTCACCGACTTGCCCTGCCGCAGGATTTCGGCACTCAGTCGTACTTTGGCTTGCTGAATCGGGCCGACAAAGGTCACACTGCAACTCAGCAAATGCTTGGCCGGATCATTGATGTGAGTGACGGCTTTTTGCATCATCATCGCGGCAGCCAGACCACCATACAGAGTACGACCCTGTAACCATCCCTGTGGAAACTCTACCCATTCCTGTTCGGCAATTTGTGCATAAAGTGCATGCAAAGACATGTTGATCCCTCAGTAAGTCTTGATGCTCAGTATATTCGGCAAAATTCTTCAGGTTGTGAATGTCACGTGACCCAAGCGTCAATGCGCACTTTGGCCCTTGCATTTAAGCCACGCGTCATTCATGCAGCACTTTATAAATCATCCGGGCCATGACTGAACCCAGTCCCGGTACCAGTTGCAGATCTCTTTCTGAGGCTTTCAGTACGCCCTGAATCCCGCCAAAATGGGTCAGCAAATCCCGACGGCGTTTTGGTCCGAGCCCCGGAATCACTTCCAGCACTGATGAACCACGCTTTTTATCGCGTTTGGCACGATGCTTGGTAATCGCAAAGCGGTGTGCTTCATCACGTACCTGCTGAATTAGATGCAGTGCCTTATGATCCTCCGGTAATTGAATTTTACTGCCATCGGTAAAGTGCAGGGTTTCCAGACCAGGCTTACGTCCCTCACCTTTGGACACACCGACCATAAAGGCATCCAGTCCCAGTTCCTGCATGACTTCCATTGCCATGTGCAATTGCCCCTTGCCACCATCAATCAGCAGCAAGTCTGGCAACAGGGCTTTTTTATAACGACGGGTCAGCGCCTGACGCATGGCGGCATAGTCATCACCCGCCTGAATATCATGAATGGAGAACTGGCGATAATCACGCTTGCGCGCGCCGCCACTATCAAAGACCACACAGGATGCCACGGTATCTTCGCCCATGGTATGTGAAATGTCGAAGCACTCGATCCGGTCTACCGGACGGCCGACCACCTGCTCCAGCTGATGAAAACGCTCATTTAATTCTATATGATTGGCCAGCTTGCCCTGAATCGCGTGCTGTACATTCATCTGCGCCAGTTCCAGCCATTCGGCCCGGGTTTCGCGGACTTTGGACTTGATCTGGATTTTCTTGCCAAAATGCTGCGAGAGTGCTGCTTCCAGTTCTTTACGATCAGCCACTTCCAGATTAACAATCAGTTCAGCCGGGATTTCATCGGCCACCTGAAAATAAAAATTGGCAATAAAATCGGCCAGCATCTGCCCCAGGTCATCACTGAGCATATCTGGGAAATAACTTTTTCCACCCAGCATTTTGCCGTTGCGCACATGCATGATCTGCACACAGGTCACCCCGGCCTGATAGGCAATCGACAGGATATCGGCTTCGCCTTTGAGCTTATAGATCGCCTGCTGCGACTGTACGTCTCTTAACAATGCCATCCGGTCACGATAGAACACCGCTTTTTCAAATTCCAGCGCTTCAGCGGCCGCTTCCATTTTTGCGATCAGTTCCTGATTCAGCTCCTTGGTATCGCCCTGCAAAAATCGGATCGAGTTATCGACATCTGCCTTATAGTCTTCTGGAGAAATAAATCCGACACAGGGCGCAGAGCAGCGTTTGATCTGGTATTGCAGACATGGCCGGGTCCGGTTGGCAAAAAAACTGTTTTCACAGGAACGCACATTGAACAGTTTTTGTAGCACCACCAGAGTATCCCGGGCGGTATACGCACTCGGATAAGGTCCAAAAAACTTGCCCACCTGGTGCTTGCCCTTGCCGCGCCCACTGGCTAAACGCGGATAGGGTTTATCTGCCGAAACAAAAATATAGACATAAGATTTGTCATCACGCAGCATGATGTTATAGGGCGGATGATGCAGCTTGATCAGGTTCTGTTCCAGCAACAAGGCTTCAGTTTCAGAACGTACCACCAGGGTCTGGATATCATAAATCCGTGCCACCAAGGCCTGGGTTTTGGGATGATCCAGCGTTTTGACAAAATAGCTGGAGACCCGGTTTTTCAGGTTTTTGGCTTTACCCACATACAATAATTCGCCGTCTTTGCCATACATCCGGTAGACCCCGGGCAGGCTGGTCATATTCGCCAGGATTTTTTCAATATGGGGGCGTGCGTTTTCGTTCACCTAAAGCCTATTTTTCATCTACAATCTGCAGATATATGTGATGATTTTTGCGTCATTTTCAAGCAAAAACACAAAATTCCCCTGAAGTTGCCATTCAATCTTAAAGTTCCTGTCGGGTTATCCCCCAATCTATAATCCTTACGGCATAAACTGATTGTTAAAAGCTATAAATTTCAACCTTTAACTTTGTTATGCTCAAAAAGTCTAGTTTTGAGATGTTTCATATGACCGTGCAGCAATCGGGCATTCATATTGTTCAACCCTCTACCTCACCCATCACCCGTCTGAACGTGATCGCCTGATTGGCAAACCGCGTTTTCATTTCGAGCCAAATAATGTAATGCAGCTGCTACGTGAACGGATTATTGGACAGGATGCAGCCCTGAATGAAATTGAAAAAATGCTGCATGTGGTCAAGGCAGATTTTTCCAGCCCGGATCGCTCTTTGTCGGTTACCTTGATGCTGGCCCCTACTGGCGTCGGTAAAACTGAAACCGTGCGTCTGATTGCCGAAGCGATCTATGGTCGCCCGGACGCCTTTTGCCGGATTGATATGAATACTCTGGCACAGGAACATTATGCCGCGGCTTTGACCGGCGCACCGCCCGGTTATGTTGGCTCTAAAGAAGGCCACAGCCTGTTTGATGAGCTAGAAAAAGCCAGTAACGAAGTGATTCGCGGCTTGATGAACGTGCTGGATACTGGCCGGCTGACCTTGACAGCGGGCACTAAAACTATCGATTTTCGCAACTGCATGATCTTTATGACCAGCAATGTCGGGGCACAGGCGGCGCAGCAATATCTGGACAAACTCAGCTATCTGCCTGAGAAAATGCAGGCGCTGTGTCTGAAGCGCGTTCCCACCCAGCGCATCATTGAAAAAGTCATGCAGCGTAAATTCGACCCTGAATTTCTGAACCGGATTGACCGCAGCCTGCATTATCAGGCGGTACAGCATGATGCCCTGCCACGTCTGGTCGAAATTGAACTGGATAAACTGAACAAGCGCTTGCAACATCAGCAACGCAGCGTGCATTTAAGCGCTTCAGCCAAAGCCTATTTCTATCAGGACCATGATATTCGTTACGGCGCCCGACATTTGGGCCGCAAGATGCGTACCGAACTGGAGCCGATTCTGGCGCTGTATTTTTTAAACCAGCCTGAGCAGTTCAGTCTGCATCTGGACTGTGTCGATGGACAGCTGGTGGTTCTGCCTGAGCAAGCAAAAGCTTAACTAAGGCAGACTCGATATCAGTTTTTATTCGGCTGAAGCGCCTGTATAAAAGCAGTCTGATCTTTGGGTGAAACCAATATAAATTTCTGCATGCCCGCATCTGTATAGTCAATTCGCAGACGCTTTAAGGATAAGGCTGGCGCAATGATAGAGTGGTCTGTGGGCTGAATGGATTGGATTTCACTTAACGGAATCTTCCAGCTTAACCACAGGCTTTTTATGGTCAACACCCCATTGTCTACCACATAGCGCGTACTCCACAGCGGCCACCATAAAATGATAATAGTCAGGACATAAACCGCAGTGTGCAGCGGATATTGCTGCATAGTGCCTTTGGCCTGCATGGTCAGCAGTAGTTGCAGCAACAGGCCACTCATACAAATCACAAAAGCCAGCAGCCACCAGTCTTTTTTAGAACGAAATACGTGCATCGATATCCCCCATATCTTGGTGCATGATCATCATAAACAATTCCATAGCAGATGACAGGGATTCAACCCGGCAGGATAGAAATTATTTCAAATCACACATCGACAGGATCGTTCTCATTTTCGATCTCATCAGAAAAGTTCAGCAACCGAAATGAGCTACTGCGCTTTTATTTGTACTGCTTGAACACTATCAGCAAAGACCTGAAAGCCCTGCACTCAGTATGCTTCAAGGCTAAAAATGGCACATTCAAGGACAGAAATTGACTGAATTGACAAAACTCCGCTAGAAATGAACCTTGAAAATCAGTCACCCTGCTCCATATCTATCAGGCTGATTGATAAAAAATAATGAATTGAAACAAAATCTTTGGTTCATCTGCTTTTAGAAAACTGAAAGGAAAAGTCATAGCGGTTCGAACCAATCCGGCAGAAATTGATGACCATTGCGTCACGGCTTGATACAACTTGTTATGTTCTTTTTGGATATAGTTATCGTAAGATTAGCGAAGTCAAAAAGTGCGCGGGACATGCGCACTTGCTTCACAACATCAACTTAGAAGTCCTCCAAAATAAAGGAGATCAGGGCATGATCCACGCTGGCAATGCCATTACCGTCCAAATGCTTGAGGACGGGATTGCAGAATTCCGCTTTGACTTACAAGGTGAGTCCGTTAACAAATTCAACCGTGCAACGATTGAAGATTTCAAGGCTGCTATCGAAGCCGTCTCCCATGCCGATATTCAAGGTCTGATTGTGACTTCAGGCAAATCTACATTTATTGTAGGTGCTGATATCACTGAATTCGGCGACAACTTTGCTCAGGGTGAACAAGCGATTGTTGACTGGGCAATGCCAGTACATGAAATTTTTAACAGCTTCGAAGACCTCGACATTCCTAAAGTGGCTGCAATTAATGGCATGGCACTGGGTGGCGGTTTCGAAATGTGCCTGGTGTGTGACTACCGTGTCATGTCAGAACAGGCACAAGTGGGCCTACCTGAAATCAAGCTGGGTATCTTCCCGGGCTTCGGTGGTACAGTGCGTTTAAGCCGTCTAATCGGTATCGACAACGCGGTAGAATGGATGGCAATGGCCAATCCTAAGAAGCCAGCTGCTGCACTGAAAGACGGCGCAGTCGATGCTGTCGTTCCTGCTGACAAGCTACAAGATGCTGCACTTGATCTGGTAAAACAGGCGATTCATGGCCGTTTAGACTGGAAAACCAAGCGTCAGGAAAAACTCGATCCAGTTAAACTCAGCCCGATCGAACAGATGATGGCGTTTAACTCATCGAAAGGCATGGTTCTGGCAAAAGCTAATCCAGCTCAATACCCTGCACCAAAATTACTGCTTGATTCTCTTCAAGCGGGTGCGAGCCTGCATCGTGATGACGCGCTGAAAGCGGAAGCTGAAGGTTTTGCTAAAGCAGCAGTCACACCACAAGCAGGTGCCTTGATCGGTTTGTTCCTGAATGACCAGATCGTGAAAAAAACCTCGAAGCGCTATGAAAAAGGTGCGCATCCAGTGAACCAGGCGGCTGTTCTAGGCGCAGGTATCATGGGTGGTGGTATTGCTTACCAGGCGGCAAGCAAAGGCACACCGATCATCATGAAAGACATCGGTAACCAGCAACTTGCTTTGGGTATGAAAGAAGCCAATGGTTTACTGACCAAACAAGTTGAACGTAAGAAGATGAAGCCTGCTCAAATGGGTGAAACTCTTGCGCGCATCCGTCCAACTTTAAGCTATGACGAGTTTAAAGAAGTGGACATCGTGATCGAAGCCGTGACTGAAAATCCAAAAGTCAAAGGTATCGTACTGAAAGAAACTGAAGCAAAAGTTCGTGAAAACACGATCATTGCATCTAATACTTCTACGATTTCAATCACGCGTCTGGCTGAAAACCTGGAACGTCCTGAAAACTTCGTCGGTATGCACTTCTTTAACCCGGTACACATGATGCCACTGGTTGAAGTGATTCGCGGTGCGAAGACTTCTGACGAAGCGATTGCAACGACTGTGGTGCTTGCTCAGAAAATGGGTAAAACACCAATCGTGGTCAATGACTGCCCGGGCTTCCTGGTCAACCGCGTACTGTTCCCTTACTTCGGTGCATTTGACCTGTTGCTTAAAGATGGCGCTGACTTCCAGCAAATCGATAAAGTCATGGAAAAATTCGGCTGGCCAATGGGCCCTGCTTACCTGATAGACGTTGTCGGTATCGACACTGGCGTACACGGTGCAGAAGTGATGGCTGAAGGCTTCCCGGATCGTATGAAACCTGATTTCAAAGGTTCGATTCAGGTGATGTACGAAAACAAACGTCTGGGTCAAAAGAACGACGTTGGTTTCTACAAGTATGAACTTGACCGTAAAGGCAAAAAAGCCAAAGTGGTTGATCCAACTGCGTATGAGCTTGTGGCCTCTGTTGCAACTGCGGAAAAACGTGAATTTGACGCTCAGGAAATCATTGATCGCATGATGCTGGCTTTCTGTAACGAAACTGTTCGTTGCCTGGAAGACAACATTGTAGCCACTGCTGCTGAAGCAGATATGGCCATGATCATGGGTGTTGGTTTCCCTCCATTCCGTGGTGGTCCATGCCGTTACATCGATCAAACCGGTGTAGCTGAGTATGTTGCGCTTTGCAATAAGTATGCGCACCTTGGTAAAGCTTATGAAGCGCCAGAAATGTTGCGTGACATGGCTGCTAACAACAAAAAATTCTACGGTTAAGGAGCAACGTGAATGGCTACTTTAAATCCACGTGACGTTGTCATCGTTGATGGCGTACGTTCAGCAATGGGTAAAACCAAAAACGGTATGTTCCGCAATGTACGTGCCGACTCGATGTCTGCTGAGCTTGTCCGTGCCCTCTTGGTACGTAACGAATTCGACCCGCATGAAGTTGAAGACGTAATCTGGGGCTGTGTGAATCAAACCCTAGAACAAGGTATGAACATTGCCCGTAATATCGCATTACTGGCAGACCTGCCGAAAACTGTTGCAGGCCAAACGGTGAACCGTCTTTGTGGTTCGTCTATGCAGGCGATTCACACTGCGGCTGCGCAAATTGCGACGAACCAGGGTGATATCTTCATCATCGGTGGTGTTGAGCACATGGGCCATGTGGGCATGATGCACGGCATCGACCTGAATCCTGAAGCGTCTAAGCATTATGCCAAAGCGTCGAACATGATGGGCTTAACTGCTGAAATGTTGGGTCGCATGAACGGTATTAGCCGTGAAGAACAGGATGCGTTCGGTGTGGAATCACATCGCCGTGCCTGGGCTGCGACTGAAAATGGCCTGTTCCAGAACGAGATTGTGGGCATTGAAGGTCATAATGCAGATGGCTACAAAATCTTGTGTGATATCGATGAAGTGATCCGTCCAGATGCGAACCTTGAATCGTTCAAATCTTTGCGTCCAGTATTCGATCCGAAAGGCGGTACAGTAACTGCGGCAACATCTTCAGCTTTGTCTGATGGTGCTTCTGCAATGTTGTTGATGTCTGCTGAACGTGCTCAAGCTTTAGGTCTTAAGCCACGTGCTGTAATTCGCTCTATGGCGGTTGCGGGCTGTGATGCTGCGATCATGGGTTATGGTCCGGTTCCGGCAACACAAAAAGCGTTGAAACGCGCTGGTCTAGCGATTTCTGATATCCAAACCTTTGAATTGAACGAAGCCTTTGCTGCACAAGGTCTGTCTGTTCTTAAAGGCTTAGGTATTTATGACAAGCAAGACATCGTGAACCATAACGGTGGCGCGATTGCATTGGGTCACCCATTGGGTTGTTCTGGTGCGCGTATCACAACAACATTGTTGAATGTAATGGAACAGCAAGATACACAAATCGGTCTTGCGACGATGTGTATTGGCCTTGGTCAAGGTATTGCAACAGTGATCGAACGTGTTTAATTTTTAAATACCTAGATAAAAAAGAAACCCCGCTTTATGCGGGGTTTCTTTTTATTTCTGAATCCAATCTGGATGAAACGTTTCTAATAATTTTCTAATTTTTTCTTCCAACTTTTTGTATAATTCTACAAAATCCTCAAATTTTAAATTTTCATATTTCTCATGTCTTGCCTTCCAAGTATATTTAGTTAGTTCATTATTATTTAAATAATCAACTTTAATATTTTCACCTGCTTCCAAATTATTGGAACATATATAAAATGGTAAAATTAAGTGATTAAATTTTAAATTTTCCAGTCCAACTAATCTCTCAACCAAAATTGATTTAGTAAATAATGGCTTGAACTCATCGAAGAACTTTTCATCCAAACATTCTTCATTAAAATTAATTCTCTTTCGATTAGATTGAATAGCATTTTTAATTTGGTTTATTATTTTAATTTCATTTTCAGTAAATCCCTCATACTCTTCCTTTGTATATCGAATAATTTCGTAACCATTAATTTTTTCATTCGATACAAATCCTCCCTTCTCAATCCAATTTTGATCAAAAACAGCTTTAAATAAACTATTAAAGCTACTAGGAAAGACTAAATCATGTTTTGACAATTTAGATGTGTCAAAACTAGAATTAATAAAACTATCCACATGATATATATTAAATTTATTTAAATTTAAAAGCTCATTAAAGCTTTTATCATAAAGCTTACATTTCTCATTCTTATATTTATAATTTAACAAAGATTCCGACCCAAAAATTTTTCTATTTTTCCAAGAAACTTTACTCTCATCATCATTTAAAAAAAACTCGAACAAATCAAATAATTCATTATCATTCAAAATATTTTTTAATTCATATCTATATTTATCAACTATATGTTTAGAAATCTTATGTAAAAATCTGTCGTCAATAAACTTCTTTTCAAAGTTATTACTCCAAGCATTTCTGTTTGTCTGTAATGTATTCTTAGCATCAAAACCATATAACATTAGATAAATATCAAATGGTTTTACATAATATCTTATATGTCCAACATCTTGACCTTTAAAACCACCTCTCAGATCACTACGTAACTCATTAAGACCATCTTCGTGTGAATTATTGATACAAAAATAAAGATTATATTTTTCTACCCATATACAATTTTTTAAATCAATTTCACGTAAAGGAAAAACATTATCTATTTTAATTTTCCAAAAATCATTAAATTCATAAGGAAAACATACTTTTTCCAACACTTTCTCTTTAATATTCTCGATTTGAGTGGCGATCGTAAAAACATCAAACATTTCCTCTCTTATCGGATCATGATTAGAATATAAAAATTTATATAATTTGGAGTGATTAAAACTATAGCTTCTAGCTCTCCTTTTAATTTTTAATTTTAGTTTTAAAGTTGTACCACTATCACCATTTGATTCTTTTATCTCTTCTATAAAACAATATCCTTTTTTTGAGTTCAGAGGAGAATTTAACTCTATCTTATAAGTTTTATAATCAATTGAATTTGTTGTAATAATAGTTATTTTCTGATCATCTTCATTGAGTTCTTTTAATAATAAGAAAGCACTATGTAAACCAATACCAAACTGTCCAGAAGGTCTCATCCACTTTGGCATCTTATTTATTATTTTTTGCTTCTCAATATTCTTACTTGAACCTGCTACTTTTTGCATATATTTCAAGTCTTGCAAACTAATTCCTGTCCCCTTATCTTCAATTTTAAATTCCCACCAAGCATCATCACTATCATCGATAATTTCTAATCTTTCAAAAGACAATTTAATTGGATAATTTTTAAAAATATTTTGTGTATTTTCATCATAAGGATGTGCATTTTTAGGAAATTTAATTTTTCCTTTTTCGGAATCATTCCAAACCCTTATTAGGGTGGCATCAATAGCATTTTGAATTAACTCCCTATAAATATTTGTATCATCCTTATATAAACCACTTCCCTCTAGTATCTCCAATGCATTACTTTCATCAATTGAAAATTTCATTGGTTTATTACTCAATAGAACTCTATTACCTTGCATACGCACATCTAGTTGTTCAATAGTAGGTAGTGAACCAAATTTTAAATCAGGAACAATCAAATTCCATTGTGACATTTGATTTTGAAATTCTTCACGTATCCAACCAAACCAGTTTTGAGTTTCCACATAAGACATTTCATCTGGACACTCAGCAACAAGCTTGACTGTTCGTGTATCAAGTTGAAACTCTCGTAATGATAAATGCTTGTCATGATGGTGTTTGCTGACAGAAGGCATATTGCTGACATGCTTTGCCATGACGGGACAAAAACGATTGTCATCTAAATCAAATAAATCCCCTAAACGAAGCAAACAGCCTATAAATCTTGGATGACAATTTTCTGTTCCCAAACCTGTTTGTTTATAAGGAATTGTCTCCATCAAAGTACTAAAGTTCATACCATGAGAAACACAAATTTGCCCTAAATAACGATAGATTCGATTTGGAAGAAGCTCTGTTCTAGGTGACGTGATTCCTAAGTCTTTAAATGGGTCTTCAACTAACTTTCCAACTCTTTTATCGTGCCCTTGTCTAAACCACTCAGCAATCAATTGGCGATATTTTTCGACTCCATCAAAAGGGTGATCTAAAGTTCCAATTGCTGACAACCAATTATGTTCTACATATGCTTGGCAAAATTTTTGTAAGTCATGCCCTTTTCCATTCGCAATTGTTTGTATCATGAACTTAAAGTCAGGATTGGTATGCACTTCTTTAGCATTTTTGGCATCAACTAACATGCCTACATCGTGCCAATAAGCAGCTTCAAGGATTAACCAAGTATCTGTAGCACTTAATAAATCAACATCATCTCCCAAAATTCGTTCAATATTGACCAAAATTTGCTGAGAGTGTGAAGCATTGTGATTACTAAAATGTGGGTAAAAACCACCAATATTTTCTAATGCTTTTCCAACCAATTTTTGGTCAAATTCCCACTGTGCATATAGGATGGCTACGTTGGCGTCAGCTTCACATTTATTTTTTAGATGTTGGATTAGTCGGGTGCTCATAAATTTTAAATTTTTAGTAAGTTAGGCACTATATTAATCAATATTTAAACAATTTAATAAGCAGTTTTAGCTATGTGAATTTTTTATTGAATTATGGAATTAGAAGTAAAAAAACAGTGAGTGTTATCCCTTTGTAAAATTAGTGGAAAATTCAACCAATAAAATCCTATTTATGAAGCACTTAAATTTTATAAATGTATGATCAAGCCTCTTTTTTCTTATTTCCTTAAAAGGGTTTATATGAACATGCTTAAAACAATGATCGCGACTGCAATCGTAGCGACTTCTGCATCTGCAATGGCAACTGAAGTTCAAGTTGCGCCAGCAACTGTTGTAACCCAAACAACCCAAACAACCCAAACTGTTGCTAAAGAAACTGCTGCACCTGTACAAGCGAAAGTTGAAGCGACTCAAGCGACTGTTGCTGCAACTCAACAAGCGGCTGAAACTAAAGCTGAAGCAGTAAAAACAGAAGCGACGACTCAAGTAGAAACGGCTCAAGCTACAGCAGAACAACACATTGAAGCTGCGAAAACTGAAGCAGTAGAAACCAAAGACGCTGCTGCTGAAAAAGCAGAAGTAAAAGCTGAGAAAAAAGGCTGGTTCTCTTGGTTTAAAAAAGCAGCTTAAAATTTTTTAAGCATAAAAAAAAGATGTCATTCTGACATCTTTTTTTGTTTTGGATGATTTAATTTATTTTCAGAAATTAAAAGACTTAATCTTATTTAAACCTTTTGCGCCAACATGGTGGCAAAGTGCTGTTTAATCCGCTGGCCCTGCTCATCGACACGATACAGCTCACCGATATCTTCATTGTATTTCACGATATTCCAGCCCTCATAATACCCTCGCAACTCCCCCGGCTGAAAAGCAAATGGAAAATCGGCTTGTGCCGGAATATCTGGCGTATCCATGGCACAGACAATCAGGTTATAGCCACCCGGCACGGTCGCCTGCTGCATCTGTGCAATGAGCGGTGGAATGGTTTTCGCCTCAAGGAACATCATCACTACAGTACAGTAGATAAAGTCATATTGGCCTGCAATGCTGGTATCCGTGTTAAGGTCGCGGCGCTGTACCTGCATATGATCAATCTGCTCGGTCTGCACAATCTGTCTTAAAGTCTGCAAACTGTTTTCGTTAACATCCCAGGCATCGACATTAAAGCCGTTCTGACTCAAATAAAGCGCATTACGGCCTGTACCACAGCCGACGTCCAGCGCACAGCCACCTTTTAAATAGGGCATCGCTGCCAGCACTTCAGAATGGGTAGGATTTAACTGATATTTCTTGATGAAGTAATCCTCAGGCCGGCAGTAAAAACGTAGCTGACATTCAACATCTTCACTGGCAGAAACAATTTTGTGCCAGGCCTCAGGCTCAATAAATGGCGGCTGCTGCTCTGGTGTAAACACATGCTCGGATTGCACTGCGCCAGATTCTTCCAGCATGGCAAAATGCAGCTCACCTTTTAATACTGTCAGTTTCGCCCAGGTGCCGGCTTTGGTATTGTGCTGATTCTTAAAGCCCTGAGGAATACTCTGCTGGTTCCAGACTGGAAGTTCCTTATAACATATCAACTGTTGCATAATTTTTGCCCTCCATATCATCCATGCTCCGCCTGTTATTCTTTTGGCAGCGGTAATTAATTCAGCATAGCCTGTTCAAATCGGAATTGGAATCAGCACCTGTTCGCGCTGTGCCGATGCAACAGCAAGATCAATACCAGTTTTCTATCAAAATAAAAAAGCTGCCTCTCTTGAGACAGCTCGGTTATCTATCAACGAGGAATATGACGATTCGATTAATGCAGCAGTTCCGACTTTAGCCAGTTGATATATTTATCCTGATCCATAAAATCCGGTGCGCTCCCCAGATCCAGACTGAAATACTGCTGATTGAACTGAATCACAATCTGTTCGGTATAGTGCCAGTCCTCGATCAGCGTGAAATATTGATTCAAGAACAACCGGTTCTTGTCCCCGTTATTCATCCTTTGTAATTTTGGACATGTTTTATTTGCGACAAACTCACCGTACACCTGCTGAATATCAGCAAAAACCTGAATTGTTTGCATGACTCACCTGCTTAAATGTTATGTCGTGATCTGTGCGACCCTTTCAATTTAGCAAGTGAGTTTGAACAGCAGATGACAGTCCTATGGCAATCCTGTCATCTAAATCAGGCTACAACTTGTTTTCAACCGCTTTCTGGTTAGCGCTCGCAACTCGTTCCATCTGCTTATTGAGGAACAGCATTTCTTTATACAGCGCATTAAACTCTTGCACGGCTTTATCATCATAGAACATAAAGGTGTTATTTTTCTTTTGCCATTTATGCTTTTTCAGTACTGCAAATAAGGCATCAGCCTTGGCCAGAGTCTGTTTTTCAATTTCAAAAATGACATGTGCATTACTATTTTGCTGACTGTCTTTCAGGGTCAGGCTTAGTTGCTGGCGATAACGGTTTTTAATATCCAGTTGCTGCGCCTTGTCGATCAGCTCGGCATCACGCTGCTGGATTTTCTGCTGATAGCTATTCACAATTTGATGCACTTGCTTGAGCATCGCTTCAGTTTCTTTATAGCCTTGTGCCTGATCCTTGGCCAAGCGGTCGATATTCAGAAAATTCTGCCAGTTGGCGGCTTTTAAGTCGCGTAGATACTGATTTCGTTCCTCGGCACTGTCGCGCAATTGCCCCAACATAAATTCAGCCATGATGGCATAGTCACCATCCAGACGGTCATCCTCAAGTTCAATCTGAATTGGTTTAGACCAGTCCTGTGCCTGCTGCGCAATACTCTCGGTTTTTTCTTCAAGCACAGTTTCATATTCGAGCAGCTCGGCCTGATGTTTTTGCTGGACCGAATTCTGATAAAACAGCCCAATAAAAATTGCCAGTGTCACAGCGGCTACAATCATAAAAACACGCGACATGTATACGCTCCAGCTCTGTCAGTCAGATCTTGTTGATTTACATCCACTATGCTTATTTTTTAAACACAATTCAAGGCATTTGATTTTTCCAATAATACGTCTAGCTTAGACAGAAATTGCTCCTCTCACAAAGCTACCCTTTCCCAGAACACTATTTTGTCGATCTCATTGCATGTTAGCTTTGACAAGCTCGTTAAACAAAGTTATCTAGATCGACAGGCGCACATTATGGGGAATTAAACGGCAGGCTCAGATTCAGCCGGTTCGGATCGAATTGTTCCCGAACAATATTCACATTGGTGGCATCGTGGTTAATTCCAAAAGGTTGCAGCAATACATACACCCCATTTCTTGGGTCTGAAGACTGCAAGCCCTGTGCGATGGCCAATACATATTCACGGAACACCACAGGCAGACTATCCAGATCAGGGTCGGCAGGTGCACGCATCACATCAATATTCGCCACTACGTCACCATCCACGCTATAGGCCTGAATTTCACGTTCAATTTTCATCAGGCGCATTTGCAGGGCCTTACGCTGGCTGTTCTGCTCCTGATAAGGCAACATTTTTTCAGTCACGGCGCGCAGTTCCGGTTCCGCCATGACGGTCAGGGTCGGCAAGACGACGGAATCAGCAGCAGGCGCAGCATGGCTTAATATCGGTAGGCTAAAAGCAGTACAGGCCGTAAGAAAGCCGAGTTTAATTGGTGTTAGGAGATTCATCATTTTTACCCTCGTTTGGAAAAGGGAAAGCGTCAAAGCTAAATCTTACAAATAATGCCAGTGCCTATTGTTAAGTTTGATAAACGGTCAATGATGCATAAAAAGGCAGGAAACCTAGAAAAAGAACAAGTTGAAACAACTGAAAAATAGAAAAGAGTGCTGATCTGGCTTTGGTGTAGGCAAAAAAAATCCCCAAACCAAGTTTGAGGATTTTTTGAATATGGTGGCGAGACCCAGGATCGAACTGGGGACACACGGATTTTCAATCCGTTGCTCTACCTACTGAGCTATCACGCCGATGCGGTGTATTAAGCCGTATCTGGCCTCATTAGTCAATCAAAATTATGAAAAAAATATTTGAGTGACTGATTTTTGGCCTAAAAAAAATCCCTGATGGGATCAGGGATTGAAAACTTTGAAATCGTTTTAAAATATGGTGGCGAGACCCAGGATCGAACTGGGGACACACGGATTTTCAATCCGTTGCTCTACCTACTGAGCTATCACGCCGATGTCGCGTATTAAACAGTTTCAGCTGTAAATCGTCAAGAGCAGAGAGAATAATTTTCGTCAAATGTTTACTTTTCCATCAACTCGCGTCAATTTGAGTCATAAATCGAACAGTGTTTACCAAAGACCTCAGCAATAAAACAGATTTAAGCGCTTATTTACATAAAAAAGCAGCCTAACGGCTGCTTGATATTGCTCTATCTTCAGATTTTTTCCAGATTGGCCAGACAACGATGAATGGCCCCACAGCCTGGCACGAAGTTTTTTACACCTTTTTCTTCTTCCATGCGGCAGACTTCGCTGACCAGCCTTTCTGCCACGCCACGACCACGGTTGGCCGGATGTACCACGATATTTTCCAGAATCCGGCTTTCGCCCTGTCCAGTGCACCAGATTGCCCCAATAATTTTGCTATTAAATTCTGCGCTATAAACTGAGGTATACTGTGCAAGGTTTTGCTCTAGTTGTTCCATGGCATCTGCCCCGTCGCTAAATTCCGGGCTCGTGTCATACAGTCGCTCAAGCTGGCTGCGCACTTCGTCATTTTCTAAAGAAGTATAAGCATGTACGGTGATAGGCATTGATAAACCCTCCTGAGCAATCTAATATGCGGTGACTTCGTCACGGCGAAAATATTTTCTACATCAATCATTTTGACGTATTTGAGGAACGTGTCTATGACAGATCGTATCAGTGAAGTGGTAAGAAATACCAACGAAACCAAAATTCGAGTTCGTTTGAATCTCGACGGTACTGGTCAAGGCACCTTAAACACGGGTATTCCCTTTTTAGATCATATGATTGATCAAATCAAGCGTCATGGCCTGTTTGATATTGATATTTATTGTGATGGCGACCTGGAAATTGACGACCATCATACTGTGGAAGACTGCGGTATTACGCTGGGTCAGGCATTTGCACAGGCATTAGGCGATAAAAAAGGCCTGAAACGCTATGGTCATTTCTATGCGCCACTCGATGAGTCTTTAAGCCGTGTCGTGGTGGATCTGTCTGGTCGTCCGGGTCTGTTTATGGATATTCCATTTACCCGTGCCATGATCGGCCGTTTTGATGTGGATTTATTCTCTGAGTTTTTCCAGGGCTTTGTAAACCATTCCTTGATGACGGTGCATATCGACAACCTGAAAGGCAAAAACAGCCATCACCAGATCGAAAGCGTATTTAAAGCATTTGCGCGTGCGCTGCGTATGGCCTGTGAAGTAGATCCACGTGCTGCCAATACGGTAGCTTCAACCAAAGGTACACTGTAATGACCCGTATTGCCCTTCTTGATTATGGCATGGGAAATTTGCACTCTGCGGCAAAAGCATTAGAACATGTCGGTGCCACGGTTGATGTGACCAATGATCCAAAACTGATTGCACAAGCAGACAAGATTGTTTTTCCGGGCGTAGGCGCGATGCGTGACTGTATGCAAGGCATGCACGAAGCCGGGATTGATGAAGTGGTACGCAATGCCGTATTTAACAAACCGGTATTGGCCATTTGTGTCGGCATGCAAGCCTTGATGCAGCATTCTGAAGAGAATGGTGGTACCGATGCACTGGGTATTTTCGAAGGTGCGGTTAAGCATTTCCCAGAAATGGCGGGCTTAAAAGTGCCGCATATGGGCTGGAACCAGGTGCATCAGGTCGAGCCTGATCATCCGATGTGGAACAATATCGAACAGGACGCGCGTTTCTACTTTGTGCACAGTTACTATGTAGAACCACAAGATTCAGAATTGGTGGCAGCTACTTGTACCTATGGAATTGAGTTCTGCACAGCGATTCATAAGGAAAACCTGTTTGCGACCCAGTTCCATCCGGAAAAGAGCCATACCGCCGGTTTACAGTTATTGAAAAACTTTGTGGATTGGAAAATCTGATTTTCCTTTCGCCTAAAAAGCTCGCAAATTGCGGGCTTTTTTGTTGATTATTTTTTACACTTTTCATTTATAAAAAATCCCTTTATCATAGACTTACTTATAAAAAATCTAATGAAAACAAAGGAAAAATAATGAGTAATACAATTCAGGATTCGGGGTGGAATGCATCAGGACGTTTTGGGCGACGTTCGTATATCGCATGGAATATGCTGCTGGGTTTTTGCTTTATGATCATCGGGATCATTGCTGCTTTCATTTTACCTGGAATGAGTCCAGAGACTTTAGATGGTAAAATGTCCATGCCTTTAATGGTGCTGTTGGTTTTGATCTACGGCGTTGCGATTTATTTTAGCGTGATTTTTTTAATTCGTCGTTTACATGACCGTAATCATAATGGCTGGCTTTCTTTACTGATTTTTGTGCCGGTCGTAAACCTTGTCTTTACACTTTACCTGTTATTGGCACCCAGTCACAACGAAAGTAATGAATATGGCCCTCCACGCACGACACGTGGCTGGGAAACGCTTTTGGTGGTGCTGTATCTGGTACTCGCGGTTATTTTGGCCGCCTTTGCTGTCCCTGCTTATCAGAATTATGTTGAACGTGCTCAACAGGCGCAGATCGAACAGAGTAGCTATCACACTGATTAAACCTATTTAAATTCTGCATAAAGCCCATTCTTCATGGGCTTTATTTTTGCCTAGAACAGGAAAAGTGATTAAGCTGAACGCATTCATTTCATGATTGAAGCTTATGCAACAGCTGCTGGATACTTTACCAAGCAAGGAACAAATTCAGACCTTTCCTGTATTTAAAAATCTTCCGATGCAACAGATTCAGGTGATTAATCGTCTGGAACAGTGTCATGCCCTTGCACAGGAGCTAAAAAGCCATGCAGTCCTGGGTTTCGATTCTGAATCCAAACCGACCTTTAAAGTTGGTGAGGTTTCTACCGGGCCACATCTGATTCAGCTGGCCACTTTAGATAAAGCCTATTTATTTCAAATGAATGATTCGATCTGGGATTTTCTTAAACCGATCTTTGCCAGTCGCGAGCAGATCAAGGCCGGTTTTGGCCTGAAAAATGATGCGCACCTGTTCCGTAAAAAAGGCATTGAACTGAATAGTGTGATTGAACTGTCCAAATGTTTTAAAGCTTTTGGTTTAAACAATCCGATCGGATTAAAAAATGCCATGGCTTTGCTATTTCAAGTAAATTTTCCTAAATCCAAACGGATTAGTACCTCGAACTGGGCCAGCAAGAAGCTCAGCCCGGCACAAATTGATTATGCAGCAGCAGATGCCTATGCGCCCGTGCTGGTATTTGAAGAATTGTTGCGGCGGGGTCTCTTACCCAAAGAGATTCCCAATACTTCACTGAAATTAAGAATCCGTCCTTCATCGACGGCTTAAGTGCTTGCATGGCCTGCTGGTACTGGCAACTTGATGTACGCATGAAAGCTGTGATGAACGCGTTCGATGAGAGAGCTGTGACTTTAACAGGTCTTACAGCTTCGGTTATCGACCAGCTCAGTACACGATCCGTTATGGAAAATCTGATCTCCATTCAAGAGACGGATCATTAAAATCATTAAAACGAGCAAAATAAATTACCTCACTGCTACCTATCTATGGACAGGTTTTCTTTATTCATACCGTTTAAGAGTTAGAAATTTCGACTTTATTTGCTAAGATGAATACACTCAAATTCATTCTAAAGATTAAGCAAGGAGCGAAAGCATGCTGATCATCCCTGCAATTGACCTGAAAGATGGCAAATGTGTCCGTTTAAAGCAAGGTCGTATGGAAGACGATACCGTATTTTCAGACGATCCGGTCGCAACAGCACAGCATTGGGTAAATGAAGGCGCTCGCCGCTTACATTTAGTAGATTTAAACGGTGCTTTCGCAGGTACACCAATCCATAAGCCAGTGGTTGAAGCCATTGTCCGATCTCAACCTGATTTGCCGATCCAGATTGGTGGTGGTATCCGTTCTCTGGAAACCATTGAGCATTATCTGCAAGCCGGTGTTTCTTTTGTGATCATTGGCACCAAAGCAGTTCAGGATCCTGAATTTGTTGAAGAAGCATGTCGAAAATTTGCTGGTCATATTATTGTTGGGATTGATGCCATGAATGGCATGGTAGCAACAGATGGCTGGGCCAATGTGACTGATGTCAAGGCTACTGACCTGGCGAAACGTTTTGCCGATGCTGGCGTGTCAAGCATTGTCTACACGGATATCGCGCGTGATGGCATGATGCAGGGTGTGAATATTGAGCAAACCGTGAATCTGGCGCAATACTCAGGTTTGCCTGTGATTGCTTCAGGCGGCGTGACCAATCTGGATGACGTGCGTAACCTGAAAGACCAACCGGGTATTTTAGGTGCAATTACCGGCCGTGCGATTTACGAAGGTACATTAAGCTTGCGTGAAGCACAGTTGTTGCTAGATGAGCAACAGGCGCTATAATTAAGTCTGCTGTAAAAGAGGTCTTCGGACCTCTTTTTTATTTTTTTAATTTTCTGATCTCCTGGCATGTCTACACTTATTTCCAAAAATCACTCCGGCTGGATGGTAAAAGCACCGCAACTCGCCCTGATCCTGATCACCATTATCTGGGGCGGCAGTTTTATTACTGTGCAATACGGGCTAAATTTTAGCAGTCCGATTATGTTTGTCGGCCTGCGCTTTGCTGCGGCAGCGCTTGCTGTCACCCTGATTTCACTGAAGTCGCTAAAAGGCATGAACCTGAAAGAAGTGTTCGCTGGCGCGGTGATTGGCATCATGATCGCCATTGGCTACGGCACTCAAACTGTGGGCTTGCAGACCATCAGCAGCAGCGAATCGGCTTTTTTAACCGCCTTGTATGTTCCACTGGTTCCAGTCCTGCTCTGGTTAATGTTCCGTAAAAAACCGCATGTCATGACCTGGATCGGAGCACTGTTTGCCTTTATCGGTCTGGTGTTTTTGACAGGAAATGGCTTTGCTGCGATTCAGCTCAGTTTCGGGCAAACCCTGACTTTGCTCGGTTCGATTGCGATTGCACTGGAGATTATTTTTATCAGCCATTTTGCCGAGCAGGTGAATGTACGCCGGGTCACCGTGCTGCAACTGATTTTTGCGTCCCTGTTCTGCTTTATGATCGCACCTGTTTTAGGTGAATCTCAGCTACCTGAATTCCACTGGCATCTGGCAGGAATTTTAGTCGGTTTGGGCATTGCCAGTGCCTTGATTCAACTGGTGATGAACTGGGCGCAGCGCATGGTCGACCCATCACAGGCAGCGATTATCTATGCCGGCGAACCGGTATGGGCAGCCCTGTTTGGCCGTCTGGCCGGAGAACGTTTACCGTCACTGGCTTTATTAGGCGGATTGCTGGTGGTACTGGGCGTGATTGCCAGTGAATGGAAACCGAAGTTTTTAAGAAAACAACCAACAGAAGAATTAAAGCAAGATCTTTCTTAATTCCGCTAAATCCCCCTGAAAAAGAGGGATTTTTTTCTCTAGGGAAATACGGCTAAAATTATTTGCTATACATCGGTCTATTGTCATTTAAGCGCATGATGCCGCGAATCGCCCGATACACAATCCAGATCCAGGCCAAAACCACCACCACTAAACAGAACGCGGATGCACCAAATGCGACCCCTGCAAACAGGTTAGGATCTTCACCGGTAAAGAACAAAAAGAAAAATGGAATAAAGGCGACGATATTCCAGAACAGATACCACCAGAAACTGCGGATCTGCCAGGTAAAATGGCTTTCAAAGATGGAACCGCGCACATCGTGCCGTTTCACATAGTTAATGATCAACGCCACAAGAGCCAGCAGGCCAGCACTAAAAATGGCCACAATATATAAAATGTACAGTGCAAAAGTCAGTGTGCGGTTTGAATCTTTATCAATGGAATAGTTCACGTCCCCTCCTAGTACTTCCCCCTAGATATTTAAACTATTCAATGGGGAAATTAGCCATATAATCAAAATGATGTTAAAGACTATGGTACAAAAATATATCTGCCGGAAAGGTTGTTTTTGTGTTTTATGCCGTAATTTCTGCTGTGCCAGCCATGCTGCTGGCCAGCCGCCCAAGAAAGCCACCAGATGCAGAGTATTTTCCGGAATACGACGGTTGCCCAACTGGGCTGCTTCTTTGTCTTGGGCATAAAGCCAGTAGCTGAGCGCATTCATCAGGCTGACCAGCAACAACACCAGTCCACTCAGTAAACCACCCAAGGTCAAAGCCACCAGTAAAAGAATATAGGCCACACAGGCAATCTGCATCGGCTGTAATTTCTGTGTCTGCTGTGGCTTGGAGGGTTTGAATTTTGCTTGCAGACTTTTGGCTTGTACTGCTTTCAGGTACATCACCTGCTGCGCACGATAACGGCCGCGTTCATCCAGAATGACCAGATAATCCAGCGCACAGCCCACGATTGGACGTGGCCCAGGCTTGGCAAAGTCCTTGATATGCAGAAATACGCGATCTTTGGCCGGATCACTGGGCTGGATAAAACCATAGCCTTGGTCATCAAACCATTCCACTAAGCGTCCCTGATCGCGCATATTCCCTATCCCTGTTGATTTGATTGTTTAAGCGGTGACGAATTTTAAGCGTTCAATCAGCATATTACGCATTTCATCCGGATTTTTTTGCAAAATATCTTCGCCGGTACGGCCTAATGCTGCATTACGCTGAGCCACCTGCAGACGCATCATCCAGAACCGTCCTGCTGCCATAGCCAGATACAATTCCAGACAAGCGCGTTCATCACTGGTTAAAGAACGAATCGTTTCATAGGCATTTAAAAAGGCAATCGCTTTTTCTTCGTTTAAGATTACGTCAGGATATTCGGTACAGAAGTCATTTAACGTAATGGCGATATCAAACAACCACTCATCTTTATTCAGCTCATAAAAATCCAGAATGCCATTCAGCTGATCGCCATCAAATAAGGTATTATCCCGGAACAGATCCGAATGAATGAAACCACGTGGACGATCCGGATATACCGCCGTCAACGCCTCATATAAACCTAATAATTTACCGAGCAAGACTTTATCTGCCGGACTTAAACTTGGTTTAATCTCTTGAGAAACGGCCAGCCAATAGGCATGATCACGCACAAAATTACGTTCTAATTTAAAGTCTTTGAGTGCCACATGCATTTTCGCCTGAGCCACTGCAATCGCTTCAACCTGCGCGACGGTAGATGGCATCGGATGTTCACCCATCAGGCGTGGTGCAATCTGTGCCGGTTTATCTTTAATACTGTGAATGGCTTTGCCTGAATGGGATAAAGGCACTGGAACGGCCAACCCGGCGTGACCCAGATGTTCTAAAACAGGAACCAGCTCACCTGCTGCCTGTTCATCCATATCTTCAAATACGGTCAGCACATATTGCTGGTCTTCGCAGACTAAAAAGTAGTTGGTATTTTGAATACCGCCTTGAATGGGAATCAGATCAATCACCTTTAAACCATAAGGCGCCGCAAAATCCTGAACTTCCTTTAAAGTCAAAGTGGTATAAACCGACATAGAAAACCTGCGAAAAAACTTACATAATTTTGCTAGAATACCGTTTCCATCTGCCAAGGTGTAGCGCTTGCGTGGGTGAGTTTCATAATCGGCTGTAATAATTGGAAAAATTTATGCTAGCTAAACGTATTATTCCTTGTCTGGACGTGGATAACGGCCGCGTGGTCAAGGGTGTCCAGTTCCTTGATATTCGTGATGCGGGTGACCCGGTCGAAGTGGCGCGCCGTTATAATGAACAAGGTGCCGATGAAATTACTTTCCTTGATATTACCGCTACACATCATGGACGCGATACCACTTATCGTACAGTAGAACGCATGGCCGAATCGGTTTTTGTACCCCTGACTGTCGGTGGCGGTGTACGTAAAGTCGAAGATATCCGTCTATTACTCAATGCCGGTGCAGACAAAGTCAGCATCAACTCGGCTGCGATTTATAATCCCGAGTTTGTGCAGGAAGCGTCTCAACGCTTTGGCGCACAGTGTATCGTTGTTGCAATTGATGCCAAAAAAACTGGCGACCACAAATGGGAAATTTTCACCCACGGTGGCCGTAAAGAAACCGGGATTGATGCGATTGAATGGGCTGTGAAAATGGCTGACTTCGGCGCAGGTGAATTACTGATTACTTCGATGGATGCCGATGGCACCAAAGCCGGTTACGACATTGCCCTGATGCGTGCCATCAATGACCGCGTCACGGTACCGACGATTGCTTCTGGTGGTGTGGGTAATTTACAGCATTTGGCGGACGGCATTATCCATGGTGGTGCTGATGCAGTACTGGCAGCTTCAATTTTCCATTTTGGCCAGCACACCATTCCGGAAGCGAAAGCCTATATGGCAGCCCAAGGCATTGAAATGCGCCTCTAAGCCGTTTTAGATGATGATTTAATTAAAGAGTGTTTTTATAAACACTCTTTTTTTATGCCTTAAATAAAATAACACAGCAAATACGGGACAAAAAAAAGGAGTCTTTCGACTCCTTATAAAACCAAGATAAGACTACAGCACTTGGTATTCAAAATAACTCATTACACCCAGAAACATTATCAGTATGAGGCTCTGCTCACCGACAGGAGCAAATATAAGTGAAATTCACAGGACAATATTGACAATACAATCGTATTTTATTGACAAATCACGACAAAGCCCTGCTTTACTCCATAACCTGCGTATTTAACTGCTTCATTACCGTATTTTTTGCAGTATTTTTCCTCATTTTAGAGGAAGCATCGGCCGATTTAACCGGAAAATATTGCTCTGCCCAACGGTTCAGTTTTTTCGAGATCGGTGCGGGCAAGCTCAGACCTAAAGGATTCTGTTCCTGCAAATCTGCCGAGGAAATCACCCGGGTTCCCAGCAGATAGTCAAACCAGGGCTTGGTGACGCACCAGTTGGCATCCTGATTACTATTCATATGATGATCATAATGCCAGGGCAATTTCTTTTTGGCCCATTCCGGTTCCAGATGAGCCCGGCGATGTAAATAATAATAGTTGCCTGTACTATATAAGGCAGCCAGTGACATGCCTTTGGAGAATGGATAAAAACTGAGTCCAAAAACGGTCGCGACCACTGCCAGTGATGCAATTTCATTGCGGGTACGCCAGTTGTCCAGTCCTTCTACATAGCCGAAATCGGAAAATTCCGTTTTTCGCACAATCCGGTGATGCTCCCAGTGTGAGCGCATACTCTCGGGTACCGGACTATAACGGCTTTTTCCCGGACGATGAACACCATGCAATACATATTTATGCGCAAACCATTCAAATCCATTTGCGACGACAAGTCCTGCCAGAAAACCTTTCCACATGATCTTTTACCTCTTGGTCTATTTTTAATATAGGCTAAATAAAAAACTAGATATTGACCAAAATATTCAATATGATTGACAAAATACGACAAAATAAAAGAATTAAAAATGCTGGTTCTAAAAAACTACGTAGGTTCAGTATACGGTGGTTTAGGACATTTACTTTTGGACTATTATCAGTTGAAACAGCTTGAAGTCCCTGAGAAATTATTGGCCATTCAAAATCTGGAACGCTTTGATTTCGCCTTGTGGCGTGATCTGTTAACAACACTTGATCAACAGCTGCAACGACCGGCTTTAGGTCTGGAAATCGCCCAACTGGTTGAAGCTAAACACCTCGGTATTATTGGCTATCTGGCGCTCTCAAGTGAGACCTTGGGTGAAGCCTTTATGCGCTATCATGATTATCATCGTCTGATTTATGATGGCGGCCCACTTCAGCTGCAGTGGGAAGGTGATTATGTGTCGATTGGCTGGGTTGAAGTTCCGTTTCATCTAAATACCCAATTGACCGATGAAATCGCGATTGCGCTAATGACGGAATTCGTAAAAGCCAATGTTAAGAACCCGCACGGTGTTCAGTTATATGAAGTGCATTTCCAGCATGCAATACCTAAAAATATTGCACTCTATGAGCAGTATTTCGGATGTAAAGTCCGCTTTTCTCAAGCCAGAAATCAGGTATTGATGCATGTCAGTGAACTGTCCAGACCACTGAAACAGGGCGACCAGACCTTGCAAAAACTGCTGATGCAACAGGCCAAAGCATTATTAGAAAAATTCCCGTACTCCACTCTGGTAGATCAGCAGCTGCAACAGGCGATTCTAATTGGCCTGCAAAAAAACCTGTTCCAGATCAAACATATTGCCGAGCAGATGAATTTTTCCGTGCGTCAGTTACAACGCCATTTACAAAAACAGGGCAAAACTTATCAGCAATGTATGCAGGAGATTCGCTGCATGCTGGCTATGCAATATCTGAAAGATCCGCACTTGAGTTTGCAGGAAACCGCCATGTTACTCGGTTATTCCGAACAAAGTGCGTTTCAGCGTGCCTTTAAGCAATGGACCCAGCTGACACCGCAGCAGTGGCGCCAACAGAATATGCCAGCTGCTTAAACTACCAGCATGTTCGTTTGATATACGGGCTTCAAGCAGGGTTGACGATTTTAATCCCTGTCCCCTATCACCTGATGATAAATATAAAAATAAGGACTTAAAAAATTGATAAATATCTTGGCGAATTGCTCGGCACATTCTGGCTGGTGTTTGGAGATATTACGGGAGCAGAGAAATTAAGCTTTTCAATAAAAGCCTTCTAAAAAGTCAGGATTTCTAAATACCATTTTTCTGCATGTTTCACATGGAGCATGCAGATCATCGCGCTTAAAAATGCTTATAAAAATGGATTTTCAATTTCATCCAGATCATCACGCTGAATTTTTTCTGGCAAGTCCGGCGTGTTTTCTAGTTGTTGTACCACATCATTCAGAAAAGCCTGCAAGGCTTTGGCCACTTTCAGTCCCTGCTGATCCTTGGTGATTTGCAAGTTGCCATACAGGCTGACGCAGTCTAGATCATTTTCCAAAGTCAGATCATGAATGGCATGGGATTCACTGCCATTTTCAAATGCTTTAAACATATCCTCTTCACCTGTCTTTGTTATTTTTCCATGAACGTCTGATGTCGATGCTACCCGAATCCTGGTTTTTTCAGCAAGCTTATTTCAACAGCTGCAAAATATATTGCAACAAGGCATCAATCAGCTGTTTTACGATGGCATCTTGTGTCGCGTTGTCTATCGCGCCACCAGTCGCTGAGGAGGTCGAGCTGCCTGAACCAGAAGACTTAAACTCGCGTTGTAATGCCTGCAGGTTTTCTTCAGAAACCTCTTCGGCACACTGGCTTTCTGCATCCCAATTAGAGTATTCAATTTTCTGGTTGGCTTTTACGGCATTTCCAGTCAGTGGCAGCTTATAGGTATTGCGTTTCTGTTCTTCGGTAAGCTGCGGGAACAGGTTAATTCCAAGCTGTTCTTCCAGATAGCAGACACTGACAATACGCACTTTCAGTGAATTGTCATTCGGTGCATAGTAAGCACCAATAGCACCGGTTTTCGGCATATAAACCGCCTTATAGACCGCGGTTGGCACAATCACGCCATTGCCAATGGTTTTCAGCTTCTTCCCGGCAAAGACCGGCCCGGTTACCACATAAACATCCTGTTTCTGCTTGGTCACAATGGCACGAGTGGCTTCTTCCAGCTCACGCCAGACTTGCTGATTATTCTTGGGCGCTTGCGGCACCATATTGGCCAATGAAAAACTGTCAGACTGCGCAGCCTTGTTAGGCATATCCGCATTCGGCGCCATATGACCGCGGTCATAACCTGAACCACGATAATCCGCCAATGTGGCACGATGCTTCGCACTGACCCGATCTTCTTCATGAAAATTATCTTCACGGGGAATTTTCTGGCTTAAGCGTGCTGGCGTTAAGGCTTCTGCAACCCAAAGTGGCGTTTTAGATACCCCGGAATAACCGACATTAAAGCCATTAAAACACAGCGAATAGCTGTCTTTTTTCAGGCTGTCTTTCATCAAATATGGCGGTACATCACGATAAAACTGGTTCAGACAGGCAGAATCACTGGAAGAGGATAGTGACACCCACTGACTGATTTTTTCCTGACCAAAAGCGATGGCGAAGCTGCTCGAAGCCACCACGCCCAGAATGACTTTAATACTATTATCATTTAAAAACTGAAAAAAAGAGTTCTTGGGTTTACGCTGCTTCTTGGCCATTCTTACACGTACTTTTTAGATCAATACAGATTTTGACCGAGCTTAACAAGCTGTATAAGTGAAGTATATCTTGGCTCTACCATTCGTTTACTAAATAAACAATAAGTATCCAAAATCCCGGGCAGTTGTAACAAACTGTCTAATTTTATTTCTTTTTAAATGAGGTTTCTCGGTGTTTGCGTAGCTTTGTTTGGCTCAGTAGATTGAGTGTGTAAAGCTAACGGCCTATCTCAATTCGTACAATTATTAGCAATGGTGTCAATCATGAATTCCAAACTCTCTAAAGCATTAGGTTTAGGATTATTCACAAGTGTGATCAGCGTAGCTGCATTTGCTGAGCCACCGGTTCAACCAGGTGAAACACTTGAAAGCTTGTCTAAAGCTAAAATTAGTACCAAGGTGAATGGTCAGGAAGCCTCTTTAGAAAGCTTGGTGAACTCTGGTCAGATTCGTCTGGTCGATCCGCGTGCAGCAGCACCGCAACCAGCCATGCCAAACACACAGGCACCAATGCCCAATGATCCAGCAATGACTCAGGCACCAAATTCAGGTACTGTTTCTCCTCAACCACCTGTCACAGAACCAGGTATGAATGAAGCAGAGGTGCCGGCCAATCTGGTTGAACCAGCCACTGAATCAGAAGTAGAAGCCAGCACGTCTATGACGACGCCTCAACAACAACCAACACTGGAAGAACAACAAGCAGCTGTACCAGCAATGTCTGAAGAGCAACAGCAAGCAGCTATTGCTTCAGAACAACCGATGCCTGAAGCACAGCAACAAGCGGCTGTGACTGAAGCAGATGTGAGCAATGAACAAACTGAAATTGCAGCTCAATCTGATGCAGAGCCAGTACTGATGGAAGAACCTTTGAATGCTGCACCTGAAGTGCCGGCTGCGGTAGAACTCGAACAATAATCTGAAACTCATTTATTTATTGTTTCTCTCATAAAAAAACCAGAGTGTGCCTCTGGTTTTTTTTATGCTTTTTATTTTATTTACATCTGAATCTGGGTGCCCAGCTCGACCACACGGTTGGGTGGAATTTGATAGAAATCACTGACCGGACTGGTATTGCGCTGCATAGAAATAAACAGCTTTTCCCGCCACGGTGCCATGCCCTCACCCACAGTATGCATAATCCGTTCACGTGAAATAAAGAAACTGATCTGCATCAGGTCATATTCAAAATTCCATTGCTCATAGGCCTGTTGTAAAGCTTCCGGAATATTCGGCTGATCCTTAAAACCATAATAGATAAACACCCGGTAAAAGTGCTCACTCAGTTTTTCCAGTTCAATCCGCTCCTGTCTGTCGACAAAAGGAATATCCCGGGTAATCACCGTCAGCATGATATTGCGTTCATGCAAGACCTTATTGTGTTTAATATTATGCAGCATGGCATGCGGAACAATATTTGGTGTGCCTGTCAGGAAAATGGCATCGCCTGGCACAAATTTGGTACCTTCGCCCATCGAAATACTTTTAATAAACAGATCAATCGGCAAGGCATCCTGTTCCAGACGATTCAGCACCAACGCACGCCCGTCTTTCCAGGTCATGAGAATCGTAAATAGTACCGCACCAATCAGAATTGGCACCCAGCCACCCGAAGTAATTTTCAAGGACGTTGAAGCCACAAAGACTAAATCCAGTGCCAGGAATGGCACAGCAAATAAAGCTACTTTCCAGACCGGCCAACGCCAGAATCCATAAGCCAGAATCGAGATCAGAATGGTGCCGCAGAGCATGGTCATGGTCACCGCAACACCATAAGCACTGGCCAGATTGGCACTATTTTCAAACAGTAAAATCAGGATCAGCACCGAGATAAACAGCATCCAGTTAATGAAAGGCAGATAAATCTGACCACGCTCCAATGCAGAGGTATGCTTGACTGACAGGCGCGGCAAATAACGCAATTGAATGGCCTGATTGACCATAGAAAATACGCCAGTAATGACCGCCTGTGAGGCAATCACCGCCGCCGCAGTCGCCAGTCCAATCATCGGGAACAAAGCCCAGTCTGGCAGCAGCATATAGAAAGGATTCGCCAGTGCTTCAGGACTACGCAGTAACAAGGCGCCTTGCCCGGCATAATTCAATAATAAACAGGGCAAGACAATAATGAACCAGGCCAGACGAATCGGCAGACGGCCAAAATGCCCCATATCGGCATAAATCGCTTCACCCCCAGTCATGGTCAGAATCACCGCCCCCATGGTCAGAAAAGCCACATAAGGCTGGTCAACTACAAAATGATAGGCCCAGTAGGGATTCACCATCCAGAGTACAAATGGGGTCTGGATAATGCTCCACAAACCAAAACCGCCAATGGACAAAAACCAGAGCATGGTTAAAGGCCCAAAAAATTTGCCCATCGTGGCTGTGCCGTGTCGCTGTACCATAAACAGTCCGGCCAGAATCCCTATCGATAAAGGCACCAACCACTGATTGAAAATGGGCGTGGCAATACTCAGGCCTTCAATGGCTGATAGCACGGAGATTGCTGGGGTAATAATCCCGTCACCGAAAAATAGTGAGGCACCAACAAAGCCCAAAGCAATCAGGAATATTTTCTTTTGATCAGAGATTCGTGTGGTACGCAGGTTTAATGCCAGTAGTGACATGATCCCACCTTCGCCGTTGTTATCGGCACGCATGATCACCATGACGTATTTAAAGCTGATGGTAAGCATCATGCACCAGAAAATCAGGGACAGGATGCCGAGTACAGAAGCTTCGCTAATGGCAAGATGTGCGGTGAGGAAACATTGGCGCAGTGCATAGAGCGGACTGGTACCAATATCTCCGAAAACGACCCCAAGCGCAGCCAGTGTAATCACCGGGAGAGCCGCCTTTTGTGCAGTGCTTTGCATATATTGTCTTCGTTTTTAACAAGCATTTTTGCGAATCATAGCACCGCATTAAAAGTTTTTCCGCAAATCAATTGTTTCAGCTTGGCACAGCTGGTTTTTTTCGCTATTATCCTCGGCCTATGGTGAGGTGTCCGAGTGGCTGAAGGAGCACGCCTGGAAAGTGTGTAAACGTTTATAGCGTTTCGAGGGTTCGAATCCCTCTCTCACCGCCAGAATTTAAAAACCCGAATCACATGATTCGGGTTTTTTTATATTTAATTTTATCCATCATCCCATCAGTAAAAAAAATTATCTGCTTAGATCTTAAAATATTATTATCTATCGCCTTAGGCAAAGGCATTGAATTAATACCAGTCCTCGTTCATAAAAATCTTTTGCAACACAACACTTACGCTCAATTCTATTTTTAAAAATCTTCATTTTTCATCAACCAAAAAACTGATGAATTGTGTAGTTTCTGTACGCCATTCATTTCAGGTTTTTATTTATGTGTTCAAACAAAAAACTGGCACAGAAATAGCTTAATTTTATTGTCATCAAAGCTATGTTATGTTGCTTATAAATTAACTAAAAGGAGAATAAAAACCACAGGATAGAAAGAAATAACCAAGTAAACCGAGCCATTCAAATTTGAAGTTAAAAATAGATACACTGCTATTCGGAGAGTGAACATGAATAACAGCGCAAACTATGCCAAACAGATTAAAAATGCAAAACGTGGCGGTTATACCCCAACCATTGCCAAGGACATCAATAAACATAAAATTCAAAAAGCCTTGAGACTCATCGAACAGTGGAGAAGCCTCGCTCAAGAACTCAAACCTCAAATGCAGTTTGATATGGCCTTTACTTTAGAGGAATGTGCACAAGAATTAGATCGCATCCTGAAAAACAGATAAACCGTATAACCGACTCATATCCATAACCATTCCTGTGCTTTCACCCTCGCCCATATCTTCACATATGGGCCATTTCTTTGCACATAGTCAAAAACAGAACTTTTCATCCATCTGGTCAAAATAAACAAATCCTGCCGAAACTGATTGAACGGTTATTTTTTGGCTTGCGTGGCCAAAAAAAATCTGTAAAATGCACTCCACCATGCCGGCATAGCTCAGTTGGTAGAGCAACTGACTTGTAATCAGTAGGTCCACAGTTCGAATCCGTGTGCCGGCACCATATCTTAGCCTCGCTTTTTAGTGAGGCTTTGATGTTTCTGGGTTTTGGTATTTTCAGCTGAGTCTTCTTACACTTTCTAGTGCTTCGATTGTGCCGTCACTTGCACATATCTCATGATCCCTTCCTGATATAATTTTCGGCATAGTTTCGCTGTCATCTGAATTTTAAAATGATCCAGTTTTGAGCCTTGAACCTGATCATTTGATGCTTTTGAATTCAAAGTTTTTTGCACGTAATCAGCGAAGCCGGAAAATACCGGCTCGGACAGATCCTGAATCTGAATATTTTTAAATTCAAAGCGATCCAGACAGGCATATAGTGCCCCCACTGTCATTAAATCTTTTAAATTCACATCGGCAGATTTCAATAAAAACTGATATTTACGCCGTTGCAAGGCATTTAAATTTTCCCAGCGCTCGGACAAAACTAGATGATGAAAACCAATCCGCGCATTTGAATTTAAAATACTGCGGACCTGCTCTAAGAATACAGGCACAGGACTGTGATAAGCTGCATCCAGGCATAGCACCACATCAAAACGCTGGGAAAATGGCAATTCTTTTAAACGCAAAAATGACGCCTGATAAATGGCATTCAGTTCTGGTAAATATTGCTGAATATTCGCCACGCAGGCAGCCTGTAGCTCGACACCAGCCAGATATTGCACCTGATAGTCTTGTTGCCAGTACAGCAAACTGGCGCCCTGACCGCAGCCCAAATCCAGCAATTTATCTTTTGAATTTAAATTTACAGTTTGCGCAAGGTGATCGGCCAGCATACGACAGGCAGCCGCATAATCCTGCTGACCGGCTTGCCAATACCCTAAATTGCTCCAGGGCAATTGCGCGTGATCGCCCAACACAGCGGCATCAATTGCATACTTGTGCTGGGGAAGATGCTGACGCAGTGCCTGAAGCCATTGCATGGATTAATAACCCAGTTGCGGAGCAACCTCAACCACAGGTTTTAAACCCTGAAATGGTAAAGGCGCACCAAAGATTTCTGCAATCTTCATCGCTGAGGTCACTGCCGATTCCAGAATCGGCAAACCGTCACATGACCATGAACCGCAGAAGAAGACCTTACGGTTGGCATCCAGATGACGTTGCTGCAATTCCTTATTCAGTGCCACCGTATTAGCATCGACGACTGCACGTGTCAGCATTACCGATTTGATCACTTTCTTCGGATCAATCTCGGTTACCGGACGCCAGGTCTGAAACACGGCCGACTTGCCAACCAAAGAAGGTTCAATCGAGTTAAGCCACACGGTAAATTGCTGACGAGTAAATTTACGGTCCATCATATAGCTGAGTACGGCCCAGTCTTTACGTTTTGGCGGCATTACGCTGGCATCGGTATGAATCACCAGTTCGCCTTGTTCGAATTTGAATTTCTTCAATAATTCAATTTCACTGGCGAATTGTACCGGATCCAGGAACTCCTCAATTTTGGTGGTCGGTGTCGCGACAATCACCCGGTCAAACAGTTTTGAATAACCGGCCGCATTTTCAACTTTGACCTGATCGCCCTGCTCTTGTACCAGTGTAATTGCTGAACCGTCTTCAATCTGAATGCCTTCAATCAGCTTATCGACCAACGCTGGTGTACCGCCTTGCAGACGCAGTAACGCATCGCCATCGGTTAATTGACGCAGAAAAATTAACAACGGTTTAGCTGGCCATTCACCAATGGTTTTCGGATTGCAGGTACAGATGGTATATAGCACCGGCATCACCGCACCGTGCCAGAACACTTCTTCAATCTCGTTACGATTGATAAATTCTGCCAGGCTGATGTCCTGATTTTTCGATTTAAAGAATTTGGTCAATGCAACTTTTAACTGCAACAGGCCTTTGACCAGACGCCAGCCATATTGTTGCAGGCCTTTCCGGTTATTGATGATCGGGATATTGCCAATTCGGCTACGCGATGTGGTCAGCCAGGTTTCAGTTTTATCTTCAAATAACCAGCTGCAGGCCATATAGGTCCGCACCGGATAAGTTTTAATGCCCAGATGTGTGGCTAGACTCAGGGTGTTTTTCCACAGATAGGGGTTCATCACACGTAAAGGTGCGTCAATCAGGCCCCCTTCAAATTCAAGGCTATGACTGTCCATGCCGCGACCTGGAAGTGCTTCAAAAATCGTGATGTGATGCCCTGCGTCCTGGAGAATTCTGGCTGTAGCCAGTCCGGCCATGCCACTACCAATTACTGCGATATCCAAACTGATCATCCGTCATTGAAAAACTACAGAAATTATGTACCATGCGCCAATCAAACAGGTTATTAAAATCTTCCAGAATATATGTTTTTCGTAAAGGCCTTTTTGTTCAATTTCACCTGCTTTTTATTCATTTTTCTGCCTTAGTTAAAATTCCATCAAATCTAAGATTTTATTCATATTTTTATCTAAAAACTTGAAAATTCGCTTTAAAAACAAATAATTTAATTAACCATTTTTATAATCCTTGGTTGACAAATACTTTTTAAATACCTATGATTCGCAGTATAAGAAAACCATAAATTCATCCGGTTCCATTCAGATGCGTTTATGCGAAAATTGTTTAAAACGACAAGAAACTACAGCGCCTTATAAAATAAAAGCCTCTGCGAAAGCAGAGGCTTCTTTGTTTTCATGCCTAGTCAATCATGCAGCAGGGTATTGCGCTTACTTGATTGCCTCTCATAAGCCGCTTAAAAAGCATAGAGTGCAATTCCTCAATTCTCATTTTGTTCTCAAATAGAAATCAAATGGCATGATGTTTTTGTCTAGAATTCATAAATCTCTAAACTAAAAAAATAAAAAATCCAGCAACTTGTGCTGGATTTTTTGCTTCAAAGAACTAGGTTTGAATTAGATTTTACCCACCAGGTCGATTGATGGAGCAAGTGTTGCTTCACCTTCTTTCCATTTTGCCGGACAAACTTCACCTGGGTGCGCATGTACATATTGTGCAGCTTTCACTTTACGCAGAAGCTCTTGTGCATCACGGCCAATACCACCCGCGTTGATTTCAATGATCTGGATTTTACCTTCTGGATCAATCACGAAAGTACCACGATCTGCCAAACCCTCAGCTTCAATCAGTACTTCGAAGTTTTTAGACAAAGTCCAGGTTGGATCACCAATCAATGGATACTGGATTTTACCAATCACGTCAGAGGTATCATGCCAAGCTTTATGAGTGAAATGAGTATCGGTAGACACGCCATAGATTTCTACACCCATTTTCTGGAATTCAGCATACTGATCAGCAAGATCGCCTAATTCAGTTGGACAAACAAAGGTAAAATCTGCAGGATAGAAAAACACCACTGACCATTTACCTTTCAGGTCTTGCTCAGAAACTTCAATGAACTGACCATTGTGGTAAGCAGTTGCATTGAATGGTTGGATTTCAGTATTGATTAAACTCATGAGATATTTCCTCTGGCTTATTTCTGGGATTGCTTATCTTGTGAAGCTAGAATACGAAAAATTTCGAAATAGGTAAAACCGCAAGTTTTTATAAAAATGATCGCTTTTTTAGATCATAAATTTCTATGAGTATTGTTCATCTTATTTATTTTCTCGATGCAGAGTTGTTCCGATCAAAAGCAACCTGATGTTTTAAGATTTATGATTCTTTTAATAAGTCGGGCTTTATGCAAACTCAATACAAATATTCAAGACATAAAAAACCCACCGTATTCAGGTGGGTTTTAATGATGATTTACCGTTCTAATAAATTAAAAAGGTAAGTCATCATCTAGATCTACTGCAGGCGCTGCTGTTGGAGCAGGTGCAGATTTCGGCGCAAAACCACTCGGGTTATTATTGCCATAACCGCCGCCCTGGTTGTTGTTAAAACCGCCTTGCTGTGGTGCTGAACCATAACCCGATTGCGGGTTATTACCATAACCGCCCTGGTTGTTGTTCGCCTGATTATTGTTATTAAAGCGTGGCTGGTTAAAGCTGCTCTCGCCCTGATCATTTTGAGGACGGCTAGAGTCTAGCATCTGCATTTGCTCACCACGAATTTCCGTCGTATAGCGTTCCTGACCATTCTGGTCAGTCCACTGACGGGTACGTAATGAACCTTCAATATATACTTTTGAGCCTTTACGAAGATATTGCTGCGCAATTTCACCTAAACGGTTATGCAACACGATACGGTGCCATTCCGTTTGTTCTTTACGTTCACCGGTACTTTTATCTGTCCACGAATCGCTGGTTGCGATCGAAAATTGAGTGAGAGAGCCACCATTTGCAAAAGTTTTGGTTTCCGGATCTTTACCCAAAGTACCCACTAAAATAACTTTATTTACACCACGCATTTGCCGTTTACTTCCTATATATTTCTGTATTTTACTTTATAAGAGTTATGCTTAAATGGCTACCTCTTTACCCAACAAGTGCGTTAATTGTTGTCGCGAAGCATCATCAATCTGCTGTTTATCGACTTTTACATAGGCAACTTGCTGTTCAGACATCACCACGACCTCTTCAATACCACGAATCGCCAAAAGCTGAGAAGTCCATTCGTCAGTTTGTCTGCTTTCCGGCAATCGCAGTACCAGCGATGACAGATAGCGTGGCTGAGCCAGGCCAAAACTCATCAGCAGCCAGATGATCGCGATTCCTGTCAGGATAGTCCAGCCCATCGAGGTATTGTTTAGCAGCAGCAATTGTCCGCCAATCATACCGCCAAAGAAAGCCCCTAAAAACTGGCTGCTGGCATTTACGCCCATTGCCGTCGCTTTGGACTGGATCGGTGCCGCTTTCGACAACCAAGACGGCAACAGGGCTTCCATCACATTAAAGGCAATGAAGAACAACCCTAAACCAATCAGCAAGACATATTTGGATTCAAAACCAAATGCCATCACCATTAGACCCAGAATAATGCCAGTAATGGCCACCAGAAAAATCGCCCGCATTTTGTGGTATTTTTCTGCCAGGATAATACTCGGAAAAGCAAAAAACAGGCTCAGTACCAACAGCGGCAAATATACCCAGCCATGACTGGACAGTGGCAGATCAGCAAATTCGATCAGCTGTGAAGGCACATAGATAAACATGGCGGTGAGCAATAAATGCAGGGTAAAGACCGACACATGCAGACGATTCAGATCCCCGATTTTGATTACCTGTTTCAACTGTGCCAGATAGCCCTGCTGAAAGTTTTTATGATGCCGCGTGACTTTCGGCACCATCAACAGCATGGCAATCGCCGCCAGGCCCATCACCGTGGTGACCCAGAACAACCCAGAGATGCCCACCAGACCCGTTAGCCAAGGCCCCAAACTAAAAGCCACCACAAAAGACAGGCCGATACTCATGCCCATCATTGCCATGGCTTTCATGCGGTTTTCTTCACGGGTGACATCTGCCAGCAGTGCCATCACCACAGCAGATACCGCACCACCACCAGCAATCGCACGGCCGATAATCACGCCATAAATGGTGTCCGACATGGCCGCAATTGCACCGCCCAGCGCAAATAGTAGCAGCCCTAAAACCACCAGTGGCTTACGGCTATAACGGTCCGCAATCAGGCTGAATGGAATCTGTAACAGTGCCTGGGTCAGACCATAGACCCCGACCGCCAAACCGATCAGTGCAGGCGTCGCATATTGATATGCCTGCCCTGCCACAGAAAATACCGGGATAATCATAAACAACCCCAGCATGCGCAGTGCAAAAATACTGCTCAGGGCAAAGGTTGAACGACGTTCTAAAGCATTCATCATAAATTATGGCGATTGGGTTAATTAATCTGGAGCCCAGATTATAGGACATTCAGCTCATTAATAAGATATGAATTTTATTTGAAATAAAGATGATGCCGATCTAAAAACAAAAAAGCGCAGCCGGAGCTACGCTTTTCATTCAGGGACAGCGCTTTATTTGTCTAAAGCCGCCTGACGTTTCTTGTACTGAATCGAGGCGAATACTGCCCAGACAATAAAAGCCACACCGATCAGACCGGTCACCACTTCTGGTACATGCAGACCGGTTCCGCTGGCAATCATAATGAAAGCCAGTGCACCGATGGCATAATGCGCACCATGTTCCAGGTAGATATAGGCATCCAATGTGCCCTGCTCAACCAGATAAATCGTCATTGAACGGACAAAGATCGCACCAATTGCCAGACCCAGCATGATGATGACCACGTCTGAGGTAATCGCAAAGGCACCGATCACGCCATCAAAACTGAAAGAGGCATCCAGGACTTCTAGATAGAGGAAACCACCAATACCGGCTTTCACTACACCGGTCGGTACGCCATTTTCATCATGACGAATGGCATTACCTTCTTCATCGACTTCCGGTTCACCACCGAGCATATGGCTCAGAACCTGCACCCCGATATAAATCACGATGCCCCAGATCCCCGCCATAGTCACTGCCAGACGCTTGGCTTCATCGACATTGGCTGCCATGATTAACAAAGCCACCAGTGCAATAAACACCGACATTGCCGGCACATTGGCCAAATTGGACAGACGGCGTTCTACGCGTCTAAACCAGTGCGTGTCTTTTTCTTCATCCAGGAAGAAGTTCAGGAATACCATCAACAGGAAAGCACCACCAAAAGCAGCAATTTCAGGATGATGTGCCATTAAACGTGCTGAATATTCTTTCGGATCATTCAAGGCCAGACGTACCACTTCCATAAAGCCCAGATCTGCAGTCACTGCAACAATAACCACCGGGAAGATCAAACGCATCCCGAAGACTGCAATAAGAATACCGACTGTCAGGAACAGCATTTTCCAGAAATGATCCCAACCCCGTAGGACTGAGGCATTGACAACCGCGTTATCAAAAGACAACGACACTTCCATAATCGCCAGAATAGCGGTAATGGTCAGCGCTGTGAGCATGGTTTGCAGGCCTGCGTCAGGACCATGGGTATAACCCCAATATGCAGACAAACCAAGACACACGATCGAAAATGCAATCGAGAAACCAAAATGTTTCAACATACACAACGACCTTGGATAAATTAAATAAATGTATGGCTGCGAGAGAGCAGCAATACGAATAGGAAAAGTTAAGCTAATTATGAAACTTTTAGCGCATAAACCAAAGCACTTCCTGAGCTGTTTTATCTTATTTTCTGTTTTTAAAATTTGCCGATCTTTTAAACAGCCCGATCTTTGCTATAGTGCCGCATGGTTTAACTTGAACTGCGAAGGATTTTCAGCATGAGTTTTTCACAAGAGGTATGGCAACGTAATCTCGGACTTTATCAGAAGACCCTGGCCCTGCCCTTTAATCAGCAACTGGCGCAAGGTACTTTAAGCCGTGAAGCCTTTAGTCATTATGTGATTCAGGATGCGCATTATTTACTGGCCTATGGCCGTGCACTGGCCGTGTGTGCCGCCAAAGCTTTTGAAGCGGACGATGTAATTCAGTTTGCCGAGGCAGCCAAAATTGCGATTGTGGTGGAACGTAGCCTGCATGATGGCTTTATGCAGGATTTCGGCATTAGCAAAGAGCAGTTTGAAAATACCCCGCTGACTCTGGCGTGTCATCACTATACCTCTTATCTGACTTCGACCGCCTGGTCAGAAAGCTACCCGGTGGTACTGGCCTCGTTGCTGCCTTGTTTCTGGATTTATGCCGAAGTTGGTAAAGATATTGTCGACAACTCTGCGCCGAATAATCCGTATCAAGCCTGGGTAGATACCTATTCAGGAGAGGAATTCCACACTGCGGTACGGAATGTGATTGCGACCGTTGACCGTGTTGCGGCGCGTGTCGATGCAGATACACTGGAAAAAATGCATGCAGCTTATACGCATGCTGCCCGTCTGGAATGGTTATTCTGGCATAGTGCCTTTGAGCAACGCCAGTGGCCTGGTCTGGATGAATAAGACGGACGAATAAAAAAAGCCCTGTTTAAGACAGTAATGCCAGTCAGTTAAGAAATTGACTGGCATTTTCTTGGATATTTTTGTGCTTTAATTTTCACTACTCGCGGACATTGCCTTTGCCTTTTTTCAGGTAATACAAATATTTTAGATTGTTCAAATAATTGCGCTAAATGTTTGGGTAGGTTTCCTGCTGATTCTAAAGGTGTGTGCCTTAAGATATTGATAATACTCATAGATGCAATATGGAAACTGATCCTTAAAGGACTCACCTTTGCATGTTCAGCGATAAACCTCATCTGTCTTCTTAAGATATTATATGCAATAAATACCCCCCACAATTCTTGATAGACCAAATCAGGTTGTTTGCTTCTTAAAATCCTTGCATCCTGTAAATCACTTTTAATTTCCCGATAACACATTTCTATTTCCCAACGCTGGATATAAAGCATTGCAAGGTCTTTGAATGGATAAACTTTAGAATCTGTTAATGATGTAATGTAACGTCTTATTTTTCCTGCATATTCAACTTCAATTAAACGTGCTTCCCAATAGTCACCCAATGACGGATTTATCTTTTTTGCTCTTGCTGAAACAGGCATTTTGATCTGAAAGTCATGGGCCGCATTATGATGAATCACTTCATAACGCAGGTTGTCCTTTGCTCGCATCAACCAATGACTCTCTTCTGCCTGAGATTGCCAGCTCACTAAAAAATCAGCAGAGAAGTAAGCACGATCAAATAGGGTAATACTGCGAACTGGTGCTTTTAATTGACTGGCTAAGGTTAATTCACCTTGATCCATACTACCCATTTGGGCATCAATCATTTCATGGGTATTGGTATTCACCAGGCAAGTCGCTCTAACTTGTGGGTAAGGTGCAGCTGCTGTTTTGCCTTTGGATGAACCAAAGTGCTTAAAGTTTTCTTCTGTATGAGGCATAGACCAAACCACACCATCTACAGCACAAACGCATAGACCGTGAAAGTTGCTATATTGTTGTTGTGAGTCTTTAAACCATGCCTGACTTAATGTCGAAAATAAAGCACTCATGGGTTCTAAGCCTAAGCGTTGTCTTGCTTGTACGGATGCACTCGGTACACAGTATTCTGCCGTACCGAAAACAAGTTGCAATTGTTGAACCACATACCAAATCGGTTGATTTCGAAATAGAGCAAGTCCGATTACCAGCCAAACAACATGTTCAGCAGGCAGTTTTCTTTTTCGAATTGATGCTTTACCTGTTTGGTCTAAGCAATCTTCAATCCAGTTTAAATCAATCAATTCACTGAATTGTGAAAGTGAAGGTAGGGTTTGTTTTAATGTTAAATCTAGATTCTGAGATAAATTCATAAAAAAAGAGCGTATTTACATACGCTCTTTTTACAGCATTTTAACTTTTTTTGCTTAACTGACTGGCATTACTGTTTAAGACAGGGCTTTTTGGTTATAGCCGTTTAAAAAAATTTCTACTGTCATAAACCGATCATAAAAACGGCTTAGTCTGAAAAAAACAAGGATAGAACGGGCCACTACGCTAGACCTAGCTATAAGCCCAAAATTGCCGCACAATAATTGAGAATAATTATCAATTAATAAATTCAATCCCGGAAAGAGGCAGACAATATGGACACTTTAGGCACCGAAGCTATTCGGGCATTTTTTACCCTGCAATGTTGCTGGTTCAACAATGAAGAAATCTATCTGGAACAAGGCTGTCTAGATTGTGGTTCGGCAGCCACTTATCTGATTTACCATACCAACACGCATATCCAGAAACATCTGCTGAAATTTATTGAAAAGTATCGCTGTCATCAGGCACGCCGTAACGATTTGCTCGACCTGGATTTTTTCCGAAAAGACTATGAGGACTTTCTGCACATTCTGGAAAATGAAGTCAATTTTTATGCACGTCTGCATCATGATGTGCTACGTGACCGCTGTTTTGAAGAGATTGAGTCTATCTTTGAACGCCGTTATGCAGCGGCTTGTTAAGTATTTACCTTGTACATGATGATTGTGAATATTTAAATGATCTGCTGTTGTGTTTCTTAATTTTGTGATGAATTGACCAATCACCGACATAACTTGACGTTTAAAATACTTTTATTTGCACTTGAACATTTTTCATCCGGTATCATATAAGGGTTTTTGATGAATATTCTAGGATCCTTGCATGAGCCAAAGCCACATCCGTATTCGAGGCGCACGTACCCATAACCTGAAAAATGTGAACCTTGATATACCACGCGACAAGTTTGTGGTGATTACGGGACTGTCTGGTTCAGGTAAGTCCTCACTTGCCTTTGACACCTTATATGCCGAAGGTCAGCGCCGTTATGTGGAATCGCTGTCTGCATATGCCCGTCAGTTCCTCTCCCAGATGGAAAAGCCGGAAGTCGATTCGATTGAGGGCTTGAGTCCAGCCATCGCCATCGAGCAGAAATCGACCAGTCATAACCCACGCTCTACCGTAGGAACCATTACCGAAATTTATGACTATTTACGTCTACTGTATGCGCGTGTCGGTACACCGTTCTGTCCTGAACATGACTTGCCGATGGTGGCACAAACGGTCACTGAAATGGTCGATGCCGTTAAAGCACTGGAAGAAGGCACTGCACTGTTATTGTTAGCACCAGTCGTGCGCGAACGTAAGGGCGAATATACGGCACTGTTTGAACAGCTACAAAGCCAGGGTTTCGTCCGTGCCCGTGTGGATGGCGAGATCATGGAAATTGATCCACCACCAGAACTGGACAAAAAGAAAAAACATACCATTGAAGTCGTAGTTGACCGCTTTAAAGTACGTGATGATCTGGGCAACCGTATTGCAGAAAGTTTTGAAACCGCGCTGCGTCTTGGTGGCGATATCGCCATTTTGTCCTGGATGAAGGGCGAGCATAACGATCGCGTGTTTTCTGCCAAGCATTCCTGCCCGCAATGTGACCGCGCTGTGGCTGAACTGGAACCGCGTTTATTTTCGTTCAACAATCCCTTTGGCGCTTGTCCGGTCTGTGATGGTTTGGGAACCCGTAGCCATTTCAGTGCCGATAAGCTGATTCCCAATCCTGAGGTCAGCGTTAGCCAAGGCGCTATTCGTGGCTGGGACCGTCAGCGTCCTTACTATTACAGCATGATCCAGAAAGTCGCCGAGCATTTTGGTTTTTCTCTGGAAACTCCGTGGAATGAACTGGATGCCGATACCAAGAAGAAATTTCTGTATGGCACTGGCAAAGAAAAAATTGATCTGAGTTATATCGATGAACGTGGCCGACGTCATAATCGGGTCATTCCCTTTGAAGGAATTTTGCCGCATCTGGAACGCCGTTATCGTGAAACTGAAAGTAATTATGTACGTGATGATCTGGCGCAGTATTTATCCAATGCTGCCTGTGATGCCTGTGATGGTTCACGTCTGAATGAAATTTCGCGTAATGTGAAAATTCTGGACAAGACCATTGCTGACATTACCCGCATGTCGATTGGCGATGCTGAAAGCTATTATCAAGGTATTCATTTGGAAGGTGCACGGGGTGAAATCGCCGACAAGATTTTCAAGGAAATCCGTGAACGTCTGCACTTTCTGGTTTCGGTCGGCCTGAATTATCTGAGTCTGTCACGTTCAGCTGAAACTCTGTCTGGTGGTGAAGCGCAGCGAATTCGTCTGGCCTCACAGATTGGTGCCGGTTTGATGGGCGTCATGTATGTCCTGGATGAACCATCAATTGGTTTGCATCAACGTGATAACGACCGTCTGTTACAGACCCTGATCCGTCTGCGTGATCTGGGCAATACCGTCTTGGTGGTCGAGCATGATGAAGATGCGATTCGTGCCGCCGATCATATTATTGATATCGGTCCGGGTGCCGGTGTGCATGGTGGGCATGTGATTGCCGAAGGAACGTATGATGAAATTCTGGCCAATCCGGACTCGCTGACCGGAAAATATTTATCCGGAAAATTAAAAATTGAAGTGCCGAAAAAACGGATTCAACCGCCTAAGCCTAAAGAACAGATCAAGCTGATGGGAGCATCCGGGCATAACCTGAAAAAAGTCGATCTGACCATTCCTTTAGGTATTATGACCTGTGTTACCGGGGTGTCCGGTTCAGGTAAATCGACCTTGATTAACCGGACTTTGTTACCTTTGGCGGCGACCCAGCTCAATGGTGCCACCACTTTAACTTCGGAAAGGTTTGAATCGATTGATGGTTTACAGTTCCTCGACAAAGTGGTGGATATTGACCAGAGCCCGATTGGACGTACCCCGCGTTCCAATCCGGCGACTTATACCGGCCTATTTACCCCGATTCGTGAACTGTTTTCACAGACGCAAGAAGCCAAGGCACGCGGTTATGCTGCCGGTCGTTTCTCGTTTAACGTGAAAGGTGGCCGCTGTGAAGCCTGTGAAGGTGACGGCATGATCAAGGTGGCGATGCACTTCCTGCCGGATATGTATGTGCCATGTGATGCCTGTCATGGCAAACGCTATAACCGTGAAACGTTGGAAGTGAACTATAAGGGCAAGAATATTTCCGATGTCTTGCAGATGACTGTTGAAGATGCGATGCATTTCTTTGATGCCATTCCGGTGATTCACCGCCGTCTAGAAACATTGCATCAGGTGGGTCTGGGTTATATTCGTCTGGGTCAGTCTGCGACCACTCTTTCTGGTGGTGAAGCGCAGCGGGTCAAACTGGCGCGTGAGCTGGCCAAACGCGATACTGGTCAAACCCTGTATATTCTGGATGAACCGACCACAGGTCTGCATTTCCATGATATTGCCAAACTGCTGGATATTCTGCATCAGCTGCGTGACAAGGGTAATACCATCGTGGTGATTGAACATAATCTGGACGTGATTAAAACCGCCGACTGGGTGGTGGACTTAGGCCCTGAAGGTGGTTCTGGTGGCGGTATGATTGTCGCAGAAGGTACGCCTGAACAGGTCGCGAAAGTCAAAGCTTCACATACGGGTAAATTCTTGAAGCCGTTGTTGAAATAAAAATCTCCTCCTAGCCTCCTCTTTGATAAAGAGGAGGCATTCCCTCCTTTCGCAAAGGAGGGTTAGGGTGGATTAAAAAAATAAATCTATTCTTAAATTTGTTTGAGGGGGAACAAAATGCGATTTTCTGAAAGATATGGTTATAAGCCCGTACGTGACATTATTCAAAAAGAAAGTATAGATGATGCTTTAAAAAATGGTTTGTGGAGTGTTTTTCATAGCTATATTTGGAATCGGATTGAACATGGACATAATCAAAGCTCTTTTACCCGTAATTCAAATATATACTCGTTAGTAGAATCTTATTGGCTTAATCTTTTTAAAAACCCTACAGATACCATCCCTCAATGGACATCTGATTCTTTAAAAATAATTAGAGATTACTTTTTTAATTGTGCATGGCACGAAATTTATAGCTTGATTGAAGAAACAATTGAGCACTACCCCTATCAAAGAGTAAGTAATAAAGATTCATTTATAACTAATATCAACAATATGCTAGAGCGTGAAAATAGTGCTTACCGAATTATAAATGACGAAATCATTCCAATAACTTCCGAACAAGAAATTCAATCCATCGAAACTGCTTTAGAAAATACAAATCAATATTTAGGTGTTCAACAACATTTAAATCAAGCTTTAAAACTGATGTCAGATCGTCAAAAGCCTGACTATCGAAATTCGATTAAAGAATCTGTTTCGGCATTAGAAGGTATGTGTCAAAAAATATTAAAGAAGGACAAAGTAACTTTAGGTGATGCAATTGGTCAAATTGAAAAACAATATCCAATACATCCTGCATTAAAAGCCAGTATTAAATCTTTATATGGTTATACATCCGATGCAGATGGTATTCGCCATGCAATGTTAGACGAATCAAATCTTTCTTATATCGATGCAAAATTTATGCTTGTTGCCTGCACAAATTTTATTAACTATCTGATCGACAAAACCAGAGATCATCCAAATTAGATCACATGACTGGCGACATGGATGTCGCCCGTTCGACTGTGCTAAAGGGACTTAGCATCAGTCGAACAAATGCATTTTGCTACTTTTGTGCAGTTCAAAAGTAGAGAAGGAATCTTTTAGACTAAACCTCAGCCACCACATTCCGTCCCTTCGCTTTGGCTTTAAACAAAGCATCATCGGCATTTGACAACAAAGTCATCCAGGAAACAGCCCCAATCGCCACCCCGATACTGACCGAAATCTGGATCTGATCTCCTAGCGCAGTCAGAATATAGCGCTCAACCACTTCAGCCCGAATTTTATCTGCAACGATCAGTGCCTGTTGCATCTGGATATTTTCAATCAGTACCAGAAATTCATCGCCGCCATAGCGCACCAGCAAATCCGTCGCCCGAACATTGGCCTTTAAACGCTCGGCCACCAGTTGAATCACCTGATCACCCACAATATGCCCATATTGATCATTCACCTGTTTAAAATGATCAATATCAATAATCATCAAACAGGTCTGGCTCAATTGACCCGGCTGATTTTCCATAAAGCGGATATATTCTTCCAACGCAAAACGGTTGGCCAGCCCGGTCAAAGAATCGGAATGAGCAATATTTTTTAAACGGAATTCTAGCGCATCGCGTTCTTGCAACATTTGTTGCAATTTCTGAATGGCAGCGAATAAGGAATCAGAATGATTCACTTCACGCAGCCGCATATCAATTTTCTGACGACCCGAGTTTTTAGACAAACTCAACAACATGCGGCGTGCCTGAATAAGTGGCAAAAATACTTGTTTGCGTGCAAAGATCATGGTGGAAATCGCGGTCAGTAATGAAATCAACGATACCAACACGCTCCAGATCAAACGCTGCATATTGCTGTTCATTTCCTGAATAGCGGCATCTCTGCTGTATTGCAGCAGATAAGTTTGCAGGTCTACCACAGTCGCAAATTTATCTACGATCGCTTCAGTCAGCTCTGTTCCGCTCAAACGGTAGTCACGTTGCTCCAGACTGTCACTGATCAGCTCACTCACAATCGGTAAGCCTTGCTGAATAAACTCGGTTTCTACCCGCCGATGTAAACGGATGAATTCCTCAGTCTTATCTTGAACAGGTTGAATGGTATCAATCAAGGCCCACAAATAACGCACCTGATGTTGGGTCTGTAAAGAGCGGGTAATATTTTCAGTGGGAAGCGGAGCTTCAAAAGTCACATGTGCCATGATAGACGAGGCCACACGACCGGCCTGATCACGTAAATCTGATAAAAATAGAATCTGGCTAATATAGTTATTCAGAGGGGTCGATGAGCTATCTGAAGCCACCGCCACGTCACGCAAAAGTTCACGGCAACTTTCCCAGGCAGCAAACATCGCCAGAATCGCCTGATCAAGTTCCTGAGCACTGCGCAGCTGACGCGGCATCTGGGTATAAGCATCAACCTGTGCACGCCCTTTTTTCAAACTATTCTCAAGCTGTGAAAGTTGCTGACTCAGGTTGTTAAAACCGACCTCCGTCAAGACATCAGCCGTCTGGGAGAGCTGCCGATCCACCTGTTGACGGTAGCTGATTAACTCTTGCTGATGCTGGGCAAATTCCTGCACCGAACTGGACATGGCCTTATTGGCAGGCGCACGCTCACGCGAAATCTTATTTGCCAGGTCAGCGACCTGCTGCAATGCATTCAATTGTTGATAGGTTTGTCTGGATTTTAAATAACTTTGACTGCTACTCACAATTAAGGGAATACAGATACAAAGTAAACATAAAATAATAATCGACATCGACCAGTACAAACGTTTACTGATCCACTCAGAGCGTAAGGTATTCATGCTGTTGTATTACGCCCCAATATGACAAGCAAAGCTAAATAGATTGATTATTATACAAATAAAATGAAATACTCTTAAAGTAGGTAATTCAACTTAGTTAATGTTTTTTCTATATTTTTTTGATTTTAATTTTTAAAAGCGCTACTTTTTAAATTCAGGCTAAAGTTTTATGGGTTTTATCCTACAAAAAATACAACACAAATACAGGACTTTTAAGCATTAAAAAAAATATCAAAACTTGCTTTCCGCACTATTTACACATGCAACAATTGGGTGCATAATGCACCGCATTAGGGCGAGTTAAATTATTCCTCAGCAGATATTTTAGTTTACCCGCAAATTTTGGCGAAAAAACCCCGATTTTCTATGAAAATCGGGGTTTTTTTTAGCTATTAAATTTTAGGTCGATATTTTCACCTTTAAGTATGCACTATTTTGGTGCTTAAAATTATTATAATATTTCTTCTCCTCCTCTTGTTTTGAGTTGAAGGTTTTTTTAGAAACAGGATGATCTGAAATAAAAAATGCGGAACAAAAAAAAAGCCCAACCTTGGGGAAAGCTGGGCGATAAAACAAAAAATTGTGGAGAACCAGGCTAAATCACTATGAAAGTGTGAACTCTAACTTGATTTTCATATTATGTAAAATTCCCCTAAAAATGTAAAGTCGATTGCTTCAGTCAAGATTATAAATCATGCCCATTTAGCTCAAAAAACAGACATCCACTCTAAAGCCCAAGCTGATGATGCTCTAAGATCAAGCAATCCAATCAAAGACCTGATGCGCCAGACATTTTGCACTTCTTGACACATTTATGAATTAACTCACCTATTATTAATTGTTTTAATAGATAAATATATTATAATTAATCGTATTAATTGATTAAAATAACAACATAATTTCTCCTTAATCTTTAGTCCCGATTCTATATTTAAAGTCTAGATTTTTGTTATACAAGAGTTTTTATATAAAATAGCTTCGGAGCCTAATACTTGAATTTTACACAAAATTAATACAATGATTTAGCTTAAAAAAATAGCGATTTCGAATTGGATTGACTTAATAAATTGTTACAATACAATACGTTTTATGTTGTACATCTTTTGTAACAAAATGGTAAATATCATGAAAAAACTAGGTTTAGCCACTGCTGTATTATTAGCGATGACCGGTGCTCAAGCATATCAATTCGAAGTTCAAGGTCAGTCAGAGTACATCGACAACACTGCAAATGACAAAGACTTCACTGGCGCTGTTCAAGGTACTTACTACTTCAAAGATGTAGACGCTTCTAAAGGTCCTTTAGCTGAAGCTGCTTTCCTGAACCAAGCTTCTAATGTTGCTCTAGCGTATAGCTATGGCGAAAACGGTCAAGAAGAAGCTGGACGTTCACGTACTGTAAATCATACTTACGGCGTAAAAGGTGAAGCTTACGTTCCAACTTCAGTTGTGCCTGTTTATGCAAGCGCTTCTTATAGCCATACCATTGCTGATAGCAAAACTGCTAACGCAACTGACGATCAAGGCGACCGTTATGCATTAGAACTTGGTGCTTTAGTTGCTCCTAACTTCTTAGTTGCTGTTGGTTATACCAGCGTTGCTGACCAAGCTTCTTTAGATGCATTCAATATTGTGTCTAACGGCGTTGCTAAAGCTGCTCTTGAATCTGCAACAATTGCTGATAAGACAGATGCGATCACTGCACGTACTAAATACGTTGGTGCAATCGACGGTACTAACATGTCAATTGGTTTTGAAAGCGGTTTAGTTTATGGTGAAGATACTGCCTACAACTTAGGTACAACTCTTTTCCTTAACCCACAGTTAAGCGTTGGTGCTTCTTATATGGAATCTAGCTTTGCTGGTTCTCCAGACAAAGCTTGGGGCGCGAACGTAAACTACTTCATTACTCCTGCTGTTGCAGTTGGCGCATCTTATGTAAATGCTAACTACGAAGCAAATCTTGCGCAAACTGCTCAAGTTCGTGATACTCAAACGATCGGCGTAAATGCCAAATTCCGTTTCTAATTTCTGATTAGATTCTGAATCAAAAAAGGACGCATATTGCGTCCTTTTTTATTGTTTTATGACTCTGTTTACTCAGGCGTACGTACCAGACTTAAAAAGTGCAAATGACGTTCATATTGATCAATGATATCCTGCAATAGATCTTCTTGCGTCCATTCCATCACATCATAACCCTGCCCACCTTCTCTTAAAAAGACTTCTGCCTGATAGGAATCTACTCCCGCATTCTCCAGTTCAGCCATAAAGCTTGGACTTAAAGTCTGAGTGGCATTGACCTGATAGATAAAATTAATTTCATCCTGATGATCAACACGGAGCTGTATACCGTCTTCTAGCGGGCTAATCGCTACATGTAATCGGCGCCGTTTCAATTCACTTTGAAAGCTGAGAAATGCGTTATTCACCGTATTGTGAATATACTGCTGCACCTCTTCCTGAGTATGCGGATAATGCATGATCAGGCCTAAGCGCTGTTGCCAGCTGCGTGGATTCTGGATCGCACGCGGGGTAATCCGTGCGGCTTGCAGTGCATGCATTTTGGTGACATCCAGATGTAGGGCTTTGATTAATCCCCAACACATCAGCAGCATAATAAATGTAAATGGCAAAGCGCTCATAATCGTGGCCGATTGCAAGGCCTCTAAGCCACCGGCCAGCAAAAGGATGATGGCTAATAAAGCCATGAGTACGGTCCAGAACAGACGCTGCCAAGTCGGTGAATTATCACTTTTCGCTGTCAGATAATCAGTCACCAATGCCCCTGAATCGGCAGAAGTCACAAAGAACAGCATGACCAGTAAAGTTGCAATGATGCTGGTCACTGAGCTGAAAGGCAGATTGTTCAGAAACTCAAATAGGGCCACTGATGAATCACGCTGAACTGCCTCTAATAAGCCAGTATTGGCTTCATGCATAATGCTGTACAGTGCGGCATTGCCCATAAAGCCCATCCAGATCAGGGTAAATCCAGTCGGAATCAGCAATACACCCACGATAAATTCACGAATACTGCGCCCTTCCGAGACCCGGGCAATAAACATCCCAACAAATGGCGACCAGGAAATCCACCAGGCCCAGTACATGATGGTCCAGCCGCCAATCCAGCCACTTGGCTGATAGGCATACAGATTAAAGGTCATGCTAAACAGATTAGAGACATACTGGCCGGCATTCTGAATAGTCGTCTGTAACAGATAAATACTCGGACCTGCCACAAAGACAAAGATCAGCAACAGCAGTGCAAGCACCAAATTTAGTTCAGATAAACGTTTAATTCCTTTATCTAATCCAAAAAATACGGAAGTCGCTGCCATGGTACTCACGACAATGATCAGAATCACCTGAGTGCTAGGTGCCTGTTCAACACCAAACAGGTAATTCAAGCCTGAATTGATCTGTGTGACCCCAAAACCCAGTGTGGTGGCCACACCAAATACCGTACCAATAGTGGCAAAGGTATCTACGCCATCTCCAATCGGACCATAGATCTTTTGACCAATCAGCGGATATAAGGCCGAACGAATTTTTAAAGGCAATTGATGCCGGTAAGCAAAATAAGCTAGCGATAGGCCAACCAGCGTATAAATGGCCCAGGCATGTAAGCCCCAGTGGAAAAAGGTGACCCGCATAGATTGTTGTGCAGCCAGTACAGTTTCCGGTTCACCGGCAGGTGGCGTAACATAATGCATCACCGGTTCGGCCACACCAAAGAACATCAGGCCAATCCCCATGCCTGCGGTGAATAACATCGCAAACCAGGAGGCACTGCTATATTTCGGTTGACTATGCTCGGGCCCCAGTTTGATTTTGCCCATATCCGACAGGGCAATATAAGCCAGAAGGATGATAAATATCGCCACCGACAATACATAGAACCAGCTAAAGGACGTGGTAATCCACTGGTTCAGTTGCTGGGTAAAAACTGAAAAAGCATCGGGTGCAAATACGACCAACGCTAAAAATATCGCAATAATGGCGACAGTACTGATAAAAACATTTGGATTGATATTGGCAAAACAGGATGGTTTTGTGGAAGGCATACATCCTCCATTTTTTAAAAATTGGATCGACAAACAGCGTCAAATAATTATTGGTAAGGTCAAAATGATCAGACAGATTCAGTCTATGGGAGCTAGATCTCCTGCTATTTTAGGATGTGACACAAAATAAAGCCGTTAAGTTACTGTAACAAATACAATAAAAGGATGAGTCTCATTGCCCAGGCGGGTTTTCTCTATTTTTCACGTTCTTTTTATGCGGTAGACGTGCGATATATTGCAAGGCAATTAAGCGGGATACAATCAGCGCCAGATACATCACCCCGACAAACATCTGGATAATGGCTAGCATCCGTGCGACCGGACTGACCGGCATGATATCAGACAGTCCTGTTGCAGATTGCACACTGAAACTAAGAAAAATCAGATCCAGCCAGGGTTGATAGGCTTGCAGATCGGGATCTGAAAAGCTGTATGGCACCAAGAGCTGGCAAGTACTGTAAAGAAAGGCAAAGCCCCAGGCCAGCAAGGTAAATACCGCCCCAGCGGCAAACAGTTCATCCTTGGTCAGATAACGGTCATGAAACATATAACGCAGCAGGCCATAGGCTGCACTGAAATAAGCACCAGCTTCAAACAGGTTGGCGGTGACATGGATCCAGGTATAACGCAGTCCCAGCACAATCAGAGAGGAAAAGAAAATCGCACCGGCGACAAAGCTAAGTCCTAAAATGGTAAACATTGGAGTCTGGCGAATGACTCTGGCAATCACCAGCAAAACCAGAACACCCAGCACCCAGGTTCCCGCCCGATAAGACACGCTTTCATAACTCAATACCGACAAGATCAGGATCAGCAATTGCAGGCACAACAGCCATGCCGAAGGCAAATGGGTAAAGCTGTTCCAGAACTGTTGCAGAGATTGCTTCATAATGCCCTTCTTGTTGCTCTTCTTGTTACTATCGTCATGTAGGGAACACATTGTTATTGTTAGCAGCTTTTAACATAGCATGCTTAAATCCGCTTGCAGATATGCGATTTGTATGAAAATTACTGAAATAACGCTGCACAAATGCAGCCATCTCAATTCAATACGGCGCTTATGCTAAAGAGAAAGCTTGATTATATCTCCATAAAAAAAGCCCCTGACGGGGCTTTCTTAGCGTAGCGCAGATCTTAGTGATCCGATGCGCCTGAGATACCAATACCGGTTTGTGAACGTACAAACTGGGCATCAAAGGCTTTGCGTTCTGCCTGAGCCTGTGCCGAATTATCCGTCACAGAGAACAACCAGCAGCACAAGAATGACAATGGCATCGCGAAGATTGCAGGACCATTGAACGGGTTCACTGGCGTATCAGAAATACCCAAAGTATCGACCCATACTGCTTTAGACAGCACAATCAAGGTTACTGCGGTTACCAGACCGGCAACACCACCAATAACTGCACCACGTGTCGTCAAGCCTTTCCAGAACATAGACAATACCAGTACCGGGAAGTTGGCACATGCCGCAACCGAGAATGCCAGGCCGACCATGAAGGCTACGTTTTGTTTCTCGAACAGAATCCCGAGAATCATTGCGAAGATCGCAAGACCTAAAGTCGCGATTTTAGACATACGTAGTTCAGATTCAGGCGTGGTTTGGCCTTTCTTCAAAACGTTGGCATACAAGTCATGCGAAATTGCTGAAGCACCTGACAGGGTCAAACCAGCAACGACCGCAAGAATCGTGGCAAATGCAACTGCAGAAATGAAGCCCATGAACAGGTCGCCGCCCACTGCATCAGACAGGTGCACCGCCGCCATGTTATTACCACCCACCAGCTCCAGCTTGCCAGTCACAGCCATTTTCGCAACATCAAGGAATTGCGGGTTGTTCGATACATATAGAATCGCACCAAAACCAATGATGAAGGTTAATAGGTAGAAATAACCAATAAAACCTGTAGCAACTACGACTGATTTACGCGCTTCTTTGGCATCTTTTACCGTGAAGAAACGCATCAGGATATGTGGCAGACCTGCGGTACCAAACATCAATGCCAGACCTAAAGAAATCGCATCAATCGGATTAGATGCCAGACTACCCGGACCCATGATTTTGGTCGCATCTGTCAGGCTCAAGTCATGTACTTTTGAGTAGACACCAATCGCCTGTTCAAACATGTTGGTAAAGCTGAAGCCCACACCTTTCATAACCATGAATGCCATAAAGGTTGCACCAGACAGCAACATCACCGCCTTGATGATCTGTACCCAAGTGGTTGCCAACATACCGCCGAACATCACGTAGGCCATCATCAACAAGCCAACGATCACGACTGCAATGTTATAGTTCAGACCGAATAGAAGTTTGATCAGCTGACCTGCACCCACCATCTGTGCAATCAGATAGAACGCGACCACAACCAGTGAACTTAAAGCAGCTAAGGTACGTACCGGTTTTTCCTGTAGACGGAAAGACACTACGTCTGACAGGTTGTATTTACCCAAGTTACGCAGACGTTCTGCCACCAGGAACAATACGATCGGCCAACCGACCATAAAGCCCAGTGAATACAGCAAGCCATCAAAGCCTGACAGGAACACCATCGCGGAAATACCCAGGAATGATGCTGCTGACATATAGTCACCGGCAATCGCCAGGCCATTCTGGAAACCAGAAATACCGCCACCGGCCGTATAGAAATCTGTGGTGCTGGTGGTTTGTTTCGCTGCCCATTTGGTAATGAACAGTGTTGCACCGACGAAAATCACAAACATGATAATCGCGTGCCAGTTGGTCGCCTGCTGTTCTGCTGCACCCAGATCAGGACCAGCGAAAGCCATACCTGAGGCCATTGCAGTTGCAGCAAGAGCAATAAGAGAATTCCATTTCATCTTAGTGGTGTCCTTTTTCATGAGCAATCGCTTCGACTTCACGGATTGCTTCTTCAGTCAATTGATCAAGTTTGTTATTGGCAATGTAGGAATACACACCACACAAGATAAACGACAGGACAATGATACCCAGACCGAGTGGAATACCCCACGTAGTCACACCACCTGAAATTGAAGACAATAGAAATTCTTTGTTGTAACCAACCAGCAACATGAAACCCACATAGACAAATAGCATAATGCCGGTCAACGTCCAGCTGAGCATACTTTTCTTGCGGACCATTTCCTTGAATTTTGGATTTTGTAGAATACGATCTACTTGTACCTCATCCATAATTACTACTCCTGTAGCCCAACCTTGGGCTGCCTATTTTTTAATTCGAATTATCACTGTTGCAAGTTAACAATAATCGTAGGTGCTTGTAATTTAGACTTTGGTCGTTAAAAAATGATCAATTTAAACTGTAGCGTTCACGATGCGTTATCATAGCGGCATGCTCAGTACACATCAGGCTATATGAACAGTTGGCTCATCATAGGGGTACTCGCCCTCTATATCGCATTACTCTTTATCTGCGCTTTCTACGGGGAAAAACATGCCAGCCGGCTGAGTACCCGTGGGCGTATGCTATTGTTTAGTTTAACTTTAGGAGTGTACTGCTCCTCCTGGACCTTTTACGGCGCCACGGGTGCTGCGGTACGTGAAGGGATTATTTTCCTGCCGATCTATCTGGGTCCGCTACTCTTTGTTGCTGTCGGCTATGACATCTGGCGCCGTCTGGGACGGGTGAGACAGCATCATGCCATTTCTTCGATCGCTGACTTTGTCGCAGCACGCTATGGTAAAAGTGGTCCCCTCGCCTCGCTGGTAACCATTCTGGCGGTGGTAGCGATTGTGCCTTATCTGGCCTTGCAGTTACGTGCGATTGCCTTAAGTGCCGCCGTCATCCTGGAACCTTCCGCAGGTGTAACCGGCACGACCAATGGCGTGCTGTTTCTGACTGGGGTTCTGGCGATACTGGCGATGATGTTTGGTACCCGGCAGATTGCCAATACTGAACAGCATGGCGGGTTGATGCTGGCCGTGGCATTTGAGTCTTTTGTTAAACTTTTTGCCCTGTTGGCAGTTGCCTGTTTCTTTATGTTTGAAGCACCAGAAAATCTGGCACAGATCAGTAGCGATATCAGTACCACTTTTCATGATGTGCAACTGTTTGGCGTACCACAAAGTTTCTGGATTCAGACCTTGCTGGCGGCACTGGCCATTATCTGCCTGCCGCGCCAGTTCCATGTAGCGGTGGTTGAGCTGCGCGATGAAAAACATATCCGCGGTGCGCGGCGCTGGTTTGCGGTCTATTTGATTCTGACTACCCTGGCGATTATTCCCATTGCCAGCTGGGCGCTACATGCTGCACCACAATACCTGGCCATTCCGGATGTGGCGGTACTCTCTTTGCCACTCAGCTATAATCAGGACTGGCTCACTTTATTAGCCTTCTTGGGTGGTTTCTCTGCCTCTACCGGGATGCTGCTGGTGTCTTCCGTGGCACTGTCAATCATGCTCAGTAATGACCTGATCATGCCGGCGTTGTGGCGCTTAAAGCTGATTTCCCGGCCTGACAAACGCTTGCCGCTGGTGCTGAAATTTACCCGCCGGGTCTGTATTCTGGGCGTGATGTTGATGGGCTTCCTGTTCTTCAATTTCTTTAATGATATTGACCAGTTGTCGGTTTTTGGTCTGTTGGCATTTAGTGCGGTGGCACAATTCGCCCCTGCCCTGATCGGTGGCCTGTACTGGCGTGGCGGTAGTAAACAGGGTGTCTATGCTGGACTCCTGACCGGTTTTGCCTTGTGGGCTTATACCCTGCTGTTTCCAACCATTTTGCGAAGCCTGCCAGAAGCCTATAGCAGCTTTAGCCAAAGCTTGCTGAATCAAGGGCCTTTTGGCTGGAACTGGTTAAGACCGGAAGCCCTGATCGGTTTTGAGTCTTTTGATCCACTGACGCATGGCGTAGTTTGGGCACTGGGCTTAAATACCCTGCTGTATATCTGGATTTCCCGTATTTTCCGTCCGAGTATTGCCGAACAGATTCAAGCCGAAAGTTTCTTCTATTATGAAACCAAGCCACTACCCTCGCAGAGTCCTTCTAACGAGGTCAGCTATTCGCATCAGGATGTCGCCCGTTTAAAAGTCGGTGATCTGATTACCCTGGCTAAACGCATTACCGGCGAAGGCCCAACCACACGCGCTTTCCAGCAGTTCTGCACCCAAAACAGTGTTGAGCTGAATGAAAACAGCAGTGCCAATGGCATGTGGTGGCGTTTCACCGAACAGTATCTGGCGGGGACTATCGGGGCAGCCTCGGCACGTACCCTGTTGACCACAGCTATGGTTAATAATGGTTTGGCATTGGGTCAGGTCGCCAATATTCTCGATCAGGCCTCGCAATGGCAACGCTTTAATCAGAACCTGATCATGACCATGATTGATCACATGACCCAAGGGGTCAGCGTAGTTGATGAAAATATGTGCCTGGTAGCCTGGAACAATCAATATCTGAAACTGTTCGATTATCCGACCGATATTGTCTATGTCGGTTGTCCAATCGCAGACCTGATCCGTTATAACGCTGAACGTGGTGAATGTGGCCCGGGCTCGGTTGAAGAACATGTACGGAAACGGATTCACTGGATGCAGGTCGGCAGTGCCCATGAATTTGAACGGATTCGTAAAGATGGCCGCGTCATTCAGATGCGCGGCAATCCGATCGAAGGCGGCGGGTTCGTTACCACTTTCGCCGATATTACTGCCTTCCGTGAAAATGAAGCCGTGCTTGAAGCCCGCGTTCAGGACCGTACCCAGCAGCTGGCCGATGCATTGTCCGAGCAGCAACTGGCGCGTGAACAGGCCGATAAGGCCAATATGTCAAAAAGCCGCTTCATTGCAGCCGCCAGTCATGACCTGTTGCAGCCAATGCATGCCGCGCGCCTGTTCAGTACCGCACTCGAACAAAGTGTGCAGAATGATGAAGACCGCAAGACCTTACAACAACTGGATCGTGCTTTGCATGGTGCAGAAAGCATGTTGTCTGCCCTGCTGGATATTGCCCGACTGGAAGGCGGCACCATTCAGCCGAAACGTCAGGCTTATCCGCTGCATGACCTGCTCAGCGATCTGGAACTCCAGTTCAAATCCATCGCTGCACAGCGTGGTATCAAGTTCAGTGTGCATGATGCACAGTTCTGGATTGATACCGATCCACAATGGATTCGCCGCATTATCCAGAACTTTGTCAGCAATGCGTTGCGTTATACTGCCAGAGGTAAAGTGGTGGTCGGTGTATTACGTTCGAGCAGCAGACCGAATCATATCCGTATTGGCGTCTGGGATACTGGCCCGGGCATTGCCGAAGAACAGCGCATCAAACTGTTTCAGGAATTTGAACGTTGCGGCCACACCTCGCCTTGGGGTGAACAGGGTCTGGGCCTAGGTTTGGCGATCGTACAACGCATGACCAGCATGCTGGACTATCCGGTACATGTGTCTTCTGCGCTGGGTAAAGGTTCCTGCTTTATGATTGAAGTGCCTGTGATCGAAGCACCGAAAGTGGTCGCAGCACCGGTTCAGGCCGTACCTTTAAAGAGCAAAGCCTTTAAGATTCTATGTCTGGATAATGATGAAACCATTCTGGAAGGCATGTCGACCTTATTGACCAAATGGGGTTATCAGGTGTTTAAAGCCACTGAACCTGAACAAGCAGCCATGCTGATTCAGCAGGAAAATATTCAGGTCTGGCTGGTGGATCAACATCTGAATCAGGACAAGATCGGTCTGGATTTCATTCTGGAACATCGTTCGAAGGATATTCCGGTCGCATTGATTACCGCCGATTCCGATCCGGAATTGCCGCAACGTCTAAAAGAGCTAAACATTGTTCTGCTGAAAAAACCGCTGAAACCGGCCTCATTACGTTCATGGTTATCTGGACTGAAAATTTCCGACTCCTAAGTAGATAACGATCTGATCAATGCCCATTTCACACCCTGAAATGGGCATTTTTTATACTCAACTGCCACATAAACTTACCTAGCTTGCATAAAATTTATTCTAATGTGCTAAAAGCAGCAAATATGCCGAAAATACAGCTGAATAAATTGACCAAAATGCTCATTTTTTAATTCACTATGGCAAAAACTGACGAATGTATTAATGTACATGTGTACACTTAGTTACAATTAATTATCTTATTGTTTTTAATAAAAATTAAAGAGTAATTTTCCACTACTATAACTTTAGTCGTATTTTTATCCCTTGTACTTGGCTCTAAAAATAGAGGAATAAGAAACGATCAGTTCCCATCTCATGCAGCCTTAATTTTTTGGTCGCTGATCTATTTCTGCATATCGGAGTTCTTCACATGAACATAGATCAAAACCATGGCCTGAATCAGACCCAGCAGTTTCACCGTCAATATGGCGCCAATGCCTTATTGCCAAGCATTGACTGGGCACAGATCTTTAAATACAGCAAGCTGAATGATGCCCAGTATCAGGCACTGGAAACGCTGTATCAGAGTGCAGTCCCTCTGGCACTGCAAGTCTTTGATGAATTACATTTTGATGTCTTTGAACCTTATGCCTACAAGCCGCAAGGTCTGGGTCTATTTGAAAAGATTGCTGAACAGGAAGACAAGCTGATTCAGTCTTTAGAAGCTGAAACAGAGGATCTTCCGGCAAAGACCCGTCATCAGATCTGGAGCATGTTGCTGCGTGGTGGCGCGGTACTGGTCTTTAAGGCCTGGCTGGGTAAAGTCAAAAATGAAGAAGATTGTCTGGACACCAGCCAGTTTGATGAGCTGTCTGATCTGTTATTTATCAAAACCTGCCCACATGAACTGGCACAACGTTTACATGTCGATCCGAATACGCGCGACGAACATGTCTTCCTGATGTATGACAATGAAGTTTATCTGGATCGTTTTAACAGTCTGGAAACTGCAGCACTATTTGTCGATCTCGGTGTTTATGATGCGACTTTCCTGAGTCTGCGTGATGATCGCGTGGCGGAATATCTGAAATCGAAAGGTTATGTCACCGAAGAGCAGATTGACGAATTGCAATGTGCCTTAAATCCATTGTTTTGTGATGATTTCACCCGCAAGCAGGATTATATCGCCTAGCTGATTCAGGCCTTTGCACTCAATTTTGCAGATTTTGCCCATAAAAAAGACCTCCAAGGAGGTCTTTTTCAATTCGTATATGCAGAATTTACATTTTGCGGTCTTCAATATTCAGTGCATTAATGGCCAATACCGCTTGTGTCCGGTTTTGTACGCCAAGCTTACGGAAGATTGCAGTCACATGCGCTTTAATCGTCGCTTCTGATACATCCAGTTCATAAGCAATCTGCTTGTTTAATAAACCTTCAGCCACCATCATCAATACCCGGAACTGTTGCGGCGTCAAAGACTGGATCCGTTCTGCCAAAGCCGTTTCATCGGCAGCACGCGGATCAAAATTCATATTGGCTGGCAGATTTGGCGGTAACCAGATTTCACCTTCCAGCACTTCACGAATCGCTTCACCGATATGGCTTGGGTGAGCAGATTTAGGATTATAGCCCATCGCACCATGCGCGATCGCACGCTGGATGATGCTGACTTCTTCATGTGCAGACACAACAATAATCGGTAAAGACGGATACTGTGCGCGGACATGCACCAGGGCAGAAAAGCCGGAAGCGCCCGGCAGGTTTAAATCCAGCAGCACAAGATCAGGCTCAGGGCCATTTTCTAGACGTTCATAAAATTCATTGACTGCCGCAGTTTCATGAATCTGGGCTTGTGGCAGGCTATAACGTACAGCTTGAATCAAGGCATGACGAAATAGTGGATGATCATCAACGATTAAAATATTCATAGGCAACGTGAGAGAGATCTTGGCACGGTAGTCCCTATTCTAACCATACAACCCGGTTAAGGATATGCAAGACACTACAATTTTTAAAATAATATGCAGTTTTTCTTCAAAATTGCCCATTTTTGCACTATTGCAATAATTGTTTAATTCTCATCACTTTTTTATATATCACTTATTCCTCACTGAAAAAGCTTATCTTTATTCAATATAAATATAAATATCATTCACTTACCCACAAAAACTTCCTTAAAAATCAGGCCTTTGTCGTATATCGCAAAATCAGATAACTTTTCAGCTTTTCGTTATTTTACAGCCCTTCGCTGAATCGGGATTAATAGGGTCATTCCGAGATTAACCCTATTTTCAGGTTCTAAATATGTCTAATTTTAATGCGCAAAAACCCTTAAATATTGTTGCCGTATCTGGCGGTTTAAATCACCCCTCAAAAACCGAAGCCTTGGTTCAGGCCATTCTGGATGAGCTTGGGGAAGCGACACCAATCAATGTGCATTTCATTAAATTTAGTGAAATTGGTTCGCTCTTGGGCGGCGCGATTTATCGCAATCAGTTGCCGCAACGCGTTCAGAATGATCTGGCAGCAGTAGAAGCCGCAGATGCGCTGATTGTTGGCACTCCTGTGTACCGCGCTTCATTTACCGGCCTGTTCAAGCATTTCTTTGACTTTGTTGAGCAAACGGCGCTGGTCGATGTTCCGGTATTACTGGCAGCTTCTGGTGGCAGTGACCGTCATGCGCTAGTGCTTGAACATCAACTGCGTCCTTTATTCAGCTTCTTTCAGGCACAGACTTTACCGATTGGGGTCTATGCCACCGACCGCGATTTCACCCCTGAATATACCATTCACAGTGAATTGCTCCGCGACCGGATTACCCTGGCTGTGGCGCGTGCATTGCCGATTCTTGAATGGGCACCAGCCAAGGGACAACGTGCTGAAGTCATCAAAGAAAAAACCATTCAAGCGAGTCAAAATCTGGGCATTAACAAGCAGATCGAACAGGAAGAAGTGCTGCCTTCAGCAGCCGTGCCGAGCCTGGATGCCGCAGAATCGCGCTTGCACAGCAAGAAAGCACCAAAGACTCAAGTGGCTTGAACACAGCATTGCAGAGGGCGATGAATATGTCGAATGATAAAAATATCGTATTTGCCTATTGGGTGCCGAATGTCAGTGGTGGCCTGGTGGTTAGTAATATCGAGCAGCGCACCGACTGGAGCTATGACTATAACGTGCGTCTGGCACAAACCGCTGAACAGGCAGGCTTTGATTATGCCCTGACCCAGATCCGTTTTACTGCCGGCTATAACGCAGAAAACCAGCATGAATCGGTCAGCTTCAGTCATGGCATTCTGGCCAAAACTGAACGCCTGAAAGTCATTGCCGCGATTCTGCCGGGTCCATGGAAGCCGGCACTGGCTGCAAAACAACTGGCGACGATTGACCATCTGAGCAATGGCCGGATCGCGATCAATGTGGTCAGTGGCTGGTTCCGCGGTGAGTTTGATGCCATTGGTGAAGAATGGCCGGAACATGACGAGCGTTATGCCCGTTCGGGAGAGTTTATCCGTAGCCTGAAAGGGGTCTGGAGCCAGAATAACTTTAATTTTGAAGGTAAATATTATCAATTCAAAGACTATACCCTGAGTCCAAAACCGCTACAAAAACCGCATATTGAAATCTTTCAGGGCGGCAGTTCCCGGGCAGCACGTGATATGGCTTCTCGCGTATCTGACTGGTACTTCACCAATGGCAATACCCCGGAAGAGCTGAAAAAACAGATCGATGATATTCGTGAAAAAGCCAAGGCAAATCATCACTCGGTGAAAATCGGCGTAAATGCCTTTGTGATTGCACGGGATAGCGAAGAAGAAGCTCAGGCTGTATTGCAGGAAATTATTAGCAAGGCCAATGTGCAGGCAGTGAAATCTTTTGGTGAAGCGACCCGTGAAGCCGGCGCAGCAAGTCAGGAAGGTGAAGGCAACTGGGCCAAATCCACCTTTGAAGATCTGGTGCAATACAATGATGGTTTCCGCACCAATCTGATCGGAACACCGCAGCAGATTGCTGAACGGATTATCGAACTAAAAAAAGTGGGCGTAGATCTGATTCTGTCAGGCTTTTTGCACTTTATTGAAGAAGTCGAATATTTTGGCCAGAAGGTGCTGCCTTTGGTCCGTGAGCTTGAAGCACAACAGGCAACGCCTGTACAGCAAGAAGAAGCTGAGCCCGTATAATCCTTCCAATAAATCTCAGCAGATTCACTCCCCCCTCAAGGCTCGGCTTGGGGGATTTTTTTATGTGATAAAATTGTTGTCTGGCTAGGCTTAAGACCAGCAATTCCTTAAAATTCTGCACTAACGACTTTCCAAGAATTTTAACAATGCAACTGATCTGGTTTCGTCAAGACCTCCGCATTCATGATCATGCTGCGCTCTGGCATGCCACCCAGCAAGGCAGCTGTATAGCACTGGTGGTGCTCTCTCCTGAACAATGGAAGCGGCATCAGGATGCCCGGATTAAAATCGATTTTTATCTGCGCCGCCTCGACGTCTTAAAGCAGCAGTTAGCGCAGCTGAATATTCCATTAATCATTTTAAATGTTCCCTTATGGCAAGACCTGCCTGCTGAAATGCGAAGCCTGTGCCAAAAACTGCAGATTGATATGCTACATGCCAATATTGAAGTGGGCGTGAATGAACTGCAACGTGATGCACAGGTACAGCAGGTGCTGGAACAGCAGCAGATCCGGGTCGAGCTGTATCATGATCGCAGCCTGTTTCCACTGACCAGTATCCGCAATCAGTCCAATCAGCCCTATCAGATCTATAGCGCATTCAAGAAAAAGTGCTATGAACGACTGATTCAGAATATACCGGGCTGCTATCCTGCCATTCAGCTTCAAGATCCGCTTGAATTACCCGCTCAGTTGACCAGCTTTGATCTGGGAAAATTTGCAGTTGATTATAAGGTCGATCATATTGCCCAGTTCTGGCCTGCGCAGGATCAAGCTGCCTTTGAGCTGCTCGATGATTTTATCGGGGAGAAAATGGCTCACTATAAAACTGAGCGAGATCTACCTGCAGTCGATGGTACCAGCCGCCTGTCACCGTATCTGAATATCGGTATTCTCTCGATCCGTCAATGTATGCAGACCCTGTTTAAGGACGGATATTTCCAGATTGATAATATCGGTCAGCAGACTTGGCTAGATGAACTGCTCTGGCGCGAATTTTATCTGCATACCCTGTTTGATTTTCCCCGTGTATCCAGACATCGGCCTTTTAAGGAAAATACCGATAAAATCCAGTGGCGCAATGCACCAGATGATTTGGCTGCCTGGCAACAAGGACAAACCGGGATTCCGATTGTCGATGCTGGCATGCGGCAAATGCGAGCCATTGGCTGGATGCATAACCGGGTACGCATGATTACTGCAATGTTCCTGTGTAAAAACCTGCTGATAGACTGGCGCTTGGGAGAACGCTGGTTTATGCAGTATCTGATTGATGGTGATCTGGCGGCGAACAATGGCGGTTGGCAATGGTGTGCTTCGACCGGCATGGATGCCGTACCCTATTTCCGGATTTTTAACCCGGTCAGCCAGTCACAGAAGTTTGACCCGAATGGGGATTACATCCGTCAATGGGTGCCAGAACTGACACATCTGAATGCTAAATCTATTCATGAACCCTATGCTAAAAATCCGGATCTTGCACTGGATTATCCAAAACCGATTGTGGATTTAAAAGCCTCTCGTGTAAGAGCGATTGAAGCGTTTAAGCAAATTTAAAACCAAACTTTTTCATCCCGAATAAAACAGCCTCCGATAAAGAGGCTGTTTTATTTTTAGATCAGGAATAAAAACTCGGATCAGGCACTTTTCCAGTCAGCACCCATTCCCCCACTTCCTGATATTTATAATCGATCGGGTCATGCAAGGTCTGGGTGCGGACATTGCGCCAGAAACGGTCAAGATTGAGCTTGGCCGTGGTGGCCCGCGCACCCATCACCTGGAAAATATTCTGGGTAATATAGAGAGAGGTATTGGTTGCGGCAATTTTGGCTGTGGCAATGGCAACTGAGACTTCACCGCGCTGCTCAGCTGTTAAATCATTCCCAAGCTCCCAGGCTGCCTGTAAAGTCTGAACCGCTTTATCTGCCAGTAAGCGTACACTTTCCAGTTGTACATAAAACTCGGCAAAATGCTTCTGGATAAAAGGATCATTCACTGCATCGTCTGCCAGTGATTTGGACCAGGCTTTTTGGGTTTGTACGGTCTGCTTGGCGACGTCAAATGCCCCTTCTGCCACGCCCAAAAACAGATGCACAAAAATCAGCTGGGCAATCAAAGGCCGTAGACTGGAATATGGCGTACTCAGTGGACCGGGATTTAACAGCAATTCATCTTCATGAATGTTGACCTGCTCAAAATGGCTGGTACCACTGTCGGTCTGGCGTTGGCCCATATTGTTCCAGTCGCCCAGAAAGCTCACGCCCTCTCGCCAGGTAGGAATCACTCCTATCAGTAATTTTCCTGCTTCGTCATAACCTGAACACAGCAACATATCCGAATCAATCGAACCTGAGCAGAAGCTTTTATCACCATGGAAAATATATTCGTTTTCTGAAACTTTTGTAACTGTGGTGCGATGGTCCAGCGGATTTAGAGTATTACCCCAGAATAGATTATTTTGGGCAGTCTGTTCAAACCACGGGCCATATTGTTCCGATTGGGAAAATAATTGCACGGTCGCAATCAGCAAATGATGAAAGCCATAGACATGCGCCAATGAACTGTCGACTTGGGCTACAATTTGAATAGTTTTAAAAATGGTCTGCCAATCTGTCTCCTGACCGCCATACTGTTTTGGAATGGACAGGCCCAGCAAGCCACTCTGGCGAATCAGGTCACGTTCGGCTTTAGGATTCCCACCTTGCCGATCCCGCTCTGCTGCAGTCAAAGCAAAAATTTCAGCAAGTTTCTGGGCAATATCGACAGGAGACTGATTTAAATATGGGGATTGTGCATTCATTATTTTAACTCATGTTCAGCATGGAAACAGCTTAGCAGATCAGGGTACTGACCTGTATCCGAAAGCATGCAGAGCTTATGACTGATATAAAAATACCGGCAGAATGCCGGTATTGGAACCGCTTGAATTTAAACTTTATTACGCTGTACCTCTGCGATCAAATGATCCACCACCTGCGGTTCAGCCAGGGTTGAAGTATCTCCGAGACTATCCAGCTCATCGGCTGCAATTTTTCGCAGGATCCGCCGCATGATTTTGCCGGAGCGGGTTTTTGGCAAGGCCGGTGCCCAGTGCAAGGCGTCTGGTGTAGCCACTGGACCAAGAATCTTGCGTACCCAGCTGACCAGTTCTCCACGTAATTGATCTGAACTGGCAACATCAGCCTGCAAAGTCACAAAGGCACAAATGCCCTGACCTTTAATGTCATGCGGCATACCCACTACAGCGGCCTCAGCCACCGATTCATGCGCCACCAGTGCACTTTCAATTTCTGCAGTACCTAAACGGTGTCCGGATACATTCAGGACATCATCGACACGACCGGTAATCCAGTAATAACCATCTTTATCGCGACGCGCCCCATCTCCGGTAAAATAAGTACCGGGATAGGTAGAGAAATAAGCTTCAATAAAACGCTCCGGGTCTCCCCAAATGGTACGCATCTGACCCGGCCAGGAATCCTTAATCACCAGATTTCCCTCAGCTTCACCCTCCAGTTCCTTGCCATCGGCATCGACAATAGCCGGTTGTACCCCGAAGAAAGGCCGTGTCGCAGAACCTGGTTTTAAATCAGTCGCACCCGGCAATGGCGTAATCATAAAACCACCAGTTTCGGTTTGCCACCAGGTATCGATGACGGGACAGCGGCTTTCACCGACCACGGTGTAGTACCAGTTCCAGGCTTCCGGATTAATTGGCTCACCGACCGATCCTAAAATTCTCAGGCTGCTACGGTCACTTTCCCGTACAAAAGCATCGCCCTCACGCATCATGGCGCGGATCGCGGTCGGTGCAGTATAGAGAATGGTCACGTTATGCTTATCAACAATATGTCCAGTACGCGCCCAGCTTGGATATTGCGGCACACCTTCAAACATCACGGTGGTGGTACCATTCGAAAGTGGCCCATACAGTACATAGGAATGCCCGGTGATCCAGCCCACATCTGCGGTACACCAGAATACATCATCCTGCTTGATATCAAATGCTTCACGGAAGGTGCAATTCACATAGGTCAGATAACCGCCAGTGGTATGCATCACGCCCTTGGGCTTGCCGGTGGAACCTGAGGTATACAGGATAAACAGCGGATCTTCGGCATTCATCGGTTCGGGTGGACAGATGTCATTCACTGACATAATTTCCGTGTGATACCACAGATCACGTCCTTCCTGCATTTCAATTGGGTTACCGGTGCGGTGTACCACCATTACATTTTGAATCGAGTCTGTACCCGCCAGTTTCAGTGCTTCATCGACATTGGCTTTCAGTGGAATGGCCTTACCGCCGCGCATGCCGGAATCCGCAGTAATCACCATTTTCGCCTGACAGTCTTCAATCCGGCTGGCCAAAGAATCTGGCGAGAAACCACCAAATACCACGCAATGCACCGCCCCGATCCGGGCACAGGCCAGCATGGCAATCGCAGCTTCAGAAACCATCGGCATATACAGCATGACCCGGTCGCCTTTCTGAATGCCATTTTTCTTCAGCACATTGGCAAAACGGCAGGTTTCATCATGCAGCTCGGCAAAGGAAATAATCTTGTGCCGCGAAGGATGATCCCCTTCCCAGATGATGGCCGGTTTATAAGGATGTTCTTTCAGGTGCCGATCCAGACAGTTGGCACTGACATTGAGCTGACCATCGGCAAACCATTCGATTTTAAAATCGTCTTTGTTAAAGCTGGTATTTTTGACTTGGGTGAAGGGCTTGATCCAGTCCAGACGTTGCGCCTGTTCTGCCCAAAATTTATCTGGCTGTTCTATAGAATATTGATAACGTTCAAAGTACTGGTCTTCGAGCGTACGTGCTGTTTTTTTAAATTCTTCGGGTACTGGATAGATCTCTTGCATAGGTCACTTCCTTGATTTTGTTCTATCTCATCACGAGAGGTTAATGCGGCGTTGTTGATTGTTTTTTATGCATAATGGCAGTATGGCCTACTTATTTCAAATCCGGCAATCATGCTTTCGTCGTAGATTATTTATACAAATTCAATCAAAATAAACCACAACTTACAGTACAGAATCTTCTGCGCAAATGTGTATGATCTGTAGCACAGCCCTTAAAAATAAAATTGACCGCTTGTGGTTATTTCATCTGATTTAGCAGGATACGCTTTATGAAATCGCCTGAATCTCCCTACTTTAGCCCGCCTGCGCTGCCTGCATCGGATCATCCCCTGTCGATGAAAGGCCGCTTCGGACGCTTGAGCTTTATTGCCTGGTCGGCATTTCTGTATTTCATTTTTTTATTTGGCAGTATTGCACTGGGTCTCAGTATTGATATTGTGAATATTTCTACCCATTCTCTAGATCCCAACTGGCTGATTTCACTGCAAGGCTTGGCCAGTATCGGTGTACTGGTCATGGTTCTGGCCTATGTGTATTTCGCTTTAGTGGTGACCGTTCGCCGTTTGCATGATATGAACCGCAGTGGCTGGTGGGCGCTATTATTTTTACTGCCGGTAGTAAACATTTTTGTATGGCTTTATATCGTTTTTGGTTCGGGCGATCGAGGCAGTAATCAATATGGTCCGGCACGGATGACCTTGCTCTGGGAAAAAATTCTGGCCTGGCTGATGATTATCCTGACCCTGCTTAGCTTGTTGGGATCTATCGCTTTATTCAGTTATATGAGCGGTGAAGAACAAACCCCTACCCCCACGGAAATGATGCAAAAAACCACCAAATACTTTTAACAACAGCGCCGTTATTTTTAAAATTATCCAATGGTGACTTCGAGCCCTTATTAATTTTTTGCTGAACATCAGGCAAAATAGGCAAAATTTGAATTGTGGAATTTTTGTGGCAGAGCAAAACAATACCTTAAGCCAGGTAACTGAGGGCACCACGGAGTTGTTACATCAGGCAACTGAAAAAACGACCAAGACCGTGATTGAACATACCGCCAAGTATAATGATGCCTACAGCACCATTGACAAAATCATGGAGGGCTTCTGGGAGCGTGTGCCTTATTTCTGTATCGCACTGATCGTGATTACGATTTTCTGGTTACTCTCCAAAGTCTTCAAGTTTTTCGTACGTAAAACTTTGGAAAACCGTTCTTATACCCGCCAGAATCTGGTATTGGTCCTCAACCGTGTCGGCAGTACCTTTATTATTTTCTTTGGTATTCTGATTGGACTGGTGATTGCGGTTCCTGGCTTTACCCCGGGTCAGCTGATGAGTGCCCTCGGAATTGGTTCGGTCGCGATCGGTTTTGCCTTTAAGGATATTTTCCAGAACCTGCTCTCTGGTGTGCTGATTCTTCTCAGTGAACCGTTCAAGATTGGCGACGATATTATCGTGAATGGCATGGAAGGTACCGTTGAAGATATCCAGATTCGTGCAACCTTTTTACGTTCACCCGATGGCCGCCGTATCGTCATTCCAAACGCGACCGTCTACACCAGTGCGGTCACAGTCAATACCGCCTATACCCGTCGCCGCTGCGAATTCGTGGTGGGGATCGGCTATGAGGATGATATCCAGAAAGCCAAAGACCTGATTACCGCTATTTTAGATAAAGACCCCACCATCCTGAGCCAGCCTGGCTTTAGTGTCAATGTCACCGCGTTGGCTGACTTTTCCATTACCCTAAAAGCTTTCTGGTGGGTCGATACCACTGAAACAGGCACCGGAACTTCAATCAGTGCGGTGCAGGAACGGGTGATTCAGGCTTTTGCCGAGCATAATATTTCGATTCCGTATCCGGTACAGGAAGTCAAAGTCTATCGTGGTGAAGGCAATGATGATGCCTCAGCCCGCGCTAAACAGTCGACCTAAAACATAAGGAATCACGGTTTCTGTGCGGATAATACGGTTGCCCAGACTCACAGCCTGGCAACCGTTTTTGATGAGTAAATCGACTTCATAAGGAATAAATCCACCCTCCGGACCAATAACAATCGTACAGGGATGCTCAATCGCAAACGGCATCGCTTGCTCTGCATAAGGATGTGCCACATAAGCCGGGCAATCTGTACTAATCAAACCCGGCAAGATATCTTCAACAAAGGGTTTAAAACGTTTATACAGCTCGATTTTTGGAGCAACCGTATCCCCTGCCTGTTCTAGCCCCAATTCGATATAATGATTTAACTGCTGTAAAAATGGAGTTTGCCAATAGCTTTTATCGACACGGTAGCTATGTAGTAAAATGATTTTTTCAACGCCCAAGGTGACACTGTCCATGATCAGACGGCGCAGCACTTTCGGACGTGGCAAAGCCACAATTAAAGTCACTGGCAATTTTTCTGGAACAGCTTCTTCTTGCAGTGGTTTCAAGCGCACTGCTTTTTCAGAGATTTCGACAATTTCTGTCAGGTAACGCTGACCTTCCCGAATTCCGACTTTTAACGTATCTCCCACCTGAATCTGTAGATGTTGCTGTAAATGTTCCAGTTGCCGAGTTGAGGTAATGGACCAAAGTTCAGTTTCGGTTTGACGTGGGTCAAGCAGGACGATATTCATAAGGAAGATAAAACCAAAACATTAACATGCAAAATATTCAAATTAGGTATTATCGCCAAATTTGAAATCGTGTGTGGCGACATGGATGTTGCCCGCGGTACTGAGGTACAGGAAGTACCTTCAGTACCGCAAAGGATTTTTGCTACTTTTAATCCCTTAAAAGTAGAAATCTTCTACGAATGACCAGTTGTCTCAGAAAGGTAGATTGAGAATATGACTAGCACACACTTAGAGATACTGATCAATCACCTGAATATGCTTGGCAAGCGATCCCGTATTTAACTGCATAATTTGCTGCGCTGCCGCATTCAAGATTTCCGCCTTAACCTGATCTTGCAAAAGTTCCAGTAATACCTCTGCAGCCTGCTGGGCATCCTGCACCACTGCGACTGCGTCTGCCTGAACGAACTCATCCACGATAGTCTGAAAATTAAAATAGTTTTTGCCTAAAACAGTCGGCACATTCAGCGCAATCGGCTCCAAAATATTATGTCCACCACCTGGTTCATTTAAAGAACCACCCACATAACATGCCTGACTCAAAGCATACCAAAGCCACATTTCACCCATCGAATCGGCCAAATAAACCTGGGTATCTGCTTTAATATGTTGCCCTAGACTTCGACGCTGGATTTTCAATCCCAAAGACTGTGCAGCTTGGAACACCTCATCAAAACGTTCCGGATGGCGCGGTACCACAATACAGACCAAATATGGATCAGCTTCTAAAGCAGCTTTTAAAACACTCAGAATTTCTTTTTCTTCAGGAGCATGAGTACTAGCTAACGTGACGATCTTTCGCCCCCCTAACTGCCACTCCTGTTTCAATTGATCTGCCTGATGAATAAAGCGCTCGGGCGCAGTAATATCAAATTTGATATTGCCCAAAACTTGGGTTTTTTCAGCTGCGATTCCCAACTGGATATAACGTTGCTGGGTGGCTGTATCCTGTGCCAAAAGACCAGTTAAATTCTTGAGCATGCCACGGGTCAAACCTTTGACCTTGGCATAGCCTTTGGCGGATTTTTCGGACAGACGCGCATTCAATAATACACTTGGCACATTAAACTGGGGTGCCTGATCCAGCAGATTAGGCCAAAGCTCAGTTTCCATCAGCAATAAAAGTTTCGGCTGATACTTTTGATAAAATTCACGAATTAAAGTTTTCTGGTCAGCAGGCAAATACACGGCTTGAAACAAATCGAGATAAGGCGCTTTTAAAAAAAGTGATTTAGCGCGTGCCTGACCGGTTTTGGTGGTATTGGTGACCAGCACCGGATGGCCAAGTTTTAAATAATGTTCAATTAACGGTTGGGCAGCATTGGTTTCACCCACCGACACCACATGAAACCAGATGGCATGCAGGTTTTTGGGTGGCTGAAACGGGCCGAAACGTTCTGTCAGTTCTTGTTGTAATTGTTCAGGATCGGTCGCACGTTTACGGATACGCGATTGATATAAGGGTTTAACCAGCGCCAAGGCTGCGTTATACCAAAATGGAGTGGCCACATTGCGCCCCTGTCCAAAGATTCAATGAGCAGAATATAGCAGAGCCACATCAACATGTTAATCAATGTGGCTCATTTTTAGATTATTCTACTGTAGTTAAAGCTTCTGCTTCAGCCAATGTCGGATAATCAATATAGCCTTCCGCGACATTGGTTCCGATCATGTTTTCTAGTTTGAGTTCATTTAAAGGTGCATCTACCAATAAACGCTCATACAAGTCTGGATTGGCAATATACGCCCTACCAAAAGCCACCGCATCAGCCTTGCCTGATGCCAACAGCTCAATCGCATCTTCACGACTTAGTTGCATATTCGCAATATAAGGCACTCCACCTGAACGCTCTTTCATATATTCAGAAATACTGTCTTCAGCCAGATATTCACGGGTAAAGAAGAAGGCAATCTTGCGCTTACCCAGCTGCTCCATGGCATAGCCAAATGTTTCACGTGGATCATTGTCGCCCATGTCATGGTCATCACAACGCGGCGCTAAATGCACCCCTACACGATCTGCGCCCCATACTTCAATCAGTGCATCAGTTGCTTCTAGCAGGAAACGTGTACGATTTTCCACTGAACCGCCGTATTCATCTTCACGCTGATTGGTTTTGCTTTGCAAGAACTGGTCAATCAGATAACCATTGGCAGCATGTAATTCAACACCATCAAAACCGGCTTCTTTAGCACGAATCGCGGCTTGCTTATATTGCTCGATAATGGCATGAATTTCCGAAATTTCCAGCGGACGCGGCAACACATAAGGACGTTTTGGACGTAACAAGCTGACATGACCCGCCTGTTGTACTGCACTTGCAGAGACTGGTGTTTCACCATTTAACAGATCCGGATGCGATACACGACCAACATGCCAAAGCTGGGCAACAATCAGACCGCCCTTCTCATGAACCGCTTGAGTAACCTTTTTCCAGCCTTCGACCTGAGCATCGGTAAACAATCCTGGAGTATTTAAATAGCCATTGGCTTCTTCAGAAATCACTGTGGCTTCAGAAATAATCAGGCCAGCACTTGCACGTTGCGCATAGTACTCAACCATCATTGGGGTTGGAACGCGATCAGCAGTTGCGCGGTTACGGGTAAGCGGCGCCATGATGACACGGTTTTTAAGCTCTAACGCACCGAGCGTTAAAGGAGAATTTAATTCAGCCATCGTTACTCCCACCTGTTAAAGGTGTTGTTGTAGGTGTTCGATAAATTGTTGAATCAAAGTTTCATTGCGGGAGAAATATGACCACTGTCCATGCTTGGTCGCAGTGATCAGGCCAGTCTGCTGTAATACAGACAAATGATTGGACATGGTGGACTGGGAAACCTGGCCCAAACGTTCAATTTGACCTGCACAGACCCCACGTTGAAAGCCACCACACTCTTCCGCAGACAGATATTGCTCCGGAGATTTTAACCACTCCAGAATTTGTCGACGGGTCGGATTGGCTAAGGCTTTAAAAATTAGATCAAGGTCCATAGGCACATCACAATCAGTGGCGCAACGAAACTTTATTCAGCATCTGCGACCATTATATCGTATTTTTTCGATTTATATATCGAAAATTTTAGATATAATAATCACAATCTGCACAAGCTTTGTTACGCCAGCTTTTAAACGATTTCTTACAGGCCCTGTTTCAGGCTTGCTTCGATAAATTTGTCCAGATCACCGTCCAGAACTGCGCCAGTATTGGAATTTTCCACACCTGTACGCAAATCCTTAATACGTGAATCATCCAGGACATAAGAACGGATCTGACTACCCCACCCAATGTCAGACTTGGAATCTTCCAGTGCTTGTGCCGCTTCGTTACGTTTGCTCATCTCGAGCTCATAAAGTTTGGCACGTAACTGCTTCCAGGCGTGGTCACGGTTGGCATGTTGTGAACGCTGGTTCTGACAGGCCACCACAATTCCGGTCGGTGCATGGGTTAAACGCACGGCAGAATCTGTTTTGTTAATATGCTGACCACCCGCCCCTGATGCACGATAAGTATCGGTACGAACATCGGACGGATTGATTTCAATTTCGATATTGTCATCAACTTCCGGTGACACAAACACGGCAGAGAACGAGGTATGACGACGGTTGCCCGAGTCAAAGGGCGACTTACGCACTAAACGGTGTACACCAGATTCGGTACGTAACCAGCCATAGGCGTACTCACCTTCCACACGAATCGTCGCAGATTTAATCCCGGCAACATCCCCATCAGATTCTTCCATCACTTCTGCTTTAAAGCCATGACGTTCAATCCAGCGTAGATACATACGTAGCAACATAGACGCCCAGTCCTGTGCTTCTGTACCGCCTGAACCAGCTTGAATTTCCAGATAGCAAGGATTTGGATCCATCGGATTATTGAACATACGGCGGAATTCAAGCTTGGCCAGTTCTTCTTCAGCCGTGCTCAGTTCAGCCTGTACATCTTCTAGCAAGCTTTCATCATCCGCTTCAACCGCCAGATCAAGCAAAGCCTGTGCATCTTCAAGCTGGGTACTTAAGCGATCCAGCACATTTAATACATTTTCAAGCTCGCCTTTCTCTTTGGCCATCGCTTGGGCACGACTCTGGTCATTCCAGATAGTTGGATCTTCTAATTCACGCAGGACTTCTTCTAAACGCTCTTTTTTCAGATCGTAGTCAAAGATACCCCCGTAGTGTTTGACCACGTTCGTTTAAGTCTTTTAATTGGTTTAGATACGGATTAATTTCCACGTGAATTACTCTCAATCAAAATTAGGCACAAAATTCTTAGCCCGATATTATAGCACAGTCTATTTCCGCTATTTTAACGATCCATTCAGTCTAAGGCTCGAATGTCTTGAGCATTTAGACCTGTATTTCCCTCATCCAATTTTCAACATCTCATAGACTCTTTTGCGTCTTTTTATCCGAAATTTTTATCGGCTTTTTAGCCCCGTTTTATGACCGAAATATAATTTTGCAATTGATTTTATAATTTAGGATTTCTTATTGGTCTGTATAAAAAATCAGCGAATTCAATAGATTCCACAATATCTACACACTTTTAATAAAACACTACATTATAAATTTAATTTTATTATTCAGTCACTTGTTCAGCAAAAATTACACAAGATTACGCTATTCACATTACTGTAACTTTCCTTTGATTGACGATCTTTGGAATTGCTCTAGACTGAAAGTTGTAACAAAAAGTGTAATGTTTTTAACTCACGATTTGAGGGGTAGTAACCATGAAAAAATTAGCGATTGCTTCGGCACTACTTTCAGCAATAGCAATGACTGGTACAGCAGCACATGCTTACCAAGCAGAAATTGGTGCATCAGCAGGAGTGGTTGATCCTGACAACGGTGGAACTAGCGGTTCTTTCGGCGTTGATGGTACATATTACTTCAATCCAGTTCAAACACGTAATGCACCATTAGCAGAAGCAGCATTCCTTGATCGTGCTAGCAACGTGAGTGCGCAATATCAATATAATGAAATTGGTGATTCTGAAGCGCATCGTTATGGCGTAGGTGCAGAGTACTTCGTACCGAATTCTGACTTCTACTTAAGCGGTAACGTCAATGGCCATGATCTGCAAGACAATGATGATCTAGAAAATGATTTAACCACCTATGCAGCTGAAGTCGGTTATCTGCCAGCGCCAGGTCTATTGATTGCGGCGGGTGTGAAAGGTTGGGATAACGACAATGATGATGGCGTAGATCCAACATTGCGTGCTAAATATGTAACGACATTAAGCAACGGTAAAGACATCAACCTGGAAGCAGGTGCAGCATTTGGTGATTTAGATGAATACAATCTGGCAGCAGATTATTTCATCGACAAAACCTTGAGTGTCGGTGCTGATTATCACAATAATGATATTACCGACAAGAGCGAATTTGGTATCAATGCACGTAAGTTCATTAACCAGCAAGTGAGCTTAGAAGGCCGTGTCGGCTTTGGCGAACAGTTTAACAATGACTACAATACCTTTGGTGTAGCAGCGAAGTACCGCTTCTAATCTAAAACCAAAAATTAGTCATGCATAGAAACCCATCCTCGGATGGGTTTTTTTATTGCACTCTTAACAAGCATTTAGGTATTTTTTGCACATTGACGGGGCGAATATAAACTGTACAATTTGTTACAACTGTTCATCAAACAGTCATATTTTTATAACAAAGAGAGAAATCTAAATGCTTAAGAAACTTGCTCTTGCTACAGCGCTTCTTGCTGGCCTGGGAACTGCACATGCTTACCAAGCTGAACTTAATGTCGGGTATGAAAATACAGATATTGATAATGTTGGGGATCTAGATACATTTTTCATCAATGGAAAATATTACTTAAACACTGTTCAAGTTAAGAACTCTCCACTTGCAGAAGCGGCTTTCCTAAATAAAGCAAGCAATATTGGCTTAGGTTATGCAAATGCAAGCGGTGATGGCGATGAGGATATTGATGTATTTGGTGTAAGTGGCGAGTTTTATATTCCAAATACTCAATTTTATGTAAGCGGCACTATTAACCAGGTTGACTTTGCTGGTGAAGACAATACTGGCTATGCTTTTGAAGTTGGTTACTTACCAGTTAATGGCCTACTATTAGCAGCTGGTGCAGCTAATGAAAGCGTTGATCCAGTTCAGGTAGCAAATTATGGTTTTGTCCCTAACCTCTTAAATGCTGTTACTGTAGGTGATGATACTGCACTATCTTTACGTGCAAAATATGTGACTCAGATTGGTAATCATTTTGCCAATTTTGAAGGTTTAACTTATTTCGGTGATGAAACAACTTATCGTTTAGGCGCTGATCTTTATATCGATCCAACTTTAAGTGTGGGTGTATCAATCGCGGATTCTACAGAAGATGATTCAGATACAGTATTTGGTTTACGCGCACAAAAATTCTTTACACCTGCAATTGCAGCTGGCGTGAACTATACAACTACTGACGGTGCTGACTCTTTCGGTATTAACGGTACTTTCCGCTTCTAATCTCTCCGATTAAAAGCAAAAAAAACCGCTCACTCGAGCGGTTTTTTATGGCCTATTGTTCTAAATGGATAATCCGCATTTGCAAGCTGATATTGCCATTAAATACATTTTTATCCAGCTCATAGACCAATCGTGTATCTTTCATCGGGTCAAAGTCATATTTATCCGCTGCATTGAAAGCGATCGCATCCACGACCTGCCCATTCTCCAACGCCACACGTAACTTAAGATGCACATCTTTAAGCCAGCGATAGTCCATGATTTTGAACACACCATCAAAAATCGGTTGGGGGAATTTTTGCCCCCATGGACTTAAATTCTGTAATAAATCGACTGTTTCAATGTGAAAAGCAGAAGCTGGCAGCTCTCCATCCGTCCATAAAGTCGCAGTGAATAAATCCTCATCCATCGCACCAATCAGTACTTCAAAGACCTGCTTAAACTCGGCGAAATTTTCTTTTTTCAGGGTTAAACCGGCTGCTGCTGCATGGCCACCAAAATGACTGACTAAATGAGGATATTGCTCTGCCACCTGTTCAATCGCATCACGAATATGAATACCTTCAATCGAACGCGCCGAACCTTTGATATGAATCCCATCCTGATCCGCGGCAAAAACAATACTCGGACGATGGAACTGCTCTTTTAAACGCCCTGCTACAATCCCGATCACTCCCTGATGCCAATGTGGTTCGAACATGATCAGCGCAGCAGGTAATGCCGTCGCATCTAACTGGATTTTCTCAAGTTCGTTTAAAGCGTCCTGCTTGATTTTGCCTTCCACCTGACGGCGCTCGACATTAAGCTGATTCAGCTGTTCAGCCAGTGGATAGGCCATTGCTAGATCAGGAGCCAGCAGACATTCGATGCCGATGTCCATGGTTTCCATCCGTCCAGCCGCATTAATTCGAGGGCCCAGAACAAAACCGAGATCTTGGGCTTTTAGACCAGCAGGGTCACGTTTGGCAATATCCAGCAGTGCACTGATTCCTGCACGGCACTGCCCTTGCTGAATGCGTTTCAGACCTGCATCAACCAGAATCCGGTTGTTATAGTCCAGACTGGCGACATCGGCATAGGTACCGAGCGCTACCAGATCAAGATAATTGGTAATTACCGTACAGGATTTCCCCAGTTTCTTGCGATGGGTCGACAGATTGGCCAGCACATAAAATGCCACCCCCACCCCGGCCAAGGCCTTGCTCGGGAAATCGCAACCGAGCTGATTCGGATTAACCACCGCTTCGGCTTTTGGTGTCGGCTTGGTCGTTAGATGATGATCGGTAATGATCACCTGCATGCCATGATCTTGTGCCTGTTTGACTCCGTCATGGCTGGAAATGCCATTGTCCACGGTAAGCAGTAAATCAGGCGTGAAATTGACAAAGGCCAGATCTGCAATTGCGGGCGTCAATCCATACCCATATTTAAAACGGTCTGGTACCAGATATTCAACATTGGCGCCCATATCGCGCAGTGCCAGCACCATGAGTGCAGTACTGGTCGCGCCATCGGCATCATAATCGCCGACAATCACGATTTTCTGGCCATGATCAATCGCCTGATCCATCAATTGAATGGCTTCAGGCAAGCCTTTCATGGTCGGTGCCAGCAAATGCTTCAGCTTGAGCTCAAGTTCCTGCTCGGATTCCACCCCACGACGAGCCAGAATCTCGGCCACAAATGCAGGGACGCCCGGTAAATTTTCAGGGCGTGTCAGCAATGGACGTTGTTTGATTTCCAGTTTTTGCATGGTTATGGCATTAAGCGCTCTAAAGTCCAGCCGGCATCGGTTTTGCGATAACTTAAACGGTCATGCAAACGGTTGGGACGACCCTGCCAGAATTCATAATAATCGGGTTCTAGACGATAACCGCCCCAGAATACCGGCTTGTCCAACTGTTGCTGATTCGCGACCTGGGTATGCAAATCCCAAAAACGTTGCTGCAATTCCTCACGACTGGCCACGACGCCACTTTGCGGGGTACTGATATGTGCAGCAATCTGGCTTTCTCGTGGACGTTTATGATAATAATCGGTCGATTCTTCTTCCGATATTTTCTTTACACGACCTGAAATACGAATCTGGCGCTCCTGATCCTGCCAGTACAACAACAGTTCGGCATAAGGATTTTCAGCCAGATCCAGACCTTTTTGACTATCATAGTTGGTATAAAAGTCATAGCCCGCTTCAGTCGCTCCACGTAGCAATACCGTACGCACGTGCGGACGACCTTGTGCATTGGCTGTTGCCAAAGACATGGCATAGGGTTCATGCAATTTTGCTTCCAGTGCATGGTTAAACCATTGCAGGAACTGCATATGTGGATTCGGATTGACTTGCTGTTCCTGTAACTCGCCTTTTTCATAATTCAGGCGTAGTTCACTCAGATCCTTGATCAGATCACTCATCATCTATGTTCCTGTTAAGCGGCATTGGCACGCACAGCATCTGCCAGGCTGTTTGCAAGTGTGGTAACTTCAGCCAGATCATCGCCTTCGACCATCACACGAATGACAGGTTCTGTGCCAGATTTACGAATCAATAAACGGCCACGACCTTTAAGCTGCTGTTCGGCTTTTTCAAATTCAGCTGCCAGTGCAGGCACTGAATAAGGATCAAACATGGCATTTAAACGTACATTGACCAAGACATTGGGCAACAGTTTAAAGTCAGCCACAAGTTCATGCAGAGCTTTTTTCTGCTCAACCATCACGGTTAAAACTTGCAGGGCTGCAATAATGGCGTCGCCTGTGGTGCTCTTGTCTAAAGTCAGAATATGACCAGAAGGCTCACCGCCAATTACCCAGCCATTTTCTTCCAGACCTTGCAATACATAACGGTCGCCGACTTTGGCACGTAATAACGGCACTTGTGCTTTTTCCAGCGCCAGTTCCAGCGCCATATTGCTCATTAAGGTACCGACGATACCTGCCGGTTTTTTCGAGCTTTGAGTCGCAAGAATATAAAGAATATGGTCGCCATCAATCAGATTACCGGCTTTATCTACGAGAACCACACGGTCAGCATCCCCATCAAAGGCAATACCCAAATCCGCTTGATGTTGAATCACGGCTTGTTGCAAGCTTTCCGGATGCGTTGAACCACAGCCCTCATTAATATTTAAACCGCTCGGCTCATTGTGAATCGCAATTACACGTGCGCCCAGTTCACGGAACACTGCAGGTCCCACGTTATAGGCTGCACCATTGGCACAATCCACCACAATGGTGAGTTCATTCAGATCCAGATGATACGGGAACGTCGATTTACAGAATTCAATATAGCGACCGTTGGCATCTTTAACCCGGATACTTTTACCCAGATTCGCCGTATCTTCAATCACAAAATCTTTTTCAAGTTCCTGATTAATTTCGTCTTGTAAAGCATCTGGCAATTTTTTACCTTCCGCAGAGAAGAACTTAATGCCGTTATCAAAATACGGGTTATGCGAAGCGGAAATGACAATACCCAAGCTGGCATGTAAGGCACGGGTCAAGTGAGCAATCGCCGGTGTCGGTAGTGGACCTAAAAGATGAACATAAACGCCAGCGGCATTCAAACCTGCTTGCAAGGCTGCTTCCAGGATATAACCAGACAAACGGGTATCTTTACCCAGAACCACCAATGGTTTGGATTTTTTACTATGACGTTTTAAAACTTTACCAGCCGCAAATCCCAGTTTCAGGGCAAACTCAGGGGTAATCGGCAATTCGCCAAACTTTCCACGAATACCATCCGTACCAAAATAACTCATCTTTATCTCACTTCTTAGCGGATGATTGATATCACCCATTTTTTTCCTTGAGTCACACTTTACACCAAAATAAAAAAGCCGTCATTTGCATGACGGCTTTTTAAAATTTTAAATCACAGGAAATTAACCTACGCGATAGTTTGGTGCTTCTTTGGTAATGGTCACATCATGTACATGCGACTCAGACATACCGGCAGAAGTGATTTTCACAAACTTAGCATTCTGACGCAGGTCTTCAATCGTCGCAGAACCGGTATAACCCATTGAAGAACGTAGGCCGCCCATCATCTGATGTACGATATTACCCATTGGGCCTTTGTACGGTACACGACCTTCAATACCTTCAGGAACCAGCTTCTCGGCACCGGCCTTGGAGTCCTGGAAGTAACGGTCAGCAGAACCTGTCGCACCCGCCATCGCGCCCAATGAACCCATACCGCGATAAGCCTTGTAGTAACGGCCCTGGAAGAATTCAACTTCGCCTGGTGCTTCTTCAGTACCAGCCATCAATGAACCAACCATAATCGTGCTTGCGCCCGCACCAATCGCTTTAGCCATATCGCCAGAGAAACGGATACCGCCATCTGCGATTAAAGGAATCTGATCTTTCAGTGCATTGGCAACAGAATCAATTGCAGAGATCTGTGGCATACCAATACCCGCCACAATACGCGTGGTGCAGATTGAACCAGGACCAATCCCAACTTTAACTGCATCCGCACCTGCATCAAGCAACGCCAGCGCAGCATCACCTGTTGCGATGTTACCGCCAATCACCTGAACTTGTGGATAGTTGGCCTTAACCCAACGTACACGCTCGATTACACCTGCAGAATGGCCATGTGCAGTATCGACTACAATCACGTCCACACCTGCGTCCACCAAGGCTTCTACACGGCTTGGCGTTTCTGCACCGGTACCGACAGCAGCACCAACACGCAGACGACCCAGGTCATCTTTACAGCTGTTTGGATACAATTCAGCTTTACGGAAATCGGTTACCGTAATTAAGCCTTTCAGCTCTTGCTGATCGTTGACCACCAATACTTTTTCAATACGATGCTGTTGCAATAAGGCTTGGATATTTTCTTTCGATTCGCCTTCACGAACAGTCACCAGACGATCCTGACCAGTCATGATATTGCTGACTGGCTGCTCAAGATTGGTTTCAAAGCGTGTATCACGACCTGTCACGATACCCACCACTTTGCCGTCTTTCACAACAGGCACACCACTGATATTATTGGCTTGAGTCAGCGCAATCAATTCACGTACTGTGGTCTCAGGAGTCACTGTAATCGGGTCTTTAACCATACCCGCTTCGAATTTTTTCACACGGCGCACTTCTGCAGCCTGAACCGCGATATCCATGTTCTTGTGCAAAATACCGATACCACCATTTTGCGCCATTGCAATTGCCATACGGGACTCAGTCACCGTATCCATTGCTGCAGACACAAGAGGAATATTCAGGTTAATGCCACGAGTTAAACGTGTCTTTAGGGAGACATCTTTTGGAAGAACAGTAGAATAGGCAGGGAGTAATAGGACATCATCGAAGGTTAACGCGTCTTGAACGATGGTCAACATAACAGTCTCACTGGTAATTTCCGTGCACTATTATAAACAAATATCGGCTTAAATTTCATTGCAATTGCAAAATTATTTTTTTATTCAAGCTTCGTACACGCAGATCTATGTGGGTGCTAAAACAGTATCAATAATACGTCCGATCATGAAGTTCCCTATTTTAAAATATACCCCGATCATTTTAATGAAGTGAAAAGCAGAGCCTAAGCTCTGCTTTGGATGGATTTAGCTGACATATTCAAAACTGTCATCATTGTCGGCTTCATCAGTTTCAATCTGGACAAAGGGCAACATATTGTGTGCAATACGTGCCTTATTGCATTGCTCATCGGCAATCTGCACTTCTTTGCAGGATGAACTGCGCTGCTCATACATACCACAGCTGACCTGCTGGCCGATGGTGCCATCAAGTGCAATACAGCGTGGATTTTTTTGATTGGTTCCAGCCATACATGAATAGACTGCTGTCACAGGTTCGGTATAGTGCTCAGGCATATGAATTCCTTCAGCCCAATAAAACGAAACCCTGAAATAGGCGCAGCACGCCCCGCAGCTTAAACACGCATCCGGTTTTGGAACTTGAGACAACATTTCTTATAAGTTCTCATTATCAAAAAAAAGTTTTTTGGAGAAGAAATATAAAAAATGTTGTTTTTCCACACAAGAAAAAAATTATTTTTTGTGTGAACTATTCAGGACAGGTAAAAACCGTTTCATCCATCAGGTCAGTGCCGCATTCCAGCGTTTCAATCCAGTCCAGAAACTGGGTAATCTGCTCTTTGCCGATAAATGGTGTGCCATGCTGCGGCACAATCATCTCGGTTTCCATGCTGCGTACCATTTTCACCCAGAGACGAATCACCTTGTTATTGCACATATAGCGTTGATGGAAGCTTTTCATTTTTGGGATATGCGCGGCAAAGTTTTCCAGTGGCTTGGCGGCATCTTCAACCATGGACGCACCCATATCACCTGAAAATAAAATTTTGGCAATCGGATCATAAAACTGGAAATTCCCTACCGAATGCAGAAAATGCGCCGGTACCGCCACAATATGAGATTGGCCCAGTGGAATGATTTGACCATGATCCGGAAGCTCCACCAGACGGTCCAGCCAGTTGCCTTTCATCCGGTCGCTCATAAAGGCCGAGTTTAAGTGCGGCAAGAAACGCGCCCACAGCTTGGATGCCACCACTTTGGCATCGGTATATACCAGCCAGCGCGGCATGGAAGTGATAATGTCCGGGTCTTGATGTGAAGCCATGACATAGTCCAGATGGGTCAAGCGGGTGTATTTATTCAGTTCCATGGTCAGCGGCACATAGGTTAAATCACCACCCGGATCGAGTACCGCTGCGCGCTCATGATCAATAATCAAAAACTGGTTTGCCTGAACGCCTTCACCTTTGACCAGACTGGTAAAACTAATGCATTTATGTGTCCCATTATCAAACAGGACTTGCGATGTGGTGCGCTCAAAAACCATGTAAATTCCCCAATTTATAGTTAAAACTGCTGTTTTATACCCATACAACATATAAGGATTTAATAGAATTTACAATCCATAAAACCGACCATATCACGAGCTTTATCAAGCTTTTCAGAGGATTTAAGCATAAAAAATCCTGAGTTTTTAGCTCAGGATTCATGCAATTTGTTATTTTATAATTTAAAAGAAATAATATTGAACCAGGGTCGCGACACCTATGACCAGGAAAATGGCCGCGCCAATTTTATGGATCAGGCTGATCGGTAGTTTGTTCGCCAGTTTATCACCCAAAAATACCGCAGGCGCATTGGCCAGCATCATGCCTAGCGTAGTACCCAACATCACCCAGAAGACGCTGTCGAAACGTGCCGCCAGTGCCACTGTGGCAATCTGGGTTTTGTCACCAATTTCTGCCAGAAAAAACAAAATGAAGGTTGCACCAAATACCCCGAATTTTTGCCATTTATTGATACTGGCATTTTCATCACCCAGTTCATCCGGAATCAGCATCCAGACTGCCATCGCGATAAAGCCAATCGAAACGATCCACAGCAGTACTTCCGGCCCAATCACTGTGGTTACCCATTGTCCCAATACTGCAGAAAGGCCGTGGTTAATCAGCGTCGCCAATAAAATGGCAACTAAAATAGGAACAGGTTTGCGAAAACGTGCGGCAAGCAGCAATGCCAGCAGTTGGGTCTTATCACCCATTTCAGCCAGTGCTACGATTGCAGTCGACAGTAAGAATTCATACATGAGGTCTTTCTCTGGCTAGCATCCAATACCAATGACTCACCGCTCCTGCTAGCCAAAATCTGCAGAGTGGTAAATCAAAGGTCTTGCCAACAAAAGAAAGCTTGGAAAAGCTAACTTGGTTCTTTGCTATGATGACCATGCTCGTTTGAGCAAATATGTTGACCATCACCCTTCTGCTTTGCGCAAAAGGCGGCTACTCCCCAATGAAGTGCGTCAAGTATAGAATCAAATAGATTATTTTTCAATGCAACAGCAAAAAACCCTGCCGAAGCAGGGTTTTTCTCTTTACACCCTCTTTATATTTCTCCCAGAGGAAGAAAATAGAAGGCATATACATGATTTTTTAGATCAATAAAGTACGGATATCTTTAAGCAGCTTGGTCAGCTTGTTGGTGAAACGAGCAGCATCTGCACCATTGATCACACGGTGATCGTAGGACAATGAAAGCGGCAGCATCAAGCGTGGATCAAAGCCTTCACCATTCCAGACCGGTTGCATGGTTGCAGGTGAAATACCCAGAATTGCCACTTGCGGCCAGTTCACCAATGGCGTAAATGCCGTACCACCGATTGAACCCAAGCTAGTGATAGTGAAGTTCGCACCTTGCAGATCTTTCGGCGACAATTTCTTGTCACGCGCTTTTTGACCCAAGGTTCCTAGCTCAGTGGCAATCTGTTTAATTGACTTCTGATCTGGATGACGCAGCACAGGCACGGTCAAACCATCTGGCGTTGCGACCGCGATACCCATATGGATCTCGTTACGTAGCAAGACTGACTTACCATCATCGGCCAAGTGACCAGCAAACTCACGCTCTTCTTTTAACAAGTGCGCAACTGCTTTGATGATGAACGCCATAATGGTCAGGCTCAGGCCTTCTTTCTTGAAATTGCCTTTCAGTTCATTACGCCATGCTTCCAGTTCCGTAATATCTGCTGCATCAAACTGGGTCACTTGCGGAATGAAATTATTCAGCGACAATTGTGGAATAGATACTTGTTGCAAACGCGTCAAGGCTTTCTCTTCCACACCACCAAAAGCGCTAAAGTCTGGCAGTTTTGGCAGACCTGCGACTTGAGCAGCAGCGGCTACAGGAGCCGCCTGTGGCGTAGTAAGACGCGTTTTGACATACGCTTTCAGATCTTCTTTCATGACGCGCGCGTGTGGGCCAGATGCTTTGACGTCTGCCAGCACAACGCCCAGTTCACGTGCCAGTTTACGCACAGCAGGACCAGCATAGACTTTCGAGTTAGCGACATTCTGCTCTTTGGTCAGCTTATCGGCATTATCCGACGCCGCGACTGTTTGAGTAGAAGATGCAGCAGGTGCCGGTGCTGCTTTTGCAGCAGGCGCTTTCGGCGCTTCTGCTTTGGCTGCAACAGGTGCAGCAGCTGCTTGCGCTTCAGCTTCAATTGTCATCAGTGCAATGCCTTGAGAGACATTTTGACCCAGTTCCACATGAATGGCTTTAATCACGCCGGCTGTAGTGCTTGGCACTTCAACAGTCGCTTTATCTGATTCCACCACGATGATGCTCTGGTCTTTTTCAACCGTATCACCGACCTGAACCAGAATTTCAGCCACAGCCGCCTTGTCTACGCCTAGATCAGGCACCTTCACTTCAACATCACCTGCAGGTGCTGCTGGCGTTTGTGGCGCTTCAACTGCTTTCTCTTGGGTTGCCGCTTGAGCAACTGGTGCTTGAGGTGCTTCTGTCTGTACTTGTGCTGCCGAAACAGCCGTTTTCACTTTCAGAATGACCACACCTTCTTTGATCGTGTCGCCTTCTTTAATCTCGATGGACTCTACCGTGCCTGAAACCGTACTTGGCACTTCAACAGTCGCCTTGTCTGATTCCACCACTACGATACTTTGATCTACCTCGATTTCATCACCGACAGAAACCAGAATTTCACCGACAGTGGCTTTTTCTACACCAATATCAGGGATTTGAACATCAACCACTTGTGAGCTTGCTTGAGCCTCAGGAGCAGCAGAAGCTTTAGGCTGATGTGAAGCGATTTCCTGCATGATTTCCTGATCCGGCAATGAGGTCGGGGTATTTTCTGAAGTTTTTTCAGATGCATCTGCTCGCTGTGACTCTACTACATCCGTGCTGCCGTCTTCAGCCTGTAGCTCAATCAGTACCGCGCCTTCAGTGACTTCATCACCCTGGCTGACCAGAATGCTTTTTACCACGCCTGCTGAAGTGCTAGGCACTTCAACAGAGGCTTTATCAGATTCAAGTAAGACAATGCTGTCATCAATCGCAATCGTATCACCGACTTTGACCAGAATTTCGGCCACTGTTGCCTTATCTACACCAATATCAGGAGTCGTAATTTGCATGCTTAGTTCTCCTCTTTGTAGTCAGCAACAGCATGTACAGATGGGGTTTCTTGCGGTGCCCAAGCTACTGGACGATCTGTATCAAGCTCGAAAGTCGAAATCGCATCTTTTACCAGGCGCGCATCAACTTCACCTTCATCTGCCAGTTTTTTCAAAGTTGCCACCACAATATGGGCAGCATCAACACCAAAGTAACTACGCAAGTTGGCACGTGTATCTGAACGACCATAACCGTCAGTACCCAGCGCTACGAATGGACGACCATCTGGAAGATAAGCACGGATCTGTTCGCTATAAGCACGCATATGATCGGTTGCAGACACCACAATACCTTCAGTACCGCGGAGCTGTTTCGATACCCATGCTTCTTTCACGTCTTCAGCCAGCGGATGCAAGCGGTTGTATTCTTCACATGCCATGCCGTCACGTGCCAGTTCATTGAAGCTGGTTACGCTGTAGACATTTGAATGAATTTGATATTCCTCACGAAGAATCTTCGCCGCCTTGATCACTTCACGCAGAATCACACCTGAACCCAGTAACTGAACGGTGGCTTTCTCGTCTTCTTCAAGCAAGTACATACCGCGCTTGATACCTTCTTCAACACCTTTTGGCATTTCCGGATGCTCGTAGTTTTCGTTCATCACAGTCAGGTAATAGAACACACGTTCCTGGTTCACATACATACGCTGTAAACCGTCATGCACCATCACTGCCAATTCATAACCGAAACATGGGTCATAAGAGACACAGTTTGGAATGGTATTGGCCAAGATGTGTGAGTGACCATCCTGATGCTGTAAGCCTTCACCGTTCAGTGTCGTACGACCCGCAGTTGCACCCAGCAAGAAGCCTTGTGCCTGTGCATCGCCGGCTGCCCAGGCAATATCACCAATACGCTGGAAACCAAACATCGAGTAGTACATATACATCGGAATCATTGGCAGGTTATTGGTTGAATAACTGGTCGCCAATGCTGCCCATGCACTCATCGCACCGGCTTCGTTAATCCCTTCCTGCAACATGTGACCGTCTTTGGCTTCACGGTAATGCATCAGCTGTTCTTGGTCTTCCGGGGTATATTTCTGGCCATGCGCGGCATAAATACCGAGCTGACGGAACATGCCTTCCAGACCGAAAGTACGTGCTTCATCAGGCACGATTGGAACAACACGGTCTTTAATCGCTTTCTCCTTAAGAAGTGCAGAGATTAAACGTACCATTACCATTGTGGTGGATTGTTCTTTACCATTTGAACCGGCCAAGACCGAATCAAATACTGAAAGTCCAGGAATCGCCAGCTGTTCGCTTTCCTTACGACGTGCAGGCAGATAACCACCCAATGCTTCACGACGTGCCTTCATATATTTCAATTCAGGCGAATTTTCGCTTGGACGGTAGAATGGTACTTCTTCAAGCTGTTCATCAGTGAAAGGAAGATTGAAACGGTCACGCACGTATTTCAAAGAATTGATTTGCATCTTCTTGATTTGGTGAGTTTTATTGACTGCTTCAATTTCCTCGGACAAACCATAACCTTTCACGGTTTTCGCCAGAATTACAGTCGGCTGACCTTTGGCTGTACATGCTTCGGCATAAGCAGCAAAGACTTTGTACGGGTCGTGACCACCGCGGTTCAGATTATCAATATCTTCATCGCTTAAATCTTTAACCAACTCAGCTGCTTCTGGATATTTGCCGAAGAACTTTTCACGCGCGTAAGCACCACCTTTTACCTGGTAACGCTGAAAATCGCCATCGACAGCTTCTTCCATCACTGCTTTCAGTGCGCCGGATTTATCTTTATCCAGTAGTGGATCCCAATGACGGCCCCACACGACTTTAATCACACGCCAGCCTGCGCCGCGGAATAGTGACTCAAGTTCCTGAATGATCTTGCCATTACCACGTACCGGACCATCCAGACGTTGTAAGTTACAGTTTACTACCCAAATCAGGTTGTCGAGCTTTTCGCGACCTGCCAGAGAAATTGCACCCAGGCTTTCCGGCTCATCCATCTCGCCATCGCCCAAATACGCCCAAACCTTACGATCTTCTTCTTTGATCAGGCCACGGTTCATGAGGTACTTTTGAATATGTGCCTGATAAATCGACATGATTGGACCCAAACCCATCGATACGGTTGGGAACTGCCAGTAGTCCGGCATCAAATAAGGATGCGGATAAGATGGCAGACCTTTACCACCGACTTCACGACGGAAATTATTTAGATGCTCTTCAGTCAAACGACCTTCTAAAAATGAACGCGCGTAAATACCTGGTGCACAGTGACCTTGGTAATAGATCATGTCGCCGCCGAAGCTATCGCTGTTGGCACGGAAGAAGTGGTTAAAGCCCACATCATAAAGGGTTGCAGAAGAAGCAAAACTCGCCAGGTGACCACCGAGATCATCACCGGTTTTATTCGCGCGTAATACCATTGCCAAGGCATTCCAACGGATCAGCGCGCGAATACGACGCTCCATATCCTGATCGCCTGGCATTGCAGGTTGTTCTTCAACAGAAATCGTATTTAAGTAGGGAGTATTTAAACGCTGAATAGGAACATGCTTTGCAATTGCGCGTTGATAAAGTTTTTCTAACAAAAATGCTGCACGCTCAGTGCCCATGTGCTGCAAAACAGAGTCAAATGCATCTTGCCATTCTTGGGTTTCTTGCGCGTCTGTATCGCCATAAAACGCCATAATCTACAGTTCCTAAAAGCCTAATCTAATGTCTTATATGTACCATATTTAAGACCTCTGCAGGTATGGCCTTAGCTGAATGCGATTTAGCAGTACTATTTAGGAACTAAATGATGGGTGACGTATAATTACACTACATAACAAAAAATAGTCAATAAAGGCGATTTATTATACAATCATTATAATAGTTGGTGATAATATGAGACTTAAAAGTGATAAAACAAAAAGCCCTTCAAGTTGACTTGAAGAGCCTGCAGTTTAAACGCTTTAAAATGCTTATTGGAGGTTTTTATGTATAGAGATGCTTCTTGTTATTCAGGTCTATACTTAAGGTAACATGGCCAAATAAGTAGATGGGTTTTTACGTTGACCGTCTTTTACTACTTCATAATGTAAGTGTGGACCGGTACAGCGACCAGTACAGCCAACGTTGGCAATATGATCACCTGCTTGCACCTGCTCTCCCACACGTGCAATAAGACGTGAAGCATGGGCATAGCGCGTTAAATAGCCATTGCCATGATTGATTTCAACGTATTGACCATAACCTGTGCCCCAACCTGATTTGGTCACAATTCCTGGACCTGTTGCATAGATTGGTGTACCACTTGGCGCTGCAAGATCAAGGCCTGAATGATTTTCAGCACGGCCACTCATGGTACGGCCACCGTAATTTGAACTTACGCGAGAATTAGGTAAAGGATGAGAAATTAGCCAAGAATAAGCACTGTTTGCTGCCGCTTTATTGGATGAAGTATTGGCATACTTCTGAGCAAGCGTTCGATTGTTCAGTTCAACTGGTTTCTCACGAAGTTGAACATTCAATTTAGTCTGTGCTGGAATATCGATATCATCTGGATGAGTATATGCACCCTGTGCCAGAGTACGCGTCAATTGCTCGATACGATCTGTTGAACCATTTTCTTGATTTAGATTGACTAAATCTGCGAACGCAACCGAAGCCGCTGAAACTGATAAAGAAAATGCCAACAAAATACGTCGCATATGCATAAAAAACCTCTCTAAACTGCTTTAATCGAGTTCCTTGAAGATCTCTATCCTTGATATCCACTAAAAGAAGCGCATAAGATTAAGACATAAATATGTAGGAATCATGTATGTCGGAACCTGTCAACGTTTTTCAACAAACAAGAAAACAGATAAAAACAGGAAACTTTTCGTTTCTCTCATCACAAGTCGCTGCCTGGCAGAAACTTACGAAACTCGTACAACCGCTATTGCCCCAACCGGAACGCTGGCAAGTTGTCTGCTATCAAAATGGTGTGTTAACGATTACCGGTGAAAACCAGGCCATGATCAGTCAATTGGCCTATCTTCAAAAGCAATACATTTCACAACTCTCTCAAATAAATGAATTAACAGATCTCACTAAACTTCAAGTTTGCTTGCGGAATCCTTCGCAAACATCACCTGTTTCAGCAACACCTGAAAGAGCCTTAAATGCAGAAACACAGGAATTACTTCGTAGTGCTGCTGACTTTATAAGCGACCCTAAGCTTAGCCAAGCTTTACTACGTTTGGCAAGCAATAAAAAGTAACATAGCAATCAAATGTAATAAATTAAAAAGCAAACATTATGTGATGTGTATCACAGTATTAAAGCAATAACAAAAACATAAAGACACAAACACAATGACTTATGTCACATTCACATACATGATTGGACAATTGGCTTCGTCATCAAATGTTACAATTTCATAGCAGCTTGGATCACTTTTCACATTGCGTAAAAGTTGATTATTCAAGGCATGTCCAGATTTATAACCATCAAATTTGGCAATAATCTGATGCCCGAGCAGGTATAAATCACCCACGGCATCCAGAATTTTATGACGTACAAATTCGTCCGAGAAACGTAAACCTTCTTCATTAACGACCCCGGTTTCATCTACACCAATGGCATTTTCCAGGCTGGCACCCAGCGCCAGATTATTGGCTTTGAGATAATCCAGATCTTTCATAAACCCAAAGGTACGCGCTTCACTGACTTCATAAACGAAGGTTTCAGTAGAAAAATCGATACTGGCGGACTGATGTTCTTTTTTAAAGGCAGGATGATCAAAATCGATGGTGAAATTCAGCTGAAAGCCCTCATGTGGGCTAAAAATGGCACGTTTGTCATCAATGAGTGCTTCAACCGGTTTAATAATCTTGACGAATTTTTTAGCGGCATCCAGCTCTTGCAAACCGCCCTGCATGAGCAGGTAAATAAACGGACCTGCACTGCCATCCATAATCGGGACTTCAGAGGCCGACACTTCAATAATCAGGTTATCAATGCCTAGACCAGCAATCGCACTCATGACATGTTCAATGGTGCCTACTTTGGCATTTTCCTGAACCAGGTTCGAGCACATGAAGGCTTCTTGAATCAGCATGGCATCGGCAGGAATGTCGACTGGCGGATTCAGGTCAATACGACGAAACACAATTCCCCCATCGGCATGGTGCGGCACAAAGTTAATCATGACTTTTTGCCCACTGTGAAGACCGATTCCGCTCGCTTTCACGACACGTTTCAGGGTACGTTGTTTCAACATGCTTTTATCATCTGTTCATCTATAAAACCGCTATACGTTAGCATATTTGGCTATTGATAAAAAACAAAAAGGTGGCTTAAAAGCCACCTTTCCTGTCTAATCTAGCTAAACACATGATGTTACATGTTATTTACGCTGTTGATTCTTAAGATAATCCTGAATGCTCATTGGCGTTGGGCGCGGGCTAGAAACTGAAGCCGCCGCTGGATTCGCTGCTGCACCTGTTTCATGCTGCTGACGCTGAATTGCCGGTACATCATCATCTTCCACCACAGCCTGTGCAGCTGCTGCTGGACGAGTTGCCTGTACATTAGTACGTTTGGTCGGTTCAACTGAATCCGCTGCATGACGGGTGAGACCTGTTGCAATCACAGTCACGCTGATTTCATCACGCGCATCCGGATCAAAAACGGTACCGTAGAACACTTGACCCTCATCTAAATCGACAATCTGGTTCACGACATCAGTAATTTCTTCAATTTCACCGAAAGTCACGTCATCGCCACCAGTCACGTTGATCAGAATGCCTTTGGCATTCATGATAGTCACGTTGTCGAGTAATGGACTACGGATTGCCTGCTCAGCAGCCTGACGTGCACGGTTCTCACCACGACCCAGACCGACACCCATCATGGCATAACCACGAGTGCTCATGGCTGTTTTTAAGTCAGCAAAGTCAAGGTTGATATGGCCAGGACGGACTACCAAATCAAAAATACTGCGTACTGCATTCAACAATACATCATCCGCTTTTTTATAGGCATCTTTCATTGAAATATCACGGAAGACTTTCAATAGACGCTGGTTTGGAATGATGATTAATGAGTCTACATGCTGCTCTAGCGCTTCAATCCCTTTTTCAGCAGACTGTAGACGGCGTTTGCCTTCAAAGTTAAATGGCGTGGTCACGACACCAACGGTCAGAATACCCATTTCTTTCGCAATTTCAGCAACCACTGGCGCTGCACCGGTACCGGTACCACCGCCCATACCCGCAGTTACAAAGACCATATCGGTCCCTTCAAGCTGTTGGCGAATCAGTTCACGGCTTTCTTCTGCTGCGGTCTGGCCGACTTGCGGATTTGCACCTGCACCCAGACCACGGGTACTTTGCTCGCCCAGCTGAATTTTAAATTCGGCTTCCATACGATCCAATGCCTGTTTGTCCGTATTGGCACAAACAAATTTTACGCCCTGGATATCGGACTGCAACATATGTTGTACCGCATTACCACCCGCACCACCTACACCAAATACAGTGAAACGGGCTTGACCATTGCTATCGCTATGATCGTCTTCGAAAAATTCAAATGAGGCCATGACCTATAAAATTCCTAATTCATAATTGGCAGTCACTAAGCCCGTATACTGCCTTAATCTTAATAAAATTGTTTTTAAGAATGCTGCTCATGCGTTCACTTGTCAAGTACAAGCCCGATTAACTACATCTTCCCAACAATATTCACAATAAAAATCGACTTAAAAGATTGATTTCAGGGTGTCATTAAAGCCAAACAAGGCTCTTTTGACCCGCTTAGCCAATGACAACCGCTCTACATCATCCTGTTCCACAATCGTGTCCTGGGTATCACTCTGACTAAACATCAGCAAGCCAGCCACCGTACTATATTGCGAGCGACGTAAAGCAGCCTGATGTTGTTCGTCTGCATACACCTGAGTCGGCGGATTACCTAAATGCGCCGAGACCCCCATGGTACGGCGAACAAAACTCACCATCCCTTCGATATGACTGGCATCACCGGTCAATACCACACCATGATACAAGCCCTGGATGGCACCATTTTTCACCAGCTCATCACGTACCAGACCCAGAATTTCTTCATAACGAGCCATAATAATTTCAGTCAGTTCAATCCGGCTGATGGTTTGTGGCCCATCAATCCCCTGGAACTGAATCATATGGTCAGGCTTGACCACTTTCAGGTCGACACAGCCATACAATAATTTCAGACGTTCAGCTTCTTCGGTCGTGGTTTGCAATACTGCTGCAATATCACGGGTCACATGTTCACCGCCACGTTGGAAGGTATGGGTTAAGGCCAAACGACCATCCACATACACTGCAACATTGGTCGTGCCGGCACCGATATCTACTAAGCATACGCCATATTCTTTTTCGTCTTTCAGCAGGCTGGCTTCAGCAGTAGCCAAGCTCGACACCACCATTTTTTCTACACCAATATTGGCACCTTTCAGGGCGCGATCAATATTCTGCATGGTACTGATCGGCAGCATCATCAAATGATAGTGTCCGGTCATGCTATGTGCCGACATCCGAATCGGGTTTAACACCCATTCCGGTGAGTCGTCCAGCTCAAAACCCAGAGGCACAGCACTGACCAGATAATGATCTGAAGTCAAATGACTAGCTTTAGCCAATTCCAGTGCACGCACCACTTCACTGGTGGTAATCGCATGCTCGCTATTGTCGATCGAGGTGCGACCTGAAGCATAAAAGCTTTTTAATTCGGCACTTGGAATAGAGACCCAGGCAGAATGTACACGACATTCCGCCATATCTTCTGCTTCTTGAACGGCATTTTTAATTGCAGTAATAACTTTATCGAGACTGACAATTTTCCCTTTACTCATGCCTCGGTTACGAGCGGTGGCCATACCAATCACTTGGATATTGTCTGGCGCGTGTACCTTGCCAATCAAAACTGAAACTTTGTGTGTCCCAATGTCAATCGCCACAACCGAGGGAACAGCTTCACTCATTATTCACTACTACCATTACGTGTTTGTTAGATTTATGGCTTTAAATGCCTCTATTTTTTAAAGCCGGTCATTATGGCTTTACTGTTACCTTATTCTCAACGCCCGTGTCATCAATGGTTACAATAAAATGTCCATTTACAATTTTAGGCGGAATTGAATTTTTCCACTGTATCGACAATCCATTGCGATAACGCAGGTCGATGGCCGAAATTTTAGACCAGACCGGCTTTAAATCGCTCTGAGACAGATGGCTCAGGCGTTGTAATTTGCTCATAGTCTGGTCTTTATCCACAATTATTCTTAAACCCGAATCAAACTGCATAAACCAGGTCATTCGCTCGGTGAGATATAATTCTTTTAGACGAATGCCTTGTGGCAAAAATAACTGATTAATTTCATTATAACGACGCATCATGGTTTCTGCATGGCTCGCTGGCCCATGTAGCAACGGTAATGCCTGATAATTCTTGGGTATGACTTCAGTGAAAATAACACCACTGTCACTCAATAAACGCCCTGTTCCCCAACGTGCAATTGCATGATGCGGCATCACCCGCACCCGAATGCCATTTGGCCAGGCTCGGGACACCACGACCCGATCCACCCAGGATAATTCCAGAGTACGATCGCGGATCGCTTCCAGATCTGAAGTAAAATAGTTTTCGGTCACAATCGGTGACACATATTGCATAACCTGACGCTGTTCAGCAGCCGAGCGCGTACCTATCACGCCCAGCTCTGCCACGTCACTATTGGTCATGACTTTATATAAGCCCAATATTCCAAAGGCCAGCACCAATACCGCAATACACAACAATAACCAGCCACCAAAATTGGTCAGCTTTTCTTTGCGTGTCGGCGGCTTGTCGTGAATTGAAGTAATCGCAGCACGTTTACGGCGCATGGAAACAGGAAGTTGAGCCATATTTAGTGTGCCGAACCAGTCAAGGTCTGTTCCAGAATCGCGACACACAGCTCATCAAAACTGTATCCGACTGCAGCTGCCGCTTTTGGCACCAGTGAGTGACTGGTCATGCCCGGTACGGTATTGACTTCAAGCAACCAGAAGTTGCCCTGTTCATCCTGCATGGCATCAATCCGGCCCCAACCACTGGCACCGACTGCTTGGAATGCGCGCAAACTCAAGGCTTTTAACTGTTGCTCTTCAGCTTCGCTTAAACCACATGGAATGCCATATTGCACATCATTACGCTGATATTTCGCTTCATAGTCATAGAAGGCAACATCTTGAGGCGGTTCAAGACGAATCACCGGCAGCGCCTGACCATTTAAAACCACAATGGTATATTCACGACCGGTAATCCATTTTTCTGCCATCACCACAGCATCATGTTCAGTTGCCTTGGTAATTGCTTCTGCAAAATCTTCAATTTTCTCAACCTTACTCATGCCGATACTGGAACCTTCATGTACCGGCTTGATAATCAAAGGCAAGCCTAAAGCATTAACAATGTCGTTCGCATCAGAGTCTTTGGTGACAATGCGATACGGTGCTGTCGGCAATTCCGAACCCTGCCAGACCTGCTTGGTCTTGACCTTGTCCATGCCGATCGCAGAACCTTGTACACCGGTACCGGTATACGGCACGTTTAACCATTCCAGTGCGCCCTGGATCTGGCCATCTTCCCCGCCACGTCCATGCAATACAATAAAAGCACGATCATAATTTACCAGTTCTGTGACACTACGCTCCTGAGGATCAAACGCTTCCGCATTGACCCCTGAACGCACTAATGCCTCAAGTACCGCCGTACCACTGTCTAGAGAAACCTCACGCTCTGCAGATTTACCACCAAGCAACACGGCAACTTTTCCGAATTTTGAAGCATTTGACACGTTTATATCCTTAAACTTTTTTCAATCTGGTCAATTCAATTCAGTCACACAAGATGACTATTTTATATATAAGTGATTTTGTGCAAGTTCGACTGAGATTGCTCCAACATTACCTGCGCCCTGGGTTAATAACAAGTCATTTGCTTGCAATACTTTTCTCATGATCTGATTCAGGTTGCCGTCCGTCGCATCAACCAGAATCGGCTCGACTTCACCACGTAAGCGAATGCTGCGGGCCAAAGTACGGCTGTCCGCCCCGACAATCGGTTTTTCACCGGCAGGATAAACATCCAGCAACAATAACTGGTCTACAGTAGAAAGCACTTCCACAAAATCATCAAAACAGTCACGGGTACGGCTATAACGGTGTGGCTGGAACATCATTACCAGACGACGGTCCGGATGACTCTGACGCGCAGCTTTAATCGTCGCTTCGACTTCTTTTGGATGATGACCATAGTCATCCACCAGTTTCACGTCACCGCCCTCAATCGCAAACTCACCCTGAACCTCAAAGCGACGACCCACACCACTGAAACCTTCCAGTGCACGGCAGATTGAAGCATCAGACACACCTTCATCGGTTGCTATACCAATTGCGGCCAAGGCATTCAGCACATTATGCAAACCTGGCTGGTTGACCGTTACACGCAATGGCTCACGCTCTTTACGCAATACGGTAAAGTGGGTTTGCATGCCATCCTGATCAACATCTACTGCGCGGATGTCATTGTCCTCATTGAAGCCATAAGTCAGTAACGGACGTGCAATCCGCGGCATGATTTCACGGATATTGGCATCATCACCACAGACTACAGCCAAGCCGTAAAATGGCAGTTTTTGCAGGAACTGGATAAAAGTATCTTTCAGGACATCGAAGCTACCGCCATAGGTATCCATATGATCGGCATCAATATTGGTTACCACAGCAGCCATCGGTTCCAGGTGCAGGAAAGAAGCATCTGACTCATCGGCTTCGGCCACGATATAGCGGCTGGCGCCCAAGGCTGCGTTCATACCGGTACGGTTCAGCAAACCACCGATCACATAGGTTGGATCCATGTTTTCTTCAGCCAGCATACAGGTGATCAGACTGGTGGTCGTGGTTTTGCCATGCGTGCCGGCAACGGCAATTCCATGACGGTAACGCATCAGTTCACCCAGCATTTCCGCACGGCGAACCACAGGAATACGGTTTTCAATCGCGGTTTTAATTTCCGGATTTTCTTTATCAATCGCGGTAGAGACCACGATCACGTTGGCGCCCTTAATATTATTTGCAGTATGTCCGATATAGACTTTAATGCCATTCGCTTCCAGCTGTGCGGTGGTATTGGATGCCTTGATATCTGAACCGGAAACTTTATAGCCCTGGTTTTTCAGCACTTCCGCAATACCACACATGCCTGCGCCACCGATCCCCACAAAATGAATGTGTTTGATACGGCGCATTTCCGGCACTTTGATTAACTTTTTCGCTTGTTCAGCTGGGGTTGTTGGAGACATAGTTTACTCGGATTACAATTCTTGAATTAAACGGACCACATGTTGAGTCGCATCGGGTTGAGCCTGTCGGCGTGCTTTCACGGCCATTTCCATTAACAGCTGGCGATTCAGCATCGGCTCTAATAATGTTGTTAAACTTTCCGGGGTCATCGTGGCCTGCGGGCAAATCTTTGCCGCATTGATATTGGCCAGGAAACCGGCATTGGCCGTCTGGTGATCATCCACTGCGCTTGGAAGCGGCACAAAAATCGCAGCCACCCCGGCAGTGGCAATTTCAGTGACGGTCAAAGCCCCGGCACGGCAAATCACCAGATCGGCATCAGAATAGGCTTTGGCCATATCCTCAATAAAAGGCTGTACTTCAACTTGTAGACTGGCCGGTGCATTTTCATAACGTGCCCGGGTCGCCTCGGCATGGTTTTGCCCACACTGATGATAGACGCTTAATCGCACATTGAGTTGCTTTAAAGCTTCCGGAACCCGTTCATTTAAGGCTTGCGCCCCCAAAGACCCACCAACGATCAGAATACGTAAGGGCAATCCTGCCTTGTCACGCTCCTGATAACGCCAGGATGGATTTAAAATTTCGCTAATTTCCTGTCGTACCGGATTACCCGTAGTCACGACTTTATCTTGGGCCGGAAAGGTATTTGGAAAAGCCTGGCACACCGTCTTTGCCACACGCGACAATTGGGTATTGGTAAAACCGGCAACTGCATTCTGTTCATGGATCAGCACCGGAATACCTAAGATACGCGCAGCCAAACCACCCGGGCCTGCCACATAACCACCAAAGCCTGCCACGGCATCGACCTGAAGCTGTTTCATGAATTTCATGGCACTTAAGGTGGCTTTCATAATTTTAAAAGGCGCCAAGGCTTTACGCACAAAACCATTGCCACGCACACCTTGAATATCGATCTGATAAATGGGAATATTCTGGTTTTTTAACAGGCGGTTTTCCATGCCTACGGGCGTGGCCAACCATGAAACCTGTATACCTTTTTGTTGTAAATCTTTGGCAACAGCTAACGCTGGAAACACATGTCCACCTGTACCTGCGGCCATCATCATGACATGTTTAGGCTGTTTTTGCTGAGCTTCGGTCACGGTTTAATTCTTCAATTCAAAAAATGGAGCAGGAAATCTGATTTAAGTAATCAATTGTAATCACAAACCTCAGGCCATGAAAGTTTATTTACTTTATTTCAACAAGGCTTTAATTGTTTTTTTCACGCAAACTTCAAGTTTAGACTCGTTTTATTTATAAGGTCTGCACTTTTCCTTCGACTTAAGTGACATATCATATCAATTTTAAATAGTTTTCTCATTATATTATCAATAACTTTGCCACGAAGAGCGCTTTATTTACAGCGGTCTTCCGTTTTCTCCCGTTCACCTCCTCTCTTATCATTGGCCGATAATCTTAGGCTTAAATCCTATCAATTTTATAAAAGTTTCATGCTATTCATATCTATATATGAATGATGCTTGATGTACAAGCAGATGCTTTAAATGGACTCAGTTCGGATAGATGTCAAAAATCTCATGTCGTGATGTATGGATTATCTTGGCCGGTTATCTGGCTGCGATCCATGTCGGCAAACTTTCGGCCGTGATTCCTGTGTTGCAGCAGGATTTAAACCTGAGTTTTACTCAGGCTGGTTTTTCATTAGCATTGGTGCAGGCTGCCGGAACGCTGTTTGCGCTATGCATTGGCGCCTTCTCGGAAAAAATGGGATTAAAGCGCTGCCTGATCATGGCCTTAATCATTTTAGGGCTGAGCAGTTTTGCCGGGCTTTGGATTACGCAGCCTGCCACTTTATATGTATTGCGCTTTATGGAAGGAATCGGGTTTTTAACCATTTCCTTGTGTGCGCCAGCAATTTTAAAACGTACCAGCCGCGCTGAGACACTGAATTTCAAGATGGGACTCTGGAGTTCCTATATGGGCATCGGTGTCAGTCTGGCCGTATTGACGATTCCTCTCCTGCTTGAATATCTGGACTGGCAAATGATCTGGGCCATTTTGGGCTGCCTGTGCCTTGTCATTGCTGGCATGATTAAACAATATTTAAATATTGAACCTGTCTTGGTAACACAGCCAGACTCTTCTCAGCCAGCTACGGAAAACACCTCATTCTGGCAGATTGTTCAAATTACCCTGACCCATCCTCCCATTATCTGTCTGGCGATTATTTTTGCCTGTTATACCAGTCAATGGATTACTGTCACGGGCTTCCTGCCTACGCTGTATGTCGAACAGGGGCTGGACTTAAAACGCGCAGGGATGCTGGTCTCGATAGTCGTGCTGGCCAATCTGGGGGGCACTTTTGGCGCAGGCATGTTGCTGCAACAGGGTTATAGACCGCCCACCTTATTGAGTACCGGATTTGTAGCAATGCTCTGCAGCAGTGGTCTGGTGTTTGCTGCAAATGCCTGGCTCTCATTTGAATTGCAGGTTGTCAGTGCCTTGCTGTTTTCACTGATTGGCGGGATGATCCCAACCACTGTTTTTTGCGATTACCCTGCACTATGCACCACGTGCCTATGCAGCAGCAGCCAGTGTGGGTGTGGTTTTACAAATTTCAGCCTGCGCACAGTTTTTTATACCGACCCTGAGCGCTGCGCTGATATCTGCCACCCAATATTGGGCCAATCTTGCCATTATCACTGTCTGCCTTTCGATGCTGGGCATGGTAATGACGGCATTTTTATTTAAGCGTTACCCTAAATAAAAAGATAAAAAGAGCCTGCAAGCAGACTCTTCTTTCACCTAATGCTGCCTTTAAACCTGATTGGCCTGACCTGCTTCCAGCACAGCAAACAGATCATCCGCAATCGAAGTACCAAACTGGGCATCAATTTCACGGATACAGGTTGGACTGGTTACATTAATTTCAGTGACATAATTTCCGATCACATCCAGCCCTACAAAGACCAGACCTTTTTCTCTGAGATACGGCCCTACTTTTGCTGCAATGGCCTTATCAGTTTCAGTCAGTGGGCGCGCCTCGCCCAGACCACCCGCGGCCAGATTACCGCGCACTTCACCATTTTGCGGAATACGGGCCAGACAATACGGCACTGGCTCGCCATTAATCATCAGGATGCGTTTATCGCCTTCGACAATTTCCGGAATATAACGCTGCGCCATGATCGGCTGGGTACCATTATTGGTCAGCATTTCAATGGTTGAACCGATGTTGATGCCATCCTGATACAGGCGGAAAATCCCGGTGCCGCCCATGCCATCCAGCGGTTTTACAATCACATCGACCTGTTCTTTGAGAAATTCACGGATCAGGCTTTGCTGCGAAGTCACCAAGGTCGGAACTTGCAGATGCGGGAACTGGGTCGCGAACAGTTTTTCATTACAGTCACGCAGGCTTTGCGGTTTGTTGATGATCCATGCCCCTTCGCGCTCTGCCTGCTCCAGAATATAAGTGGTATAGACGAAGTTCATATCAAAAGGCGGATCTTTACGCATCAAGACAGCGTCATAAGCAGCGATCGACTCTTTTTGTTTTTCGCCAAGTTCATAATAATGGTCGTAGTCTTCAAATACCTGTAGCGGCGCGATCAGACCAAAGGCCTTGCCCTGATCGATATATAAATCTTGCTGCAATGCATAACCGAGTTCATGCCCACGACGTGCGGCTGCCCATAGCATGGCCATGGTTGAGTCTTTCTTCAGGTTTACATTTTCAATGGGATCCATCACAACAAGTACGCGCATGTGTCTCTGCTCTTTTTCAAAAAATGACTTGGCAAGGAGTATAGCTTGTGTCGATTCTTTTGTTTATGGTGATTTTGCATAACTTATTTTATATAGGTACTGAGACAGATTGAGCCCACAGGAGGTTTGCCATGCAACAGGCCATTATCGGTTTTCACTTGGATGAGGAACAGCATTGGGTTGCAGAGCTGGCCTGCGGACATGGCCAGCATGTGCGGCATACCCCGCCCTGGCAAAATCGCCCATGGGTGATGACCGAGCAAGGACGTAAAGAAAAACTCGGGATGCTGCTAGACTGTAAAAAATGCGAAAAGTGCGAAACTGAAACCTGAACCTATGAAAAAAGTAGTATGTAGGTGACCTAAAAAATAATCTTGTCCAGAATTTGCTAATTTGAGTTACTGCGTTTATGCTTTTATTGCTCAAACATGCAGCGCATTTTTTCAGGGTGTACTTTTGCTCATACGGCTCGTCAAACAGATCTGGTTGGTGATGCTTGTGGTTTTTGCCATAGGCTGGAGCAGTGTGTCTGTCGCATCTGCAAACACCATGCATCTGGTTATGCCGTCTGAAAAAACGAATCCTCATTGTCTGGAAATGACAAAACCCTCTGCTTCTCACTCGCTGCATAAGACTGATCCTCATCAAGATCAGGAACTGATTCAGCCGGACTGTGTCAGTGACAGCACCCAGCAGTCATCAGATTGTCTGGATTGTGGCACTATGGCCTGCCAGAACTTGGTCACCAGCCTGCCCATTACAACGCCCGAGTTAAGCGTGCCTGATCACGGTTATCCGGAAAAAACCCTCCTCCCTGCTTACCATGCCCAGCACCTTGTCGGTTACTGGCAAGAAATCCTGCGCCCACCCAAAGCTTGATCCTGAATTTTTAAATTTTTTTATTCATTAAGGATTAAGTTATGTTGCTTAAAATCAGTCAAAGCCTGTGTCTGGGCTTCGGTCTCATCTCGTCGTCTGCCTTGTTTGCAGCCGTAAAAGAATATCATCTGGTCATTGATGAAAGCCCGATCAATCTCACCGGAAAGACGGTCAAGCGTATCACTGTAAACGGAAAATTCCCTGCACCCTTGCTGGAATTCGAAGAAGGTGATGATGCAGTCATTCATGTACAAAACAACCTGAACAATCAGGATACCTCACTGCACTGGCATGGCCTGCTCCTGCCCGGGCTGATGGATGGTGTCCCCGGATTTAACGGTTTTCAGGGCATCAAACCGAAACAGTCTTTTACTTATCGCTTCAAGGTTCGTCAAAACGGCACCTACTGGTATCACGCACATTCCAAAGGTCAGGAACAGGATGGCCTCTATGGCGCCTTGGTGATTCGCCCCAAAGCCCAGACATCGCTACCTGCACATGAACAAACCGAGCGGGATTATGTGGTGATGCTGTCGGATTTTCACGAACAGGGCAGCCAGCAGATTCAGAACAATTTAAAAAAATCGGCCGAATATTATCAGAACCAGCGTGAAACCTTGGGCGATGTACTCCAGCAGGTGAAACGTGATGGCCTGAAGGCCACCTGGTCAGACCGCAAGATGTGGAACCAGATGCGTATGCTGAAAACCGACCTATCTGATGTTACCGGTTATACCTTTCTGGTCAATGGAAAAACGCCGCAACAAAACTGGAGTGGCCAGTTCCAGCCCAATGAAAAAGTCCGCCTGCGTTTCATCAATGCTTCTGCCATGTCGTTTTTCGATGTACGTATTCCCCAGCTGAAAATGACCGTGGTCAGTGCCGATGGACAACCGGTGCAGCCGGTCAATGTAGATGAATTCCGTATCGGAACCGCTGAAACCTATGATGTGATTGTGGAACCCACTGCAGCGCATTACCAGATTGAAGCGGAATCGATCGACCGCTCAGGCTTTGCCATTGGCAGTCTGCATCAGGCAACTGATTCAAGTAAAGCCCCGGCTCCGGTTCAATTACCAACACCGCGCCCTCGTGCCTTATTGACCATGGAAGATATGGGACATGGCGAACAACATGACATGTCACATGACACACACAGCAGTCAGACCATGCAGACTGCCACAAGTGAACATGATCAACATGCCCAGCACGACATGCATGCAAGTCATAATGCCATATCCGGAACCAATCAGCCTCATCAGCCGGTTGAGGGCTGGGCCAATATGTCTACGCCTGCAGGGCACAAAGCCTTGCAATATCAAGACCTCAAAGCCCTGACACCGCAACCTGATACCCGTGCAGCAGAACGTGAACTGGTAATTCGTCTGGGTGGAACCATGGAGCGCTACATCTGGACCATTAATGGTAAAAAATTCAGTGATGCCGAGCCACTTCAAGTGAAATATGGCGAGCGGATCCGGCTGAAATTTATCAATGACAGCATGATGGCCCATCCGATGCATTTGCATGGCATGTTTATGCAGCTGGAAAATGGTCAGTCTGCTGCAAATATGCCAAATAAACACACCGTGATTGTGCCGCCTGGGAAAACGGTGACTACCCTGCTCACGGCTGACGAACTGGGAGAATGGGCGATTCACTGCCATCTGCTCTATCACATGAGTGCCGGCATGATGAACAAGCTGATTGTGGCACAGGTTGACGAAGATCAAGTATCTCACCCTTCTTCACAAAAAATGCCGTCAAAACCAGCAGCTGCTCAAGGAGAAAGCCATGCACATCACTAATCTTTTTCTAAAGTCAGTACTCAGCAGTGCGCTTACCCTAAGCAGTCTGAGTATTTTTGCGGCAGCTTCTAGCGAGCATACGGGTCATAATGAACATCAGCATCATAGCGGGCATCATGCCATGCAAAACATGGCTGATGACCACGCACAGCATACTGAAACTGCAGATGCCACATCCTATCAACCACCAAAGTTATCACATCAACAGCAGGCGCTGAGCACACCACAAAATTCAGTCAGTTCTGCCAGCGAACATGATCATCGTAAAGAACATGGTGCACAGATTTATAGCCAGATTATTCTGGACCAGAAATGGCAGCATAGTTCAGAGGGAAATGGGGCATTCAAGTCCAAGAACCAAGTCAGAATTGGCACGGATGAAAATAAAATCTTCCTCAAGCTAGAAGCCGACAAACATGAATCGCATCAGGCCGAATATGATGCCAAAGTGTTGTATAGCCGAAATATTTCTGATTTCTGGGATGTGCAGACCGGGGTGCGCTATCGACAGGAAAATTTAGCCGAGCCTTCTATAAACCAGCAGAACGAGCGCTTCGATGCAGTATTTGGGTTACATGGCCTGGCTCCCTACTTTTTCGAAACGGATGCTCATGTCTATGTTGGTGAAGATGACTTTGTCGGATTAAAACTGAAAACAGAGCGTGACCTGTTACTGACTCAGAAACTGATTATGCAACCCTTTGTCGAACTGGATGTCATCCTGAATGATCAGGCAGCTAATGCGAAAAAAACCGGCCTTAGTCATGCCACCTTGGGCCTGGAAACACGCTATGAACTGAGCAAAAAGCTCATGCCTTATTTGGAAGTGGGTTATGAATATAGTAAAGGCAACCAACAGACAGCCTGGCAGCAAAGTTCTGATTCAGAAAAAGGCTGGATCTATGGTGCAGGTCTAAGAATGATGTTCTAAATTTTTGATACAGAAAATTATGCAGCTACGGGATGTGAAACGCCATTCATGTCCCGTAGCGCTATGGCACTATACATTTGACTGAGAAAGATTTTTTAAGCCTATGAACTGTACATGCAATGCTTTTCTGTACTTTCCCGCTCATTAAGACACTTGTTATTTTGCGAAAAACTAGTCTTCATCGCCTTGATTTCCACTGTTACTTTTAGCAACCAAAGTGCCTAACATAATGATAAAGGTACTTACACCGCCAATTAACAGGCTCAGCAGCCCTATTTCCAGCATAAAATTACTATCACCAGTCTCAGGGGCACCCCATAGAAATTGAAGACGATCGCCAAAAACAAAATTGATTGCACATACAATCAGAAAACCAATCAAGGTGGCAATCAGTAAAGTGACCACCAAGTTCTTCCACATTTTACATCCGACGAACAGGATGATCATGGCCAGTCCAACCATGGTGATGATGGATATAAGTAACACACTGTTCCAGTAATCCATGAGACTCACTCGTATTTGGTTTTAAATTAAAATCAAGAAATTCTTATAGTTAATTTTTCCAATTGAATTTTAATATAGGTGGATTTTTATACATGAGCAATGACGATAACTATCTTAAAGCTACAGATATTAATTTACCCAAAGTTATAAAATACACTGACTTAGTAAAATCTTGCTGAGTACTGAACGATTCTGATTAACATAAAGTAACACAAACACAACGTGTATTTCATTGTTTAGCTTCGTTAGAGCTCAAATTCAACCGATAAAGCTCAAGGCAAAACCAGCTTGAAATTTTAAAAAAAAGAAGAACTGAGCCACTTTTATAAGAAAAATAAATAATAAATATAAAAAACTTGAATATTTTCTGATTTAGGCTATGCTGTGTTTAACTAGAAAAAAGCGTTGTTTAGTTAAGCTTCTTTAAGTGCCGCAGTATTATTTATAATCCTCAGTTTTTTCAGATCTTTATTTCAATTCTTATTGTTTTTCCAAGTTATCCATAGTCATTTCTATGACTAAAATTATTAAAATTTAACAGGTTATATTATGTCTACTACAGTTACCGGTACAGTAAAATGGTTTAACGAAACTAAAGGTTTTGGTTTTATTCAACAAGAATCAGGTCCTGACGTTTTTGCTCATTTCAAAGAAATCAGCAGTTCTGGTTTCAAAACTTTGTTTGAAGGTCAACGCGTTTCTTTTAGCGTGGTTGATGGTCAAAAAGGTCCAAATGCGATCAATATCGTTGCGCTATAATTTAGCCCAGCAATAAGAAAAAGCACCTTCAGGTGCTTTTTTTAGCTCTGAAGATTCATAATTTTGGTGAAAGGTTTTCTGCTCCTCTATTTAGCTCATTAACAATGAATTTTTAAGAATCATGTTTCTGAATCACTGCTGCTCAGTGGGACTTTATAAAAGATAAAAATGAAAAACCCCTAGCATCCTGCCAGGGGCTTTCCGTATGGGTTCGCTTGGTATAACTCCTGTCGTACCTTACTTTCCTTGTATTTATCTATTGTTATTCTTGTGTGGAACCTCCTGTTCCTGTTAAAGCTATCATAGGAAATTTCCACTATTCAAAACAGCCGCAAAGTGCTGGAATTGATGTAAGCCAATGCTTACAAGAATAGACAGAGATAATAAATTTCAAATGTTTAGCAAATTGAACATCTACAAAAAAAGGAAGCTCAAGCTTCCTTTTCTATGCCAATCTAGGCTTAGATCCCATATTTAACACGGTAATCTTCCATTTTCGCCAAAGCTGCTAGGTCGCCTTTCGCTTCCAGATAGTCCATTAAATCTTTCATGGTAATTAAGGCATGTACAGGAATCTCAAGCTCTTGCTGCACTTCCTGAATCGCAGACAGTTCGCCCTGACCTTTTTCCTGACGGTCTAATGCAACTAGCACACCCGCAATCTGCGCACCGGCATTTTTCAGGATGGTGACGACTTCACGAATCGCTGTGCCTGCGGTGATCACATCATCAATGATCCAGACTTTTTTACCTTCTACAGAAGCACCGACCAATACGCCACCCTCGCCATGGTCTTTGGCTTCCTTGCGATTAAAACCCCACGGCACACTTACCCCATGATTTTGCGACAGAGCCACAGCAGTTGCTGCCACAAAAGGAATGCCTTTATATGCAGGGCCAAAAATCACTTCAACATGGTCACATTCAGTCAGTTTTGCAGCATAGCCAGAAGCCAGCAGTGTCAAGGCTTCACCATCATTCAACAGACCCGCATTAAAAAAATAAGGACTCACACGCCCCGATTTTAAAGTAAACTCACCAAATTTAAGCACACCGCGTGATAATGCGAGTTCGATAAAAGCTTGCGGGTTAAACTGAGCTGGCGTTGACATGAGGTGCTCCTAAATCCATTAATTAAGGTAAGACTTGCGCATGATACCAAAGAGTAGCTATCCAGGTGATCAAAAAATTCTTCGTGTCGTTTCAATTAATGTCAACGGTTTACGCTCATCCGTCACCAAAGGGTTATTGGAATGGATGGAACAGTCCGATGCCGATGTAATTTGCATGCAGGAAAGCCGGATCACCCATGCGCAGTGGACCGATAAATTCAAACCAGAAGGCTGGTATACGCACCTGTTTCCTGCCGAACGCCCAGGTTATGCCGGTACGGCCATTTATAGCCGCCTGCCTTTTGTATCCTTGACCGATGGTCTGGGCTTTGAATTGGCCGATTCACAAGGTCGCTTCATTTCTGCCGAGTTTGATCTGGGTCTGGATCAGACTGCACATATTTGTTCGCTCTATCTGCCATCCGGTTCATCGGGTGATGAGGCACAGGCACGCAAGGATCATTTCCTGGATGAATATAAAAAAATCCTGAAACAGTGGCGCGATGAAAATAAATCGGTGATTGTTTGTGGGGATTACAACATCGTGCATAAACGGATTGATATTAAAAACTGGTCGGGTAACCAGAAAGCCTCAGGCTGTTTACCGCATGAGCGTGCCTGGCTGGATCATATCTATGATGAACTCGGTTATGTCGATACTTTCCGTGAAGTGCGTAAAGAAGCCGAATTATATTCCTGGTGGTCAAACCGTGGCCAAGCCCGCGCAAAGAACGTCGGTTGGCGCATTGACTATCAAGCCTGCTCTCCAGACTGGAAAGAGCGTACCGTCAATGCCTGGGTCTATAAAGAACAATGGTTTAGTGATCATGCCCCGGTGATTATTGACTACAAACTATAAAGAGCCTGATGATTTAATTGAGTGAACGACTGTTCACTCAATTAAGGTTTATGTCTTACAAGACATGACGTATTTTTTGGGTTTATCTCAATGTAATAACATAGCATTATAGCGACACGGCACAGGGACATGTCAGGATGACAATATAAGGACAGGACGCCGTAGGACGAAAATAAAACAGACTATAGATGTAGCTTGTTTTGCATGGATGTGACATTGGACGTTGGATTGAGACCCGCATGATCAGGATGATTAAATGCGGGTTTTCTATTTCTACTGTCTGCGATGATGCAGGTTCTTATAAAAATCATGTTTAATTATTTTAAAATAAAGAAAATTCCCCTCATCCTCTTGCGAAGTCGTATTTCTCATCCCAAAAGGATGAAGGGATTTCCAACATCTATTTTAAATATAAATAGCATGCTTATTATTCGTTTATGCAAGAGCTCTACTAGTTCTGGTTCTTCTTGTTCTTGCTGCCCAGTTTAAAGCGGCTTAATGTCATTTTGATGACATGCCTGTCTTGATATTTTAAATTTTTTCATGTGATTTTTTCATGGTCTGCTGCGGTCAATTTGGTTAAGCTAACCCATCATTAAATTTTTTAGATGGCAGCTATGTTAAAAATTTACGGAATTAAAAATTGCAGTTCGATGAAAAAAGCCTTTGACCTGCTGACTGAGCAAGGCCTGAGTTATGAATTTCATGATTATAAAAAACAGGGAATCGATACTGAAACCGTCAAAACCTGGCTGAATGCCTTGGGTCAGGATGTGGTCTTGAATAAAAAAGGTACAACCTGGCGCAAACTCAGTGAAGCAGAACAGCAAACGGCGCTATCCAGTGAAGATGCCTTAATTAGCGCATTAACCACACATACCAGCTTAATTAAACGTCCGATCTTGGCGACCGCGACAGGATTTATTGCTGGTTTTGATGAAAGTGCTTATCGTGCATTGAACGACTAAGCTGTACCTTGCATTCCATCTACAAAAAAGCCTGACATCAGTCAGGCTTTTGCATTTCAACTTCAATGGATTAGTTAGCACGAATCCAGGTCTGGTTACGACCCAATGCCGCTACACCAATAAAACCACGTAATTCAAGTTTCTTGCCACCGTCTGCCAGCTGGCCTTTCAACTTATACGTTTTGCCTGATTGTGGGTCCAGAATCGAACCACTTTCATAGCTGGTGCCACCGGCATTTTTAAGCCCTTTGACAATGGTCAGGCCTTTCAGAGATTTGTTGTGATATGGACCTTCACATTTGGTACAAGCATTTTCTTCACCTTTGGTTAACACCGACTGAATACTTGCCGTCAAGGTGCCATTCTTTTGTTCAGTAAACTTAACCAGGGCCTTAGGTTGCTTGGTTTTATCATCAATGGTTTTCCATACCGTGCCGTTTAAAGGATCCGCAGCATTCGCCAGTGCAGATAAGCCTAGTAGTCCTAACGTAAGCGCTATTTTTTTCATTTTTCTTCATTTCCTTAGTCTGAAAATAGACCCATGTAGTATTAAAAAGTCACAACAATTTTTCAATTTTTAGGTGTGACTATTTAGTGTAACCTTGTAAATATGGTTGGTAAATAATCTACACGATCAATAAAAGCACAAAAAGATGGAAGGAAGATGAAGATAAGCCCGCTAACGAAACAATTAATTACAGAAAGCTTTTTAAAAACGGCCATTCGTGCCCCGAGCAGATTCAGTCTTCCACCGAGTTCAATGCGCATTGCTCTGGAACAGATGTGCAAACTTTTCCCTCAGGATAAAACGGTACAGATTCGCTCGCTTCGATTGGCCGGACTGCGCGCGGAAGAAATTAAGCCGCAGCAGGAATCGACCCAGCTGATTTTTCATATTCATGGCGGCGCATTTTACTTAGGTTCTTTAAATACCCATCGTGCCTTTATGACTCAAATTGCGGCTCGAACCCAGATGCAGGTGCTGCATGTCGATTATCCGCTATCACCCGAATCTGCCTATCCAGAAGCGTTGGAAGCCTTGTTTGATGTCTATAATCTGCTACTGGATCAAGGTGTTCAGGCCAAAGATATTATTCTGTCCGGCGATTCTTGCGGTGCCAATCTGGCCTTGGCGCTGGCACTCAAAATACAGCAGGAAAGTCTGCCACAGGTCAGCGGTCTGATTCTGCTGTCTCCACTGCTGGATTTAACGTTGACCAGTGAATCTTTACGTTATAACCAGAAGCATGATGCCCTGCTGTCTCTGGAAACGGTTCTAACCGGGATTGAATATTATGTGCCGCGTTCGATTGATCGTGGTGATCCGGAAGTTTCTCCTTTTTTTGCCGATTTAGCCGGCTTGCCACCGATTCATATTCAGGTAGGTTCCAAGGAAATTCTGCTGGATGATGCTAGTCGTTTTAAAGAAAAAGCGGAACAGGCGGGTGTCGAGGTCGAATTTAAACTCTATACCGGCATGTGGCACAACTTCCAGATGTTCAGTGCCTGGTTCGATGAAGCCAAACAGGCGCTGACCGATCTTGCAGAATTTGCCCATCGTCTGGACCGAGATTAAGCATGATTTAGCATATAAAAAAGGTCAGCCGTAGCTGACCCTTTGAAAAGAGGCTTTAGGTTTTAAATGGCCTGAACTTGCTGCAATGCAGTTTGCAATGCTTGGGCTTTAACCGCTTCGCCCATGTTCACTCCTTCAGCACGAATCACTTCGATATCATTCACACCGGTAAAGTTAAACACGGTTTTCAGGAAAGCCTCCTGAAAATCAGCCGGGCTTTGCTCGCCATAGACACCACCACGGCTGCTGGCAATATACACTTTCTTATTGCCCGCCAAACCCACAGGACCTTGTTCGGTATATTTAAAAGTACGTCCCGCGACACAGATCCGGTCAATCCAGGCTTTTAGGGTTGATGGCAAACCGAAGTTATACATCGCTGCACCAATCACCACGACATCAGCCTGTAAATATTGATCTAAAATTTCCTCGCCCAATGCCGTCTGTTCTGCATTCTGGCCCATTAAAATTTCGGCAGTAAGATGGGGAATAGGCTGTGCTGCCAGATCCAGGTACTCAACTTCAATGGCCTCAGCATATTTTTGCTGCAATTGTTCCACCACGGCCTGAGTCAACTGACGCGAAATAGAAGCATCTCCTAAAATACTGGAATCAATCTGTAAAACTTTCATGGCTTCGCTCTTTATCTTTGGTTGTTTCTAACAATGCAGCCATTTTAACGATTGACCATATTGAAATAATTAGCACAAATAAAACACATCATCCTGAATTTAGAACAAAACTGTATGCCTCTTAACCTCTTTAATTTTGATTAGAACCCTTTGGTATAGCCTAGATCACTTATGCTATAGGCAAAGAATGAGCAGATCAGATATCAACTAAATCACAAAAATGTTTTAAATATTGTTGTTTATCAAGCATTCAAACTTATGTTATCTTGTGTAAATAAAGCTATAAATATCCAATAAGTCTTAAAAAATCTGCCATAACAATTAAAGTCAGACCGGGACCATGAAGCGAATATCGCCTGTATTAGAAAAAGTGCTAAGACACAGAATCAAGAAATATCTGGTCGAAGATGAAGTCGTGATGAACTGGCGTATCCTGAAGAAATGCATCCTGATGCTGACCTTGGGATGCGGTGTACATCTGACCTGGCTCGGCTGGGACCTGTTTGTTTTATTCAATCCTGAGTATTGGCAATATGTACATATTGAACGGGTTTATTCACAAGTCGTGCTGAACGGCAGTTTTTTATTGATTTTAGCCTTGCTAATTTATCCCTGTTATAAATTTCAGGGCAACCGTCTGGTGTAACGTTATCTACCCTATCTAGCAGTTGGCACCTTTGTGGTTTCGTTATGTCGGGATGCCTATATCGTCGGCGTGATCAGTCCGGTGGCTACCACCGCTTACGTCTGCTTAATTATGGTCGGTCTGGTACTGTTTCATCGCACGCTAGTCTATAGCATGCTGATTCCTGCCTCCATTTTTCTGGGCGGATGTGCCTATTTAAGTTTCGGTCATCAATTGCCTTATTCACCGCTATTTAATATCGATGACAAGCTTTTCTATAATGGTTTCTGGCTGTTATCGATGCTGTATTTCATTTTGCCAATTCTGGCCGTCTGCATGGTGTTATTCGAGATTCTGCTGAGCCAATGGCGTCATCGCGAGCAGCTGATCAAACAGCTGAGTCAGATTGATCCGCTCACCAACCTGTTTAACCGCCGTAGCATCAACCAATGTCTGGATAAACTGAATGCCGCAGCCACTCCCAATTATGCTTTAGTGCTATTAGATCTGGATCATTTCAAGAAAATTAATGATCACTATGGCCATCATAAGGGCGATGAAACCTTAGTCGAAGTGAGTGCCGTGCTGAACCAGCAATTACGCGAAAGTGATGTGGTCGGCCGTTTTGGTGGGGAAGAATTTATTCTCGTGCTTAAAAATACCAGTCTGGAAAAAGCCGAACAAGTGGCTGAACGCTGCCGCATTGCCATTCAGCAATTGCAGATTTTCAGTGATGAGGGTGAGCTGATTCCGGTGACCGCCAGTTTCGGGATTGCCATTTCTAGCGCGGAATTACGCCCGCAATAGTTATTAAGTCAGGCCGATCAGGCGCTTTATCAGGCCAAAGCCGGCGGACGTAATCTGGTCAAAGCCTATGCTGAACCGGTGCCAGCACAGATGCAGGTTTCTTAAACGGGTTCAGCTTTTTTTAAGAACTAGATTATGGATTTTCACTTTGAGCCAACGCTTGCAGTTGTGCCAGCAATTCTACCTCGCTAAAGGCACCGGTCAAACGCAAGCCACGAATTTCCTGCTGCTGTGCATTCAAAAATAAATACGTTGGCGGCCCGAGAATTTTCCATTGGTTTAACAGCGCTTGATGAGAGGCATTATATTGGCTTAAATCCAGCTTGATCAGGAAATATGGCGCCAGAGCCTGCTGCACCGCTGCAGATTTTAAAATACGATGTTCGATCGGCTGACAGGCGACACACCAGTCGGCGTAGACATCAATAATGATCTTTTGCCCTTGCGGTGCCTTGGCCAAAATCTGCTGAAATTCTGCTGCACTGCGTGCTACATGCCACTTGGTTTCTGTACTCGCCTGCTCCACAAAAAAACGCTGACTGTGCTGATATTGACTATAAGCAATATAAGGCACGGCCAGTACTAGACACAGGATATATAGCCATCTCAAACCGGTACGATGCCAGAAAATCCGGAACAGCACATAAGCCACGAAGGTCATACCCAAAGCTAAGGATAACCATTGTAAAGCCGCTTCTGAAATGAGTGGGCGAATAAAATACAGCGCCAGTGCCAGCATGATAAAGGCAAAGAGCACTTTGATCTGATTCATCCAGTGCCCAGCTTTAGGCAGAATCCGTGCCCCCAGAATACTGGCCAGCAATAAAGGCGTGCCCATCCCAAAACCCAGAGTAAACAGCAACAGAGCCCCCTGCCACTGACTTTGTGTCTGGGAAATAAACAACAATGCACCTGCCAGTGGTGCGGTCATGCATGGTCCTACCAGAAGCGCCGAAATCATGCCCATAACGCCCGCACTGACCAGACTACCTCCCTGTTGCATGGCTTGTGCCCGGTCCAGACGATGAACCAGACGTTGCGGCAGTTTGATTTCAAACAGGCCAAACAGATTCAGGGCAAACAGGACAAATAGCACACTAAAAGCAATTAAAGTCCCAGGTTGCTGCAACCAGCGCTGAAAATTCAGGCCGGCCGAAGATGCAATTAGGCCAAGTACTGCATAGACAGCAGCCATACTGCTGACAAAAGTCAGTGCAATCATCCAGGCTTTCAGGCCTTTACTGTCACGTACAATCAGTGAGGTCAGAATCGGCAGCATCGGCAAGGAACACGGCGTAAACGCCAGTAAAATTCCCAGGCCGAAAAACAGCAAAAGCCCATAGCCCAAAGAGCGTTCAAGCAGTTGGGCTGACCATTTCTGGTCTTGTGCTGCATAGGGTTCGGTTTGTGTGTTGGCTGATGCAGAGATTTCATCTGCTGTAGATTCTGAAGAATCTGCTGTATTAAACAGGGTATTGTGTTGCAGTGATGAAGTATTCAGATCAAGTAAACGCTTTGTTCCTGATCCGGCAGCTTCAAATTGCACCAGACCGGACAAATCGGTCTTGAACTGAATGGTTTGTGGCGGATAACAGATCCGGTCTTTGGCACAACCCTGCCAGCTGACCTGATAGGATCGCCCCGCCTGAGTCGGGATCTGAAACTTTAACTGCTGATAATAAACCTGGGTATGCCCATAGTTGTCATCATATAAATCTTCAGCGGGTGGCAACTCAAACGTCACCGGCTGGTTGCCCTGCCGGACTTCAATTTTATGCTGATACAGATAATAGTTGTCCGGAATCTGCCAGCTCAGTTCAGCCTGCTGCTGACTGGTGGAGATCACGCTCACAGGAAAGGCCTGCTCGGCAGACAACAATGCAGTTTCCGCCTGAGCAGGACTGCTGAACAAGGTGCTTCCCAAAATAACCGGGGCAAGCATTTTCCCCCAGGTCGGGAACTGCGAGTATTTCATCTTCTATGAATGAGTATCTTAGAACAGCACAGAGAAACCTAGGCCTGAGAAGTAGCTTCGATCTGCACCATCCAGATCTACACCGACATTCGCATCTAACTGGACACGATCGTTTAAAGCATACATGACCCCGGTACCGAGTGCGTATTGATTATCGACACTTTCCGCTTTACGGTAAATCAGTTCAGAATAACCTGACCAGCGATCAGTAATGCGGTAGCCTAGAGAAGGAATCGCAGACACTGCCCAGTTGCTGTCCTGCCATTCATAACGCATGGTCAATGCGGTACTGACCAAGTCATTATATTGATACGACACGACAGAACCCAAGCTGTAAATATCTTCTTCATTAGTGAAACCGGCATTGCCTGTTGCAATGATGGCTTCGGCCAGCAAAGCCATACTGAGTTTGTCATCATCCAAATCAATGGCCTTTTTCAGACCAATACTAACATCGCCCAGACCATCATCTTCTTCGGTCTGGCCATTGGATTTCACTTGGGTCCAGGTCGGGCCAGCCCAACCTAAACGCAATTCCAGATCATCACTGAGTCCGGTACGTAACAACATATCTGCACTGAGTGTGGTCGCGGTCTGATCGCCCGACTTGCTATAACGCGCTGTAGGCAAGCCTTGCTCCCAAGCGACATTTCCGACTGGAGTAATTCCAGTACTGAGACCCTCACCTGGTCGATCAAATTCAAAATCTGCTGCGAAAAGCTGTGCACTACAACCGGCCAGTGCAATCAAACCCAAGGTTTTTAATGTTGTCATGTTGGAGCTCTTTATTAAAATTTAACTGAGTTCTTTGGTCATTTTTGCGCCATGCTTGCGAAGCAGTTCTAGCGTCTGTTTTTCTTCATCCAAGGCTTCTGACCAGTTGATTTCATCAAAATCACAATCAAAGAATAGATCACTAATTGAAGATAAAATAGTCATGCCATCTTCATCTTTGCTATTTGGATCGACTTTTTCATCCAGTAAACGCTGTACAGCTGGCGCGCATGCGGCACTTGCGGCATCCCAGAGTGGACCATAAATTTCTTCTGCATCCCACAAATGCAGATTCACTTTGGCCTGGATCAGTTCTTCCAGAATCTGTAAATGTACCGCCAAACGTGCCTGTTTCTCCTCTTCTGAAAGTGGTGTTCCGGCTTCATACAGCTCACACACTTCTTCCCACCATTTAAACAGGCCATCTGACCAGACCGAAATCACCGGGCCTTTGTCATGATCAATAAAATTCGGGTTGAGTCCATCTGCCAGCAGCTGTTTGACCTGGTCCAGATTTAATTCTTCGAGTGCTTGCACAAAAAGTTGTTGTTGCGCAGTTAACATGATGGAGCTCACTTTGATTCGTTTTCGACTATTATGCCGAATAAAGCAGGATTTGTTGTGCTTCTCATAACTATATTTTTGTTTAATACGAAAAAAGCCCCGCAGGGCTTTTTCAAATCGGTTCGGCTTAGTCTTCGATATCCGCAGTATCTGTGTCTGCTAGTTCGAGAGCGCCAGGACGAACATTGTCTTTTTTCTCGATCACATGTTCCAGACTACGTTTTAGTCGGTCAATTGCACCATGGATCGCAGTATCGACATTATGGCCACGATGATTGACTACGACAGGTTTCAAGCCTGCAGGACGCGCTTCAATCATACAACGAATATCGTCATCGCCGCCTTTGGCGCCATTTTCATCACTAAGATGGACTGAAAAATGGGTAATACGTTCGCTGTGGCGCTGGAATTCTTGATTTAATTCTTCCCGTACATAAGTAATTAAACGATCACTATTCTGAATGTGGTTATCGGTACGAAGTTCAATATTCATATATTACCATCCTCAATCTTTGTAACTTTTGAGTGCAAAATTTTTTATCTTGGCACGTTTGTAGCTTGCTGTTTCGCATCGCATTTCACTTCTTCAAATGATTGGAATCACACCCTCCATTTTGAATGATGAACACATTTTTGAGTCTGCAGAATCGTGTCCTTATATCTTGAATATCGGCTGTATCTTGGAAATATGCAAGTGATATTTTGGTTTTTTAGCAAAAGAATAATCCATTGTGACAACTGCTTACTCAGCTCAAAAATACAGGATTTTTCAAACGGAAATTTCACAACCTTTCACATGATTTAATTTGAAATAATTTTTTAGCCAGACCGATAAATCGCTTAAATAACACTCGACCAGAAAACCTAAAAAAGGAGGAATTAAAAGTATTTTTTATCGAAATTAGCTCACTTTTACCTAATAATTTATCTTATAAGATCAGCGCCTAGTCAGCCTTACAGTCCTGAATAGATCATTTGCTTTATCATTATTTAGTTGCTTTTGCATAACCGGGAAAAATACTCTTTCGTCATTTTAAAATAACAACCTGCAAAATAATTTTTTATTGAAATATAAGACCGTTCAATCTCACTTGAAGAGGCTGAGAACAGGCTTATAAAACGACGGTCATTTGAGATTTTCAAACTAACCTCATTACACAAACAGAACAAAGCTGTTCAGCCTCAGGCCCAAATTAATTACTAAACAATCTGTATATCCCCCCCTATTTTTTACTGATTTTGTAAGTTAATCATCGTAAATTGAAGTGATTTTATATTTTTAGTTATACATTCAGTCTTTTAAGGCACTACATATTCAACTTTATTTAAAAAATAATAATTTAGAGAAGTATCAGCGAAAGGCAATGAAAACTGAGGAAGATGATCGTCTTCATTCAACTCATGGGGGCTGAAATATATTTAAGTCAGCGATCACTTTTAACTTTATTTTTACTTATTAATCTGTATGCTTATTCTGCTTTCTCGGGGGGATAGATTTAAATGAAATTTACACAACTTACGGCACTTTGTGCATTGGCTTCAACTGCAGCATTTGCTCAAGCAAAACCAGTTTGGCAGGACTTTAGCGTTACAGGTCTTTATGGCGAAAACTATGAAGTTGTAGACGATCAGCAAACTACTTTAACTGTTGAATATGCTGCAAAAGTTAAATATGCAGATGTATTCTTCTTTATGGATCGTCTGCGCGGTGGCGATGATGTTAAAAGTACGTACTTTGAGTTATCACCACGTTTAAGCTTAAGCGAAGTTACAGGCCAAAAACTTGCCTTTGGTCCAGTGAAAGATGTGCTTATTTCAACAACGTGGGAAGGTTCAGATAATGCTGATAACTTCCTATATGGCGTGGGCTTTGACCTTGATATCCCATACTTTCAATATGCAAGCTTAAATCTTTATCGTGCAAACAATGAAAAAGTGTTTGGCAATAAAGACGATTATCAAATGACGCTTACCTATGGTGTGCCATTTAAACTGGGTGCTGAAGATTTTCTTGTAGATGGCTTCCTTGATTGGTCAACTGCTGAAAAAGACGCTCAAGCAAGCGAGTTAAACTGGACTACACAGTGGAAATGGAATGCGGGCAAACACATTTCTCCAGATACCCGTTTATACCTCGGTGTTGAACATTCAGTGTGGAACAATAAGTTTGGTCTTAAAAATCAAGATGAAAACAATGTCAGCGCACTTGTGAAATATCATTTCTAATTGATGTATGATCGAAAGCAGAACTCCGGTTCTGCTTTTTTTAAACTGTGATTTCAGCTCACCTCTACTAGAACAAGAATATGCCTGATTTTGATATTCGACCTGCGACCGAACATGATCTTGAAACCATCCTCAAGATTTATAATCAGGAAGTACTTTATGGTACTGCGACCTGGAACAGAACAGCCTTTGATCTGAACTATTTCAAAATCTGGTTTAAACAGCTTAAAAATCAGAATTTCCCGGTTTTTGTGGTTGAAGATACGCGAAATCAAGTCGTTGCTGGCTATGCTTGTTATGATCAGTTTCGTAGTATTCAGGGCTTTCAACAGACGGTAGAACATTCCATCTTTTTAAATCCAGATTATGCAGGGCAAGGTTTGGGTTCTAAATTATTACAGTATTTAATTGAACAGGCTCAAGTACAGAAATTGCATATCATGGTCGCAGCGATTGATTCAGAAAACACCTCATCGATTCGTCTGCATGAAAAACTGGGTTTCGTTCAAACTGCCTATATGCCGCAAGTCGGACAGAAGTTTGGGCAATGGCGTGATTTGGTCCTCTTGCAACTGAATCTGGATCGAGCTTGATTCATTCTTAGTTTAAAGCTATTCCAGAACTGCTTTCTGGACACTCCTTTTCAGCTTTTTAATATTTGGTCATCACGATATTTGGTTGTTATCCAGTTTAATAAGCACAAGTTCTATTTACTTATACTAGCGGCTATGTATTATTCAGCTCAAAATCATACTGAATAACACTATGTATAAATCTCTATTGTCTATCGGTCTTTTAGGTTTAAGCGCGCACACTTTTGCTGATTCAGATTTTGAAAAAGAGCTCCGCTCAGGCTGTAGCAAAGTGCAAAGCTATGCAAATAATGGCAAGAAATTCTACGACCAAAAACAATATCAAAAGGCTATAGCGCAATTTGAGCAACAAGCCGCTTGGTCATCTTTTTGTGCGATGAATGTAGAAGACGGCGTTACAGCTTTTTCTGAGCGTGATATCACCACGGCATTTAATAATGTCGGTTTAAGTTATGCCAAGCTTGGAAAACCGCAATGGGCACGCGCCTGGTTTTCCGTTTTTCCGAATACTAAAGCCAGCCAGTTCAATCTAAAACAGTTACCTGCACCAGAAAAACCGAAGAATTTTGCAGGAAAATATGTCCGCTATGCAGGTTTTGGTCAGTGGAATACGATGGAAGTTAAACGGGCTTCGAATGCCTACCAGATTGAGTTTAATGGACTCTATATGGGTTTACGCAGTCTGATTTATGGACCAAATATGGGAGAATTTTTAACCCGTATGTCGCTGAATAAAGCTCAGGCCAATTACAGCGTAGAAGATTGCAAAATTGATTTGAAATTTCAGTTTAACGCTCAAATTGGACAACAGATTGTGGTGAATAGCAACAATCCAATGTCTTGCGGTTTTGGCCATAATGTCTCAGCGGATGGCATGTATTTAAAGGTTGAGTGATTGCTGATTCAGCGATATCTTATTCCCCTATAACAAACATAATATTCAAAATATTACAGGGAAAATATGGCTAAATTTCTAAATACCAGTGCAACCAATTTTTTCTTAGAAGAACTCATTAAAAATGCCAAAGAACGTCTAATTTTAATCAGTCCGTATTTACGTCTCAATGACCGTATTAAAGAATTATTAGAAGACAAAGACCGGTTAAAAATTGATGTTCGCATTGTCTATGGCAAAAGTGATTTGCATCCTGAAGAAATCAAATGGATTCAAAAACTGGACTATGTGCGTTTGAGTTTCTGCAAAAACCTGCATGCAAAGTGCTATCTCAATGAATCGGAATGTATTATTTCGAGTTTGAATTTATATGAATTTAGCCAGGTCAATAACAATGAAATGGGCATTTCAGTTCGTAAGTATGAAGATGATGAGGTTTTTAAAGATGCGTATGAAGAAGCGCAGCGTATTATTCGGATTAGCGAAGAAGTCCGGATCAGCTTAGATGAAGTCAAAGCTAATCCGAACACTGAGGATTTAGGTCAAACTGATGAAGAAGCTAATGCCTTTAGTAAATTGACCACCTCCAAACTGGCTGCCAAATATAAAATTAAAACAGCAGATTTACTTGAAAAGTTAGTGGATAAAGGCTTTTTAAAGCTGAATGACACGGGTAAACATTTTTTAACTGACCAAGGCAAATCCATCGGTGGTGAATACCGTCCAAGTCAGTACGGCGGCTATTTTTTATGGAATGAAAATACGGAGATCTAATCCCTCCATTATTCAAAAAAGAAAATTCCCCTCTCTTTAAGAGATGAGAAGCTCTGCTTCGTAAGAGGAGATTTAAAATTTAATCCCTCCAAACCTCCCTTTCTTACGCTTCGATATAAAGCAGTGCTTATATCTTGCTTAGGGAGGCTTTTTCCCTCTCCTTCTAGGAGAGGATTAGGGAGAGGTAAATAAAGATAAACCCTCATCCCCCGCCTTCTCCCATAGGAGAAGGAGCTAAAAGCCTTAAATCGCCACCAACTCCCGAATACCTTTCTCAGGCATTTCACTGCCCACACCTTGCGCCACAACCTGCCCACGTGCCATCACGGTATAAGCATCAGCAAGTTCTTCAGCAAAATCATAGAATTGCTCTACCAACACAATCGCCATCTCACCACCATCAGCAAGTTTAAGAATCACCCGTCCAATGTCTTTAATAATGGATGGCTGAATACCTTCAGTCGGTTCATCCAAAATCAGCACACGCGGTTCAGAAGCAAGTGCTCGTGCAATGGCAAGCTGCTGCTGCTGACCACCAGACAAATCTCCGCCACGGCGATGCTTCATTTCATCCAACACAGGGAAAATTTCATAGAGATGCTCAGGCACTTTGCGTGTCTTTGCGCCTTTAAATTTCGCCATACCAATGAGGATGTTTTCCTCCACGGTTAAAGTTGAAAAAATATCTCGACCTTGGGGCACATAAGCCAGACCTGCACGGACACGCTGTTCAGGACTGAGTTTCGAAATGTCCTTGCCATCCAACAAAATCTGTCCGGATTTAATCGGTAAAATACCCATCAGACATTTAAGGAGCGTGGTTTTCCCTACACCATTGCGCCCAAGCACCACCGAACACTCACCCACAGGTGCAGTCAACGACACATCACGTAAAATATGACTGCCACCATAAAATTGATTGACGTCTTTGACTTCTAACATCACGGTCTCCTTAACGTCCTAAATACTTTTCAATGACATCTTCATTGGCTTGTACTTCTGCCAATGTGCCTTCTGCTAAAATTGCGCCTTGTGCCAATACCGTGACTTTTTCACTAATAGTATCGATAAAGCTCATGTCATGCTCAACCACAACGAGGGTGTGATTTTTCTTGAGTTCTAAACACAGCTCCGCCGTGCGCTCGGTTTCGGCATCGGTCATGCCTGCTACAGGTTCATCCAGTAAAATCAGTTTTGGACGTTGCATCAACAACATGCCGATTTCTAACCATTGCTTTTGACCATGCGACAGCAAGCCAGCAGGTTTATTAATGAACTCTTGCAGACGAATTTGCGCAAGTGATTCATCCAGGGCATTTTGGGCATCGGGATCGAGTTTGCTAAAGAAACTCTTTTTCACGCGCTTGTCTTTGGGTGCAGCAAGTAACAGATTTTCCATGACGGTGAAATTTTCAAACACGGTCGGTTTTTGGAACTTACGCCCAATGCCTGCTTCGGCAATTTGTTCAGTGCTCATTTTGGCTAAATCGTAGTTTTGCCCAAAAAATGCTGTGCCTTCGGTTGGTCGCGTTTTACCGGTAATCACATCCATGAGGGTGGTTTTACCTGCCCCGTTCGGCCCGATGATGCAGCGTAATTCCCCTTCTTCAATGTAGAGCGACAAATCATTTAAGGCACGAAAAGCATCAAACCAGACGCTGACTTTTTCTAAATACAGCGCAATACCGTGGGTAAAGTCCGCGCCTTGTTCTTTAGGACGACCATAGCCTTCAGTGGCATGACCACCATGCGGTTGTAGGATCTCGCTCATTCGCTACGCTCCTTTTTAAAACGGTCAAACAGACCAATAATGCCTTTTGGCAGGAAGATGGTCACTACAATAAATAACGTACCCAAAATCAACAGCCATGCTTCAGGATAAGCCGAAGTAAAATAGGTTTTTACTCCATTGATTAAGCCTGCCCCAATCAATGGACCAATCAGCGTGCCACGTCCACCCGCTGCCACCCAGACTGCCATTTCAATCGAGTTCACCGGGTTCATTTCACTTGGGTTAATAATGCCGGCTTGTGGCACATACAGTGCCCCTGCAATGCCTGCAATCACCGCAGATAGCACCCATGCCGAGAGCTTGTACCACAAGGTACGGTAGCCCAAATATTGCAGACGGTTTTCGCTGTCACGAATTGCACCGAGTACACGGCCATAAGGTTTATTCATTAAATGACGTAAACCAATAAAGCACAGCAACAATACCAAAGCGGTGATAAAGCACAAACTTGCCCGCATCGATGCCGAGGTAATGTCCAGGCCTAAAATGGTTTTAAAACCGGTAAAGCCGTTGTTGCCACCAAAGCCGGTTTCATTACGGAAGAAAAGTAATGCAGCAGCAAAAGTCATAGCTTGGGTAATAATCGAGAAATACACGCCTTTAATTTTGGAACGGAAGGCAAAGAAGCCAAAAATAAAGGCAATGATGCCCGGTACTAATACCACCAATACCAATGACCAAAGGAAGTATTCAGTCCCCACCCAAAACCATGGCACTTCCGTCCAACTCAGGAAGCGCATAAAGTCAGGAATACCATCCCCTGCAGACTGGCGCATCAGGTACATGCCAAAGGCATAACCGCCAAGGGCAAAGTACAAACCATGCCCCAAACTTAAAATGCCGGCATAACCCCACACCAAATCGAGTGCCAAAGCGACCAAGGCCAAGCACATGATTTTGCCAATCAGGGTGACCCAATACGCAGATAAATGCAGGGTTGAATCGGCAGGTAACAGGTGTAACCATGGCAATGCCAATAAAATGGCAAAGCACACGGCAATCGCAATGCCACTATGCGGTTTGTCGGATAATAATTGTATGATCTTCATGTGCTTACTCCACAAAACGGCCTTTGATGGCAAACAAACCTTGTGGACGTTTTTGAATAAACAAAATCACAAGCACCAAGAGAACAATTTTTGCCAGTACTGCACCAATGCCAATTTCCAAGGCGGTACCGCTAATACCCAGACCAAGCGCTGCAAGGACTGCACCCCACACCTGACCTACACCACCGACAACCACCACCAAGAAGGCATCAATAATGTAGTTTTGCCCTAAATCCGGCCCGACGTTACCCACTTGTGCCAAAGCACATCCGGCTAACCCTGCAAGACCTGAACCTAAACCAAAGGCCGTCATATCGATACGACTAGAACGAATACCGACTGCTCGCGCCATTTGACGGTTTTGTGTCACCGCACGAACGAAGAGACCAAAACGGGTTTTATTCAGTAGGTAAACCAACAACAAAAGCACTGCAATGGTAAAGACAATAATCGCAATACGGTTATAGGGCAGCATCAAGCTTGGAGTAATCGAGATCCCGCCTGACAGCCAGGAAATGTTAGAAACTTCGACATTTTGCGCACCAAAAGTCATGCGTACCAATTGCATCAGAATCAGGCTGACACCAAAAGTGGCAAGCAAGGTTTCCAACTGGCGACCATATAGCGGACGAATCACGGTACGTTCAATCAACATGCCGATCAGCCCACTTACCAAGAATGCCGCAGGAATCGCGGCGATTAAGTACCAATCGACATAGCTGCCCAAATAGCTTTTAAACAGGCTTTGCACTACATAAGTGGTATAGGCGCCAATCATAATGAGCTCACCATGCGCCATATTAATCACACCGAGCAAACCGTAGGTAATCGCAAGACCCAGTGCAGCAAGCAACAAAATACTGGCGGTACTCAGCCCTGAAAATAAATGCCCAGTCCATTCACTGGCTTGAATCCGGGTTTTAATACTGTTTTTCGCTTCAAGCAAAGCCGCTTTCAGCTCAGGATGGATAGTCGGCTGTGACAACTCATTGTCGATCATCGCCAAGACATCAGGACGATTAGAATCTTGTAAAATTTTTGCGGCTTGAATTTTGACGAGCACATCTGAGTTTTCATAATCCAGACGCGCTTTCAGTTGTGCCAAACGGGCTTTGACTTTATTGTTTTGTTCTTTTAAATACAGCGCATTGATATGTGCTATATCAAGTTCCGCAAGATTGCTTTCATAAATATCAATCGCTTCTAAACGCTCAGAGGCATCATCCGACTTCAACTTGCTTTGTGCCAAACCAAAGGTCAATGCTTTACGCAAGGTATTCACCAAAGTGACTTGTGCAAGGTCGCTTGGCCAATCTGCAACAGCATCTAAACTTGGATAACTGAGCAACTGATCATCGGCTTCTAAAATATAGGTTTGTCCTTGAGAATCGCTATAAAGCTGGTCGTTTTCAACATATTCTGCAAGCTGATCTAACTGTTCAATACTGCCTGGCCATTGATTGAGTAAAGCACGACGTTGAGCAAAATCACCTTGCACAAATTGCTGAATCGCATCTTGTGGTTGTATCGCTATGGTTGAATTATTGTGTTGTAAAGAGGTTTCTGCTGTTGCCATTTGCATACAAAATATTTGTATACACAACAGAAAAATAGTGGCGATATTCACACGAATATTCATTATATACACCCCTATTCCATTGGAAGTTTTCCGTGGAGAGTAAGAAAAAAATCAGAGGATGCCTGCTACGGCTGTAGCAGGCAAAAGATAGGTATTATTTAGGAATGTACGGGCTCCAAGGCTCTGCTTGAATAGTTTGAGATGTTTTGTAGACCACATCAAACTGACCATCACCACGAATCTGGCCAATCATGACTGGCTTGTGTAAGTGATGGTTACTTGCATCCATTTTTAGGGTATAGCCCGATGGTGCTTTGAATTCCTGACCTGCCATCGCTTCACGGACTTTATCGACCTCTGTAGAACCTGCTTTTTCAACGGCTTGCTTCCACATGTTGATACCGACATAGGTCGCTTCCATTGGATCATTGGTGACTAGCTTATCGACATTCGGTAATTTAAATTCAACCGCGTATTGCTTCATCTTTTTGGTGAATTCAGTATTGACCGGATTCTTCACTGACATGAAATAGTTCCATGACGCCAAATGACCGACCAATGGCTTGGTATCAATACCACGCAGTTCTTCTTCACCCACCGAGAACGCCATCACTGGAATATCAGAAGCTTTAATGCCCTGATTACCCAGTTCACGGTAGAACGGCACATTCGAGTCGCCATTGATGGTCGAGATCACCGCGGTCTTTTTACCCGCTGCAAATTTCTTCACATTGCCGACAATGGTTTGATAGTTGCTGTGACCAAATGGAGTGTACTCTTCCATGATGTCCGCATCAGCCACACCTTTAGACTTTAAGAAAGCACGTAAAATCTGGTTGGTGGTCCGTGGGTACACATAGTCCGTACCGAGCAATACAAAACGCTCAGCCTTACCCCCTTCCTCACTCATCAAGTATTCCACCGCAGGAATGGCTTGTTGGTTTGGTGCAGCACCGGTATAAAAAATATTTTTTGATTGTTCCTGGCCTTCATACTGTACTGGATAGAACAATAAACTATTGAGTTCTTCAACAACGGGCAAAACAGATTTACGCGATACCGATGTCCATGCACCAAAAATTACCGCAACTTTGTCTTGGGTAATCAACTGCCGTGCTTGCTCTGCAAAGAGTGGCCAGTCTGATGCCGGATCGACCACCACCGGTTCCAGTTTCTTACCCAGTACCCCACCCTTGTCATTGATTTCCTTAATCGCCATTAAGGCCGTGTCTTTCAGTGAGGTCTCAGAAATTGCCATCGTGCCTGACAATGAATGCAGGATCCCGACTTTAATCGTGTCGCCGCTGTCTGCGACTTTGCTTTCTGCGGCCGGGGCTTCTGCTTTTTCAGCAGATTTTGAACATCCCGTTAATGCAACAGCCCCTGCCATGGTTGCGGCTAAAATACTTTTTGAAAATAAATTGCGTTGGAACATCAGATTTTTCTCCAAACTTTATAATGGTGCATTTTTCATGCTTGTCTTGTTGTACATCTGGATGGAGTGATTCAATTTCTGTGCCAAGGCTTCAAAAAATAAAAAAAATTAATTTAACTGATCTCATTATTCGTATTATGAATCATGAATTTAGTAATACTAAAAAGAATTAAACCTGTATTTAAATGCTGTATCCGAGCTTAACTCTAAGTAGGTCGCGCAAAGAGCAATGAAAACATAGCAGAAGTGAGATAGAAGATGATGTACAAATAAAGTGCAGCATCTTGAGTAATTTTTGCACTGTTTTAAAACAAAAAAATCCCGCGCTTGCGGGATTTTTTATTGCTTAAATTCGATAGTTTAAACCACCAAATCTGCCAGATTACCTTTTTGTTCTAACCAGTCTTTACGGTCACTGGCACGTTTTTTCGCCAAAAGTTTATCCAATAAACCTGCAGTATGATGAGCATCATCCAGATCTAGTTGCACCAGACGGCGCGTGTTTGGATCAAGTGTGGTTTCACGTAACTGGCTGGCATTCATCTCGCCCAGCCCCTTGAATCGGGTAATTTGCGGATTCTTGGTTTTGCATTTTTTCAGGATGCTATTCAGCTCATCTTCATCCAAAGCGTAATGCACATCTTTGTTGTCATCAATACGGAATAATGGTGGCATTGCGACATACAAATGCCCCTCTTCTACCAGAGTCGGGAAATGCTTCACAAACAAGGCACACAGCAAAGTCGCGATATGCAAACCATCCGAGTCGGCATCCGCCAGGATACAGACCTTGCCATAACGCAGTTCAGACAAGTCATCCGAACCCGGATCAACGCCAATGGCAATCGCAATATTGTGTACTTCCTGCGATGCTAGAACTTCGTCAGAAGAGACTTCCCAAGTATTCAGGATTTTTCCACGAATTGGCATAATCGCCTGGAAGTTCTTATCACGCGCCTGCTTGGCCGAACCACCCGCAGAATCCCCTTCCACAATAAACAGTTCTGACTGATCCAGATCATGGCCTACACAGTCCGACAGTTTCCCCGGCAAGGTTGGACCCGCGACAATTTTCTTACGTTCTACTTTTTTCGCTGCTTTGAGACGGCGACCGGCTTTGGAAATGGCCATTTCTGCCAGTTGCATGGCGATGTCAGAATTCTGGTTCAACCATAATGCAAAGGCATCTTTGGCAATATTCTGCACAATTCCAGCTGCTTCACGGCTCGATAGACGTTCTTTAGTCTGACCTGAGAATTGCGGCTCCTGAAATTTCAGCGACAGGATATAATTGACGCCGTCCCAGACATCTTCGGCAGAGAGTTTCATATTCCGCGGCAGCAAATTACGCAGTTCACAGAATTCACGCATCGCATCGGTGACGCCTGAACGCAGACCATTCACATGCGTTCCCCCTTGTGCGGTCGGAATCAGGTTGACATAAGATTCCTGAACACTTTCTCCACCTTCGACATTCCAGCAAATCGCAAATTCTGCGCTGGCGCGTTCTGCATCGCCTGTGGCGACAAAAGCCGGTGCCGGAATAATTTCACGGTCTTCCAGCTCATCCATCAAATAATCAACCAGACCATTTTCAAACTGCCAGGTGATCTTTTCATCATTGATCTGATCAACATAGTTGATCTGTAAGCCCGCCGCCAAAACAGCTTTGGCTTTGAGATTATGTTTTAACGCTTTGAGGGCAAATTTAGGTGAATCAAAATATTTGGCTTCAGGCCAGAATTGTACAGTAGTTCCTGATACCCGTTTCGGTGCCTTACCTGCCAGTACTTCAAGCGGTGCAACCGGTTCGCCATTTTCAAAGGCCATTTTATACAGATTGCCCTGACGCTGAACTTCAACTTCTACCCGGGTCGAAAGCGCATTGACCACTGAAATCCCAACGCCATGCAAACCACCGGAAAACTGGTAATTATCGGTGCTGAACTTACCGCCGGCATGCAGTTTGGTCATGATAATTTCAATACCGCTCTGGCCGTATTCAGGGTGAATATCCACCGGCATACCACGGCCATTGTCTTCAACTGATAAAGAACCATCTTTATAGACCGTGACGGTAATCTTGTTGGCATGTCCTGCCAGTGCCTCATCGACAGCATTATCAATCACTTCCTGTGCCAAATGGTTGGGACGAGAAGTATCGGTATACATGCCCGGACGACGACGGACCGGATCCAGACCAGATAAAACTTCAAGAGATTGAGCCGTATATTGAGACACGTTATTCGGTTTCCTTTTTTATGCAGTCCAATAAAAACTGTAAGACGAACGGAATTTTTTCCGCAAAATCATCCATCCCGTGACTGCCATGCGCTTCAGTCATCAGTATTGCAGGGGGATGCGCAGCACTATAATAACGATGTGCTTCACGATAATCCAAAACTTCATCGCCTTGTTGCAGCAGAACCAGTATTTTGTCTGCATCTTGTGCAACAGGCAGGGCCAATTGCTGGAGTTGTACCAGATCTGCTTCATCCAGACACCATTTCGGATGAACCTGATAAGGTAGTTGCTCATCAAATAGTTCACGAAACAGTTGCCATGGTCGCATTGCCGGATTGATCAGTACAGCAGGCACAGCATGCTGTGCGACCAGATGTGTCGCATAAAATCCGCCGAGACTGCTGCCCAGTAACGCCACATCATGCATCGATTCAATCAGGCCAGAAACATACGCAATGGCAGCGTTCGGTGACATGTTTAAATCGGGTAAATGTACCTGAATTTCAGGATACTTTGCACAGTAATGTTGCAGCAATTTCCCCTTGATCGAGTTCGAATTACTCTTAAAACCATGCAAATAAATGATATTCATGAACTACCAACAAAAAACCCATCAATCATCAAAATTTAATTTAAATAATGTGAAGTACACTACGTTATAAGACCAGTTAATTGCTTAAATTGTCTGACAAAAAAGCTCAAAATCTTTTCTCATTCTCGTTATTTTAAGCTGAGGCCCTCAAAATCAGGAAACTCAACAAGAAAAAGAATTTATACCGCGAAGTTCTTTAAAAAGAAAGATGGCACCACATGCGGCTCATTGAAAGGACAGGATCAGATGCCAAGTTTGACACCGTTACATGAAACCTATTGTCGATGGGATCGAACCCCGCCGAGTCAGGCCGATGTACTGGAAGGTCTGGCGCAGCTGGTAACGATGCGCTTTAACGATGTGATCCAGGAGCTGATCAAGAGTATTCAACGCGAAATTTTAATGAGTATTTTCGGTTTAAGTGAAAATAATTCTGAAAAAATTCAGAATATTCCGTCGATTGTGCGGCTCTATCAAATGTCTTATGACATGCTGTTTCATTATGGCAATACCCTGATTGCCCCTGCTTTGCGCCAGATTATTGAACGCTTTCCTAAACTGCATAATAAACCGCTGACACCTTCCTTGCATTTTCTGGTCAGTGTCTTAAATGGCATTATCGGGGATTATCTGCTGAAATATCAAAACCCTCTAGCCCTGCCGATGGTGATCTATGACCATTATGGCTCGCTGCAAAAAGGTGAGCTAAGCGGTCGTATTACTTTGTTTGTACATGGCTTATGCATGAACCATTTAGACTGGTCAAATCGCAAATATGAAGGCATTGGGGCAAAATTACTGGCGCAGCGCGACCGCAATACCATGCTCTACCTGAATTACAATACTGGACGCCGGATTTCTGCCAATGGTCGAAGTCTGGCGAATACCTTACAGGATCTGATTGCTCGCAATCCGAGAATTACCAGTATTGACCTGATCGGGCATAGCATGGGTGGTCTGGTCTCTCGTAGTGCGCTGTTTTATGGCAAGCAGAATGTCTATAGCTGGGTCAATATGGTGGAAAATCTGGTCTGTCTGGGTTCACCGCATCATGGTGCAGTACTGGAACGTTTTGGCTTTAGCTTGCAGGACAAACTTGGACATTTTCCACTGATCCGGCTGCTTGGCCATCTGGTCAATATTCGCAGTAACGGTATTCTGGATTTGCGCCATGGCAGCGTCCGGGATGATGACTGGGAGCATAATCCACTTCGGATCGGCTTTATGGATGATCACCGTAAACCTGCCCCAATTCCCTCGCATATCGATACCTATCTGGTCGCCGGTACCATCGAGTTTGAAAACCGAAAAAACAAGACCTTACATGTGATTGGCGATTATCTGGTCAGTATTAAAAGTGCTTTGGGCGAGCATCCCAATCCGCGTTTCCAGCTCAAAGTCCCCGATGCAAACAAGGCGATTTTTTACGGCCTGAACCATTTTGAAATTCAGTATCATCCGCTAGTGGCCGAGCAGGTGGCGCGCTGGTTCTATCCAAGTGTAGAAGATGAAGCCTTTGATCAGATTCATGAATATGTGATGGATCTGGACAGTCTGGAAGGCATAGCCCTGACCTAAACTGAAGCAAATAAAAAAGCCCTCGATTGAGGGCTTTTTTATTAAATACGGAATTAATATTTATCTCTGAGTCGTTTAACCGGTGCCTTTTTATATTTACGCAGTAGTTGCCACAGGCTAATCAGCAATAAAATACTGAAAAAGATCAAAGACCAGACAGGCAAGGATTGACCCAAGAAGGTCCAGTCAATCGCGGCACATTCCCCTGAACCATTTAAGACCTGTTGCAGTACAGACTGCATCGGCAGGGTTTCCAGCCAGTATTCCAGACCGGGACCGCAGCTCGGCACCTGATCCGGTGGCAGGTTCTGTAACCAGACATGACGCGCAGCCACGCCCACAGACCACAAAATACTGAGCGAACCCAGCAAGGCATACAGCCGCTTCATGAGATTAGATGCGGGATTATGCAGGAATGCGATCAGTGAGATGATCCCGAGTCCGATTAATCCAACACGCTGAAACACACAGAGCGGACAAGGCGCCAGACCTTGTACATGCTCAAGATATAAGGCAAATGCCATGCCGATGACAGCAGCCAGAAACAACATACCACTCACGAAGCGATAACCCCATTGCATGGTGAATCCTCTTATTTTTTATCGATATTGGGCTAAATAATCAGCAAAACTGACGCTGCTATCTTGCTCGAGTTGCTGTTGCTGCTGCAATGACTTTTGTGACATTTCTTCAAAATAAGCCAGGGTTTCCGGGCTGAGCTGATGCGCTTCATAGACACTGCTGTGTTGCTGGGCCAGATGTTGGCCAAAATGCCACATACTGCCCTGTTCACGCGTATCCCCGACCACTAGGGCAGACAAGGTGGCATCGACTTCATCGACCCGGATCCTCATGGTTTTTAGAGCATCAGTATATAAGGTGGTGTCATAGGCCGAATTTAACAGCTTGGCCAGGGGATGCATATGTTGCAAATGCATGGCACACCAGTCTTCAATCGGATAAGACTGACCATTTTCCATAATTGCGGCATTTGGCGCACGGCCACGATTCACGACCTCGGCCTGATTCTGCTCAATGATATCCTGTTCATCGCTGAGGAGCGCCGGACTGTCCTGCAATAAACAGTACAAAGCTACGACTTCGAGGAAGCCGGCCGTATCTTCATTAATCCCAATCGGGCTATAGGGATTGACATCGACGGCACGTAACTCGACATAGGCAATCCCGCGATTTTCAAGGGCCTGTGACGGGGTTTCACCCGCGAGTGGCACCTGTTTCGGGCGCACTAAGCTGTAATATTCATTTTCGATTTGCAACACATGATCATTGATCTGGATCGGCTGGCCATTGGCATCATCTAGTCCCAGACGACTAAACGGTTTATACGGCGTTTTAACGGCTTTTTGCAGTCCGTCCAGATAGTCCTGCAAATTATTGTAGTGAATACCGAGCTGTTTCTGCGCAGAGTTTTGATAGCCAAAACGTCCCATACGCAGCGCGGTCGCATAAGGCGAATACAAAGTGCCTTTCACCAATGGCAGCAAGAAATGATCACGGCCAGTCATAAAGCACTGGCAGACTGCCGGACTGGCCCCGATCAGGAACATCACCAGTGGGGTCAGACGAATAAAGTTACGGATCAGGCCCATATAGCGATGGCTGCGATAATCCTGCAAGCTCAATGCTTTCAGCGCTTCGTCCTGTTCCTGCTGTTGCAGTGCCTCGAAGAGATGGTCCGGGAAAGACAGGTTGTAATGCACACCTGAAATCGTCTGCATACGGCGGCCATAACGCACACCTAGACCATGACGATACAAGGTTTTAAATAAACCGATATTCGAGCTGCCATACTGTGCCAGCGGAATACTGTCATCGCGGCTGTCCAGCATACACGGCATCGACAAAGGCCAGAGCTTTTCATCATTTTCCAGATGGCGATGTACAATTGCATGAATATCGCTGAGATAGTCCAGCGCCTTTTTAATACTGTCTTGTGGCGGAGTAATAAACTCCATCAATGCTTCAGAATAGTCCGTGGTGATATGTGGATGAGTCAAGGCTGAACCCAAGGCACGAGGATGCGCTGCCTGTGACAGGAAACCATCACTTTGCATACGTAAGCTTTCACGCTCGATACCACGCAGCATGCCTTTGATGAGTGACGACTCGACCCAGGTCGGTAACACATTTTGGGAAGTCGATTCAGGTTGACTCATTACAATCTCGCTTAAGGGGGCTAAATTATTAAATTAAAATCATCGGTTTAATCAGTATAACGTGATTTCGTGCCGGCACATGACAGGCTGCCTAGTTTTCAGGCAAACTATTGATTTTTAATTTGGCAAATTTTTAACACAAACTTCCTCTATAAGACATGGAAAATTTGTGATTTTATTAACAAATAGATGCTAATGAATTGTAAATATTATGAATTATCAAGATATTTTAGACTTCTGGTTTCATGCGGACAGCCAGCCCTTATGGTTTAGCCAAAGTCATGAATTCGACCAAAGTATTGCGCAGCAGTTCATGAGCACTCATCAGCAGGCAGCCCGGGCTGAACTTTGGGGCTGGCGTGAAACAGCAGAAGGTCGGCTGGCCGAAATTATTGTGCTAGATCAATTTTCACGAAATTTATTCCGTGATTCTCCCCAAGCTTTTGCCCAAGACAGTTTGGCACTGGCCTTGGCTCAGGAAGCCATCAGCCTGAACCTGGATCAACAGCTCAGTCCAGAACAACGTGCCTTTCTGTATATGCCATTTATGCACAGCGAATCCAAACTAATTCATGAATTCGCCTTAAAACTGTTTCAGCGTCTGGGCAATCCGACCAATCTGGAATTCGAGAAAAAGCATAAAGTCATTATTGACCGCTTTGGACGTTACCCGCATCGGAACCAAATCCTGGGTCGTGAATCGACCAATGAAGAACTTACTTTCCTGACCCAGCCCGATAGCAGTTTTTAAGATTTTTTAAGACCGGCTGTCTGAACTGGATCATTGCATCAGGAGATCGAACATGAAAAACATGCTACTGGGATTGAGTATGATTGCTGCCATCAGCCTGACTGGCTGTGCAACCACACCCTCAAAGCCCTTAACATTTGATCAGTTAGGTCGCTACAGTACCACTCCCCTCAATAGCAACACTTACCGTATCAGCTTTCAGGCCCGTCCCAATATGAGCTTTGGCACAGCTGAAGAAATTACCCTGCTCAAAGCCGCACAGACTACCGTACAAAATGGCTTTCAGTTCTTCAGGGTACTGAATGATCCAAGTAACCGTACTCAACAACCTCCACGGCAGGCCATCGTCTATCCGGCACCGAGCTTTTATCCGTACGGGTATTACCGCCGATATCCGGGGTTCTGGCCAGACCCATTCTATGACCGTCCCTATACCGTGACTCTGGATCCTGCCCAGGTGGCCTATACCATTGAATGCTTCAAGGCCAATCAGGCGCCTCAAGATGCCTTTGATGCCCGCTTGATTTTACAGTCACTTGGGGCTAAATATGGTTTAAGTCCATCCGGTGCAGTGCTGCAACCGCAACCGGCCAATCCCTCCTGACAGGATGATCTATGCAGACAGAGCGTATCTCCCCGAGCTTACAACGCAGTAAACGTTTCGCGACCATCGCCCTGGTGGTCGCCGTACTGATCTGGTTGGCATTGATGGTTGCAGCCAAACTGCTACCCGAATATATCTGGCTCATTCATATTCTGATGCTCTCGGCAGAAGCGGGTGTGGTCGGTGGTCTGGCGGACTGGTATGCGATTACCGTACTGTTTCGTAACCCTTTTGGCAGATTGCCCATTCCCAAGTTTTTACGTGACCATACCGAAATCATTCCACGTAACAAGGCCCGTATTGCAGAGTCGATGGGCCGTTTTGTGCAGGAAAATTTTCTTTCTCCGCAAATTGTACAGCGCAGTCTGGACAGTACCGACCTGAGTCTGGCTGCAGGACGCTGGCTGGCTAATCCACAAAACAATGCCCAAGTGACTCAGGTCATTCAGCAGACGGTGCCTAAAATCTTTGAATTTGTGGGACAGGAACAGATTGCCGGATTTATCCAGAGCAACAGCGTGCAATGGGTCAAAAATACCCAGATCAATACCCTGGCCAGCGAAATGCTGCATGCCGTTCTGGACAATGATTTCCATCAGGATGTACTACAGCGCGGACTGGATGTGGTGCATGCCTGGATGACCTCACATCCTGAACAAACCCGTGAGCTGACCCGTAACCTGTTTAAGGAAATGGGCGTGTGGAAACTGGCCAAAGGCGCCAGCTGGATCGGGATTGACGTGCAGCAACGCAGTATTGATTCCGTGATCGGGCGCGTTGAAGCCATGCTGGCCGATCCAGATCATCCATGGCGACTTAAAATTGAGAGCATGGGACATAGCTGGATGTTACAGCTGGCGGATAATGACAGTGAAGCCAGCCAACGCCTGAATGAAACCAAGGATGCCTTACTGGATAGCCCACAAGTGCTGAATTTTATCAGCGGTGCGGTGGTGATTTTATGTGATGCGATCAAGGCTGACTTGCAAAAACCGGATTCGGGGATTGCGGAAAATCTCAGAATTGCTATTCAACAGGTCGGTGAAAATATCATCTCGAATGCCTCGGTACGTGAGCTGCTGAATAAACGTCTCAGCGGAATCGCGGTTGACCTGAGTGACCAGTACAGTGAAAAAGTGATTCGTTTTATCAGCGAGCGCATTCACGAATGGGATTCAAGCGAGATGATCGACAAGATTGAAAATGAAGTCGGCGGCGACCTGCATATGATCCGGGTCAATGGAGTCGTGGTCGGTGCCTGTATCGGTCTGGTACTTGGGATTATCCGGGCGGCGGTAGAGCATTTAATTTAAAGATGACGCTATTCGTCCCATACATCCCGACTTTTAAAATATCCAAGAATTGACTCCAGCCAGATCAAATTTAAGATTTAAAAAATGATCACTTGGGTGGCTGAGGTCCGGACATATCGACCAATAGCCCCGTGAATTTGCGTACGAACGGCAATAAGGTCACCACAATCGGAAAAGCAATCGCCCAGGAAATCATCCAGTTATGAAACCAGAGTGCCATAAATCCATCAATCCAGCCAAGATTACGCAGCATATTGATCATGGAAATAATGCCACTCATCAGACAGGACAGGATAAAAGGCACAATAATCAATGCCCATTTTGCAGGGAGTTTAGGAATATGACCGATAATGGTCGGACGTTGTGATGCAGCCACGACATGCTCTTTTTACTGTTTTCAGATGACTAATATAAGCCAAATTCTATACGGTGGAGCATTGTTTTTTTCATCTGAATCATTGAGCTTAAACTGGTTTTATTTTCACGGGATTAATCCGTTGATTTTCCCTTTCTTTAGTCAAAAACTTCTAACGAAGTGATCCTCTACTTTTTATTCCCTAGAAATGCTTTTACCTAAACAGCCTGAAATTTGCTATATTTGCTGTTTTTCTGCGATCTCTATTTTCGACTGATTATGAATACGGCAATACAAGCAGCTCTCGATCATGCAGTGCACACTTTACAGGCACAAGGCGTACTCCCATCTGACTGGAACAATACAAGTAATTTGACGCGTACCAAAGACCGAAGCCATGGTGACTTTGCGTCGAATATTGCCATGATCGCGTCGAAAGCTGCGGGTATGAAGCCACGTGATTTAGCGGAAAAAATTCTTGCTGCCCTGCCTGAAGTGGCGGATATCAGCAAGGCAGAAATTGCCGGTCCTGGTTTTATTAACTTCTTCCTGAATGCCGACCAGCGCTTTGCAGTCCTCGATCAGATTCAGGCACAACAGGCGACTTATGGTCGTACCCAGGTCAATGCCGACAAACGTATCCAGGTTGAATTCGTGTCTGCCAACCCGACCTCCAGCCTGCATGTGGGTCATGGTCGTGGTGCTGCGTATGGTATGACGGTTGCGAACCTGCTTGAAGCGACTGGTGCCAAAGTCGACCGCGAATACTATGTCAATGATGCTGGCCGTCAAATGGACATTCTGGCGACTTCGACTTATCTGCGCTACCTAGAATTAACGGGTCAGGAACTGGTGTTCCCAAAAAATGCCTACCAAGGCGACTACGTTAAAGAAATCGCGCAAAGCATTATTGACCAGGATGGCGACACCTATGTACGCCCTGTGGCTGACGTGTATAAAGATGTGCCTGAAGATGTGCAATTTGCTGCTGAATTAGATGCTGATGGCAATAAAGTCGTATTGTCTGGTGATAAAGAAAAACACATTGATGGTTTGATCTTTAACTCACAAGCGTTAATTGGCACAGGCTACCGCGTATTCTTGCAAGCCGCGCTTAAAGCGATTCTGGATGATATTAAAGATGACTTGGGCGAGTTCGGTGTAACCTTCAATCAGTGGTTCAGCGAAGAATCATTGACAGACAAAATTGAAGAAGCCTTACAGACCTTAGATCAGCGTGGTTTCCTGTATGAACTAGATGGCAACATCTGGTTTAAATCCACTGCATTCGGTGATGAAAAAGACCGTGTCGTGAAACGCCGTAATGGCCAGACCACTTACTTCGCGTCTGACATCGCTTACCACCTGAACAAATTACAACGTGGCTATACCGATATCATCGATATCTGGGGTTCAGATCACCACGGTTATATCGCACGTGTAAAAGCGGCCATTGATGCGCTGGGCTATGATTCGAAAAAATTAACGGTTCTTCTGGTTCAGTTCGTGAGCCTATGGCGTGGCGGCGAGATGGTACAAATGTCATCCCGTTCAGGCCAGTTTGTGACCTTGCGTGATTTGCGTAAAGAAGTCGGCAATGATGCCGCTCGTTTCTACTACGTAATGCGCAAGTCTGAACAGCACATTGATTTTGACCTAGATCTTGCTGTGTCACAAAGCAAGGACAACGCCGTGTATTACATCCAGTATGCACACGCCCGTATCTGTCGTATGTTAGAAAAAGCAGCGTCTACCAATGTCAACTTTGATGCTACAGCGGCACGTAATTTGGCGGCTAAGCTGGAGCTTGATGCTGAAACTGAAATCCTGGCCAAACTAGCGGCCTATCCAGAAATTCTGGTCCGTGCTGCAAACAGCTATGAGCCGCATCAAATCGGTAACTACCTAAAAGAGCTGGCAGCATTGTTCCACGGCTGGTACAACGACAATAAAGTACTCGGTGATGATGCTGAATTAACTCAGGCACGTTTATTGTTATCAGTGAACGTACGTCAGGTACTGCGTAACGGTTTAGAACTTTTAGGTGTGTCAGCTCCTGAATCAATGTAAAGCACTGCTTTTACATTGATGCAAGAAGGTAAATAGTCAAAACACTGTTTTGCATGCTCGCAAGACGAGAGCTATGCTCGAAGTGAGCATGCAAACAACTTGGCATGTTTAGAGTTTAGCTTGAGAACATGCCACGTATTGCCGTTTATCTGCTGAGCAGACATTTTGTAACTTTAGCTATGTGCTTGAAGATACAGATAAATTAAAATTCTGTGTGATTTGTGATCTAGAGGATGACTTTTGTATCCTGATCACATAGGATGAAGTGATAGTAAGGGCATAACTGCTGTTATGCCTTTTCTATATGTCCCGATTAATAAGAGGAAATTCCCAAGTGTTTGGAAAAACGCAACGCGGTGTATCTGAAAGACCGAATAAGCCTAAAAAGCCACTTATTCCAACCTGGCTCGGCACACTCGTGATCATTTTAATCGTGTTAAGTTTTTTAATGGCACTGATGCTCTGGAAGCCATGGGAACCGGTTAAACCGAAAACTCAAACAAGTGCTGAATCTGTCCAAGAAGAAGATACCAATAAAGATTACCGTTTTTATGATCTGTTACCACAGCAACAAGTGACGCCGATTCCTGAACAGGCCGTCCCTGAAAACAAAAATCAGGATACAGTAGTGATTGTAGAAGCACCTCGACCTGAAGTAGCTCCACCTGAAGCGACGACGACTGAACCTGGCTTAGAAGCCAGTGAAACGCCTGTTGCCACACCGGCCAGTTATATTCTGCAAGTCCGTAGTTTTGATGATCCGGATCAGGCCGATGCCCGCCGTGCCGAAATTATTCTCAATGGTTTATCTGCCGATGTGGTACGCAGTGTAGAAAATGGTAAAGTCTGGTATCGCGTGGTTTCAGGCCCTTACGATTCTGCAGAAGCAGCGATTATCGCGCAGCAAACCTTGCAAAATAGCGGAATCGATTCCATCGTCGTGAAACGATAATTTTCTAGAAATAAAAAAAGCGCCTGATGGCGCTTTTTTTATTTGGATCTCTCTAACCTTCTCCTGAATAGGAGAGGCCCCCCTTTTTTTAAAGGGACTGAGGGGGATTTTTATTTATTTTAAACGAGAAAATATTTAATCCCTCCAACCTCCCTTTAATAAAGGGAGGCTAAAATTTTTAAACTGTATGCCCCAGCGCTTCACCCATATTCACCAAAGAATTGGCCTTGAATGCGGCATCCCACTGCATTTTATTTTCTTCGAATAAAATCACTGCTGTTGAACCGAGGTAGAAACGACCCAGTTCTGCCCCTTTTTCCAGGAATAGGTCATGCTGATTAAGTTCGATCCGGCCTGAAGGCTTCACTTTGCCGGTTGCCACGGTTTCAATACCCGCCACAATCATCGCACCGACCAATACCACCGCCATACGGCCGATTTCAGTATCAAACAGACAGACCATACGTTCATTGCGTGCAAACAGGCCCGGAATGTTTTCTGCGGTCACCTGGTTTACCGAGAACAGCTCGCCTGGAACATATAGCGTTTCAGTTAATGTTCCGGCAAATGGCATATGCACCCGATGATAATCACGTGGCGACAAATACACGGTCGCGAATTCACCATTTTTGAATGGCTCGGCCAGTTGCGGATCAGCAATCAGGGCTTCAACGGTAAATTTCTGGCCTTTAGCCTGGAACACATCGCCATTTTCAATTTTACCCAGCTGGGAAATCGCACCATCTGCAGGCGAAACAATGCTCGTAGCATCTGGATCAATTGCACGGATACCTTCTTTTAGGGCACGCGTAAAAAATTCATTAAATGACTTGAATTTCAGGGCATTGGCCTGTTCAGCAATCGACATATCAATACCATACTGCGCCTTAAAGGCAGTAATTGCAGCAGTTTTGATAATCGGGTTTTCGCTGGCGGCAATTTTACCCACCACCCGAGACAAGCGATGTTGCGGTACTAATCGTTGAGCTTTAATAAAAAACTGTTGTTTTAAACGTGACGTGATGCTCAAGATGGCAGCTCCCCTGTAGCGATTGGACTATCGAGGCGGTTGCCCCATTCACTCCACGCACCATCATAGGCTCGAATTTTCCAGCCCAGTAAACGACCCAAAATATAGGCCAAACCTGAGCGGTGATGGGACTGGCAGTACACCACAACGGGTTGATTCAAATCAAAGCCCAGTTGTTCCAGGCGCTGCTGAGTACGTGGTAAAGGCTGTAATTTTAAATGATTTTCGCGATTAAGGGCAGTACTCCATTCAAAATGACGTGCTCCCGGAATGTGACCGCCGCGTCGAGCCGCTAAACGTAAACCGGTATATTCATCTTGCGTACGGCAATCCCAAATTTGAACCTGTTGATTTTCAACCTGTTGGCGCAGTTCATCATAGCCAATCTGAAAATTTGCCTGATGGTCAAGATTGACCTGAAATACATCCTTCACTGGTGCAAACTGTTCCTGACTGGAAGAAGTCGGCAAACCGGCACCGAGCCAAGCATGAATCCCGCCATTCAACAGACTGGTATTTTCAAAACCCAGACAATGCAGGTTCCAGAGCAAACGCCCTGCCCATGCCCCGCCCTCATCATCATAAGCCACCACATGATGCTCAGAAGAAATATTCAGATAATCAATGAGAGCCTGCAAGCCTTCCGCGTCCGGCAACAGTCCCATCGCCGTTTCTTCCTGACGCACCAGAAGTTTAGGCTTTAAATGCAAGGCGTGCGGAATATGCAGCTGCTCATACACAGAGGCACGGCTCAGGTCGACAATACGAAGTTTTTCATGGCCCAAATAGGGAACTAAATCTTCTGCCTCAATCAGCAGGCCAAAATTAAAAGCTGCAGCGGTCATCGTTATCATGGCTATTATTGGTCAAATCCTGTTGATCTTAGCACAGCTGGTTTTTACACTGATGTGCTTTCTTTGCAGATGATTAGCAAGATTTTAGCTAAACCTTGGTCTTAAATAAGCTTGCATAAAAAAACCGCCTCTATCTAGAAACGGTTCTTAAAAATTATGAATTGTTCAAACTGACTTAAGCAGGTTCATTGATCTCAAAAACCTGACGTAAATAGGCCAGGAAGGTATCATTATCGGTCATGGTCTTGCCCGGACTATCCGAGATTTTGGCCACTGACTGACGGTTACATTCCACCAGTTTCAGCACAATATTGAGTGGGGTTTGCCCCATATCATTGGTCAGGTTGGTGCCAATGCCAAAACTGACCTGGAAACGGTCTTTAAAGTATTGATGCAGTTTCCAGGCTTTTTCCAGATTCAGGCCATCACTAAAAGTCAACATCTTGGTTTTGCTGTCTATTTTCAGCTTTTTATAATGTGCATAGGCCTTGTCACCCCATTCATAGGGATCGCCACTGTCATGACGCAAGCCATCAAATAGCTTGGCAAAGTACAGGTCAAAGTCGCGCAGAAACGCATCCATCCCCACCACATCGGTCAAGGCAATGCCCAGGTCACCACGATATTCCTGTACCCAGCTTTCCAGTGCAGATTTCTGGAAATTACGTAAACGTACGTCCAGCGCCTGAAAAGCTTGCAGGAATTCATGCGCCATAGTGCCAATCGGGGTAATCCCCAGCTCTTTGGCCAACAGTACATTACTGGTACCACGGAACACATGCGGTGCAGCTTTGTGAAATTCTTCGACCACATGCTTTTGCCAATCGAAACTGTAACGGCGACGTGTACCAAAATCTGACACCAAAAATGGTGGATCATTTGGGTTTTGCGCAGCATCATACTGTTTTAATAGCTCGATTTTGGCTTTTAAACGGCGCTCGCCTTCAGCCAGCACTTCAGGGGTACGAATCCGGCTGAAATACAGTTCATTGACAATGGCGAGAACGAAGATCTCAAACATCATCGCCTGAACCATCGGACCTTCCACCACAATATCCAGACGGCCTTGACTGTCGATACTGGCCTTGATGAAACGGCGCTTGAGCTGGAACAGTTCCAGATAATCCACAAAATCGCTTTTGATAAAACGTAAGCTTCTTAAATATTGCAGTTCATCTTCTTTGAATTTGAGCTGACACAGCAGGTCCAGTTGATGATTCAGGTCATCCAGAATATCCGTCAGTGGATAGACTGTATCTTCCAGATTACGACAACGGAAATGGTAGACACTATGCGTTTGCGGAAACTTGTGTAAGACCACTTGTAACATGGTGAATTTGTACAAGTCAGTATCTAACAGAGAATGGATAATTGGAGCCATAACTAAGGGAATATCGCTGTGCTTATCTCTGCATTAAAGCATAAAAAGTCATGCAATAATGCAGGATTTACGTACAGCTGGCTGTATTTGCGACAAAAGTATCAGAAGCATAACCCGGTTTATTTCTGTGATTTGACCTGAGCTTTTTCCTGTTCCTGAATCAGTTTCTGCAACTGTTTTTCCTGACCAATCACCTTGGCAAATTCGGCTGTGGTCTTTTGTCCGTTTTTTTGCGCCTGGGCATCACAATCCACCTGACGCAGCTGCTTGGCAATCGCAAATTCCATCTTGAATAAAGCCCCCATCAAGGCTGTATTGCCTCGATTATCTCGAGCACAGCGGTCGGCACCATGTTTAAGCAAGCTGGCGACAATATCCTGATGGCCATAATAAGTCGCCATCATCAGTGGTGTATAACCGTCTTTATTGCGTACATCGACCGGAAAGCCGTGTTTTAAAAATTCATGAATGACTTCGCTATTGCCAATTTTAGCCGCAGCAAAGAACAGGTCGGCCAATTCCTCTTGTGAGTTCATCTGAACATTGTCCACGCTTTTAGCGGGGGAGATATCCTTCGCGACAGTCGCGTTTGCGAATGCGGAACCTATCGTGAGAATACTGGCTAAAAACACAGATGACATAACTTTCATGATGAACTCCAGCAGAAATCGAAGGGGAATTTAAGTCTTGAAAGACTGAATTATCCTGAGATGAGATGAAAAACGGAGTGCCTGTAAGACTCCCCCTAGGGTGCAGGAAAGGTTTGGAGTATTACAGGACTTTTTGGAGGTGATGCGCTATGCCCTAGTCACCAGTTCCTCAAGACCAATCGGGATTAGTCTTTTAATTTTGCAGCTTTGGCTTTAACAGTCGCCAGGTTCCCATTGACCGCTTTGGTCATACGCGTACCGTAGTCTGCATCTGCCTTGTAGAAATAAGACAACATGATGTGCTTGGTTTCTGAATCTTTCACTGCACCTAAGTCAGCAGCAAGGTTCATGATCAGGTCATCTTTCTCTTTAGCTGTGTATGAACGGTACAGCTCACCTGCCTGCTTGAAGTTCTGCTCTTTCACGCCAATTTGCTGTACATGACCAGATAATGGCGTTTGTACCGCACGCGCTTTTTCAGTTGCAGCTTTTGGCTCTTTACGGCTTGGCTCATAGTTCACATCCGAGTCACGCTCAGAGATATTCATGTAGCCATCCTGATTATTGTTGTTCACATTCACTACGGGACGGTTCACCGGAATTTGCTGGTGATTCGCGCCTAAACGGTACATTTGGGTATCCGAATAAGAAAAGATACGGCCTTGTAGCAGACGGTCTTCTGATGGCTCGATACCTGGAACCAGGTTACCTGGCGCAAATGCCGACTGTTCAGTCTCGTTGAAGAAATTCTTCGGCATACGGTTCAGGGTCAAAGTACCCACTTTGGTTTCTGGAACCAGCTCGGTTGGCCAGATTTTGGTTGGATCTAACGGATCAAAATCAAAGCTGTTTAGATCTTTAGGATCAAGCACCTGAATATACAGATCCCATTTCGGGAAATTACCCGCATAGATGTTGTTATACAGATCATTGGTCAAGTGGTTGAAATCTTTACCTTGCTGCTCAGCCGCTTCTTTCACGTTCAAGCCCTTCACGCCTTGTTTAGAGCGGAAGTTGAATTTCACGTATTTGTATTCGCCCTTGTCGTTATACAGCTTGTAGGCATGTACTCCGAAACCGTCCTGTTCGCGGTAGCTGGTTGGAACACCTTGCTTGCCATACACATAAGTCAGCATGTTGGTTGCCCATGGCTGGCTCGACAGGAAGTCAAACACACGGTTGGCATCTTGAACATTTGTCACTGGGCTTGGCTTCATGGCATGAATGAAGTCCGGGAACTTGATTGCATCACGGATGAAGAATACCGGTGTCTGGTTACCGACCAAGTCCCAGTTACCTTCTTTAGTGTAGAATTTCAATGCAAAGCCGTGTGGGTCACGTAGAGTTTCTGGTGAACCTTTACCATGAATTACGGTAGAGAAACGTAGGAAAACTGGAGTTTTAGTCCCCGCTTTGAACAATGAAGCGAGGGTAAGATCAGATAGATCTTTGGTTGCAACGAATTCACCATATGCCCCAGTACCACGCGCATGTACGACACGCTCAGGAATACGCTCACGACCAAAACGTTGTAATTTTTGTACCAGTTGAACGTCCTGAAGGAGTACAGAACCATTTGGACCCGCAGTGATCGAGTTCTGGTTATCACCGACTGGTGCGCCATTGTCTTTCGTTAAAGGAGCAGCTTGTGCAGCTGTGACAGTTGCAAGCATTGCAACCAGTAATGAACGCTTAAACATTGCTAAATCTCTCAATTTATTACCTTTCCTGCATGGGCTAAGATACGCCAACACAATAAATAGATAAAACAGATTATTTTTATAAATTCAATCGCTTTAATGAATTTATAAAAATTAAGCAATTGATTTTCAGATATTTAAAGTTCATAAAAACAGCATCTCATACTGCTCCAGATTTTATTCTTGCTACAATCACCCCCATCTATTGTTAGCAGTCCATATGTAAAATGCGTGCCTTATTACAAAGAGTTTTAGAAGCTAAAGTTGTGGTCGAGGGTGAAACCACCGGGGAAATTGAAAAAGGAATTCTGGTTTTTCTAGGTTTAGGTAAAGATGACAATCTGGAAAAAGGCAAAAAGCTGATTGATAAGATATTGAAATACCGCTTCTTTGATGATGAACAGGGCAAAATGGGCTGGAACGTTGCCCAGGCCGGCGGTGGTTTATTGCTGGTTTCACAATTTACCCTGATGGCGCAAACCCAAAAAGGTTTACGTCCAGACTTTGGCCCAGCTATGCCGCCTGCCGAGGCTAAAGCACTTTATGAGCAGCTGGTAAAATATGCCCAAAGCCAGTTTGAACATGTGCAAACCGGTATTTTTGCCGCTGACATGAAAGTGCATCTGGTCAATGATGGACCGGTGACGTTTAATTTAGAAGTTGAATGATTCAGTAAAAAAGCCCTCGAATTGAGGGCTTCTTATTTTTGAACTTAGAGCGTTGTAATATATTTTGCACGGCTCATAAGGTTTTCAGGAATATCTTGAACCAACATTACAGTGAGTGATTGTTGACCTTTTTGTGATGCAGTTTGATTTTCATCCAATACAGCATTGATATCACTAGGGTTTAATGTATACATTGCTCCAGTAGCAGGATCAACGATAAGCAAACCAATTAGACCGCCAAAAATGATATTTGCCACATACCAACCATTAACAGTACCAGTTACTTGAACTGTTTTGGTTTGAAAACCTTCTTTTTTAAAAGTTACATCATAAGCAGCGGGTTGAAAAAATCCATTACCACGCTTAAGAGTCACTGTTGCAGGCGTAACTCCAGTATGTACTTTTTCGCCAGCTTTATTTGTAATAGAAATAGATGCTTGCTCAGGAACTGATTTAAATGTCAGTGTTTGTGTTGATCCTGAAATAATACTGGCACATCCTGTCATCGTTACTGATGCAGCGATTAAACTTGCTGTAATTAATTTTTTCATAAAAAATACCCCCTCAAAATAAAGGGGGTACTTTACAATAGAAAAATGATTATTCAATAAGTCTTTAGACTACTTACCAGTTTTCTCTTTAATAAACTGACGTACCATTTTCACTTTTTCTTTGACTGGCTTTGGCAGTTTTGGTGGAATCATTTTTGCCACCTGGTTAAACCAGACCAGCAGGCCAAAGTCGCCTTCCATCTTAATCGTGCCGCTTTGCATCCCGGTCATAAATGCCGTCGGGTCACCTTTGACCAAGGTCTTCACGCCCTGCTCACTGTCGGCAAACTGCAACACAAAATCAGCTTTTTCAGCATCACCCGAAACCGTATCGATATGACCGTTATCCACAATAATCTGACGTGCCATGCCTTCATCCGTACCAATCTGGATACGGAATTGACGTCCATGTACCAGTTCAATGAATTTTGGGCTGGTACGTGCCAACTGCTTCATACGTAAAGCTAAACCTGCGACCAGTAAGTCCAGCGGATCTGTACTCATATCAATAAGAGGAAGTTTTAACACAGGAATGGACGACAGTTTCATGGAGGATGCCTATTCTAATTGTACGAAAATTGACAAATATCCTAGCATAGTTCTGAGCTAGGTGGATTATGCAGTTTGTATCATATTTCCAAACTGAAAAATGCACCCGTGGGTGCATTTTTTTCATTGCAACTTGTAGAATTAACGGCTTGAAAGCTGCTGCTGGTCGTCTTCATACACTGGCGTATGTTCGATGCAACGGCGTTTTGCCAAAGCACGCTCAGCACGACGATCTTCACGCAACAACAGGCCAGTCACGACCATCATGACCGCAGTTAACGCACTCAGATAACTATACGTCATTGGTAGCTCAAACCAAGTTTGAGTTCCTACACGAATCACCTCGATCAGGCCCCATACCAGCATCCCGGCCGCCATAAAGCTTAACCAGCGACGATAAGGCGAGAAGAACACAGCAAGCACAGCTACAGCGACTAAACTGAAGCCCACAATCGTTGCTAAATTCGCTGTTACCATATAACCCCCTCCATCCAGATAGATAGTTTCCGCTTGATATTGCAACGCTTCTATCTATTGAATTTCGTTAAATCAATAAAATGGAATCTGTTGATTTGTATCTCTATGCCTGCATTATGCTGAGTTTTTTGCATAAAAAAAGTCCTGTCATCCAGCCTAACGACATACTTTGTCGCGATATTATATTGTCATTACATTTTTTGCTTTTCACATTTTTGTGGATCAATGACTGCGCCAATGTTGGCGTGTCATTACAAAATTATCAGTAGTTTTTTTAAGTGAAAAAATTATTTTTCCGTTTAAGATGATCGATGTTTTTGTAGCCATATTTCAACTCTTCCTTATATAACTCACATCATAAGCATTGACATCCTCACCCACCTGAAAGGAGGGTGATTCCTACTGCTAGACGCTTATGCCCAAGCGCAAGTATGTTCTTAGCACTGTTCAAATCCCGATCCAGGACACTTGAGCAGTTTTCACATTCCCATACTCTTATTCGCAAATCTGCTCTACCTTTCGGACTGCTTGCGGTGATCTCACCACAGCACGAGCAGATTTGGGTTGTGAAACTTTCGTTGACTTCCTCAAACAATACACTTGCGTTCTCGCATTTATACTTGAGCATTGTTTTGAGTTCTGAAAATCCTGTATCTAAAACCGATTTAGCCATTTTAGTTTTCACAAGTTTTTTAGCACTCAGGTTGCCAACAATAATCAGTGCATTTTCTTTTACAAGCATGGTGCTTGCTTTGTGCAAATGATCTTTACGACAATTTGCAATCTTGGCGTGTAATGCACGAACACGCTTTTTATTCTTCGCTCGTTGAGCAGTACCTAGTTTTTGTTCATATTTTCGATAGAACTTTGGATTTGAAATCACAGTACCATCAGAACAGGTGGCTATATCTTTTAAGCCTAGATCAATGCCAATAGCTTTAGTTGCAGTTGGTTTATCTAACTTAGGTGAATCCACGACCAGGCACACATACCAACGCCCACGACTGTCCTCAACAAATGAGCCTGTTCTAACGGCATATTTGTTTAAACCGTAGCTATCCCATAAGCCAAATTTGGTTTTTCCATACTCAACCCATCCCTCAGCATATTTCAGTCCTGATTTTTTGAATGGTATCCAACCAAGCGATCTTCTTGCTGACTTCTTGTTACTTACACGCCATTTTAATTTTGCTTTTCTAAACTGTTTTCTTTTAGCAGCATATTCTTCCCTAATTGCATCCACCGTTTGGCTATGCAGACCACACAATTTTGAAGTCCCTTTTGTGTATTTAGCCATATCGAATGCTGAGAAAAAATCACCTGTTCTTTTTAGGTGTTTGAAACTTAAATCATTGACATAATTCCAAACAAAGTTCACCTCAGATGCTAATTGGTCTAGCACCTTGCAATGTTTGTCTTTTATGCGTAATTTAAGTGTTTTCATGGGCTTATATTAGCTCATGTTGAATTAAAATTATTGATTCTTAAAAAATAAACGACATTTCATGTCGTGTCGCTTATATCTCTGACCTGAAGAACAGAGTTTTACGCTCCATTTGATAAAAAAACGCGACCCAAAGGTCGCGTTTAAAATCAAGCAAAGCCTGTACTTATGCACGGTTCAGGTCTTTATCATGTACGCCGAGCAGATACAGCACACCGTCCAGACCGACGCTAGAAATCGCCTGATTGGCATTTTGGCGTACCAGAGGTTTGGCACGGAAAGCCACCCCCAGTCCTGCAATGGATAACATAGGCAAGTCATTGGCGCCATCACCGACTGCAATGGTTTGTTCCAGGGAAATTCCCATCTCCTGGGCGATTTCACCGAGCAAGAAGGCTTTACGCGCGCCATCGACAATATGGCCTTTGACTTCACCGGTAACCACACCATCCTGCACATCAAGCGCATTGGCATGTACTTCATCAATATCCAGTTTAGTTTGCAGATATTCCGCAAAATACTGAAAACCTCCAGAAAGAATTGCAGTACGGTAACCCAATGCTTTCAAAGTCGAAATCAGGCGTTCAGCCCCTTCAGTAATGGTCAGGCGCTCGGCAATTTTCGGCAGTACCGATGCGTCCATACCTTTTAACAAGGCAACACGGGCACGGAAGCTTTGCTGGAAGTCTAGCTCGCCTTGCATGGCACGTTCGGTAATTTCTGCAACCTGCTCACCAACACCGGCTTCAATTGCCAATTCGTCAATCACTTCCTGCTCGATCAGGGTCGAGTCCATATCAAAGCAGACCAGACGGCGGTTACGGCGATAGGCATTGTCTTCCTGAACCGCGACATCGACATTCAGTTCATTCGACAGGCTGAGACAGGCCGCACGCATGGCAGCTGCATCCAGCATTTGTCCACTGAGGCCAAACTGGACACAGGCACGTTTTGGACCGGCACTCTGACCATCTAAAACGGGGCGACCAGACAGACGGGTCACGGTTTCAATATTAAAACCCTGGCCCGAGACAATCTGGGTCACGGCTTGCAGATGAGAGGCATTTAATTCAGGGGCCAATGCCGTTACGATATAACGTGTGCGTCCACCCTCTTTGACCCACTGCTCATATTCAGTTGCAGAGATCGGTTTAAAGCGCACGGTTAACCCGATATCATGTGCTAGAATCAGGATCTCCTTCATGGCTAATGCGGTTGCAGTCTGGTCTTCAGAGGCAACAACAATACCTAAGGTTAGCTGATTATGAATAACCGCTTGCCCTACATCTAAAATCTGTAGGGAATGAGCGGACAAAACCTGCATTAATCGTGTAAATTGATTAGGCTGGTCAGGTCCTAAGAATGATATAAGAATGATTTCTCGCATGAATTGACTCGGGTCTGAGCTACAACTATTGTTAGAATCATAATCGAAATTGAACAGAATTGCCTTGGAAGTTTACGTTGAATGCGCCTAGACAAGGGCTATTTGCTAGCCTATTGATTGTAAGTTTTGCTCTGCATACCTTTTTACTGGTATTGGCAACCACTCACCAACTGAATGAAAACCGTGCCAATCAGGGACAGCTGATCACCAGTCAACTGGTGACAGACAGCCTGTCTGAGCTTGAACCGCCCAACCGCGTTTCTCTGGCTTTGCTGGCAAATCGTTATGCCACCAATCCAAGTGTAGCTTCCATTCGAATTCTGGATGCGAAAGCTCAGGTTTTAGCCACTGGTGGATTGACCAAAACTCGCGAGGGTGAAGTTTTTGTCCGTGATGCGCTGCAAAACGAGAAAAAAGTCGGTGTGATTGAAATCACCCTGATTGAACCAAGTATTGGTGAAATTCTGCGCACGCAATGGCTGGCGATTCTGTTCTCGTTCATTATTCACGCGTTAATCTGGGTGGCTTACCGTGCCATTGCCCGTCCAAGCCGGACTGAATATCTGGCGCGCATCAATAACGAATCGCGGCTGAAATTCGAGATTCAGACCCTGACCCAGGCATTGGAACAGGAAAAGCATAATGCGGCACTGGCGATTGCCCAAGCCCAACAGGCAGTGAAAAATAAAGCCAAAGAAAAAGAACATAAGCCGGCGGTACTGGAGAGCGATAGCCTGAGCTTAAACATCCAGTTCTACGATCCAAAACAATTACTGGATAGCGTGAATAAAACCGTTTCAGTGCCTTATTTCAATCTCTGCCAGATTTTCCTGAATAAAGCCACCGAACTCTGTGTGCAACGCTATAAATTGAATAGTTCTGATATTTGTACCGTACATAAATTTGATGAAAAAGGTGCCACCATTAGTATCGCGGCAGACAAACCGAATGCCCTGGCCTGCCTGACCATGATCAGTGCCGTGTTCCAGCTGCTTTCGGAAGTGCTGTATAAACGCTATCGTGAAGAAAAACGTTTTGTGCTACAAACCCGTAGCGCGATTGCCTCTAAAGTCGAGGAGATGCAGCTCAGCTCGGTACAGGCCGCTGAGCGCCTGACTCAGCATCTGGTCGCGAAAGAAAGTGCCTTACATGTACCGAACACCTTGCTGAAAGATGTGAGTGATCACTTCCAGCTGGTCAGCATGCCGAATCCAACCAATGTCCTGACCCGTCACGCTTTTGTGGTGAATGGGATGGATGCTGAAAGCGCCGAGCTGGCACAGACTTTTAGAACTGAAATTCTAAAATCCAAACAGTCCAAAGCCTCATAAATATCCTTGAATGTTTTAATTAAAAAAGCCGGATCCAACATCCGGCTTTTTTATGGGTACAAAACAAATACGCCAGTGTGTCTTGGCCTATCTCTTAAATTTTTAACTGTTTTTGTTCCAGCAGATATTGCTGGGCATTATAAGGCTGGGCCGGATCCTGACAGGGGACTTTATGCCACTGACCCTCGGCATCTAACTCCCATGCATTGTGACAATCTTTTAAATAGCTGATCAGGCCATCTTTATAAATCCGTTTTTTCAGCTCTGGATCCAGCACCGGGAAACAGGTTTCCACCCGGGAAAACAGGTTACGGCCCATCCAGTCGGCACTGGCACAATACAGTTTCTTGGCACCGCCATGTTCAAAATAATAAACCCGGGTATGTTCCAGGAAACGTCCTACGATTGAACGGACCTGGATATTTTCAGACATACCGGTAACTTGTGGAATCAGACAGCAGATTGAACGCACAATCAGGTCAATTTTTACCCCAGCCTGCGAAGCCTGATACAGGGCAGCAATCAATTGCGGTTCGGTAAGTGCATTCATTTTGATGATGATATGCGCGGCTCTGCCGGCCAGGGCAAATGCCTTTTCCTGTTCAATCAGTTTCAGCAATTCGCTATGCAGGGTAAACGGTGCATGCAGCAAGGCTTTCAGTTTGGCCATTTTCCCCATACCAGTCAGTTCCTGGAACATGCGGTGCACATCTTCACAGATATCCGGCTGTGTGGTCATCAGGCCATAATCGGTGTACATGCGGGCATTACCGGCATGATAGTTTCCGGTACCCAGATGCGCATAACGCAGTAATTCCTGATTTTCACGCCGGACAATCAGAATCATTTTGGCATGGGTTTTATAACCGACAATGCCATAGACCACGACCGCGCCGGCTTCTTGCAGGATATTGGCCACCATGATGTTAGATTCCTCATCGAAACGCGCCCGCAGTTCAATCACGGCCGTGACTTCTTTGCCATTCCGTGCGGCTTCTGCCAGCACCTGGACTATTTCCGAGTCCGGACCACTACGATACAGCGTCTGCTTGATCGCCAGCACCGCCGGGTCCTTGGCCGCTTCCCGCAGTAAAGTAATCACCGGCTGGAATGAATCAAAAGGATGATGCAGCAGCACATCCTGCGCCTTCAAAATTTCAAAAATGCTTTTCTGTTTACGGAAAATTTTCGGAATGACCGGACTAAAATGCGGATACTTTAATTCCGGACGCTCAAAACTGGTACTCAGGCGGGACAAATTGATCGGTCCATCAATCCGGTACAGTTCCTGTTCCGTCAGATCAAATTCATCTAGCAAATAGTCGATGATGTTCTGTGGAGAGTCATTTTCAATTTCCAGACGTACTGCACGACCAAAGCGGCGCGAACATAGTTCGTCTTTTAAAGCCACCGCCAGATCATCGACATCTTCCGATAGTACCAGATCGGCATTGCGGGTGACCCGAAAGGCATAACAGCCGGTCGCTTTCATGCCCGGGAACAAATCACTGATATGCTGCTGGATGATCGCAGTCAGAAAGATCTGGGTGGTATTGTTTCCGGTGACATCTTCCGGAATTTTAATCAGGCAGGGTAAGGAACGTGGTGCCGGCACAATTGCCATCTCGATTTCACGGCCAAAGGCATCTTTACCTTCTAGGCTGATAATAAAGTTCAGACTTTTATTCACCAAACGTGGAAAAGGATGTGAAGGATCCAGGCTGATCGGGGTCAGTACCGGTTGTACTTCTTTGGCAAAAAAGGCTGCAATCCACGCCTTGTGTTTTTCCAGAAGATCCTGATATTGAAGAAACTGGATACCCTGCGCCTGAAGTTCAGGCAAAATCGCATGATTCAGCACCTCATACTGCTTGTTAACTGTGGCATGAATGGACTGGGACAGTTCTTGTAGAATCAGCTCGGTGGGTACAGCATCAGGCGTCCGGGTAGTCGCATTCAGGTCTTGCTGTTTCATCAGCCCGGCAATCCTGATTTCAAAGAACTCATCCAGGTTACGGGAAAAAATAATCAGGAAGTTTAAGCGCTCTAAAATCGGTAAATTCGGATCGAGTGCTTGTGCCAAGACACGACGCTGAAATTCAAATAAGGAAAGTTCCCGATTAAAATAGGTCGCTGACGAATGCTGAAATTGTTCCATGCCCTCTCAATGCTGCTGATTACAGTCTGTTGTTTCACATCATTGAGGGGCGATCTTAGGCAGACTTCATGACACTTATGTTACAAAGCCCGATAAATCGATATAAATTAATATTTTAATTTTTAAAATTATAAAACATCATGCTCTGGCTTGTTGTGCGCTGTCATCAAACTGCAATTAGGTGTCTGTTTTTTCAGTTTGTCTGGCAGCCCAATAAGTGGCTAAAGCTGGCCCTGAAATATTATGCCACAGACTGAAAATGGCACTTGGTAAAGCGGTAAGTGGTGATGCGGCAAAATGGGTTGCCGCCAAGGCCACACCCAGACCAGAATTCTGCATCCCGACTTCAATGGATACTGCACGACAGTCTATTTCTGCCAAGTGAAATATACGACTGGTCCAATAACCCAGTAAATAGCCCATACCATTGTGTAAGGCCACGATTCCTAAAATCATTAAACCGGATTCCAGAATCTGGGTTTTGCTGCCGGCAATAATCGCCGCGACAATTGCCACAATCGCTATTACAGAAATCAACGGCATCACCTGAATATAGGCCGTGACTTTTTGCTTGAGTAGCGCCCGTACGATTAAGCCCAGAATAATTGGGAATAACACCACCTGTAAGATCGACACCAGCATCGACCAGGCATTGATCTCGATCCACTGACTGGCCAACACATAGAAAATGGCCGGAGTTAAAATGGGCGCCAGTAAAGTCGAAACCGAGGTACAGGCAACAGACAAGGCGGTATTGCCCTTGGCCATATAGGTAATCACATTGGATGCGGTTCCACCCGGACAGCAACCCACCAAGATTACCCCGATGGCAATCTCTGGTGGCAGCTGAAACAGCTTGCACAGTAGAAAAGCCAAACCTGGCATCACCACAAACTGGGCCACCACGCCAATCGCTACTGCTTTCGGACTTTGCAGGACACTTTTAAAATCGCCTACCGTCATGGTCATACCCATGCCAAACATAATGATGCCCAACATCCACGGAATATAAGCCCGTAACCAGACAAAAGTTTCAGGGATCATCAAGGCAATGCCGGAAAAAAGCAGCACCCATAAAGCAAAGGTTTTTTGGACAAATTGGCTAAACTGGAGCAAGGCTGACATGGGTTTCATCCAGGTGACATTAAGGGAGAAAAAGCAAGATAAAACAGGCACCCGTTGATGCCTGAATTTTTATATTCAAATATAAATAAGATCAAAGGGATATTAAGTTCTATCCCTATCCAGTGTTAAGCTGCTTGAACAATATCTTTCACATAGATACGTTTCACGCCATGCGACAGCATATCCTGCCAGGCATGTTGCAAGGAACCATTCAGGTCAATGCCCTTGGTGGCATCGGCAATCACATAGGTTTTAAAGCCCAGTTTGCAGGCATCGATTGCAGTCCAGGCCACACAAAAGTCCGTAGCAATCCCGACCACAAATACGGTATCAATCCCACGTTCACGCAGATAGCCAGCAAGACCCGTCGTGGTTTTCTGGTCAGCTTCCATAAAGGCCGAGTAACTGTCGATCTGGGAATGAAAACCCTTGCGAATGATGAGTTGTGCTTGCGGTAAATTTAAATCCGGATGCAGTTCGGCATCGAGTGTCCCTTGCACACAATGCTTTGGCCATAAAACCTGAGTACCATAATCCAGCTGAATACTGTCATAGGCTACTTTGCCGGGATGGTTGTCTACAAAGGAAATATGGTTGTCCGGATGCCAGTCTTGGGTCAGGATAATATGCTTAAAATGCTGCCCCAATAGATTAATATTTGGAATAATCTGGTCAGCATTGGCTACAGCCAGATTGCCTCCCGGGGTAAATCCTCTTTGTACGTCTACGACCAGTAAAGCAACATTATTCTGCATCTGTTTTCATCCATTGAAATCTCGATTTATGCCCAAGCATAGCGCAAAATACCTCAGGATTTTTAGCTCTACGGTTAAAAATGGCATGACTGTGTATTCTCGGCATGTGTATATGAGCAGATCAATAGATTCATTGTTTTTGACAAATATGAGATGAGTTCCGGGCTTGTATCAAGCTAGATCTCTGCAAAAAAAATAAGTTTTAAGATAAAGTGATGAGTCTTTTTAATAATAAAACAGTGTATTTAATTCTTAAATTCAGAAAATAAAAAAGCCTGCAAGAGCAGGCTTTTTTAAATCGTTGAACCTTACACTTTAGTGCGGTTCACCAGGAACAGCATACATAATGCAGAGATGATGATACATGGGATCGCAGCAGTAATGACCCCCGCAGCACCGAAACCTGCTGTCAATAACTGACCGGCAATGACTGGCCCCAGCATGGCACCGATACGGCCAACTGCAGATGCAACACCAACACCAGTACCACGCACTTCTGTCGGATAAACGATACTACCGAAGGCATACAGTACACCCTGACAGCCAATCACGAAGGCACCGGCCAATGCTGCTGCCATATACATCTGGTTCAGCGAGCTTGCACCATTCAGCGCCAGTAGACCTGCCAGAATACCGCCGTACATCAACAGGATCACATAGGCTTTCTTCCAGCGGTCGGTCAGCATACCCAAAATAATCGTACCAATCGTCGCTGTAACCATGAAGTAGAATTGTGCAGTTGAACCATCTTTACGGGTAAAGCCAAGTTCCATAAACAATGATGGCAACCAGCTCAACATGATGTAAACCACCATCAAGGTAAAGAAGTAGCTCACCCAGATACACAGCGTACGCAACAGGTTGTCCGAATTAAACAGATCCTTAAATGAACCCTTCGGTGTAACGGCAAGTTCTGCAGCCGTTTTGTTCTGTGCTTTCAGGTATTCCTGCGATTCAGGCAAAAATAGCATCATCAGCGGAATGGCAAAAATCGGTAACAGACCACCGAGATAGAAAACATTTTTCCAGTTGGCACCAAATTCAGTCGCCGCAATCAAAGACAAAATCGCTGCGCCGACTGGCATGCCGCAGTACATCAAGCCCACTGCACGGCCACGGTTTTGTGGAGAGACTGCTTCAGAAGCAAGCGTGATCAGAATTGGCATCGCGCCGCCCAGACCTGCTCCAGCCAGGAAACGCATTGCCAGCAAGCTGTTAAAGCTATTGACCCAAACCGTACATAAGGTAAATACAGCAAATATTGCTGTTGACCAGATCAAGACTTTCTTACGGCCAATGCGGTCCGCAAATCGACCACCAACCAGTGCACCCGGTAATAAACCCAGAATCCCTGCACTAAAAAACACACCCAACTGGGAACTATCGAGACCAAAATGCTCACGAATACCTGCAGCAGCAATTCCGGCTGCCTGAATATCTAAGCCTTCAATCACCGCAATCAGAAAACAGATCGCGACCGTGACGATAGCATGCTTATTGTCTGATTTTTCCATTGGATTATCCTTGTTCAATCAGCGTTACAAAAGACAGCCATCATCTATGAGCCTGATTGCAGAAATAACTATCAATAAGTTGAACGTTTTGCTTGGATATTCCATAAGGAGCTGAAGTAGATGAATTGAAGATGCTGACTGATAAAGTCGCAAAAACACTTAATCAGAACATCATAAAGTTCAAGACTTAGAGTTTAAAGCTTATACATCAAGTTAAAAAATTAACCGATAAGAAAAAAAATTCTCAATTTATTGATATTTAAAAAAGATTAGTCTTAGTCGTTTTTGGCTTTATTTGTTTTGGTACGAGAGTACGATCAAGATGTACGAGGTCTCAATTTATCCAATATAACTAGGGTCTGTTGACATTTCAAGTATAGAATTTACCCGATAAAGGTAGCCAAATAAATATACAAGCTAATGCAACTGCCCCCTCATAGCTACACTTTAGCTTATCATATCGTGTTGCTATTCCTCTGAACTGCTTTAACCTACAAAATGCATTCTCAACTAAGTGTCTGATTTTATATAAATACCAATCCATATGATCATTATTTGACTGAGTATTTGATTTTCTTGGAATATTCGCTTTAGTTTTTTTCGCAGATATTTGTTCTCTTAATGATTCAGAGTCATATCCTTTGTCTGCACAACATACTTCCGTTTCACTCAAATCAAGTTTTTCAATCATTTTGGGAGCAATCTTGACATCATGTATCGTTCCATCGGAGATAATAATTTCGATTGGATTGCCATCCGCATCAACAGCTAAGTGTATTTTAGAACTATTTCCACCAATGCTTTTAGAAATATCCTGATCTTTTATTCCAGCAGAATGTTGGTGTGCCCGAACATGACTACCATCAATAAAAACCCATTCCATATCAGCACTTGAAGAAATTAATTTAAATATTTTCATTAACTTATCATTTTTACACCAACGATTATATTTTTTAAAGATTGAGTTATACGAACCAAATTCTTTAGGCAAATCACGCCATGGGCAGCCTGTTCTTATTCTATAAAGTATTGCTTCGACAAAATTTCTCAAATTAGATTTGAAATAGATATCAAAATTTCGGAAAATAGAAAGTAACTTAGACCAGTGTTGATCATTCAGCATTGTACGAGGCATAGCGAGAAGTAAATTTAGTTTGGCGATTAAATTTTACTTTCTCGCTATTTTTTTGAACAGTAAATGTCAACAGACCCTATTAATCAAAAATTAAAAGGCATAAAAATGGCAGTTTTCAGCTGATCTTTTTGCACAAGCCTTATCATTATTGGGTTCATTTGGGGTAATCTCCTCCATTGTCTAGACTGGAGACATAACTTTGGTCTCAGGATTTTGCTTTATAAATCATCTTATTTATTACTTGATTGTTTCCAAAAGGCTTTGTATAAAGAATTCAGTAGCTTTTACTAAAGCATATTGTTCTTATGCGTTTGATCAGTCATAATTTGCATAAGCAATATTCAATTCAATGCAAATCTATTGAATTTGCTATAAATCAAAATACAAATCCATCCCAATTTATGTTTTCTCATTCCTTTCGGATGGACAAATAGGATAGTTTTTTAAAATGACTCAGCAAGCACAGACCATTCAAGGTTCCATAGTCGCAATCGTCACCCCTATGTTTGAAGATGGCAGCGTAGATTGGAAGGGTCTCGAGAAGCTGGTTGAATGGCACATTGCAGAGGGCACCAACAGTATTGTCGCCGTTGGAACAACAGGCGAAGCCTCTACTCTCAGTATGAGTGAACACACCCAGGTGATCAAAGAAATCATTCGTGTGGCCAACAAACGTATTCCTATTATTGCCGGCACAGGTGCGAACTCGACCCGTGAAGCGATCGAACTGACCCGCGAAGCCAAAGAGCTAGGGGCAGATGCCGCTTTACTGGTAACGCCATATTATAACAAACCGACTCAGGAAGGCTTGTATCAGCATTATAAAGCTATTGCTGAAGCTGTTGACCTGCCACAGATTCTTTATAATGTTCCAGGCCGTACCGGTGTGGATATGGCCAATGAAACCGTGATTCGCCTGGCGGATATTCCACAAATTATCGGTATTAAAGATGCGACTGGCGATGTACCGCGCGGTGCTGAACTGCTACAAGGTCTTGTAGGCAAAGACATGACTGTTTATTCGGGTGATGATGCCACTGCATATCAGCTGATCGGTCATGGTGCCAAAGGTAATATCTCGGTCACAGCGAATGTGGCTCCGAAAGCTATGAGCGAAGTGTGTGCTGCCGCCATTGCCGGTGATGCAACCACAGCTGAACAGTTAAATGCTCAGGTTGCAAATTTACACAATATTTTATTTTGCGAATCGAACCCAATTCCTGTGAAATGGGCACTCCATGACATGGGCTTAATTGGTACGGGTATTCGCCTTCCATTAACACCACTTGCAGAACAATATCGCGCTCCGCTTCATGAAGCACTGGTCGAAGCGGGCGTTATTAAATAAAAGAGCACAAGATTATGCAATTACGTTTAGGACTTAGCCTTACACTTTCAGTATTCAGTTTGGCAGGTTGTAGTTCAATGGCCTTTAATAACGGCACTTTAGACTATAAAGAGACTACTACCCTGGAAGCTTTACAATATCCTGAAGGCGCCATGGTTCGTCCTGCAACGCCATTGTATCCTGCTCCAACAGTTGATCCGCTTGCAATTGAACATGCACCGAAGCTTGAAAACCAGCGTGGCAACCGTTTTGCCTTGCCACGCCCACAAGCCCAGACTGAAAACTCAAATACAGCTGATCTAACCGAAACCAATACAGTGGGTCAACCACAGTTGGTCACTGACGGAAATCTTAATCCGCTGCTTAAAATTGAGGGAAATTCTGCTACAATTTGGCAATATACACTTGCCACCCTCAGCAGTCTGAATCATAGCATCGTTGCGCAGAGCAAAAATCGTTACGAAGTCACGATTAAGGTCGACCAGCAGACCTATGTATTAAGATTATCTTCTGTCGGTTCGAGTAATAACCTTGCTGTGTTCAATGCCGATAACAGTTTTGCCGACCGTGAAAAAGCTGCAGAACTGCTCAACCAGATTTACCAAAATTGGCCAGCCTAGACATTTCTAGGCATTTTTTTTTGTAAAAGGTTCCCTCATGTTAAAACAAACCTTGCTCTATACTGGTAAAGCGAAATCTGTCTACACCACAGACAGTTCAGACCATCTGATTTTAGTCTTTCGCGATGATGCCTCAGCATTCAATGGCGAAAAAATTGAGCAACTAGATCGTAAAGGCAAGGTGAACAACCGTTTTAACGCCTTCATCATGGAAAAACTGGCAGAAGCGGGAATTGAGACCCACTTTGAAAAGCTACTGACTCCAAATGAAGTGCTGGTGAAAAAACTGGATATGATCCCGGTTGAATGTGTGATCCGTAACTATGCAGCAGGTTCTTTATGCCGCCGCCTGGGTGTGGAAGAAGGCAAGGAACTGACTCCTCCAACATTTGAATTGTTCTTTAAAGATGATGCGCTTGGCGATCCAATGGTCAATGAATCACAAGCCATTGCTTTAGGTTGGGCAACTGCTGAACAATTGGCGAAAATGAAAGAATTGACTTACCAAGTGAACGACGTGCTTAAAGCATTGTTTGACGCAGGTAACATGATTCTGGTCGATTTCAAACTTGAATTTGGTGTGTTCCACGACCGTATCGTACTTGGTGATGAATTCTCTCCAGACGGTTGCCGTCTATGGGACAAAGACACCAAGAAAAAACTGGATAAAGACCGTTTCCGTCAAGGTTTAGGCGGCGTGGTTGAAGCCTATGAAGAAGTGGCTGGCCGTTTAGGTATCAACCTGGACAACATCTAATCTGGAAATGCGCAGATTCGAAAAAACCGAGCTTTTTAGCTCGGTTTTTTTATTTCCGGTTTTTAATCGGAAAAATAAATTTTTATTATTAAAATGATCGTTTTTACATCAAAAACTATCTGCATTAATATTATCTCATACCAGGCAAATCAGTGAATTGATGCACTTAGCTCCATATTTGCCGACCAGATTTTTCCTCTACCCTCTAGGATGTTATCTCCCTCAAAAAACATCCTACTTTCAGCCCAATTCACCTTGAATTGGGCTTTTTTTACTCTGTTCAATTAGTTGAGATACCCAGCTTTATTGCTACTGTTGTTGCTGTTGCCAACGGCGTTGCTGTAAACGCTCCCCTTCAACTTCACGTTTATTACGTGCTGATTCATACAGTTTGGTATTTTTCAATTCTGGCGGCATATATTCTTGCAGCACAAAATGCTCAGGATAATTATGCGGATACAGATAATCCACGCCATAGCCCTGTTCTTTCATCAGTTTGGTCGGTGCATTCCTTAAGTGCAAAGGCACTGGCAGATTTGAGGTTTTATCTGCGAGTTCCATCGCCTTGTTAATCGCCAGATAGGTACTATTACTTTTGGCACTGGTCGCTAGATAAACCGTACATTGTCCCAAAATAATCCTGCATTCCGGCATGCCTACGGCTTGCACAGAACGGAAACATTCACCAGCCAATAGCAAAGCATTTGGATTGGAGTTGCCGATATCTTCGGATGCGGCAATCAACATGCGCCGTGCAATGAATACCGGATCTTCACCGCCTTTGAGCATGCGTGCCATCCAGTACAGGGCCGCATCTGGGTCACTGCCGCGAATTGATTTAATAAAGGCCGAAACTAAATCATAGTGCTGCTCACCAGACTTGTCATAGCGGGCAATATTTTGCTGTGCCACTTTCACCACCACCGCATTGGTAATGATATTTTCCATATCCGCTTCAAAGGTACTGGCAATCAGATCCAGTAAATTCAGCGCCTTGCGGGCATCTCCTGCCGCGAACTGGATCAGGGCATCAAATTCTTCAATCAGGATATGTCTTTCCTGTAAGAAAGAGTCATTTTGCAAGGCTTGCGTCAACAAAGTCTGAATCGATTCAGCACTCAATGCATTCAGGCTATACACCTGACAACGTGATAACAAAGCACTATTCACTTCGAAAGACGGGTTTTCGGTGGTGGCGCCAATCAGGGTAATTTTGCCTTTCTCGACCGCATTTAATAATGCATCCTGCTGGGATTTATTAAAACGGTGAATTTCGTCAATAAACACCACTGGCGTCAGCAAATCGCCACCTTCGGCAATGATTTCACGTAGCTCTTTCACGCCGGTATTCAGGGCAGACAGACTGATAAAAGGCCGGTCTACCGCTTGAGCCAATAATAAGGCAATGGTAGTTTTGCCGACCCCGGGAGGTCCCCAAAAAATGATCGAAGGCAGATGCCCCTGATCAATCATCTGGCGTAAGGGCGCATGTTCTCCCAGCAAATGTTCCTGCCCGATAATCTGTGTAAGGTCGCGTGGCCGTAAGCGTTCTGGAAGCGGGATATGACTATCTGACATGTTATTATTGGCTCAAACTAAATTCTGATCTCATTCTAACATCAGCAGTTTTGATTCCAAGAATGCAAACATCAAGCATAAAAAATTAATTTATGTAGATATCCTCTATTTTTTTAATTCTGAATGAATTAATCTCTATAAAAGCGAATAATTTGAACATGATTAATTGTGAATTAATTACAGTGTAATTTTCATATTGTTTATTCTAATTAAAAGAAACTTATCTCGCCCCTTGGGCACTTTTGGGTTGTAGTGGTGAATGCATGAAGCATGATAAATTTGAACAGGGAGCTGTGAGTCGGTCTAAGCCACTGACGTCATCATCACTGATTGCACCCCACGTTCACTTGTCTGAATCGGTTTTGTTAAAAAATCTGATCGATGCCTTACCGCAACCCTTGTGGGTCAGCAACAAAAAACATCTGCAATATTTTAACGATGCCTTGACTGATTATCTTGGCGTGAACCTGAATGAACAGGGTCATCCGCAATGGCAGAGCTTTATTCATGCAGAAGACTTGCAGCTGTTTTTAGCGCAGTGGCATGCTGCGCTGGATCAGCATCAGAACTTTGAAACCCAGTGCCGGATTAAACGCAGTGATACCCATTATCGCATGTGTACCCTAGCGGTAAAATTTCATCATGAACCTGAACATTTGCTGCAATGGGCCGTTTCCCTGACTGATGTGCATGATTATTTTGAAATCCAACAGCAACTTTCTCAGATTGTTTCAACCCAGGAAAACATGTTGGATGCCAGCGCAGACTGCATCAACATTATCAGTCCTGAAGGCGAGATTCAGCATAGCAACCAAGCTGGCTGTCTCGCACAAGCAAATGAGACCGCAGAACAAGATCAGGACCGTTCATTGTGCTGGTTAAATCGCTTAACCCCTGAAGCCCGAAAATCCGGGCAACGTGCTTTGAAACAGGCAGCCCAAGGCTTAAACAGCCGTTTCTCCAGCAAAATCCAGATCAAAGATCAATCGATCCAATATTGGGATCATCTGCTCACCCCGATTCTGGATCAGCAGAATATTACTCAAAATATCCTCTGTGTATCACGTAATATCAGTCAGCAAAAAATTGCAGAAACGCGTTTAAAAGAAGTAATTAAACGGGATGAACTCACCGGCCTGTATAATCGTAGTACCTTCTATAAAACCTTTAAGCAGGTGCTTTTAAAGGCCAAACAACAGCAGACCATGGCGGGTTTACTGCTGATTGATCTGGACTATTTCCGGCATATTAATGACACCTTGGGCCATATTGCCGGCGATCATCTGCTACATGTCTTGGGCAAACGTTTCCAGACCTGCTTCGGGCCAAATACCATCATCGCCCGTTTGGGTGGCGATGAATTTGCCGTACTGGTCAAAAATCTGGAAAGTGAAGAGCAGCTGCTGGCAACGGCGCAAATGGCCTATGCCCAGCTGGATCAGCCCATCAATTATGTCGGCAATAGCATCAGCAGTGCCATGAGTATTGGCTGTGCCATCTATCCACGTGATGCATTGAATACCTCTAATCTGCTGAAATGTGCTGATATCGCCTTAAATGACCTGAAAAATAGTGGTCGTGGTGGCATCCGCATGTTTAATCAGGAAATGTGTGGGTCACTGGAAAATATAACCAAGCAGCTGACTCTGGCTCGCAAGATTATTCTGGCCGATCAGATCATTCCCTATTACCAACCTAAAGTACGTCTTTCTGATGGTGCAGTGATTGGTTTCGAAGCACTATTACGCTGGCAAGATCAGAATCAGAACATTCAGTTACCTTCCGAAATTTTTGCTGCCTTTCAGGACTATGAGCTGGCCTCACGCATCAGTGAGACCATGCAACTGAAAGTCTTTGCAGATATGAGTCGCTGGCAGGCACAAGGTCTGGATCTGTTACCGATTTCCATCAATGCTGCACCGGTCGAATTCCTGCGCGATGACTATGCCGAAAAACTGTTGGCACGCCTGTCCAATTTCGATATTCCGGCCCACAAAGTTGAACTGGAAATTACCGAACAGAGCCTGTCCGAGCATGGTGCCAATTATGTGGTTCGCGCCCTCAACCTGCTGAAACAGGCTGGAATCCAGATTTCGCTGGATGATTTCGGTACTGGACATTCTTCGCTGACTCGCTTGCAGGACTATCCGGTCGATTGCATCAAGATTGACCGCAACTTTGTAGAACGCATGAACAGTGACCCGTCTGCCCTGGCTATTGTCAAAGCCATTACTCAGATAGGCTCTAGTATTGCACTGGATGTTCTGGTGGAAGGAATCGAGAATACAGAACAGCTGGATACCCTGATCCATTGTGACTGTCAGATAGGACAAGGATTCTATTTCTATCGCCCGATGGCCGGTGCTTCGGCTCAGGCTCTACTCCATCCAGCAGATCAATAAACGCATCACGCAGGCCGATTTAACGCACCCAACGTACGATATAGTCTTCGATGTCATCTTCATGAATGTCGCTTTCACTCAGGCAGCGCCCTGCTGCCGACTTACGTGCCTGAATCACACTTTCCCGTGAACCGCTGATCAGATAATGCCAGGATGGCAGGCTTTTGCCCTGCTCTACCCGGCGATAGGCACAACTCGAAGGCAACCAGTGAATCGTTTCCAGCTTCTCTGGCGTGAGCTGAATACAGTCCGGCACATATTGCAAACGATCCGAATAATTGGAACAACGCGCAGTGCTACAATCCAGTAATTTGCAGGCCACTTTGGTATATGCGACTTCCTGAGTATCTTCATCTTCCAGCTTAATCAGACAACATAATCCGCAACCATCACACAAGGCCTCCCACTCGACTTGTGTCAGTTCAGCAAGTGAATAGTTTTTCCAGAATTCGGGACGTAAAGTATCGCTCATGATCAGGTCGGCACATTCAAAAATCAGCTTATTATAGCAGCCCGAACCCTGCAGACCTACCGCCTCAAATTCTTATTACTATCACGTAAACTATTGTTAAATCATAGACAGTTCATCAACAAAACACTAACAGTCGCTGGAATCGTTTATTTCTATACTAAATTTGAAAATAAAAACACATGGAGAATATATATGTTTCGCTGGGCTATTATTTTTGCTGTTATTGCATTAATTGCGAGTCTACTTGGTTTCGGTGGCGTCGCAGGCTTGTCTAAGGATTTTGCAATTATCTTGTTAGTAATTGCGGTGATTCTTGCGATCGTTGGTTTTCTTTCGCGCGGCAAGGTCTAGATTTACGCTAGACCTGTTCAAAGCAAGTGTTAGCTTTCAAAAAACAAGAGCCTTCTGGCTCTTGTTTTTTTATGGGTATTTTAATGATCTATTTTGATCAAAAATACTTCTTTCAATATGAACTTAAGGTTTTAAATGACGTGGTCTAAAACCCGCTACCAGCAAGGCTGCAACGTACGCCACCACACCCACAACACATAAGATCAATACTTCTAAAACACGCATCCATTGTGATACATCTGCGTTATACCAGCTTAGGGCATAGGCCAGAGCCGCAATCATCACCACATTGGCAAACATGAATTGCAGGAAGATTTTTTTCCAGTGCGAACCAAAACGGAAAATATCACGCTTATGCAGATAATAATAAAGCAAACCGGCATTGACCATGGCTGAACCCGTCGATGCCAACGCAAGGGCCATATGCTCTGCTTCCCAGTCAATCAGCTTGAAGAAACCGATAAAGATCACGTTCAGAATCGCATTGGCCGCCACAGCCATCAGACCGACCCGCACCGGGGTTCTGGTATCCTGCTTTGCATAAAAACCGGGTGCAAAGACTTTAATCAACATAAAGGCAATCACACCACCGCTCATACATTGCAGCGCCAAAGCCGTCATCTGGGTATCTTCAAAGGTGAATTGGCCACGTTCAAACAGGGCCTGAATAATCGGGGTCGACAGCATAAACAGTGCAATACTGGCGGGTAGGCCTGCCATCACAATGACTTTAGCTGCCCAGTCCATCATGCCACGGAATTTTTCTGGGTTCTGTTCAGTATGCCGTGCCGATAACGACGGCAAAATCACGGTACCAATTGCAACACCGATCAGACCCAGTGGCAATTCGGTCATACGCTCGGCACTATACAGCCAGGACACCGAACCATCCTGCATGAATGAGGCCCAGATGGTATTTAATAGCAGGTTAATTTGCGTGACAGATACACCAAATAATGCCGGCAGCATCAACTTCATGATGCGATCTACGCCTTCATGCTTGAAGTCAATTTTCGGTGGAATCAGCAGGTTTTTACGCCACAATTCAGGAATCTGGATGGCCAGCTGCAAAATACCGGCAATGATCACAGCCCAGCCCAGTGCCATAATCGGCTCGGCCATATAAGGCGTAAGCCAGAGCGCTCCGGCAATCATCGCTACATTCAGCAAGACCGGTGCAAATGCCGGGGTACTGAAAGAACCATAACTGTTCAGAATACTGCTGGCAAAAGCCGTCAGTGACATGAACAGCAAATAAGGAATGGTCAGGCGAAACATGTCGGTCGCCAGGGCGAATTTTTCAGGATCGCTATGAAAACCGGGCGCATAGACATACATAATCAATGGCGCAGCAATGATCGCGACCATGGTCAACGTGGTCATGACCGTGGCCAGACAGCCAAATACCCGGCTGATCAGGATCTGGACTTCAGTATGCGTGCGACTGGTCTTATATTCGGTCAGTACCGGAATAAACGCCTGTGAAAATGCGCCTTCGGCAAATAAACGCCTGAAAAAGTTTGGAATACGAAATGCGACTACGAAGGTATCGAAGTCTTTACCAGCACCAAAGACATTCAGTAAAACAATATCTCGAACCAATCCCAGTACGCGTGACAACATGGTCATCGCACTGACAATGACGGTCGAACGCCAAAGCGCCATCCTATTCACCTAATGTATAAATTTGTGGCTATTGTAATGAAACTTTTGTCAGAAGTTCATTGCTTAATTTCATCGCTCAAGCGAGCTTGAGGTGTTTTTATAATGCTGTAACTGTGTACGAAAATCAGCCCAGTTAAAATACGGCCCTGGATCAGTCTTGCGACCCGGTGCAATATCCGAATGTCCGGCAATATGCTGCTGAATCTTAGAATAATGCTGTTGCAGACAGGCCGTGACTTTTACCAAGGCCTGATATTGTTCAGCTGCAAAAGGCAAGTCATCACTGCCTTCCAGTTCGATCCCGATCGAATAATCATTACATTCTTTTTTGCCCAAATAGCTCGAGCGGCCGGCATGCCAGGCACGGTCATTGAAATTAACAAATTGCAGTACTTCTCCCGTTCTTAAAATTAGCAGATGGGTCGACACCTGCATCCCTTCAATGGTTTGAAAATAAGGATGTACGGACCAGTCCAGCTGATTCTGAAAAAACTGTTCAATATAACCACCGCCAAACTGTGAAGGTGGCAGGCTGATATTGTGAATCACCAGCAATTGAATCTCGGTCTGTTCTGGCCGCTGATTAAAATTGGGAGACGGGATTTGACGTGCACCGATTAGTTGCCCGTCCTTGACCTGAAACTCAGCTGCCTGTTGCATAAAACCGTTCTCCCCAAAAATAAAATCTGCAAGATCAGCATTGCAGCCGGCTTCATGCTAAAACTTTCAAGGAGAAATCTCAATTCATCCCAGCAAACTGGATGAAAAATCGCTCATCTTTTATGTAACGGTGCTAAGATAAGGCGCAATTTTCACGGCTTAAAAAAGATACGGAAATACTCATGCGCATATCTCAAGCTTTGCTAGACCAGTCCATTCAGATCAATATTCAACAAGCACTTTCAGAAGATATCGGTGAAGGCGATATTACCGCCCTGCTGACTCCTGAAGATGAACAGGCCACTGCCACTATCATTAGCCGTGAAGACATGGTTTTGGCCGGCCAGCCTTGGGTAAATGCCTTGATTCAGGCCTATGATCCAAGTATTGAAGTGATCTGGCTGAAAAATGATGGCGATCATGTTCAAGCCAATCAAGCATTTTTAAAACTGGCCGGATCTGCACGTAGCTTACTCACCGTGGAGCGCCCTGCGCTAAACTTTGTCCAGACGCTGTCTGCGGTTGCGACTAAAACCGCCCACTATGTCAAAGAGCTGCAAGGTTTAAACACCAAATTATTAGATACTCGTAAAACGCTTCCGGGTCTGCGTATCGCACAAAAATATGCCGTGGCCATTGGCGGTGGCCAGAATCACCGTTTGGGCCTGTTTGATGCCTTCTTGATTAAAGAAAATCATATTATGGCAGCGGGTGGCATTGCGCAGGCGATTGCCAAGGCCCATCAAATTGCACCGGGTAAGCCTGTCGAAGTTGAAGTCGAAACCTGGGATGAGCTGAATCAGGCACTCGAAGCCCATGCTGATATTGTGATGCTGGATAATTTCAGTCAGCAGCAGATGATCGACGCGGTGCAACATGTGGCCGGTCGCTGCAAACTGGAAGCCTCAGGTAATATCACCATTGATAATTTACGTGAAGTCGCGAGTACCGGAGTAGATTATATTTCCATGGGCGTGCTGACCAAAGATCTCAAAGCCATTGATCTGTCGATGCGTTTCAATGCTTAAGCCTAGATGGGATAGATGACCGTAGAGGGTGCGAAGCACCCTTTTTTTATTTTTAGAAATTTTTTTTGCGTATATTTTGCTCAATTTTCTATTTTAGACCTTAATCATCATCGTCATCCCGATTACCTCGGCGATCGCGGTCATCATCGTCACCATCACGGTCGTTATATCTTCCGTTATCCTCATCACGATCCTGATTTAACACTGAACGCTCGTCATCTTCACGATTATTGCCCCAGTCACAGGCAGTTAATCCAAACACGCCCAGCAATGAAATTGCACAAAGCCACTGTTTCATGTCGCATTCCTCATTGTGTTCTCATCTGATCCAATATCGATGCAAAACCGGTTCAGATATAGCCGATTCATGTCGACTTTTTGTCAGGAAGTTTTGTAATGTAGTTTTTGAATACAGGTGCAGAGTGAAATTTCAGGCATAAAAAAACGCATCCAGAGATGCGTTTTTCAGCATGGAATAGATTACCAACCTAAAGCTTCTTGCTGTTTTTTCACCAATTCCTGAATGCCTTTCTCGGCCATTTCCAGCATGGCATTCGATTGTGCACGGGTAAATGGCTTATCTTCTGCAGTGCCTTGAATTTCAATAAATTCACCGGCCTGAGTCATCACCACGTTCAAATCGGTTTGACAGTTTGAATCTTCTTCATAGCAAAGATCCAGTAATACTTCATCTTTGAAAATACCCACAGAAACCGCAGCCACCAAACCTTTTAATGGATCATGTTTGATTTTCTTTCTTTCCAGCAAGACGTTCATGGCATCGACCAAAGCCACCGCAGCACCAGTAATCGCTGCAGTACGGGTGCCGCCATCAGCCTGAATTACGTCACAGTCGATAGTAATGGTATTTTCACCCAGCTTTTTCAGATCGACCATTGAGCGCAAGCTACGACCAATCAGACGCTGAATTTCCTGAGTACGGCCACTCTGTTTGCCACGTGCCGCTTCACGGTCACTACGGGTATGAGTTGAACGTGGCAACATGCCATATTCAGCAGTCACCCAGCCTTGGCCCTGACCTTTGAGGAAACGCGGTACAGAACTATCCACACTGGCAGTACAGAGTACTTTGGTATGACCAAATTCAACCAATACAGAGCCTTCCGCATAACGTGTATAGTTACGGGTAATTTTCACTTCACGTAATTGATCTAATGCTCGCTGGTCGATACGCATAATAAGTCCTGTATGGGTTCAAAATAATTGCGGCTCAGTATAGCAGAAGCCTTTGCCAAGATTAGGCAGCCTGGTGATTCATTTACAAAATCAATGCATCAGCTCGCTACGAGATGTCAAAATTCTGCCGATCTGTGGCACTACGATTTGATTTAATTTTTGCTAGACTAAAACTCCCTATGAGGGAAGCCAGTGACAGGAAACCCATTTATGTCCTTACGTGAAGATCGCAAGCAGCAAAGTCATCAGGCACTACTCGATGCGACACTAGCATTCAGCAGTCAGGGCCGCGCTTTCAGCACGATCAGCCTACGTGAAGTCGCGAATGCAGTCGGAGTAGTACCGACGGCGTTCTATCGGCACTTTCAGGATATGAACCAGTTGGGTCTGGAATTGCTGGATCAGGTTGCGATTCATATCAAGGGTGTACTCAATCAGCTGGGGCAGGCTTATCTGTATCAGCCGAATACTCGAACCCACACCGGGCTTGAGCTCTTCTTTCAGGCCGTCGAATATCATCCTGAACCCTGGATTTTTTTTGTGGCAGAACGTTGGGGCGGTTCGGACGTGTTACGTGTCGGCATTGAACGGGAAATTCATTTTCTGGCTGAAGATGTCATGCATGAACTGGCCAAGATGCAATCTACCCGACATATTCAGGCATCACAGGACTTGCAGGCTCTGGCACAGATGCTGATTGAACTGTCCCTGAACTGGGCCATGGGCTGGATTCATCTGCAGCATCAGGTTGATCCAGAGCTGCGCCGCGCTCAATCCAATGCCTTTAAAACCCAAAGCGTGCTACAGATGCAGCTCTTGCTACGTGGCATTTTGCACTGGTACTGGCGACCTGCCAAAACAGTTGAAACCGCAAGCCCTGTGCTCAATGAAGCGGTCATTCCCCCTGCCTAAATAAAAAAACCTGCATCATGATGCAGGTTTTTTTTACTGATCGTCAGTTCAGACTTATTTGGCTTTACGCTCTTTCTCGATCAGGTAATTCACCACCTGAATGACTTTGGCATCATTACCCTGCACAATATATTTACCATTCACGGTCACTGCCGGAACACCACTTAACTGATACTGAGCAGCCAGATTTTTGGCTTGGGCAATTTTCGAAGTGATCGGGAAAGATTTATAAGTGCTGTTAAATTTCGCTTCAGGAATACCATAGCGGGTATAGAACTTGGCCAATTGCGCCTGTTCTAAAATTGGACGTTGCTTATCATGAATATCATGGAATAATTGTAAATGTGCTTTTTGACGCACACCCAATGCTTCAGACACATAATAAGCACGCGCTGCCTGCTCCCAGAGTGGATTCATTGCAGCCGGCGTACGTACAAAACGTACATCTTTTGGTAATTTTTTCAACCAGCCCTGCATATGTGGTTCAAGCGCGAAACAGTGACCACAGCCGTACCAGAAGAATTCACGTACCTCAATTCTGCCCGGTTTTTCGACTTTGACTGGTTTTGCAACCACCTGATAGTCCTGACCTGCCACAAAATTGGCCATAGCATTGCCTGAAAAGGCCAAAACAGATGCGGCAACAGCGCCTAAAAGGAATTTTTTCATTCGGATTATCGTCCTCTAAATCATTATGCTTAGTTTATGTGTTCACTATAAATCAATTATGCCGGTTTCGTTTTCATTCTGTGAACTTTTTTGCTGCTTTTATCGCTTTTTCTGCCAGAATCGCTACACTAAACCATCGAACTGATTTTCAAGGTTTTAAATCAGTTTCTCTGGCCATTCGGCACATATATATTTTTAGCTAATCATGACTGATTGAGGTGACACCGATGTCGCAATTGAATGTTGATCCACAAGAAATTGCCAAGTTTGAAGCATTTGCAGCTATATGGTGGGATCAGCATTCCGAGTTCCGCCCCTTGCACATGATTAATCCACTGCGTTTAAACTGGATTGATGAACATGCCGAAGGCCTGAGCGGCAAAAAAGTGCTGGATGTCGGCTGTGGTGGCGGTATTCTGGCCGAAAGCATGGCGCGACGCGGTGCCGATGTACTCGGGATTGATATGGGCGCAGCCCCTTTAAATGTGGCACGCATCCATGCCGAACAGGAAGGTGTGAACAATATTGAATATCGTCAGGTGCCGGTTGAGCAACTGGCAGACGAACAGGCTGGCCAATATGACATCGTGACCTGCATGGAAATGCTAGAGCATGTGCCAGATCCGGCATCGATTATTCAGGCCTGTCACAAGCTGGTCAAGCCAGGTGGTCATGTATTCTTCTCGACCATTAACCGTAATCCAAAGTCCTATTTATTTGCGATTATCGGGGCAGAATATGTCTTGCGCATGCTGGCCAAAGGCACCCATGATTACAGCAAATTTATCAAGCCGTCTGAACTGGCACATGATATTCGTAACGCGGGTTTAAAGCTCAAAGACATGACCGGTCTGCACTATAATCCGCTGACCAAGCGTTATTGGCTGGCACCGAATGTTGATGTGAACTACATGGTTTATACCGTGAAAGATAGCGCAGCAGAGACCACAGCATGAAAGCCGTTTTATTTGACCTAGATGGAACCCTGATTGATACCGCTGCCGATTTTATCCGAATTATCCAGCAGATGTGCCGTGAAGAAGGCCGCCCACTGGTTGCACCCGAGCTGATTCGTACCCAGGTCTCCGAAGGCGCTCGCGCTATGGTGAAACTGGTTTATCCGGAACTGCAACTAGAAGATCCGGTCTTTCTGCAACACCGTCAGCGCTTTCTGGACATGTACGGCGCAGATATTGCGGTCGATACCGATCTGTTTGACGGCATGTATCCTTTGTTGGAACAGCTAGAGGAAAATGACATTCCTTGGGGGATCGTGACCAATAAACCGCGCTGGCTCAGTGAGGCTTTACTGCAAGCACTGAACTTGAGTGAACGCTGTGCGGTGTTGGTATGTCCAGAAGATGTCACCCGCACCAAACCTGATCCTGAACCGATGTATCTGGCAGCCAAGCAACTGAATCTTGCCGCGGAAGACTGTATCTATGTCGGAGATCATCCCCGAGATATTGATGCCGGCCGTCATGCCCAGATGCTGACCATTCTGGCTGCTTATGGTTATTTGCCGTTGCAATACAAAGACGATTTAAACACCTGGCAGGCCGACCATATCGTGCATACTGTGCCAGAATTACATCAATTGATTCAGACACTGGTACTGAAGCAGCATACTGCGGTATCTTGAACGCTTAACACTAAATAATAAGAAGTGAGGAGGTAGATAATGAAATATTCAGCATATCAACCTCGCCCCGATCTGCTCAAGGATCGTATCATCCTAATCACAGGTGCGGGCGATGGCATTGGACGTGCAGCAGCAATCAGTTATGCCTTGCATGGCGCAACTGTGGTGCTGCATGGGCGTACCTTAAACAAGCTCGAAGTCATTTATGATGAAATTGAAAGTTTGGGTGCGCCGCAACCTGCCATCTTGCCGCTACAACTATCGAGTGCGTCAGAACGTGATTATGAGCTTTTGCTCGATACGCTAGACCGTCAGTTTGGTCGTCTGGACGGCATTCTGCACAATGCCGGCATTTTAGGCGAACGGGTTCCCTTGGCGGATTATCCAGTCAATGTCTGGGATGATGTGATGGCGGTCAATCTGCGTGCACCCTTTGTCATGACCCAAGCGCTGTTACCGTTATTATCCAAATCTGAACATGCTTCTGTGGTTTTTGCCAGCTCAGGTGTAGGCCGCGAAGCCCGCGAACGCTGGGGTGCCTATTCGGTTTCTAAAATTGCTATTGAAGCGGTAAGCCAGTTATTTGCCAAAGAGCAGGTACATCCAAATATCCGTTATAACTGCATCAATCCCGGGGCAACGCGAACTGCCATGCGCGCCAAGGCCTATCCGAATGAAGATCCGAAAACCCTACCTACCCCCGATTCAATCATGCCGGCTTATCTATATTTGATGGGCGATGACAGCCTGCATATGAATGGCCAGAGTATTGACGCACAGGATTAAATTATTCTGTCTGTCATTCAGGGAGCAATTGCTCCCTTTTTATTTCGGTTTTAGTCGCATTCAGCGCGTAAATCTTGGCTAACTTCACCCCGCTCGCATTGAGTTTCACTAAAATAACAGCATACTAAGCCCCACTATATTTCACTCGAGTGCATCATGACTGAATTAAACAATATTACGGTGACCCATTTAGACGATGGCATGGTGTCGCTGCTGATTGATCAACAGCCTATTTCAGAGAAATACGGCACCAAGTTTGAAGCCAGTATCGTGGATGACATCAAAGCACTCGAAAATGCTCAGAAACTCAAATTGTTCGAGCAATTTGTATTTTCACATCAGGATCTGAATTTTGAACATGCCTATTATTATGTGACTGGCATTGAAAAATTAGACGACAGTTATCGTCTGGCCAAGCATTTTGTTTATCGCATTAAAATTGAAGGTCAGCCAGAAATCGAACATGTCATCAGCAATCAGGGCAAAGCCATGACGGCCGAGGATGTACGTGCCTTTATTCAGGCGCATGTGCAGAAATCACTCAACGATTATACTGACCTGAACTACGCTTATTAAAAGTCGGGTCATTGAATAATCTTGGGCACTTTTCGATAAAGTGCCCTTTTTTTCTTAAAATCCTGCAAAAAATAACAATAAATCGGATTTACATATTAAATATATAAAATTATACGGTTTTCCAAATTAAACTGATTGGACTATGCTTTCTTGAATCACAGATAGATCAAATCAGGAGCGCAGCATGGCTGACCAAAAACGTAAAATTGAAACAATTCACCGGATTGAACAGTTGCAGTTATCTGAAGCATTGATTGTGGCACTCGATGACGCCCTACAAGCTGAATCCGTGGCTGACGCGATTCAGTCCTTACAAGGTTTGGCAGAGCAATGGAATTAATCTCAAACTAAACCGGCAAAATTCTTTGTCGTTTCATTAAATCATGAACTTTTTTCTCGCTGACTCAATGCTGTTTTTTTGAGCTAAATCATCGATTTTCGCTTGCATGTTGGCCCTTGCTTTGATGAGATAAGGACATGGCTCGGTAGGCTACTTTATAGAAGTGATGCCGTCGCATATAGTCATATAAAAACATGACATCATCATAATATCTCTGCATTTGTTATAAAAATTGTGCCTGTTCTTCACAGTTTCTCTGCAATTTTTCCGTACATTAGGCACTGTAGAAGATGAACAATTTAATGAGGGTTCAACATGAAAAAGGTTTTGGTGGCACTGGCAATTTCTTGCAGTACATTCATGCTGAGCAATGTCGTCATCGCTGCCCCTCATTTCAATGATGAATCCCGTATGGATTCACGTCATGGTCATGACAAGAAGAAAGCCCGTGAGTTCCGAGAGGAAGATCAGCAGGATAACCGCCGTATGCGTGAAGAACGCGGGGTGAAACGCCTGCAACAGTTACGCTGGCAGCCGGGTTATGTGATGCCGCAGCATTATCGTGGCAATGGCTATAAAGTTGAATATAAAGACCATCGCCTGCCTCGACCTGACCGCAAGCAGCAATGGTACAAAGTCAATAATGACTATATTCTGGTGGATTCTGAAAACAACAGCATTATCCGGATTGTGGGTGACTAGTTCATAAGTGCATTCAAATTTAATCTTCTTTAAGGCCCAACGATGTTTGGGCTTTTTTATTTCACTGGCTGAAAATTTTTAACCCAAAATCTCGCGGCTTTTCCAGTTTTCAAACTGCGTGATTCATCTACTAAATTTCTTCATGAATTTAACAATTTAACTAAATAGCCCTCACGCTTTCTATGTACTTGTTCGCTAATTTAGTCTCATCGAAATTAGATATACATCTTAAGGTGAGAGCCATGAAAAAAGTCTTAACTACAATCGCGTTATCTCTAAGTGCTTTGTTAGCTACTTCTGCAATGGCAGCACCACAGCATGACTCGCGTTATGACCATAATCCGCATAAACCGGCGCCACACTGGAATGCCAAAGACAGCAAGAAATGGAATGACGACCGTCGCTGGAATGATGACCGCCGTCATAACAACCGTATGATCAATCCAAGCCGTGACTGGCGCGTAGGACAAACTTTACCTCGCCAATATGACAACAACCGTTTTGAAGTAAGTGATCGCGAAGCACGCCGTTTGCCAAATACCGGTCGTTTCCAGCAATGGTACAAGGTCAACAATGACTACGTTCTGGTCAATGAGCGTACCAACAAAATTGTACGCATCATTAACTAAGCTTTCTCCATTACTGCTCGTCTTGCAGACACCTGAAGTCCCCTTCAGGTGTTTTTTTATATCTGCACTTCCACTTGCATTTTTTTTCATTAGAATCAAAGCTGGATCTTCAATCATTGAAATGGGCACAGCATGACTTCAGCAGAAACGTCACAAAGCACAACTTTGCAATATGTGCACTGGTTTCGCCATTCTGCGCCTTATATCAATGCGCACCGCAATAAAACCTTTGTAATCATGTTTGATGGCGAAGCCGTCTTAAATGATAACTTTCAGCATATTATTCACGATATTGCTTTATTACATTCTTTGGGCATTCGGCTGATTCTGGTACATGGTGCACGTCCGCAAATTAACCAGAATCTGGCTCAAAGCCAGATTACGACGCCTTTTTACCAGCAGCGTCGGGTCACCACACGTGAATCTTTAAGCTGCGTGATGAATGCCGTCGGTTCGATCCGCCTACAAATTGAAGCACTGCTGTCTATGGGACTGGCCAATTCGCCGATGTATGGCGCCCGGATTGATACCGTTTCAGGGAATTTTGTCACCGCCAAGCCGTATGGCATCCGCGATGGTATCGATTTTCAGTTGACCGGTGAAGTGCGCGCGGTCGATACTGACGCGATTCAGCGTCATCTGGATAGTCATAATATTGTGATGCTTGGCCCGACCGGTTATTCCACTACCGGAGAAGTCTTTAATCTGCTGGCTGAAGAAGTTGCTACCAAAACGGCGATTCGCCTCAAGGCAGATAAACTGATTTTTCTCGGTAAGCAGCATGGTCTGATGGACAGTAACGGCCAGCTCAAACGCGAAGTGACACCGCAACAGCTGGATGATTTTATTCCGGTCGAACAAGATGCGCTTGAAAGAGGACTACAATTGAAAGCCGCACAGGAAGCCTCAATGAACGGCGTACATCGGGTGCATCTGATTTCTTATGCCTATGATGGTGCCCTGCTGGAAGAGCTGTTCACCCGGGATGGTTCCGGAACTTTGGTCACCGATGCACATTATGAAGAAGTGCGGATGGCCGATATTCAGGATGTAGGGGGTCTGATCGGTTTGCTGCGTCCACTGGAAGAAGAAGGCATTCTGGTCTATCGTTCGCGTGAACGTCTGGAAAATGAAATCAACCAGTTTGCCGTAATCGAACGGGACGGCATGATTCTGGCCTGTGCCGCCCTTTATCCGATTCCGACGACGGGTGATGAATTGCGTTCTGCAGAAATTGCCTGTGTTGCGGTACATCCAAGTTATCGCAAGTCTAATCGGGGCAGCCAGATTCTGCATTATCTTGAAGAAAAAGCCAAAAGCATGCAGATTCAGCAGCTGTTTATTCTAACCACCCGCACCGCGCACTGGTTTCTGGAACAGGGCTTTGAACCGGCTTCAGTCGATGATTTGCCAGATGCCCGTCAGGCTTTTTATAATTATCAACGTAATTCAATTGTTTGCAAAAAGTCACTTTAAAGTGGCTTTTTCTTTCAGTGCTTTAGCTTAATTTCAGATAAAGATATCTGACAATCTCGATTTAAATTTTCAAATTCTATTACTGGTTTTTAGCTAAACATATCAACAGATCAGATTTAAAAAAATAACTATAAATTTCATAAGTTTGATTAATTTAAATATTAAATCTTCATTTTTATATAAATCACTTTTTCGCATAAGTTTTGCGCTTTTTTATTTATCTTTTTTCTTCATTAGAAATTCCTGAATAGTTATTTTTTTAGAAAAACAAAAACGATTAGCGTGTGTCTAAGTTTTCATTCACTAGTTTTTCACTTTCGGGAGTTTTGATTCATGCGCCAATCTCATGTTCAGTTTTTAGCAAAGACTGCAGTACTTGGTACTGCGATGGTGGGTGTCATGATGCTTTCAGGCTGCTCGAAAAAAGAAGAGACCATTACCCTGAATATCGGTTTCCAAAAATACGGCGTATTACCTATTTTAAAAGAACGCGGTACGCTGGAAACCAGCTTAAAACAGCAAGGGGTCAATGTGAAATGGGTAGAATTTCCGGCTGGCCCGCAATTGCTTGAAGGCCTGAATGTCGGCAGCATCTCTTTTGGTGAAGCCGGTGAAGCACCGCCGATTTTTGCCCAGGCGGCCAACTCAAATCTGGTCTATGTGGCCAATCAGCCGCAAGCACCTAAGGCCGAAGCCTTGATTGTACCGAAAGATTCACCAATCCAGTCTATTCAGGATCTGAAAGGCAAACGGGTAGCCCTGAACAAAGGTTCAAATGTGCATTACCTGCTGTTAAAAGTTCTGGAAGCCAACAAGCTGACACTCGGTGATATTGAAGTGATTTATCTACCACCTTCCGATGCACGTGCTGCATTTGAACGTGGTGCAGTTGATGCCTGGGTCATCTGGGATCCGTTCTTTGCAGCTGCTGAACATCAGATTGGTGCGCGTGTCATTGCCAGCGGTGAAAATGTGGTGAGCAACCACCAATTCTATCTGGCAGATCGCAAGTTCGCAGAAAGCCATCCTCAGGTGGTACAGGCGGTTGTCAATGAACTAAACCTGACCACGGACTGGGTCGCAAAAAATCAGGACGCTGCCGCTCAGCTCCTGCAAAAACCGACAGGTCTAGCCGTCGATGTCTTAAAAACCTCTATTTCACGCATGGGCTTCGGTGTTAAACCTCTCAGCACTGACGTGATTCAAAAACAGCAACAAGTCGCCGATGCATTTTATGCGCAGCAGCTGATTCCACAAAAGCTGAATATTGATGCAGCAATTATTAAATAACAGCAGAATAATTCGAGAATAAAGATGAGTCATATAAAAACAGTTTCTTATATCAGCTTAGCGCTATTGAGCTTTAGTCTGACTGGCTGCCAGAAACAGGAACCACAGCAAACGGCTGCCGCAGAAACCACGTCAGCGCAACAAGTTAAAACCATTGCGATTGGCTTTCAGAAATCAGCCTTAAATCTGCTGGTGGCACGTGATGAAAAGCTGTTAGAACAACAATTTCCCAATGCCAAAATTGAATGGAAAGAGTTTCCGGCAGGCCCACAAATGCTGGAAGCCTTAGCAGTCGGTGCAGTGGATTATGGCTATGTGGGAAATACTCCGCCTATTTTTGCACAGGCGGCAGACAAAGCCCTGAGCTACGTGGCCTTTGAAAAAGTGGCGGGAAATTCTTTGGCCGTGGTCGTGCCGAAAGACAGTGCCATTCAAAATATTCAACAATTGAAAGGAAAACGGATCGCGGTGCAGAAAGGTTCAAGTGCCCATGAACTTCTGGCCAAAACCCTGGAAAAAGCCGGATTAAGCTGGTCAGAGATTCAAGCCGTCTGGCTTCCCCCTGCGGATGCACGTGCTGCTTTTGACAAAAAAGCCATTGATGCCTGGGCAATCTGGGATCCCTTCCTAGGTGCAGCCGAGTTCGACAGCAAGGTTAAGGTGCTGATTGAATCTAGTGACTTTCCACAAACCTACTCCTTTTATATCGGCAATCCCGAATTTATTCAGAAGCATCCGGATAGCCCCGGGAAGTTTATCCAGGCTTTAAATGCATCTGACCAGTGGATTCTTAAAAACCAGGCTGTAGCTCTAGATATTTATCAGAAAAGTACCGGTCTGAAACCGGATGTAGCGAAGATTGCATTTGAGCGTCGTCTTAAACCTTCGCCGGTACAACCATTAACGACGGAAGTGATCAAAGCTCAACAGAATATTGCCGATCTCTTCCAGCAGGTTCAACTGATTCCCAAAACCATCAGCGTCCAGCAACAGATCTGGTCGCCAGCGGCCACACATTGATGAGCAAACAAGATCATTTAATTTAAGGAATATTACATGAAAATTTTCTGGTTTATCCCCACTCATGGCGACAGTCGTTACTTAGGCACCAGCAAGGGCGCACGTGTTGTAGATCATGCCTACATGAAGCAGATTGCCGTTGCCGTGGATAATCTTGGTTATGAAGGTGTCCTGATTCCGACTGGCCGTTCTTGTGAAGATCCATGGTTAACTGCAGCCAGCCTGATTGATGCGACCAAAAAATTAAAATTCCTGGTGGCATTGCGTCCAGGCGTGACCACGCCGGCACTGGCTGCACGTATGGCCGCGACCTTTGACCGCTTGTCTAATGGCCGAGTACTGCTGAATCTGGTGACTGGCGGTGACGAGCAGGAGCTAAAAGGTGATGGCGTCTATGAAGATCACACAACCCGTTATAAAACGGCGACCGAATACACCACCATCTGGCGTGAAATTTTAAAACGCTCACATACCGGTGAAAGCTTTAGTTTCCATGGCGAACGCTTAAGTGTCGATGATGCAAAATTGCTGTATCCACCCATTCAGCAGCCGCATCCGCCTTTATGGTTTGGCGGCTCATCGGATGATGCCATTGAGCTGGCCACGGATCAGGTCGATACTTACTTGACCTGGGGCGAGCCACCGGCAGCAGTCAAAGAAAAAATTGCAGTGGTAAAAGCCAAGGCTGCAGCTAAAGGTCGTGAACTGAATTACGGGATCCGTTTACACGTGATCGTACGCGAAACCAATGAGCAGGCCTGGGCGGCGGCTGAAGAACTGATTCAATATGTGGATGATGCCACTATCGCTGCAGCCCAAGCCAAGTTCAAATCCATGGACTCGGTCGGTCAGCGCCGTATGGCAGAACTGCACAATGGCGATCGCAGCAAACTCGAAGTTTCTCCAAACCTCTGGGCAGGTGTGGGTCTGGTTCGTGGTGGTGCAGGTACGGCACTGGTCGGCGATCCGGAAACTGTCGCTGCACGTATCCAGGAATATGCCGATCTGGGGATCAGCACCTTTATTTTCTCAGGCTATCCACATCTGGAAGAATCCATCCGTTTTGCAGAACTGGTATTCCCTTTACTTCCACTGGAAACCCAGCAAAAACTCACTCAACCAAACTTGACCGGTCCATTTGGTGAAATCGTGGCGAACAACTACACACCGGACGAGAACAAGCAGGCTGAGAAAATTAAGGAGTCTGCTTAATGTCAAAAGTCGTTTCCGTTGAAACCCTGACCCCAAAGCAGGTTTCACGTGGAACAATTCTGGGGCAGCATCTGCTGCCCTGGCTGGTTCCAATTTTCTTGATTGCAGTTTGGCAAATTGCCTCTAGCACAGGCCTGCTGGAAAGCCGGATTCTGCCTGCACCGAGTGCCGTGGTTTTAGCCTTCTGGAATTTATTGCTCAGCGGTGAACTGTGGACGCATGTGCAAGTCAGTGCAGGACGTGCCATCAGCGGATTATTGGTAGGTGGTGGTTTGGGCCTATTGCTGGGTCTGTTAAATGGTTCATCCAAAACTGCCTCTACCCTGCTCGACACCACCTTGCAGATGATCCGCAATATTCCTGCACTGGCACTGATCCCCCTCGTCATCTTATGGTTCGGGATTGATGAATCTGCCAAATTGTTTCTGGTGGCGATTGGGGTATTTTTCCCAATTTATATCAATACCTATCATGGCATCCGCTCGGTCGATCCACAACTCATCGAGATGGGAAAAAGCTATGGCTTAACTCGCTGGCAACTGTATAAAGAAATTATTCTACCGGGTGCGATGCCATCAATTCTGGTCGGCCTACGTTTTTCTCTGGGTCTGGTCTGGGTACTGTTAATCGTTGCCGAAACTATTTCTGCTCAGTCTGGTATTGGTTATATGACTATGAATGCACGTGAATTTTTGCAAACTGATGTGGTCTTGGTGGGTATTTTACTGTATGCCCTGCTCGGCAAACTGGCCGATGTTCTGGCCGTGGCTTTAGAACGATTCCTGCTGCGCTGGCATGCCGGCTATCAAAAATAAAGAATAAATGAGGAGCATGTGATGACTGATCTTAGTTTAGGGCGTCATGCCAATGACCCGATTGCACCACTCGAACCACCTACAGCAGAGATCAATCCTGCTGCAGTGATCGGTGCCGAAATTATCATTGAACAGCTGCACAAGTTTTACGGTTCGGTCAAGGTTTTGGAAGATCTGGACCTGCATATCCAGCCGGGTGAATTTCTGGCAATTGTCGGTCGCAGCGGTTGTGGTAAAAGTACCTTATTGCGCCTGATTGCCGATCTGGAACAGCAAAGCTACGGCGAAATCAAGTTCAAGTCAGCCCGGCATATCCGTGAAGGCATTACTGCCGATGATATCCGAGTGATGTTTCAGGACCCACGCCTGCTGCCTTGGCGTAGCATCGAACAGAATGTGCAGTTAGGCCTGGGTAAAGAGCAGCATGCCAAAGCCTCTCAAATGCTGGAAAAGGTCGGCCTCAAAGAAAAAGCCGGACTGTGGCCTTCACAACTTTCCGGAGGACAGCGGCAACGTACAGCCTTGGCGCGAGCGTTGTCGCATCAACCTCGTATTCTGCTGCTTGATGAACCGCTCGGCGCTCTGGATGCTCTGACACGTCTGGAAATGCAGAACCTGATTGAACGTCTCTGGACCGAGCAAGGCTTTACCGCCATTCTGGTGACCCACGATGTCAGTGAAGCCGTGCAACTGGCAGACCGGATTATCTTGCTGGACAAAGGCCATATTGCCAAAGAATTTCGGGTCGACTTACCTCGTCCCCGGCAAAAAAGTCTGACATTTGCAGAACTGGAACAGCAGGTCTTGCAGGCAGTTTTAGCGACCTGAACACTCAATCAAACCCAAAATCAAGCATGTTTTTGGGTCTTATTCTTATAAAAAATACTTTTATCTCCATAAGAGGACATTTTTATCAGATTCATTTCAGCATTATTCCTCTCTTGCATTAATGAAGAAAAAAGATGAATAAATGAAGTATTTTCAGAAACTTGAATTTTTCTCCCGGTGTAGATGCATTTAGCCTGTTTTAAATATTGATCTAGAGAATAAATCATCATTATTCAAAAAATTAGCCTGTGACTGTGTGCACAAATCTGATGATTTGCCGTACAATTGAGGATTCCCTTTTTCATTGTTTTTTATATTTGCTAATGGAACAAAAAAAGAGTACTCAAAAACGCAATCAGCTGCTAAATGCTGCACTAGACGTATTTTCCCTATATGGTTTTAATGGGGCAAGTCTGGATGAAATCGCACAAATTGCAGAAATGCATAAGTCGAATATTTTCTATTATTATGAAAATAAAGAAGCCCTGTATGTCGAGGTATTAACCACCGTTCTACAAAAATGGCTGGCGCCTTTACAAACCCTTGAAGCTGAACTTGAGCCTGAAGAAGCGATCACCAATTATTTGATGCAAAAAATTGAAGTGTCGCGTACCCAGCCTAAAGCATCCCGTTTATTTGCTTTAGAGGTCATTCAAGGTGCACCGCATATTCTGGAAATTTTAAAAGGTCCGCTGAAAAAACTGGTCAAGCGTAAAGCCAAAGTGATTTCCAACTGGCAGGAGCAAGGCAAGATTTCTGCAGATATTGATCCTGAGTTACTGATTCTGAATATTTGGGCGATTACCCAGAACTATGCAGACTTTGCGACCCAAATGGAAATGGTCACGGGTAAAACCTTGCGTAACCGCAGCATGCAGCAACGCATTATCCAGCATACGGTACACATGATGTTATACGGCGTAATTCCACGCACGGATAAATAAGCAAGCGCTTCTGATTGGCACACGACCATAGCTGCTATGGTCGCCGAGCAAACTTGACCTTCCTGTTTATTTTACCATTTGATATAAATCTAATAATTTTTTCGCACCCAATAACAGATTTTCTTCCCAATCCAGATGCGCAGTCTCATTGGCTCCATCAGTAATGTATTTCACTGAAATCAGCCGAACGCCCAGCTTTTTACAGACTTTGGCCAAGGCATAGCCTTCCATATCGACCAGATTACACGCCACTTTTGAAATACCGGTTTCAAAACTGTCGCCTGTGCCACAAATCCCTTTCGGCAAATGGTCAAAGAAAGACTCCAGCTCAATCGCACCCGGGAAATGCTGATCCATCGGGGTCATGCCGATCTCAAAGCCGAGGGGTGAAACATCCATATCACGCTGTACAAATTGCGTGACTTCGACCAGTTCATGCGCATTGAAATGCGAACTCCCCGCGCTGCCCAAATTTAGCAAGGTACTGCAACCGGTGTTCTGAATCACCTCAAAAGCTTTAAAGGCCGCGTTGACTTTACCAATCCCGCTGTAATTTACCTGAATGCCTTCTGCTTCAAACAAGCCTTTGGATTCATTGGGTAGAGCCATGATGAGCGCCAGATCGGACATTCGAAACACCTGATATCAAAAAAAAACCCTGACATTAGAAAACAAAACCGGCTGAATGAAAAGCACCAGTGCTCTGATCAAACATACTTAGTGCGTAGAAAAACCAGCCGACTCAATTCCAAGGAAGATGAATTTTCAAGAAAAATATTGCATAAAAACACAACAGCAAGACGAAAGCGCGAGATTATGGCAATATATAGCCTCTCGATATTTCTAAGCACTTGATTTGCCCATGCAGCTGCTCCGTCTAAATGCTTTAGCCTCTCATTCTGAATTACCCAAAACTGCCGTGACCATCGGTAATTTTGACGGCGTGCATTTAGGCCATCAGGCGATGATCCGTCAGCTGCAACAGGTGGCCAAAGCACAGGGTTTAAAATCTGTGGTGATGATTTTCGAGCCGCAACCACTTGAATACTTTCAGGGTTATGATGCTCCACCGCGTATTTCATCGTTGCGTGAAAAAGTTGAATATCTGACTGAGCTGGGTGTGGACTATATCGCAGTGGCGAAATTTGACCATACTTTTCGCAGCCTGACTGCAGAAGCTTTTGCCGACATTTTAAAAGAAAAACTCAATGCCCGGCATCTGGTCTTAGGCGATGATTTTCACTTTGGTAAAAACCGCCAAGGCAACAGCGAATTCCTGCGCAATTACGGCTTTGAAGTGACCAATTTAAATACCATTGCTCTAGATGGTGAACGGGTCAGTTCCACCCGGATTCGCCAGACCTTGCAAGCTGGTGATTTAGCCTTGGCCGCACAATTGCTGGGTCGTCCCTATAGCATTACCGGGCGGGTGCAATATGGTGATCAGATTGGTCGAACTATTGATTTCCCCACCATTAATGTACGGCTCAACCGTCATAAGCCGTGCCTCAAGGGAATTTATGGGGTTGAAGTCATTTGCGAAACCCTATCCTTAAAAGACAAGGCAAAAGCCGATTCTCCAGCGCAAACAGGCATTGCAGGTTATGACCCCACTGCCCTGTTTGGGGCCGGTCATGTCGGCACACGTCCAGCCATCAAACAAGCACATCCAGAGTGGCGATTAGAAGTACATTTTCCAGATGTTTCTGCTAATCTGTATGGCCTGTTGATGCGGGTGACGTTCTTAAACTATTTACATGGCGAAAAGGACTATCCTTCGCTTGAAGCGCTAAAAGCCGGAATTGATGATGATGTCGAGAAACTGCTTGAGTTTCGTCGAAATCACTCCACATTTCCCTTTTAATATCCCATATTTTTATTGTAAAACGTGTCAGTAACATAACTGATTAGATTGGAAGACGACTTGCATGAGCGATAAGCAAACTCCTGAAAATGCAGTGGACTATAAAGCCACGCTAAACCTCCCAGGTACTGACTTTGCAATGAAAGCAAATTTGGCAGTACGTGAAGCGAAATGGTTAGAAGAGTGGTATGCCGACAACATTTATCAGCAGATTCGTGAATCGCGTATTGGCAAGAAAAAATACGTGCTTCATGACGGCCCTCCTTATGCCAATGGTCAAATCCATTTGGGCCATGCGGTCAACAAAGTACTCAAAGACATCATTATCAAAAGCCGTGTCATGGATGGCTTTGATGCACCGTATGTACCGGGCTGGGACTGTCACGGTTTGCCAATCGAACTCAAAGTCGAAGAAAAAGTCGGCAAAGTCGGCGTGAAGGTAGATGCGTCTACCTTCCGTAAAGCCTGCCGTGAATATGCCTACACCCAAGTTGAACTTCAAAAGAAAGACTTCGTACGTATGGGCGTATTCGGGGATTGGGACAATCCTTACCTCACGATGAACTTCAAACAAGAAGCCGACATCGTACGTTCACTGGGTGCAATCGCAAAAGCAGGTCATATCGAGCCAGGTCTTAAACCAGTCAACTGGTGTCTGGACTGTGGTTCATCATTGGCTGAAGCTGAAGTTGAATATGAAGATAAAAAATCCGACGCGATTGATGTTGGTTTTACCGTTGTTGATTTAGCTGATTTATCTGCTCGTTTAGGCGTAGAGGTTGCTGATCGTACTGACATCGTGATCTGGACCACCACACCTTGGACCATGCCTGCTAACCAGGCGGTTGCACTGCATGCTGAGCTTGAATACCAATTGGTTAAAGCAACAGCGGAAGATAAAGCTGCACAAAACTTTATCTTGGCGAAATCATTGGTTGAGTCTGCGACTCAGCGTTATGGCTTTACTGCATTTGAAGTACTTGCTGAATTCACAGGTGCAAAACTTGAGAATTTAGTTCTCCAACATCCGCTCATTGCTGAACGCCAAGTGCCTGTGATTTTGGGTGAACACGTCACCGATGCTAGCGGTACAGGTGCTGTACATACTGCACCGGGTCACGGTGTGGACGACTATAAAGTTGGCTTACAGTACAACTTGAAAGTTGAAAACCCAGTCGGTGGTAATGGTGTGTATTTACCAACGTCGCCAATCTTCCCAGGCGAGCACATCTACAAAGCCAATCCAAAAATTATTGCAGCATTAACTGAAGCGACCAAGCTTTGGGCACATGTAGTGATCAAGCATAGCTACCCGCATTGCTGGCGCCATAAAACCCCGATTATCTTCCGTGCGACCCCACAATGGTTCATCAGCATGGATGCCAAAGGTCTGCGTCAGAATGCACTGAATGCGATTGAAAACGAGATCAGCTTCGTACCGGACTGGGGTAAAAACCGTATCCAGGCGATGATTGAAGGCCGTCCAGACTGGTGTATCTCACGTCAACGTACTTGGGGCGTGCCAATTCCATTCTTCGTGCATAAAGATACCAATGAATTGCACCCGCGTACGCCTGAACTGATCGAAGAAGTCGCGAAACTAATCGAGCAGGAAGGCATTGATGGTTGGTACAACCGTGATGCATCTGAGTTTATCGGTGCGGACGCTGAACAATATAATGCAGTACGCGACACGCTAGACGTTTGGTTCGATTCAGGTACAACGCACTATGCCGTACTGCGTGAACGTGAAGAACTGACTGATCCTGCCGATTTATATCTAGAAGGTTCAGACCAACACCGTGGCTGGTTCCAGTCGTCGTTATTGACTTCGATTGCGATTAACGAACGCGCACCGTATAAAGGCTTGTTGACCCACGGTTTCGTGGTCGATGAAAAAGGCCGCAAGATGTCCAAGTCGATCGGTAACGTGATCACGCCGCAAGACATCATTAAAGATATGGGTGCGGATGGTCTACGTTTCTGGATCGCCTCTGCGGATTACCGTTATGAAATGACCGCTGGTAAAGAAATCTTTAGCCGTGCCTCTGACGGTTATCGTCGTATCCGTAACACGCTTCGTTTCTTGCTTGCTAACCTGAATGGCTTCAAACCATCAACAGATGCGCTTCCTGTAGATCAATTGATCGCGCTGGATCAATACATTCTGCAACGTGCATCTGAAGTGCAAGAAACCATTAAGAAAGCATACGAAGATATGAACTTCCATATCGTAACGACTGCTCTGACTAATTTCTGTATCAATGACTTGGGTGGTTTCTACTTAGACATCATCAAAGACCGTCAATACACCACGAAAGCGGATTCGCAAGCACGTCATTCTGCACAAACTGCGTTGTATCACTTGGTACAAGCATTCGTGCGTTGGATGTCACCAATCCTGAGCTTCACTGCACAAGAAGCTTGGCCGTTAATTCCTGAGCAATCAGAGAAATACGTGTTCACGGCTGAATGGTATGATATTCCTGTGGCTTCAACTGCAAATGTAGTATCTGAAGCTGAATGGCAAACGCTCATTGCCGTGAAATCTGCAGTAAACAAATTCATTGAAACTGCACGTACCGCGAAAACTGTCGGTTCTAACTTGTCTGCCAAAGTTGAACTTTGGGCAAATGCCGAATTAAAAGCAGTGCTAGATAAGTTAAGTGATGAGCTTCGTTTCGTACTGATCACATCACAAGTGATCGTCAATGAGTTTGATGCAGCACAAGGTGAAGCGTCTGATCTTGAAGGCTTGAATGTGAAAGTTTCAGCAGCTGATGGCGAAAAATGCGTACGTTGCTGGCATGTATTACCAGATGTAAATACACATTCTGCACATCCTGGTCTATGCGGTCGTTGTATCATCAACCTTCCTACAGGCCAAGGCGAAGAGAGAAAATATGCCTAATACCCACACCAAAAAGGGCTTATTCCAGTTCTATCCACATAATTTATGGTGGGTTGGACTGGCCATTCTGGCGATCATTCTGGATCAATGGACCAAATGGATTGCAGTGACAAATCTGAACTATGCAGATCCTGTTCCTGTGCTGCCCTTTTTAAATTGGACACTGCTACATAACTATGGCGCTGCCTTTAGTTTCCTGTCCGATGCCGGTGGTTGGCAACGCTATTTCTTTACTTCACTGGCAGGTTTAGTGTCTGTAATCTTTGTGTTTTGGCTGATGCGCATGCCAAAAGACATGAAAATTTTACCATTGGCGATTGCCCTGATTCTGGGTGGTGCCATCGGTAATTTAATCGACCGGGTCAGCCTCGGCTATGTAGTCGATTTTATTCATGTGTATTACCAGAACAGCCACTTCCCTGCGTTCAATATCGCAGATAGTGCTATTACTGTAGGCACTATTCTGATGCTGATTGATACCTTTTTCTTAGAAAAACATCGAATTCAACGGGCGCAAGCACAACATGACTGATTTTATTCATCCTAACGAAGAAACCCGGGTTGCAGACGGTTCTAAAGTCGAGCTGCACTTTTCTGTCGCAATCGAAAATGGCGTGGAAATTGACAATACCCGTAGCCGTGAAGAACCGGTCAGCCTGGTGATTGGTGATGGCAATTTACTGCCTGGTTTTGAAAAAGCATTGTTTGGTTTACGTGCCGGTGACCGTCGTACGGTGAGCCTGCCGCCAGAAGATGCTTTTGGTCCATGGAATCCAGAAAACATCCAGAAATTTGATACGGTGAAGTTCGGAGAACGTCCGATCGAAGGTCACATGATCGAGTTTGAAGACAAAGCCAAAGCCACCCTGTATGGCGTGGTGAGATCGGTGAATGATGACATCACTGAAGTGGACTTTAACCATCCATTGGCAGGCAAAAACATCACCTTTGAAGTGGAAATCTTTAAAGTGACACCTGCGGGTCAGCAAGGCATTAAACTGATGTAAGACATCAGCTAATTAACTGATTTTAAAAAAGCTCCTTCGGGAGCTTTTTTATTTTCCGGATACAAATCATCTCTAGTCACCTTCCTGAAATCTGATTAATTTAATTTGATGATCAGACCCGAAGAAAGGATGAAATATGAAAATTTATATTGTGGTTGGGAGTGTGCGTGAGGGACGTACCGCGATTAAAGTGGCACACTGGGTACTGCAGGAAATTAAAAGTTATGCCTTTAGCACTTTAGAAACTGAAATTGTCGATCTAAAAGAATGGGATCTTCCGCTATTTTCCGGTGCTCATCCGCCATTGACCGGAATTTATGATCAACCCAAACAGCAAGACTGGGCCGACAAGATTGCGCTTGGCGATGCCTTTATTTTTGTCACGCCTGAATACAATCATGGCTATAGCCCTGCCCTGAAAAATGCCCTGGATTATCTCGGCAAGGAATGGCAAGGCAAACCGGCAGCTTATATTGGTTATGGTGCGACCAACGGCTCACGTTCAATTGACCAGATTCGTCAAGTCGGCACTCAACTTGGACTGGTGGATACCAATGCCGTGATTGAAATCCGGGACATCTTTGCGCGCAACAAAGATTATTCCTTCCAAGGCAATGAATTTGATAATAAAAACTTAAAAGCTGTGGTAGATAGACTGATTCAATATGTCAGTGCTTAATGTGGACGACAGCCCTGTACGTTTTAGCCTACATGCAGCGCAGAGTTTAGCCGCTATACGGTCGTTTTATGCGAGGCTATAGTGAGTACATAGACAGACAGGAAGTCTGCAAAGCGATACGACAACAATAAAAAGTGCCAATCAACAGGACGTTGACAGATTAGACAGGAGTCAGATCTGAGAAGCAAATCCAGAAAAGCCTCGACAGGATGTTGAGGCTTTTCTGTTTTTAAACTTTAGATTTAACTTGAATACTAATCGGGATGCATCAGACATCCACCTTAAACCCGAGATCAACATCACAGGCGGCTTGCCCTCCCTGAATCCCCCAATTTTCCAATGCACTTTATCTCAGATGAATCAGAATATGATCTGCAGGAATACCGATTTCCACGAGACTTTTGACCATCTGCTGATACAAATTGCGCTTGGTCTCCAGACTGCGGCCAGCAAAACAGTCAATACTGATCAAGGTAAAATATTCAGGCTGAGCTAAATGACTCATCTACTGAAAACGATGCGCTTCATACACGACCAGACGAATATTACGATCATATTCAGGCAGCTGAAAGGCAGTTTTCACACAATGAAATACGCTGTTGAGCAATTGTTCCTCAACTGCTTGAGGATATTATTGCCGAACTTCAATTTGAATCGTAGGCATAGGAGTTTCCTTTTTATTATTTTATCGACGTTTTTATTTATATCAGTTGATGCATATTAAAAGAGTATTCTCTCGCTAAAATACAGCAAAATCATCACCGCAGTTTATGATTTGGTCGGATGATCAGTTTGAAACAGTATTTTTGAATTTATCTTTTTTAAAATTCGACTGTCGGCTTTGACCTACAATCCATGCAGTCAAACTGCCCTATTGCGCTGTATCGCTTCAGGCTATATTCAAATCATACCAAGACAGGAAGTCTTGTAAGAAAAATAAAAAAATTCACATAGCAGGATGCTGATCGGTATAACAGATATTATACCTTTAACAGAATATGAAAAGGCCTTCACAGGATGTAGAGGCCTTTTTCTTTCATGTCAGCATCAGCTTAAAAATCCTTTTATTCAGAGGGTCAGCTCATGCTCCGTTATTCCACCTTTCAATAATTCATTTTCAGATAAGTATCTTCAGAGCAGAAGATCAAGGTGCTGTCATTTTTAACAAACCTGCTTGCGGACCATCTTGAATCACCCACAGTGAACCATCCTGTGTCTGAGCAACCCCACGAATCCGCTCTTTCATATCCAGACGCTGAACTTCTTTCACTGGAGTCTGGGTGGTATCTACAATCACAATCGCCTTGGAAGACAGACCGGTCGCAATCGCTTTATTTTTCCATTTCGGGAAGACATTAGCAGTATAAAACATTAAATCTGAAGGAGAAATTACCGGAGTCCAATCCAGTGCCGGGGCTTCAAATTCAGGGCGGGTACTGTGGTCAGGAATCGGCTTGCCGTCATAATGATCGCCATTGGATACCAGTGGATAACCATAATTTTTAGCTTTGATAATCTTGTTCAGTTCATCGCCGCCTTTCGGTCCCATTTCGATCACCCAAAGCTGCCCTTTCGGATCAAAAGCCATGCCTAGAGGATTACGGTGTCCAAGACTCCAGACCTGCTGGGCAATTTTACCCTGAGTCATAAACGGATTATCGGCAGGGATTGAGCCATCATCATTCAGGCGAATAATTTTACCGGCATTAGATTGCATGTCCTGTGCAGGGTTGAATTGCTGACGTTCTCCCGAACTGATCCATAACTTACCATCCGACCCGAATACAATCCGATGGGCATAATGTCCCTGGCCTGAAAATTTCGGCACTTGCGTCCAGATCCGTTCAATTTGTGTCAGTTGAGGGGTGGCTTGATTTAAGTCCAATTTGCCACGGATTACCACTGCACCATATCCGCCTTGGCCTTGTTCGGCATAACTCAGATATACCCACCGATTCTTTGCAAAATCTGGATGTAAGGCCACTTCACCTAAACCACCCTGGCCTCCATATGCGACTTGAGGGATGCCTTTAACTTCAATTTTTTTCTTGGTTTTTGGATCAAAGAACTGCAATTTTCCTTTACGCTCAGTAATCAATAGCCGGCCATCATTTAAAGTAGTAATCGCCCACGGCTCATTAAATTGAGCAACCTGTTCAGCTTTATATTTTTGCATGCTTGAAGAGACTGCATCCGATTTGGCAGCTGATGTAGAGGTCTCTTGAGTACTTCTAGAAGATGAATTCTCTGCATGACAGGCAGTAAATGCTAAAGCACAACAACTGAGTAGAATTTTTATTTTAAATTGCGACAACATTATCTTCTCCATACTGATTTATTGTTCAAATTAACATCAAGATACCGAATTTCTAATGTAAATTCAGCAGAGAAAGGTAAATAGATACATTTTAAAAGCTATAAAACGAGTTAATGTTGAAGTTGTATTTGTAATTTTTGCGCATAAAAAAAATCCCCCTCTGCCTTAGCGGAGGGGGATTTCGAATAATGAGCTGGCGATGACTTACTCTCACATGGGTAACCCCACACTACCATCAGCGCTAAGAGGTTTCACTTCTGAGTTCGGGAAGGGATCAGGTGGTTCACTCTTGCTATGGTCGCCAGCACAACTGTTTATGACTATTTGCTTGGGTCTAACCTCAGAGCAGTGCTCTTCGTGCCTAGCTTTCATCAAATGAGTTATTAACAGATATATCTGAGTTGGATAGTTTGTTCTTTAGCGTTCACTAAATCAAGCTGTTTTGCTTAATATCGAATCAATTGATCCTCACTTCTTTCGAAGTTCGTACAACAACTGTTTGGGTGTTGTATAGTCAAGCCTCACGAGCAATTAGTATTGGTCAGCTTCACATATCACTATGCTTCCACATCCAACCTATCAACGTCGTAGTCTTCAACGGCTCTTTAGGAGACATAAAGTCTCGGGGAAATCTTATCTTGAGGTAGGCTTCCCGCTTAGATGCTTTCAGCGGTTATCCCTTCCGAACATAGCTACCCGGCGATGCCACTGGCGTGACAACCGGTACACCAGAGGTTCGTCCACTCTGGTCCTCTCGTACTAGGAGCAGATCCTCTCAAATTTCCAACGCCCACGGTAGATAGGGACCGAACTGTCTCACGACGTTCTAAACCCAGCTCGCGTACCTCTTTAAATGGCGAACAGCCATACCCTTGGGACCTGCTTCAGCCCCAGGATGAGATGAGCCGACATCGAGGTGCCAAACACCGCCGTCGATATGAACTCTTGGGCGGTATCAGCCTGTTATCCCCAGAGTACCTTTTATCCGTTGAGCGATGGCCCTTCCATACAGAACCACCGGATCACTAAGACCTACTTTCGTACCTGCTCGACTTGTGGGTCTCGCAGTTAAGCGCGCTTTTGCCTTTATACTCTACGCGTGATTTCCGACCACGCTGAGCGCACCTTCGTACTCCTCCGTTACTCTTTAGGAGGAGACCGCCCCAGTCAAACTACCCACCAGACATGGTCCTCGTCCCGGATAACGGGACAGAGTTAGAACCTCAATATTACCAGGGTGGTATTTCAAGGACGGCTCCATCGCAACTAGCGTCGCGACTTCAAAGCCTCCCACCTATCCTACACAAGTAAGATCAAAGTTCAATGTCAAGCTGCAGTAAAGGTTCACGGGGTCTTTCCGTCTAGCCGCGGGTACACCGCATCTTCACGGCGAATTCGATTTCACTGAGTCTCTGCTGGAGACAGCGCCCCCATCATTATGCCATTCGTGCAGGTCGGAACTTACCCGACAAGGAATTTCGCTACCTTAGGACCGTTATAGTTACGGCCGCCGTTTACTGGGGCTTCGATCAAGAGCTTCGCTTACGCTAACCCCATCAATTAACCTTCCAGCACCGGGCAGGCATCACACCCTATACGTCCACTTTCGTGTTTGCAGAGTGCTATGTTTTTAATAAACAGTTGCAGGGGCCTGGTTTCTGAGGCTGTCGGCCGCTCAAGGAGCAAGTCCTATCACAGACAACAGCGTACCTTCTCCCGAAGTTACGGTACCATTTTGCCTAGTTCCTTCAGCAGAGTTCTCTCAAGCGCTTTGGTCTACTCGACCTGACCACCTGTGTCGGTTTCGGGTACGATTCCTGTGTAACTGAAGCTTAGAGACTTTTCCTGGAAGCATGGTATCAGCCACTTCACTGTACAAGTACAGCTTGCTATCAGTTCTCAGCATAGAGTACCCCGGATTTGCCTAAGATACATGCCTACAACCTTCCACCTGGACAACCAACGCCAGGCTGACTTAACCTTCTCCGTCCTCTCATCGCATTACACAGAAGTATTGGAATATTAACCAATTTCCCATCGACTACGCCTCTCGGCCTCGCCTTAGGGGTCGACTCACCCAGCCCCGATTAACGTTGGACTGGAACCCTTGGTCTTTCAGCGTGCGAGTTTTTCACTCGCATTGTCGTTACTCACGTCAGCATTCGCACTTCTGATACCTCCAGCAGACTTCTCAATCCACCTTCATCGGCTTACAGAACGCTCCCCTACCACGCATAATAAATTATGCATCCGCAGCTTCGGCATATAGTTTTAGCCCCGTTACATCTTCCGCGCAGGCCGACTCGACTAGTGAGCTATTACGCTTTCTTTAAAGGGTGGCTGCTTCTAAGCCAACCTCCTAGCTGTCTATGCCTTCCCACATCGTTTCCCACTTAACTATAATTTTGGGGCCTTAGCTGGCGGTCTGGATTGTTTTCCTCTTGACTACGGACGTTAGCACCCGCAGTCTGTCTCCCGGATAGTACTCATTGGTATTCGGAGTTTGCATCGGTTTGGTAAGTCGGGATGACCCCCTAGCCGAAACAGTGCTCTACCCCCAATGGTATTCGTCCGAGGCGCTACCTAAATAGCTTTCGGGGAGAACCAGCTATCACCAAGTTTGATTAGCCTTTCACCCCTATCCACAAGTCATCCCCTGGCTTTTCAACGACAGTGGGTTCGGTCCTCCAGTTAGTGTTACCCAACCTTCAACCTGCTCATGGATAGATCACCTGGTTTCGGGTCTATACCCAGCAACTAAACGCCCTATTAAGACTCGGTTTCCCTACGGCTCCCCTATTCGGTTAACCTTGCTACTGAATATAAGTCGCTGACCCATTATACAAAAGGTACGCAGTCACCGGACACAATGCCGGCTCCCACTGCTTGTATGCATGCGGTTTCAGGATCTATTTCACTCCCCTCACAGGGGTTCTTTTCGCCTTTCCCTCACGGTACTGGTTCACTATCGGTCAGTCAGGAGTATTTAGCCTTGGAGGATGGTCCCCCCATATTCAGACAAGGTTTCACGTGCCTCGCCCTACTCGACATCATCATATAAGCCCTTTCGTGTACAGGACTATCACCGTCTACGGTCGCACTTCCCAGAGCGTTCCACTAGAACTTATATGACTTAATGGGCTCTTCCCCTTTCGCTCGCCGCTACTGAGGGAATCTCAATTGATTTCTTTTCCTAAGGGTACTGAGATGTTTCACTTCCCCTCGTTCGCCTTGCAACACTATGTATTCATGTTGCAATACCTACCTTATGGTAAGTGGGTTTCCCCATTCAGACATCTCCGGATCACAGGATATTTGCCGCCTCCCCGGAGCTTTTCGCAGGCTATCACGTCTTTCTTCGCCTCTGACTGCCAAGGCATCCACCACATGCACTTAATTACTTGACTATACAACCCCAAACAGTCGCTTGATCCTACAAGTAGATCAACCAACATACAGTTTAGTGTCTCGTGAACTTAATCACTGTACAGCTTCAATTAGATTCATATACCAAAACGCTTGATTCAGTTAATCGCTAGTTTCTCAGTTCTGCATCTTCATTCAAACATGTCACTTGCGTGTCATATTTCAATGTCAATTTAGTTCTGAGCCTTAAACAATTTATTTCAACTCAAATATATTCTGTTAATGATTGATCTAGCCTTCGTCAGGTCTAGACGCTGTGATAAATCACAGAGCTTAATAACAATGCCGCGTAGTATACGCAACTTAATCACTAAGCTCTATAAGCTATCAAACTGTTTGCTTAATGTTTGATACATTGCGAAGCAATGTATGGTGGAGACTAGGAGAGTCGAACTCCTGACCTCCTGCGTGCAAAGCAGGCGCTCTACCAACTAAGCTAAGTCCCCAGCTTATCAATAAGTCAATGTATCGTTCTGTTCTGTTTGCTTCAGCACTTTCATGCTTCGTTAGTCAGATTTGGTGGGTCTGACAAGACTTGAACTTGTGACCCCACGCTTATCAAGCGTGTGCTCTAACCAACTGAGCTACAGACCCTCAGATACATCGTATGAAGAACAACTTGTTGTGGATTCTTACCAATCGTCAATCTTTCGTTAAGGAGGTGATCCAGCCGCAGGTTCCCCTACGGCTACCTTGTTACGACTTCACCCCAGTCATCTGCCACACCGTGGTAAGCGTCCCCCCTAAGGTTAGACTACCTACTTCTGGTGCAACAAACTCCCATGGTGTGACGGGCGGTGTGTACAAGGCCCGGGAACGTATTCACCGCGGCATTCTGATCCGCGATTACTAGCGATTCCGACTTCATGGAGTCGAGTTGCAGACTCCAATCCGGACTACGATCGGCTTTTTGAGATTAGCATCCTCTCGCGAGGTAGCAACCCTTTGTACCGACCATTGTAGCACGTGTGTAGCCCTGGTCGTAAGGGCCATGATGACTTGACGTCGTCCCCGCCTTCCTCCAGTTTGTCACTGGCAGTATCCTTAAAGTTCCCGGCTTAACCCGCTGGCAAATAAGGAAAAGGGTTGCGCTCGTTGCGGGACTTAACCCAACATCTCACGACACGAGCTGACGACAGCCATGCAGCACCTGTATGTAAGTTCCCGAAGGCACCAATCCATCTCTGGAAAGTTCTTACTATGTCAAGACCAGGTAAGGTTCTTCGCGTTGCATCGAATTAAACCACATGCTCCACCGCTTGTGCGGGCCCCCGTCAATTCATTTGAGTTTTAGTCTTGCGACCGTACTCCCCAGGCGGTCTACTTATCGCGTTAGCTGCGCCACTAAAGCCTCAAAGGCCCCAACGGCTAGTAGACATCGTTTACGGCATGGACTACCAGGGTATCTAATCCTGTTTGCTCCCCATGCTTTCGCACCTCAGTGTCAGTATTAGGCCAGATGGCTGCCTTCGCCATCGGTATTCCTCCAGATCTCTACGCATTTCACCGCTACACCTGGAATTCTACCATCCTCTCCCATACTCTAGCCAACCAGTATCGAATGCAATTCCCAAGTTAAGCTCGGGGATTTCACATTTGACTTAATTGGCCACCTACGCGCGCTTTACGCCCAGTAAATCCGATTAACGCTTGCACCCTCTGTATTACCGCGGCTGCTGGCACAGAGTTAGCCGGTGCTTATTCTGCGAGTAACGTCCACTATCCAAGAGTATTAATCTCGGTAGCCTCCTCCTCGCTTAAAGTGCTTTACAACCAAAAGGCCTTCTTCACACACGCGGCATGGCTGGATCAGGGTTCCCCCCATTGTCCAATATTCCCCACTGCTGCCTCCCGTAGGAGTCTGGGCCGTGTCTCAGTCCCAGTGTGGCGGATCATCCTCTCAGACCCGCTACAGATCGTCGCCTTGGTAGGCCTTTACCCCACCAACTAGCTAATCCGACTTAGGCTCATCTATTAGCGCAAGGCCCGAAGGTCCCCTGCTTTCTCCCGTAGGACGTATGCGGTATTAGCATCCCTTTCGAGATGTTGTCCCCCACTAATAGGCAGATTCCTAAGCATTACTCACCCGTCCGCCGCTAGGTTAGGTAGCAAGCTACCTTTCCCCGCTCGACTTGCATGTGTTAAGCCTGCCGCCAGCGTTCAATCTGAGCCATGATCAAACTCTTCAGTTTAATATTATTTGGACCTTTAAAGGGTACCAATCTTGGCTCATCAATTTTCTGACAAATATTTCTCAAATAAACTTCGAGTAATTTCTACCATCAATCAATGAAAATAATTTCGATCGATCAACCAGTAAAAATCCACACAAGTTGTTCTTCATAATCTCTTAATGATCTTTCTAACACCTCGTCAGTGCTAGAAGCTGGACTTCGATAAACTTAACAACTCCGCCATTCTGCTTCGTTCGTTTCCGTCTATCTCGTCGGTATGGGTGCATTCTAGAGGATTTCAGAATCATTGCAACCCCCAATTCACTATATTTTTCACGTATGTCTTTTTTTTCTACAAAAATTGCTAAAAAATCGCTTTTTTATCTAATTTTTAAGCGTTTTTATTTAATAAATGCACTAAACACGTCATTTTATTTTTATAACTGAAAATTCATTTAGACCTAAAAGCTATCACAATAATCGTTAAAATAGTATTTTTAGCCTTTTAACATTGAAACCTTGTCTTTTATTTAAATTAGCACGTCAAAAGAAAACCAAAATTAATCTATCTCGCTCAGTAAGCCGATCTAAATCTTAGACTCCTTAATTTGTGAGTTATTTTTTACGTAAAAAGCTTTTATAAAAGCCTATTCTTGGGCTGCTATATAAAAGAAGTATTCATTTTTAGTTTTCGAATCCCAAAACCATGCGTAGATCACTTATATATAGAAGATAAAGTCTGTTATTTTGCATTAAGCGACTTTTTCCTGCTGTTGCTGTCCACGCCAATGTTGCATGACCTCTACAATCATGTCTTTCTTACCCTGATAATCCTCGGCAATAAAGAATAATTTCGCGCGTCGCGGTAACTGCTCTTCAATCAGGGAAAATAGAAAGTAATGCGCGGCCAGATCAAGCTGCATAAATAAAGTATAGACAGATCCATAGAGTTGCTGTTTTTGTTCGACTGGCTGGTATTCAAATAAGAACCGTAATATGCAATCGATTTGTTCATCAAAAATATTTTCTGTTGGAAAGCGATACATTCAATCACCTCTGCTTTAATTTTTTATGTTTTGCTCTTTTTTCACAGTCAATTGAAATGAACTCATTCTTAGAGGTCATTCACCTAAGCCCAATTTGCTAGTTAATTTTAAGTTTAGTTGTTCAACAAGAAGAGTAGGCATGCAGATTTATATCTTGATTACGCAATCAGAATAAATAAAAAAGGAAGAGATCTCTCCCAAAATCTCCTCCTTACAATTGAATCTTTACCCGATCCATTATGTCATTATTATAGTTATTCGCTTTAAAGCTTTTAAAAAGAGCCTCTTGGAAAAGAGACTTTCTCAGTTGTGGAGTACTATTATTTTTACTACCCTCTAGATGCTCTAAACGAATTCTCTAGATGAATAAATCCTATACATAATAAAGATGAAAAGCAAGTGATTTGGGAAAAATTAACTCTTGTTTTCATAGGGTTTTTTTTGACTTTACTTATTTGATTTTTAAATATAGGACATCAATAAAAAAAGCAGACCGAAGCCTGCTTTTATTTCAATAACTTATCCGCTTTTTAGTCAACAAAAGTGACTTTAGCAATTGCTTTTTTGCTGGCCTGAACAATCAAAGTCACGTTCTCTTTCACAGAATACGTCGTATCTACCGTCTGCCAATCCACTTTCACTGCACCACGGCCTAATGCATCCTTAGCCTGGGCTGCATTTTTGGTTAAACCTGCTTCACGTAAAATCGAGGTAATAAAGATTTCACCACCAAACTCGCCACGTGAAATAGTCACTTCTGGCGTACCTTCAGGCAATTCACCTTCAGTAATGATATTGCCCGCGCCTTTATGCGCATTGGCAGCGGCTTCTGCACCGTGGAAACGCTCAACCAGCTCCAGCGCAAGAATCTTTTTGACTTCTTGTGGATTACGGCCTTCTGCCACTTCTTTTAATAACTGTTGAATTTCTTCAATGGTTTTGAAGCTCAGCAGATCAAAATAACGCTCAATCAATGCATCCGGCATTGAAAGCACTTTCTGGTACATCGCGCCCGGCGCATCAAATACACCAATATAGTTACCTAAAGATTTAGACATCTTGTTGACGCCATCTAAACCCTCAAGGATTGGCACTGTGATACATACTTGTGCTTCTTGGTTATAACGACCTTGTAAGGTACGACCCATCAACAAGTTAAAGGTTTGATCTGTACCACCCAATTCAACATCTGCTTCCAGCGCAACAGAGTCATAGCCTTGTACCAATGGGTACAAAAATTCATGAATCGCAATCGGCTGCTGGTTGTTATAACGCTTGGTGAAGTCATCACGCTCGAGCATACGCGCAACCGTCTGCTGTGATGCCAATTGAATTAGATCAGCCGCAGTTTTTTGTGCAAACCACTCCGAATTGAACACTACTTTGGTTTTGTTTGGATCAAGAATCTTAAACACTTGTTCTTGATATGTTTTAGCGTTCTCTAAAACCTGTTCACGTGACAATGGTGGACGTGTTGCGCTCTTACCAGTTGGATCACCGATCATCGCCGTGTAATCACCGATCAGAAACAACACTTCATGACCCAAGTCTTGGAATACTTTTAACTTATTAATGAGAACCGTGTGGCCCAAGTGCAAATCAGGTGCAGTCGGGTCAAAACCCGCTTTAATTTTTAATGGACGATTCAATTTTAATTTCTTGAGAAGGTCTTCTTCAGAAATAATTTCGTGGGTGCCTCGTTGAATGAGGGCAAGTTGTTCTTCAGCCGGCAGGAAATTTGACATCACAAAATCCAATACATCAGTTACTCAATTTGTGCGATATACTAACACTTTTTCAGCATATTGCAGGCTTAAGAATAACCATGACAGCGATCTATATTGGGGTAATGACCGGCACAAGCATGGATGGTGTCGATATTGTTGCTGCTTCTTTTGATCCACTCCAGCTTCATGCCACACTCACTTTGGCATTTGATCCAGACCTTCGGGACGAGCTGATGGCACTAACCTTGCCAGATGAAAATGAAATTGACCGCATGGGCAAGGCTGATGTTGCACTGGCACAAATGATTGGTCATGGTATTAATGCGCTGATTGAAAAAAATAACCTGGATAAATCCAGAATCAAGGCGATTGGCTCGCATGGCCAGACTATCCGGCATCGTCCTGAACATGGTTTTACCCTGCAAATTGGTGACCCGAACATCATTACTGAAATTACTCAGATTCCGGTGATTTCAGATTTCCGTCGTCGTGATCTGGCGGCAGGTGGTCAGGGAGCACCTTTAGTTCCAGCATTTCATCAGGATATTTTCCAGCATGACAGCATTCACCGGGTAATTTTAAATCTGGGTGGCATTGCCAATGTCAGCCTGCTGCCTGCCGGGAAGCCTGAAGAGGTTTATGGTTTTGATACCGGACCGGCCAATATCTTGATGGATGCTTGGTGTTCCCGTTATACCGGTCAGCCTTTTGATGAAAATGGCAACTGGGCAGCCTATGGCACCCCGATTCGCAGTTTGCTTGATCGCTTGCAGTCACACGAATTCTTCTCCAAAGAACCTCCGAAAAGTACCGGTCGTGAAGATTTCAACCTGGAATGGCTGGATGAACAGATTGCTGACTGGCGCAATGACCTGCAATACGATGAACTGGAAGATACTCCAGAAAATGTACAGGCGACTTTATTAAAGCTCACTACCCGTGCCATTAAAAAAGCAATTTACCGCTCTGGCATGGATACCGGACAGGTTTTTGTTTGCGGTGGCGGTGCCTATAACTCACATTTACTGGAGCAGTTGCGCTGGCGCCTGCGCAAACATGAATGGAGCGTACAAACTACGGCCGATCTTGGTTTAAGCCCGACTTGGGTTGAAGCCACGGCCTTTGCCTGGCTGGCCATGCGTTTTATGAATCAGCTGAATGGTAACCTGCCAGCAGTCACTGGTGCCGCTGGCTATCGCGTCCTCGGTACCATTACTGCTGTTTAAATTCAGCTAATTACTATTAGCTTGCATGACTATATAGCTACTCAAAAACAGTCATCAAAAAAGGTCTGCATAAATGCAGACCTTTTTTGATTTTAAATTTTATGCTCAAGAATTTATTGCATCATGCGTTTGGCATTTTCATTTCTAAAGGCCCGCAGAATCTGCTGACCAGCACGACCTGTTGGACTCAAGCCCAAACGCTGCTGTTCCTGACGAATCGCCTGACGGGTTTTATCTCCAATCAGACCATCCACCGCACCAATATCATAGCCACGGTTTAACAGAAATTGCTGGATCTCACGACGTTCTGCACGCGAAGTTCCCGGATCATCAGTAGGCCATGTGGCCATAAATGAACCTTTACCTTGCAGGCGATCGGATAAATGCGCAATCGCCAAGGCATAACTTTCTGCCGCGTTATAGCTATAAATAGCATCAAAGTTTTTAAAGACCAAGAACACCGGACCATTCGGCCCCGCAGGCGCAAGTAATCCGGCCTGAGAAGATTGCGATAAATTTCCTTGAACCAATGCCGAACCATCGGCACGAACCACCCCTTGATTAATCCAGCTACTCAAGGATTTTTTATTTCTTCGGCCTTCACCGGAAACCGACATGCCTTGCGGAATCTTGACTTCAAAGCCCCAAGGTTGCCCGCTCTGCCAGCCACGCTTGCTTAAAAAGTTGGCGGTCGATGCCAGTGCATCCGGAATGCTGGATACCAGATCACGTCGGCCATCACCATCAAAATCAACTGCAAGCTCATCATAAGTCGATGGCATAAACTGGGTATGACCAAATGCACCTGCCCAGGAACCCTTTAATTGTTCTTCACGTACATCGCCACGCTGTAACAGTTTCATGGTAGTAAAAAACTCACCACGGAAATAACTCTGGCGACGACCTTCACAGCTCAAAGTTCCTAAAGCCTGTAATAAAGGATATTTCCCTGAAATATCACCAAAATTACTTTCGACACCCCATACCGCAACTACCGTTTCTGCAGGTACACCATAGGTGGCAGCAACACGATTGAGTACCTCACGATGTTGCTGTAATTTTTGCCGGCCGAGCTGAACCCGTTCTTCATCCACCAAACCAGACAGATAATCCCAAATCGGGGTAGAAAATTCAGGCTGGTAATTCAGGCGTTCAATCACTGAATAATCAGGGCTTAAGTTTTGGGTATAACGATCATAGGTACTGCCGCTTACACCTCTAGCAACAGCTTGACTGCGCAAATTGGCGAGACAGTTTTGAAAATTATTTTGGGAGGCATAATTCGGGATATTTGAACTAGAGGTCAAATCAGTCGGCGTGACACGTTGACCATTAATAATAAGTTCAGCCTGTGCCTGTGAAGCAGCCAAGACCACAGAACCAATAAAAAGTGCAAGCCGTTGCATAAGACCCTTGAATATTTAGATTTTGAATTATGTTTCTACCTTAGCAGCTCATGATGAAAATTAAAGCGCCAATGCGTAAATTTAAATTCATAATTCCTACACTTTTAAATTCATTTTGTAATCTTTAAATTTAAACACGAGTTATCCACAAGCTTGCTTTAAATTCAAATCAGCAGGATTTTTAAATTTAAATTCAAAACATTTGGAATTATTTTTGAATTTAAAAAATTACTGGGGATAACTTGTTTCAGGAAAAGCGAGTCACGATCATCAACATGCTCTAATTACACTCGTTTTTGTTTTAAATTCATTTGAATAATGGGCTAATATTTTTAAATTCAAAAACTTTGAATTCATTTATCCAGTTTTAAATTTGAATTCATATTTTTTGAATTTAAAAGCGCAAGTTTAAATTCAAAGTGCGATTTAAATTTGAATTTATTTTTATGAATTTAAATTCAAAACTGCTTTCCAGTTTTAAATTCAAACTTTGATTTCAAGCTTATCTACAAGTGAATATGGCAAAATTCAGCTGTAAAAAAGGTTTTATTGGATTGTTATATTTATACTCAATTGATCAGTTTATAAGCAATTGATTTAAAAACTGATCCGACCAATGGCAGGTATTTTTGAAGAGGCGCAATCATGCCTGAAAGCAGACAAATAAAAAAGCGATCACCGAAGTGATCGCTTTTTTTATCAGCAAGTTAAAGCCTAGATGGTCATATCTTCGCTCAATGCCAATGGATTCGGTAAAATTTTCGCCAGTTGGCGGCAAAGTACAGACAATTGCGCGCTGTCATTTGGCATCAGGGTAATGTGACCAATCTTGCGGCCTTCGCGCTCTGACTTGTTGTAAAGATGCAAATGTGCACCTTCCAGAGCAAGTACATCTGCAGATTTCGGATGCTGACCAATGATGTTCACCAAGACAGTTGGGCGGATCACTTCAGTTGAACCTAAAGGTAAACCTGCCACGGCACGCACATGGTTTTCAAACTGCGAACATACTGCACCTTCAATCGACCAGTGACCCGAGTTATGCACACGTGGTGCCATCTCGTTGGCATATAGGCCATTGTCTGTCACAAACAGCTCAAGGGTCAGCACACCGACATAGTTCAAGTGATTCAGCAGACGAGTGATGTAATCTTGCGCCACCGGCTGCAAATCTGCACTGTTCGGTGCCGGCACAATCGAGTGCGACAGAATGCCGTTATGATGATGATTTTCCGCCAATGGCCAGGTTTTAACATCACCATCTTGGCCGCGTACCGCAATGATGGATACTTCACGCGAGAAAGCCACAAAACTTTCAGCAATCAGTTCACCTGCAGGACCCAACTCTGCCCAGGCCTGATCAATCTGATCGGCCGAACGTAAAACGAATTGTCCTTTGCCATCATAACCGCCACGCGAGGTTTTCAGTACGATCGGCAAGCCCAGTTCCGCTACAGCAGCCTCTAAGCTTTCCAGTGAAGTGACCGCTTTGTAAGGTGCAACCGGAATTGCCAGTTCATCAAACAAGGCTTTTTCAGACAGACGATGCTGGGCAATCGCCAAAGCCTGACGTGATGGATGCAATTGCTTGCTTTGTGTCAGTACATCGACATCTGCAAGGGGCGTGTTTTCAAATTCCAGGCTAAATACATCTGCACTGTTAATAAAGTCTTGCAGACCATTTTCAGCTTGGCTCGAAATCACCGGACCCAAAGCAGCAGAAGGGCAGTCTGTGCTGGCTTCAAAAAATGTACATTGAATATTTAATGGAAGTGCCGCTTGCGCCATCATACGACCCAGCTGACCGCCACCAAAAATACCGATGGTTTTATCCATAATCTGTGTCTCGACTTAAGCCTGGCCTGGAATATTGTTGCTTGCCACTTTATCTGTTTGCGCTGCACGGAAATCTGCAACATTTTTTGCGATTTCTGGACGGGTCAAACCCAGAATTTGCGCGGCCATAATGGCAGCATTGGTGGCACCGGCAGGACCAATCGCCAAGGTACCGACTGCAATACCTGCTGGCATTTGCACAATAGACAGCAATGAATCAACACCGTTTAAAATCGAAGATTTCACCGGTACACCCAAAACTGGAAGATCAGTTTTCGCCGCACACATCCCCGGTAAATGCGCTGCACCACCTGCACCGGCAATAATTACCTGAATACCACGATCACGCGCTTGCTCGGCATATTCAAACAGGCGGTCTGGGGTACGGTGTGCAGAAACAACTTCGGCTTCAAATGGGACACCAAGCTGCTTGAGCATATTGGCAGTGTGTTCGAGAGTTGCCCAATCTGATTGAGAACCCATGATAATACCTACGAGAGGAGTATCTTGTGCAGCAGCCGCATTCATTGCAAATTTTCCAGAGATTAAAGTGAGAAAAGATAAATCTCGACGAGAGAGCCAAGCTTGAATAGGAGTGCGTATTATAGACTGAAAATTCAGCTTCATAAAATTTAACGGTCAAAGCAAGGCTCGATTTTTCTTGTTTTTTTATCGAATTTTCAAAAACTGGAATAAAAATAGGGGAGTAGCCGCAGTTACAACTATTTAGGAACTGCGGAATACAAAATAGACACATCCACACAGACATAAAGCAGCCCAGAGATAATCCAGTTTAAAAGGCTGCTTAAACATGAAAATCATAAAAGGAACAAAGACCAGTAAGGTCACGACTTCCTGGGTAATTTTCATTTGACCGACTGCGAGTCCTTGCTGCGCCAGTAATTTGGTCGCCGGAATCATCAGACTATATTCAAACAGGGCAATGGCCCAGCTGAACAAAATCGCTTGCCAGAGCGGTGCATCATGCGGCAAAAATTTTAAATGCCCATACCAGGCCAGGGTCATAAAACAGTTGGCAATTACCAGAAGAAATAAAGCCGGCAGCATTTGCATGCACTCTGCAAAAAAGTCGAACTTATTTTACGGTTTATTTGGCGAAAAGATATTGCATCGCTTTGAAATTTTCTTTGAATTTATCCGTGAAACAGGATTTAAAAAATCCCACAACAAGGCCAGAATTTTCACTATCTTTTCAGCTAAAGCCTTGCTATCGTTGCTTGCAAATTGAATAAATCATGACAACAGCACCAATATAAAGTGATGGGTCAGACAGGAACGGAGTAAAGTAGATGCATCTGCATATTTTGGGTATTTGTGGCACCTTTATGGGCTCGTTAGCGCTACTTGCACGCGATCTGGGCCACCAGGTAACAGGTTCAGACCTGAATGTGTATCCACCCATGTCGACCCAACTTGAAAATGCGGGCATCACTTTAATGCAGGGTTATGACCGCAGTCATTTACAGCCTCATCCGGATCTGGTAATCGTCGGCAATGCCATGAAGCGTGGTATTGATGCAGTCGAATATATGCTGAATGCAGATCTGCCTTATATTTCAGGTCCGCAGTTCCTGGCTGATCATGTTCTGCAAGGTAAACACGTGCTGGGTGTCGCCGGAACACATGGTAAAACCACGACCACCACGATGCTGGCTTGGGTACTGGATCAAGCCGGTCTGGAGCCAGGTTTTCTGATTGGCGGTGTGCCATTGGGCTTTTCGGAAAGTGCGCGTCTCGGTGGTGGGAAATATTTCTGTGTCGAAGCCGATGAATACGATTCTGCTTTCTTCGACAAGCGTTCCAAGTTCGTGCATTACCATCCAAAAACCGCAATTTTAAATAACCTGGAATTTGACCATGCCGATATCTTTGATGATCTGGCCGCAATTCAAAAACAGTTTCATCATTTAGTTCGTACTATTCCAAGTGAAGGCCGGATTATCGCGCCGATTACTGAAAGCAATATTGATGAAGTGCTGGAGCAGGGCTGCTGGACGCCTGTAGTGCGCACCAGTCTGGATGCCAACGAAAAATCTGAACTTTATGCAGAACAATTGTCAGCAGATGGTTCACATTTCAAAGTCCTGCAACAGGGCGTTGTCAAAGGCGAAGTACAGTGGAATATGACCGGGCAGCATTCGGTGGCCAATGCCTTGGCCACCATTGCCGCTGCTGAACATGTTGGCGTATCAATTGAAACCGCCTGTGAAGCGCTGTCGAATTTTGGTGGGGTGAAACGCCGTATGGAACTGTTAGGCACTGTTCGTGGTATCGAGGTTTATGATGACTTCGCCCATCATCCGACGGCGATTGATACGACCTTAGAAGGCGCGCGCAAACGCCTGGGTGAACGCAAACTCTGGGCGATTATTGAACCGCGCTCCAATACCATGCGCATGGGTAGTCATAAAGATGGCTTGGCTCATTCAGCACGTCTGGCCGATGAAGTGATCTGGTATCAACCGGAAGGCCTGGACTGGGATCTGCAACCGGTCATTGAGGCTGCGCCAAACAAAGCCAAAGTTGCACGCACACTGGATGACATCATTCAGACCGTGGTGGCAGAAGCAGGTGAGGGCGATGCCGTAGTAATTATGTCGAATGGCGGTTTTGGTGGTTTGCATCAGAAGCTGATCACTGTTTTACAAGCATAAAACAGATTTAAGTGAAGTGAAGAAGCCCGCCTAGCGGGCTTTTTTTAGCATATTAAAACCTTGCTTCAGCAAAAGTGAACAGTTGTTCTGATCCTGCAATCCTATGATTTAAACATTGACCCAAAGAGCAGATTTATCTCTAAACTATCTCGGATGATCTTTTGTTGCAATCTGTACACAAGACTGATTGCAGCGCCATATTACTCAAGGCACAATCGAGAAGAACACAGGTATCTATAGGCCTGAAAGCCAGATCATGAATCAGCCCATCGCTGTCACTGTATAAAAGCAATCGAGGCGTTCATTATTCTCGCTGAGTCAGGTCATTCTCATTCCTCACTCCATTAGGAGATGTGTCATGACAACGATGAAAGCGATGGTCTATTACGGCGCAAATGATATCCGCTTTGAAGACCGCCCAGTTCCCACCATTTTGCATCCCGGCGATGCCATCATTAAACTCGAAAAAGTCACCATCTGTGGTACCGACTTGGGTATCTGGAAAGGTAAAAACCCGGAAATTGAGCAGGAGGCCACACGAAAAGAGGGCAGCTTTAAGGGGCGTATTTTAGGTCACGAAGGTATTGGCATTGTGGAAGAAGTCGGTTCCGCCGTTCAGAACTTCAAAAAGGGCGACAGGGTCATTATTTCCTGTGTCAGCCGCTGCGGGACCTGTGAAAACTGCCAGAAACAGCTGTATGCACATTGCCGCAATGAAGGCGGCTGGATCATGGGTTATATGATTGACGGTACCCATGCCGAATATGTACGCACGCCCTTTGCCGATACCTCACTCTATCATTTACCTGAAGGTCTGAATCAAGATGTGGCCGTATTCCTCTCAGATATCCTGCCAACTTCACATGAAATTGGGGTGCAATATGGTGATGTCAAACCAGGCGACAACGTGGCGATTGTCGGAGCAGGGCCAATCGGCATGAGCTGTCTGCTCACCGCACAGTTCTATTCACCTGCCAATATTATTATGGTGGATATGGATGATAATCGGCTGGAATTTGCCAAGACTGTCGGCGCGACGCATATCATCAACTCTGCCAAAGAAGATGCCATTCAAAAGATTCTAGAGATTACCGATGGACGCGGGGTCGACTGTGCCATTGAAGCAGTGGGGGTGGAGCCTACCTGGAATATTTGCCAGCATGTCGTGAAGGAGGGCGGGCATATTGCCAACGTCGGCGTACATGGTAAACCGGTGAGTTTTGAACTGAACAAACTCTGGATTAAAAACCTGACCATCACCACCGGCCTGGTGAATGCCAATACCACAGGGATGTTGCTGAAAACCTGCTGTTCCGGCAAATTGCCCCTAGAAAAACTGGCGACCCATCATTTTAAATTTTCCGATTTTGAAAAAGCCTATGATGTCTTTAAACATGCCTCTGATGAAAAGGCCTTAAAAGTCATGATTGACATGACCTAATCCACATCAGACAAAAAAGTCCGCCATGCGGACTTTTTTATTTTCAGCTTTGATCCATCAGATCAAAAATAGGGGACATAACCACGCTGCTTATAACCTTTTGGCGATGCCAGACTGGCCTGATTTTCTTCCAGGCGATACAGTACTTTGAGGAATTCGGCAATTCCTGACTGCTGTAAAGCATGCGGATCAAATTGCTTCAAACCTAAACGTGAAAATAAAGAAGAAATTTCACTGTGTTTATGCACATATTTCATTGACCATTCCGAGAAATGGGAATGCTCTACCATCGCATCTGCAAAACGCAAGATATTGTGATGGCGGGGATCCCGACAAATGCTTTGAAATAAACTTTCCACTACTTCAGCCTGACCTTCAAGGCACTGGAAAAATTTGCCATGGGAATAATACAACACCCCATGAATCTGATGCTGAAGATTGAACTTCCGGGCAGTGGCCAAAATATCACTCAAATCTTGTAACAACTCTTGTTCAGATTCTATGCGTTCACTGGCATAGCAAAGCTGTAGCATCATGCCATCTCACTAGAGGGAAGAATTAAAACCACAATTTAATCAATAATTTTAAATTAAGTCGACCATTTTTTAAGCAAATATCCGTTTTTGCTTACACGGTTTTCAGTTTGCATTTCTGGACTAAACTTTTAACAATAGTGCCTAAATTATTAAACGAATATTTTCATACACCTACCATGAACATGAGGATCACTTGATGTTAAAAGATCTGATTTTAACCCTCGCCTTGTTATGTGTGTGTTTTATCCTGATCATCACTTTAAATGACTGGCAATTCAGCGCTCAAACCAATCTGCTGATCAGTTCAATTTTTATTAGCTGGACGATCTTGAAATTTGTTGGGCATCGTATTTATTTTCATGCCAGTTACCTGCTGATTATGGCAATTTTAGTGATGCTGCAACAGTTTGAAGAAATTTTCTGGGCGATGACCGGGGTGATGGCAGGTTTCGGTTTATATACCCTGTTACAGGTTATATTGATTCCTGCCTTGAAAGAAAGATTGCATTTATCTTTCGGGAAATCCCCTTGGATGGTTAAATAGTCGTTGCCGCGACATCTGCCAGACTACGGTCACGTTTAAACATGACATCCACATAGGAACATTGCGGGATGATGGTTAAACTTTTTTCACGGGCAAAATCGACCAGTACATCCAGCATTTTTCGGGCAATACCTTGGCCACGCAAGGAATCATCGACCCAGGTATGATCGGCAATGATGACTGCATCGCCCCGCCATTGATAAGTGATCTCGGCCAGGCGGCGTCCTTGATCTTCCATAAAAAATACACCACCGCGTTTTGAATCTTGATATTTGATTTCCATACGAATCTAAACCTTTGTTGTCATTTTTAAATTATAAAACATCATTAAAGCGAGGCTCTCGCTCGAACACAGATTTGGCAAAAGAGCATTTTGGAATAATCCTGATGCCGTGTTCACGGGCAAAATTCACAGCGGCCTCGATCAGATAATACCCGACGTGCTGTCCGCGTAGACTGTCATCGACCCAGGTGTGTTCAATCACTAATTGATCTTCATTTACTCTGGAATAACTCATTTCTGCCAGACGTTTTTCATTTGGCTCTACGAACCATAAACCTCCAGTGTCCTGTTGCTGATGCTCGATCAACATACCGATCCTCTCCTTGTTTTTAAGCCAGACTGACATATTTTTCCCTGCTCTATTGTTAGATTTCTTTTAAAGGATTGTGAATCTGTCCTTCTGACCAATACCGCATTTTGCTCAACAGGTTTAAACTGCCGGCCGGTTCTTTTTATCAGATATGTATGTCCAGCTCTTCTTCCACCTCCTCGGTGACACGTCAATGGGTCTGTGTGATTGCTTTAGCCTCTGCTGCCTTTATTTTCAATACCACCGAATTTATCCCGGTGGCGCTATTAAGTGATATTGGCGCAAGTTTTTCCATGTCACCCACTCAGGTCGGGTGGATGCTGACGATTTATGCCTGGGTCGTGGCGCTGCTTTCTTTGCCAATGATGTTACTGACCAAAAATATTGAACGGCGCTTTCTGCTGATGGTTTTATTTGCGGTGTTTATTTTCAGTCATGTGCTGTCCTATTTTGCCTGGAGCTTTAGCATTCTGGTGCTGAGCCGAATTGGTATTGCCGTGGCGCATGCGCTGTTCTGGTCAATTACGGCGTCGCTTGCCGTGCGGGTTGCGCCAAAGGACAAAGAGTTTCAGGCACTGGGCTTATTGGCTACCGGTACCGCCATGGCGATGGTTCTGGGAATTCCCTTTGGCCGGATGGTCGGGGAGGCCTATGGCTGGCGCAATAGTTTTGCCTTGATCGCAGTTGTGGCGAGCGTAGTCTGCGTACTGCTGGCCAAAACCTTACCTTTATTACCAAGTGTCAATTCAGGTTCACTCAGCAGTTTAAAGAGCTTGCTGAAACGTCCCAGCCTGATGCTGGTCTTTGCGCTTACCGTGCTTGTGATTAGTGCGCAATTTACCGCCTATAGTTATATTGAACCCTTTACGCTGAATATTGCGCAATTCAGCTCTGCGCAGACCACCAGCTTATTGCTGATTTATGGTGGTGCGGGCCTGATCGGCTCTTATGTATTTGGCCGTTTTGCACCGCATTTCCCCCGACTCACCATTCCGCTATTTACACTCGGGCTAGGGATCTCGCTACTGTTATTGCTGCCACTGTCTCAGGGTGTATTTCAGCTTAATAGCTTGGCGTTAATCTGGGGCATCAGCATTATTGGGTTTAGTCTGGCTCTACAAGCCAAGACCTTAAATCTGGCTTCTGATGCAACCGATGTCGCCATGGCAATTTTTTCAGGTCTGTACAATGTCGGGATTGGCGGCGGTGCCTTACTCGGCGGTCTGGTAACGGCACATATCGGATTGCATAGTATTGGCTGGGTGGGAGCCATTCTGGCGAGTCTGGGTTTTCTGATCAGCTTATATCTAATTCAGCGTCCGGATTTCTTAGGTAAGAAAGCGCCTTGAAGCATGATTTTTGTAAATGAAATTGTAGTCTTAGCAAAAATCTGTCATGCTTGCTACACATTGAGCCATCGCTCAAACAAAATTTAGTTTGAACAAGGGGAGTAGCCTCCTCCAAGCGTTTAAGAATGAAATTTCAATTTTTAGGCGTGTCAGAATATCGTCATTACACTTTGCAAAAAGTCGGTATCTGAGCATCTTGAAGTCACACTTTATATAAAAAAGTGGAACAGTAAGATGTAGGCAAGACCTTGATCATGTTGTTATAGATGTTTTTCATCTGGCAACTGGTCAAGGTTTTTTTATGGCCAGTCGCCCGATGTGGAGAATTCACATGGAAACCATTGGTACGCTCTGGCTGTATCTTGTCTTTTTCGCGATTGTCGCAGTCATGCTGGTAATCGATTTTGTCGGCTTTAAGCATCAGCATGGTCAGGAAGTTAAAGTCCGTACCGCTGCATACTGGAGTATTGCCTGGGTCAGTGTCGCGACTTTATTTGGTGGCGGCTTATGGCTGTATCTGGAACAGACCGCAGGCACGGCAATTGCCAATGCCAAGGTCATGGAATACTTTGCCGGTTATCTGCTGGAAAAATCCCTGGCGATTGATAACGTCTTTGTTTGGCTGATGATCTTCGCGGCCTTTGCCATTCCACCCGCACTGCAACGTAAACTGCTGTTATATGGCGTACTGGGTGCGATTGTACTCAGAACCATCTTTATTTTTATTGGCGCCTGGTTTGTACAGGAATTCTCTTGGATTCTGTATATCTTCGGTGCGTTCCTGGTGTATACCGGCTTCAAATTCCTGCGTGGTCAGCATGAAGAAGACAGCAATATTGAAGATATGGCGATTCTGAAATGGCTACGTAAACATATGCGTATTACCCCGCAACTTCAGGGCGACAAATTCTTTGTCCGTCAGAATGGTTTGCTCTGGGCAACGCCGTTGTTCTTGGTCCTGATCCTGGTTGAAGCCTCTGATGTGATCTTTGCCGTCGATTCTATTCCAGCTATTTTTGCCGTCACCACCGATCCCTTTATTGTCCTTACCGCAAACCTGATGGCGATTTTAGGCCTACGCGCGATGTTCTTCCTGCTCTCGGGCGCAGCCTCAAAAATGCATTATCTGCCTTATGGTCTCGGGATCATTCTGGTCTTTATCGGCTTTAAAATGCTGATGCTGGATGTGTTCCATATGCCGATCTGGATTTCTTTGAGCTTTATTGTGATTGTCCTGACTGTGACCGCGATCTTGTCGATTCGTCATAGCAAGAAATATAACGAAACCACCCTGTAAAAAGTAATCATCAAAAAAGCCTGCATCAGCAGGCTTTTTTTTATTGTTCTATCAGGGATAATTTGGGCCATTTTTGCAAAAACTGTTTGCTCAGCATGCGTTGTTCAAACACGGCATAACTGACTAAATTCGGATTCCAACGCAGCTTTAACTCAAATAAATCTGCTAAACCGAAAGGAGCAATCAACTCCAATTCATCATCTTTCAGGCGCAGTGCCAAGGCCGTGACAGTTTCTGGCCATAATGACAGCGCATGACTAATTGAAGTTAAAGGCTCAATATTTTCATTTTGATCGGTACGATACCACTCATGTACAAAGGCTTGATTAGTCACATCCCAACGGATATCTGGAAAATACTCTTTTAACCGATCTGCAAGTTGCTGTTCTATAACGCGAGCCTGCTCATTTTCATCATAGAAAATCACATCGACCTCAGTATGATTTATTTCATATTCCCATCCATGTAAATGCGCCCAGATCACATGACGTAACACACCCGCTGCGACATAAGCGTCAGAGTGTAATTGTGCTAACTGATGCAAGATGCGCATTAATGTCGGCTGCGCACGTACGATCTGTTGAAATTGATCATAATAATTGGATGGGGTCATAGAAGAATCTGGATCGCTATTTAAATATGAATGTTCATACAAACATGGCAATTTTTTCAGCTACAATCAATCGAAAAAATTAAAAGCGTAGGTTTAAAATGTCTTCTGTAATTGCAACGACAGCGATCCGTGGTCGCTTCCTCGATATTCAGAATACAGTTGCCCAAGCACGTGATATACACGACCAAGTGCGATATGTAGAAGATGGTTTAGTCATCATTCACGAAGGTAAAATCCAGTGGTTTGGTCCTTGGCGAGAAGGGCACTCACGACTTCCTACCGACCTTGAATTACAACACTATCCAGATCAACTGATTGTTCCCGGATTTATCGACACCCATATTCATTTCCCGCAAACGGAAATGGTCGGGGCTTATGGTGAACAACTGCTGGAATGGTTAAATACCTATACATTCCCCACTGAAATCCAGTTTCAAGATGCATCCTATAGCGAAAAAATTGCCGAATTTTTTGTGCAGGAATTGCTTAAAAACGGCACCACCACTGCCCTGGTCTTTTGTACCGTTCATCCTGAATCCGTAGATGCTTTATTTAATGCCGCAACCACACGCAATATGCGTTTGATCGCAGGTAAAGTCCTGATGGATCGTCATGCACCGGAAGCGCTGACGGATACAGCAGAAACGGCTTATATTGACTCTAAAGCGCTGATTGAAAAGTGGCATGGACAGGGGCGGAACCTGTATGCGATTACCCCACGCTTTGCACCAACTTCAACACCTGAACAATTACAAAAAGCCGGGCAGCTCAAAGCCGAATATCCGGACGTGTATGTACATACCCATTTAAGTGAAAATAAAAATGAAATTGCTTGGGTAAAAGAACTTTTTCCTGAACGTGAAGGTTATCTGGATGTGTATCATCATTATGGTTTAACCGGCAGCAAATCCGTTTTCGCGCATTGCGTGCATCTGGAAGATGAAGAGTGGGATTGTATGCATCAGACCGACTCAGCCATTGCTTTCTGTCCGACCTCAAATCTATTCCTGGGTAGTGGCTTATTTCCCCTGAAAAAGACCTGGGACAAAGGGGTCAAAGTCGGCTTAGGCACAGACATTGGAGCAGGAACATCATTTAATCAGCTGCAAACCCTGAATGAAGCCTATAAGGTGCAACAGTTGCAGGGTGAAAAACTTTCTGCCTTTGAAGCCTTATATCATGCCACTTTAGGCGGTGCCAAAGCCTTGAGTCTGGATGATCGCCTGGGGAACTTTAATATTGGCAAAGAAGCCGACTTTGTGGTGCTGAATCTCAATGCAACTGCCTTACAGCAGTTACGCCAGAGCAGAGCTAAAAATATTGAAGATGCATTTTTTGCACTGACCATGCTTGGCGATGACCGTAATATTGCAGCCACCTATGTCTATGGAGCAGCCGTTTATGTCAAAGCAGCAGCCAGTGAATAAACCGAAAAAATCCCGCCGTCGCCAATACTTGATCCTGTCTGCAATGGCACTGGGCTGTGTTTTTTTATTGAAACGCGATTCAACAGCGGCTAAAAAATGATTACATTTACCGCCAGCAAAACAGGTGCATCTCTGCTAGGGATGTATTAAAATTGCGACGTATTCAGGTGTTGCAGGTCAACACCTTTTTTATTTTGCTATTTTTACTTTTTAGGTATCTACCCATGACCGTCCAAATGAGCGTAATGATTTCCGCTGAAGAAATTCAAGCTAAAGTCAAAGAGCTTGGTGCTCAAATCAATGCACACTATGCCAATAGTGACAAAGAACTTGTGCTCATCGGTTTATTACGTGGTTCAGTGATTTTTATGGCTGATTTATGTCGTGTGATTTCAAAACCGCATGAATTGGATTTCATGACTGTGTCCAGTTATGGCGGTGGCACGGTATCGTCACGTGATGTAAAAATCCTGAAAGATTTAGACGGTGAAATCCGTGGTAAAGATGTGTTAGTCGTTGAAGATATTATTGATTCAGGCAACACTTTAAGCAAGGTACTTGAAATCCTGCAAACCCGTGAACCCAATTCGATTCAACTGTGTACTTTGGTAAGTAAACCATCGCGTCGTGAAATCGATTTGAAGGTCGAATTTATGGGCTTTGAGGTTGAAGATAAATTTATCGTGGGTTATGGCTTAGACTATGACCAGAAGTACCGTCACCTGCCATTTATTGGTGAAATCGGTCTTTAAAATCAGGTTAAAAAAAGTGGCATAAGCCACTTTTTTTATACTTCAAATAGAGAGAAAACCGGGAACAAAAAATAACATCTCGTTTCAGGATTCAACTTTTTATGATCCTGACTTTGTTTCAAGATGATTAAACAGATGTGAAAACAAAGACATGATAAGAAGGAGTATGCATATGTGGACAATTATTGTGGCGATCGTCATTGGTTTTGTAGCAGGTCTGATTGCACGTGCCATTCACCCGGGTAATGACAAGGCAGGCTTTATCATGACCACCTTGCTGGGTATTGCCGGCTCCTTATTGGCGACTTTTGGTGGCCGTATGCTCGGTCTGTATTCGGCAGATTCCGCAGCAGGTCTGATTGCTTCCGTGATTGGTGCTGTGATTATTCTGTTTATTTATAATATGGTCACCAAACGCCGTACAGTCTAAACCATTCAGATGTTTTTGAGGTTGATTTGACGACCTGAATAAAAAAGCACCGGAAAGGTGCTTTTTTATATTGAGCGACTGATAGCTTTATTTAATTTTTTTATAAATTGAATTCTTTAAAGATCTGCTCAATCTGCTCTGCCGGATAGGCACCCATCACTTTAAAACCATTGGAAAAAATAATCGCAGGTGTACCATTTACCCCCATAGACTGAGCCAGTTTTTTATTCCGCTCAATCGGATTAGCACAACTTTTTTTCGATTTAGGTTGAATCCCTTGAGCAATCAGATCTTCCCATGCCTGAGCTGGATTAGACGCGCAATACACCTGTTTTGAAGGAGCCACCGACTGGGGTTTTAAAGGAAGAATAAAGGTATAAATGGTCAAGTCATTCAGTTTTTTCAGCTCTAGCTCAAGCTTTTTACAATACGGGCAATTTGGGTCAGAAAAGATCGCAATCTGACGTTTACCCGTACCTCTTACACTTTTCACAGCATCCTGAAGCGGTAATTTTTTCCAGTCGATACTATTTTGTTTCAGCATTAAATCACGGGTCAGATTATATTGATCCTGAATCCGCAGCATCGGGCCGGCAATCAGATGCTTGGCATCTTCATTCAGATAAACCACTTGGCCCTGCATGGAACCGCTATAGATACCTTTCATCTCGGTGGTCTGAATATTTTCAATTTTTAAATTGGGACTGTTTTTTGCCAAGTTAGCTTGTACCGTATCAATATTGGCAAATGCAAAGCTTGAAACGAATGTACTTAAACTAATGATCAGTGTTTTTTTTAACATGAATGTTCTACATGAATTGGATAAGAATATGCTTTGATTCTAATCGCTCTGCTTTTAAATTTCTCAAACATTTATGTTACTGTTTACACTCAGTTAAATAAGCTCATCATGTTTCACGTGGAACACCATGTATAGCGTTATATTTAACTCCAACATATCTAGAAATAACATCAATATTCATAATAAATAACTATTTTATATAATTAAAATATTTTAAATGATAAATATCTTACTCATTCAACCTTGACCGATTTTCTGCATCCATTCTAAACTGCAGACACTTTTTATTTTCCTCGCTACGCCCTGACATGGATTGGCCAAGGATCAACACTATAACGGCATTTTCATGACAATAACGACCAGCTGGCGACCGTTCTTGATGGTCAGCCTGGCTTTAATGATGGGAACGATTGGTACTGCTTTGGCCAGTCCGCTTTATCCGATTTATCAACAGCTTTGGCATTTGCTGCCCAGCCAGATCACCTACATTTTTGTCGCCTATATGTTTGGCTGTCTCTCGACCTTGTTGTTTTTGGGCAGAACCAGTAACAGCATCGGATTTTTACGGACCCTGCAAATTGGTCTGGCCCTGATCACGCTGGGTCTGATCATTTCCGTTTTTGCCCAGAATGCACTGATCCTCTCGATTGGCCGTTTTATTATTGGGATTGCCTCGGGCCTGATGACCACTTCTGCCATGATGGGTTTAATGCATACCATCCCGGAAAGCCATAAGCACACTGCACCGCAACTGATTTCAATCATTACTGCAATGGGTTTTGGTTTGGGACCTTTGGTCGGTGGCGTGATTGCGCAGTTTTCCGCTGCGCCTTTGGTGATGCCATATTTGCCGATTATTCTGGGTGCCGTATTGTGTCTGATTGGCCTGTTCTGGATTAAAGCACCCAAGTTTGAGGTGCAGCCCTTTAGCATGGCGCCTAAACTGCAACGACCTGAAGCCCAGTTTCATCGTGTGTTTATGATTATTGCAGTGACAGCTTTTAGTGCCTTTGCCGCCTTTAGCCTGTTTGCTTCCCTGTCGCCATCCTTTGTCCGAAATATTTTACCTTGGCATGGCCCTCTGGTCAGCGGACTGGCCATTACCAGTATCTTAGTGGTTTCAGTGATCGTGCAGTTTATAACCAAAGCGGTCGCAGCGTCTAAATGTCTGAATATCGGCCTAATGATGATGTGCTTGAGCCTGATGGTTTTGGCGCTATGCATGTATTCAAAAATCAGCCTGCTATTTTTTATCAGTGATATTTGCTTTGGAATTGGTCATGGTTTTACTCTGATGGGTGCTTTTGCACTGATCCATCAAATGACCAGCTTAGACAATCGTGCAGCAGTGATGTCGACCTATCTGTTTATTGCTTATCTGGGCACTATTGTTCCCATCATTGCTGTGGGTTACCTGGCCGATCACTGGGGGCTGGATTTCGCTGTGATCAGCTTTTGTATCGCGATCAGTCTATTGTGTTTTGCGCTGTGGTGGGCGTATCAAAAATCCCGCCTACCAGCCTAAAAAAAGCCCTCAATTGAGGGCTTTTTTGATATTTATTAAATAATTATTTACCAATACAGAACGATCCGAATATCTTGCCCAGCAGGTCATCTGCACTGAAATCACCCGTGATTTCGCCCAAAGCATTTTGCGCCAGACGCAAGGACTCTGCCACCAGTTCCCCCGCGTTATATACCACCAGCTGTTCACGCGCTTCAGCCAAATAGAGCTGAGTGCGCTTCATTGCGTCTAAATGACGGGTACGTGCAATAAAGGTATCTTCTTCAGGCTGGAAGCCTGCATGGGCTGTAATCGCTTCTATAAGCGCTTGTACGCCAGTTTCCTGCTTGGCAGACACTGCAATATGCCGGAAACCATTTAAATCGCCAATCACGGCTTCAGCACCGGTCAGGTCGCATTTATTGCCAATCAGCATTAAACGTTTCGGTTCTATATGTTCAGCAAAATATTCCTGAGCAAGTTGCAGCGGATCTTCGCCCTGACTTAAGTCATAGACCAAGAGCAATAAATCGGCCTGTTCGATTTCTTTAATCGCGCGGCGAATCCCTTCTTTTTCCACGATATCGCCAGTTTCACGCAGGCCCGCAGTATCAGTCAGGGTAATCGGCAGACCATTTAAAGTAATCTTTTCATGCAAGACATCACGGGTGGTGCCGGCAATATCAGTCACAATTGCGCGTTCAATTCCAGCCAATGCATTCAGCAACGAAGATTTACCGGCATTCGGTTTACCCGCAATTACGACTTGTAAACCTTCACGTAACAACTGACCTTGACGTGCGGATTGCTGTACTTGAGTGACGGCACTGGATACGCCATCTAGCAGATTTAAAATCTTGCCATCTGCGAGAAAATCAATTTCTTCTTCCGGAAAATCAATTGCCGCTTCCACATGCAGACGCAGGTGAATCAGCTGCTCAAGGACTGCATTGACTTTGGTCGAGAAAGCCCCTTGTAAAGAACGCACTGCAGAACGTGCAGCCGCTTGCGAAGTTGCATCAATCAGGTCGGCAATCGCCTCGGCCTGCACCAGATCCAGCTTGCCATTCTCAAAAGCACGCATCGAGAATTCACCGGCCTTGGCTGCAGTGGCGCCCAGCTCCAGTAAACGACCAAGCAGAGCATTTTGAATCACCGGCCCGCCATGACCTTGCAGCTCGACCACATCTTCACCGGTAAAAGAGTTTGGATTCGGGAAGCAAATCGCCAGTCCTTCATCCATGACTTCGCCGGCCGCATCATAGAACTGGCGGAAACCGGCAAAACGGGCTTTAGGCAGCTCTTTTTGTGTCAGTTGCTGGGCAATTTCATAGGATTTCGGGCCTGACAGGCGAATCACCCCAACGCCGCCACGTCCTGGTGGAGTTGCAATCGCAGCAATAGTTGTGGTTCGGTTGAGCATAAAATTTACCTGCAAAGACTCAAAAGTACAGCCAAAAAAAATCCGCCTAAGATTACCATCTTAAGCGGATTTATTCAGCCTATCCGTACAACTTAGTTGACTGGAGTAACCTCATCACGTTTCGCGCGATCTTTGGCAACAGACTTGTTAATCAAAGTTTGTTGCAGAATCGTGATCAAGTTGTTGACGATCCAGTACAGAACCAAGCCTGCCGGGAAGAACAACAAGAATACGGTAAAGATAATCGGCATAAACTTGAAGACTTTTGCCTGCATTGGATCCGTCGGTTGTGGATTTAACGACTGTTGGATATACATCGTCAAGCCCATCAACAACGGCAGAATGAACCAAGGATCCATTGAAGACAAATCCTGAATCCACAGCATCCATGGCGCATGACGCAGTTCCACAGATTCCATCAATACCCAGTACAAGGCCAGGAAAATCGGCATTTGTAATAACAGTGGTAAACAGCCGGCAAGCGGATTGACCTGTTCACGTTTGTACAATGCCATCATTTCTTGAGAGAAGCGCATGCGATCTTCACCGAACTCTTCTTTCATGCGTTGCATTTCTGGCGCAATCACCCGCATTTTCGCCATAGAGCGATAGCTCTTCGACGACAATGGCCACAGGATCAGTTTCACCAGGATGGTCAACAGAATAATGGCCCAGCCCCAGTTACCCACCAGACCATGGAAGAACTCAAGACCGACAAACAGTAATTTCGCAATTGGCCATAACCAGCCATAATCAACGGTCTGGTTTAAACCCGCAGCCAAATCTTTCAGTTCTGACTGGATTTTCGGACCTGAATAGAAGGTCGCATCAATTTCAGCCACGGTACCTGCTGGTACATTAAACGTTGGTGAAGTAAAACCGATGATGTTCATGTTATCGGTTGATTTGCGTGATTCAAGCTTGGCGCTATAGGCTTCGCCATTGCCTTGAGTCAACTTCAGCTGACCTGGAACCCATGCACTGACAAAGTAGTGCTGTACCATTGCCACCCAACCACCTGTCGCTTCAGTACTGACTTTTTCTTCAACAAAGTTGTCGAATTTAAGCTTGTTGTACTGCTCGTCCGGGGTACCCCATGCACCGCCCAGGAATGTTCCCAGCGTGAAGATCCCCTGATCAGATTTGCCTGGATCTTCCGAGTTATCGCGTTTGATCTGACCGAACATCTGACCTTGCCAGGTCTGGCCACTGCGGTTAACCACTTTATGGTTCACCACGACCGGATATTCACCTTCAGTGAAATTGAAGGTCTTAATGATCTCAATCCCGTCAGCGGTTTTAAACACTAGCGGTACAGACAATACTTTCAGGTTTTCACCATCTTTGGATTTGACTGTTTTCGCATCTGCCAGGGTATAAGCAGTTTTTTCCAGCTCATACATTGGACGGCCGTTACGGCTGCTGTCCGGTCCATTCAGACCGATCAGGCCAGACTGGGCGACATAAGTACGTTTCGCATCGCTTTCCAGCATGACGAAAGGTTCATCGCTGTCTTTGTTCTTGTCATGATTGAGTAATTCAATACGAACAATATCACCACCCTTCGGATTGATCCAAAGATGATAAAGGTCGGTTTGTACTGAAATAAGCTGCTGACTTACAGGTGCTGTGGCATCCGTGGCTTGCTGTGCTGGCACATTTGCTTGTGGCAGATCAGAGGCAACTGTAGCCGTCTGACCATTTGGCAAATCTGCAGATACGTCATGCGAAACAACAGCAGTTTCCTGCTGCGGTTTTGTTTCAGCATTTCCATAATCTTTTTGCCACGCCAAAATGAGCAAATATGCGACAACAAACATGGCTCCGAGAATTGCAATCCTGGCCCATTGTTGCATATGTATTACCCCAAGTGGTGAGAGTGATTTTGGTTCAATAAACGATCACGAAAGGGTACAGCAACGTGAAGCGTTTGAGAATCTATTTGCTGAAATGAAATAAAACGAATCGCTTTTGAGGGAACAGGATCATATCCCGAGCCCCCCCACGGATGACAACGGCAAATACGTTTAGTAGCCAGCCACACTCCACGCCCAGCGCCATGCATCTGGACTGCTTCCAAGGAATATTGAGAACAAGTTGGAATATAACGACAGCGCGGTCCAAGAAGAGGACTAATCGCAATCTGATAGAAACGGATCAACCAATGCAGTAAACGTACCATTGGCCAACTCTACTTTTGTGGGGAGGGGGCTATTTTTGAATGCTTTTTGGCGAGACGGTTCAGTTTCTGCCAGGCAAATTGTAATTGCTGGTGCAATTCTGCATTAGGCACTGCTTCAACACCCATTTTCGGCATGATTACAATGTCTAAGTCATCTAATTGCTGTTGATGCAGGCGAAAACTTTCGCGAGCAAGTCGTTTTACTCGATTTCTTTCGTGTGCACGTCGCACTTTCTTCTTGGCAACAACTAAACCCAAACGGCTATTTGGCAGTTCGGAATGTTTTGCAAGAAATAAGAAATGGGGTTGATGCACTTTAAAAAGCGCACCATCAAAGACACCTTTATAATCGGCAGCACAGCGTAATCGCAACTCTGTGCCAAAACTATAAAGTTTTGTCATAACACCCGAAATCGTCTTAGCGTAACTGATTAAACAGTTAAGCTATGACGACCTTTTGCACGACGGCGAGCTAATACTTGACGACCAGCTTTAGTAGCCATACGAGCACGGAAACCATGAACACGCTTACGCTTTAATTCAGACGGTTGGAATGTACGTTTCATATTGAAACTCCAAAAAATGATCTTTCTATGAAGGTCCGCGATTTTAGTGCTCATTGCTTGAGCTGTCAATGCAAAAGCGGTTTTCTTTTCAAATAAGATCAAAAAAGATAAAGATAAGATCAAAAAAGATAAAGATAAGATCAAAAAAGATAAAGACCTTGGTTTTTCAGAGAACTGAATAAAAAATAGTTCAATTCAAGTTAATCACAAATTAAGTTATTGTTATATAAATATATATAAGTTATAAACAACTCTATCAACAAAGTTATCCACATGTTATCCAGATTTTAAATTTAACCTGTGTTTTTAAATTTAAATTTGAAGCTTTCTGAGTTATCCACAAAAATCAGTGATCTTATAAATAAATTCAAATTTATAAATTTAAATTTATTACTATTAGGGAGCACTTTTTCTATGGATAAGCCACTTTTTATTTAATTAAACATAAACTTATATTGTGGATAAAACTGTTTCTATTAATTTTATACTTTGTGGATAACTTTGTGATATATTTTATCCACAGCTTGCGGATAAACTTATCCACACTAGGTTTTAAATTTAAATTTATGCATGGTGATTTCTTTTTGCACAGTTTTTGTGGAAATTGCCATGACAGATGTGGATAACTTGGTTAGAATGGCGACCCGCTTTTGGTCGCGGTCATCTTTTTTGAATGAACAATGGAATGAATAGGGGATTCACATGCTTTGGACGGACTGCTTAAATCGCCTGCGACAAGAGCTCTCTGGAAATGTCTTTACAATGTGGATTCGCCCATTGGTTGCAGAAGAGCTGGAAGACAGCTTGCGTTTGTATGCACCTAATCCTTACTGGACGCGTTACATTCAAGAACATCATCTGGAACTGATCACGATTCTGGCAGAGCAATTGTCTGAAGGACGGGTACGCAAGGTCGAAATTTTGGTCGATTCACGTCCAGGGGCAATTTTATCTGCCAGTGAGCAACCGGCGACCACGACAGCGGCATTGACCTCGACACCGATGCCGGTGCCGAAACCGAAGAAAGAAAAAGAAGACAGCGGCAAAAATAGCCGTAGACGTCAGTTGAATCCATTGTTTACCTTCTCGCTGTTTGTGGAAGGTCGATCTAACCAGATGGCGGCAGAAACCTGTCGCAAGGTGCTGACTCAGCTGGGTGCTTCACAGCACAACCCGTTATTTTTATATGGTCCGACCGGTCTGGGTAAAACCCACTTGATGCAGGCGGTCGGCAATGCACTGTTACAGGCCAAACCGAATGCACGTGTCATGTACATGACCGCAGAAAGTTTCGTACAGGACTTTGTCAGCTCGTTACAGCAGGGCAAAGTTGAAGAGTTTAAGAAAAATTGCCGTTCTCTGGATTTATTACTGGTCGATGATATTCACTTGTTGGCCGGTAAAGAAGCCAGCCTGGTCGAGTTTTTCTACACCTTTAACGCACTTCTGGATGAATCTAAGCAAATTATTTTGACTTCGGATCGTTATCCTAAAGAACTAACCGAACTGGATCCACGTCTGGTTTCACGTTTTTCCTGGGGCTTATCGGTCGGAGTCGAACCACCAGATATTGAAACCCGAATTGAAATTCTGCTGAAAAAAGCCGAAAGCAACCAGGTCGATTTACCACGTAACTGTGCGCTGTTTATCGCCCAGCAGGTGGTGGCTAACGTGCGTGAGCTTGAAGGTGCGCTGAACAAAGTGGTGGCGATTTCACGTTTTAAAGGCACACCAATTGATCTGGATGTGGTGCGTGAATCTTTAAAAGATGTGCTGGCGATTCGTGCCCGTACCATCAGTACCGAAAATATTCAGCGTGTCGTGAGTGAGTATTTCCGGATTCCGCTGAAAGAACTGGTCGGTCCAAAACGCACCCGGATTTATGCCCGCCCACGTCAACTGGCGATGGGGCTGGCACGTGAATTAACAGGCGACAGTTTTCCGGAAATTGGCATGGCTTTTGGCGGTCGTGATCACAGTACCGTGATGCATGCTTGCGAGAAAGTACAGAGTCTGCGTGAAGAAGATCCGATCTTTAACGAAGACTATAAAAACCTGCAACGTCTGTTGCAAAGTTGACCTAAATCGCTCAAATTCTATTCTTGCTATGCGGCTGCTTTTGCCGCATAGTAAACCGTCAAAAAAATCACTTTTTCTATATTAATCTTCAGCTTTAGAGGAATGCACTGTGCGTTTAAAAATCGCGAAAGAAAGCTTACTGAATGTTCTCTCACATGTCGTAGGAGCGGTTGAACGTCGCCATACCTTGAATATCCTGTCTAACCTGAAAATTCAGGTGACTACGCAAGCATTGACCGTGACCGGTTCCGACCTGGAAGTCGAACTGGTGGCGAGTACAGCACTGGCTGAAGGTGCATGTCTGCAGGAAGGCGAGACCACAGTTCCTGCACGTAAGCTGATTGATATCTGTAAGTCACTTCCTTCAGCGGCATTGGTGGATTTGCATATTACTGAAGATCAGCGCTGCATCCTTAAATCAGGCAACAGTCGTTTTGTACTGGGTACCTTGCCTGCTGATGATTATCCATTACTGAACACTGAAAACACCCAAGGCACGCAAGTGACGGTGACACAGCGTGAACTTAAACGCCTGTTCGAAAAAACCGCCTTTGCCATGGCAGTTCAGGATGTGCGTTTTTACCTGACCGGTACTTTGCTGGAAATTGATGCCAATCAGCTACGTGCTGTGACCACCGATGGCCACCGCCTAGCACTGTGTGAAACAGCAGCACAATCCACTGCAGCACAGCCGATTCAGGCAATTGTGCCACGTAAGGCCGTTGCAGAATTACAGCGCCTGCTCAGCGTTGAAGATGAGCAATTATCTCTATTGATTGGTCGTGAACTGCTCAATGTGACCATCAATATGCCAAGCCGTGACAAGGAACAGGCGAACATTACCGTGCGTTTCACTACCAAGCTGATTGATGGTAAGTTCCCGGACTACCGCCGTGTGATTCCACGTGGGGGCGACAAAGTCGTGATGATCGCACATGACGTGTTCAAGCAGTCTTTGCAGCGTGTGGCGATTTTAAGTAATGAAAAACTTCGCGGTGTGTTTCTGAACTTCAATGCTGATTCTTTGCAACTTCGTGCCAATAACCCGGAGCAGGATGAAGCGATTGAAGACCTGGCGATTCAATATGCCGATTCACCGCTAGAAATGTCCTTCAATGCGCAGTATCTGATTGAAGTCCTCGGTGTGCTGGATGGCGATGATGTGTCAATGACTATGACTGAAGCGAATCAGTCTGTCTTAGTACAAGACCCGGCGCATACTGATCAGACTTATGTCGTCATGCCGATGCGTGTTTAAGCCGCGGCTTCTGATATTCATATAAGACATGCATATTACGCGTTTACATATTGAGCGTGTGCGGAATTTAAAGACGGTTGCTCTCCACGGATTGCAGCCGTTTAATGTTTTTTATGGGCAAAATGGTTCAGGTAAAACCTCGATTTTAGAGGCGATTCATTTACTGGCTGCCGGTCGTTCCTTCCGTACTCATATTCCCAAAAATTATATCCAGCATGGCGCGCAGGATGCGATTGTATTTGCACAGTCTGCGACTGAAAAAATTGGCATGCAAAAAATGGCCAGCGGGGAGCAACTGATCAAGGTCAATGGTGATCTGGTCGCAACCCAGGGACAGCTGGCCAAACTGTTGCCCTTGCAGCTGATTGATCCGCAAAGCACCGATATTATCGATCATGGTGCTAAACCACGACGCCAACTCCTTGACTGGTTAATGTTCCACGTGGAACCAGAGTTTTATCATGCCTGGCAATATTATTCTCGTGCGCTGAAACAGCGAAATAGTTTGCTCAAAAGCAAACGCTTTCTCAGTCTGTCAGATCTGGAACCGTGGAACCAGATGCTCAGTGAATATGGTGAAATTTTACATTCGCAACGTGTCGGGATCGTGGAACAATGGAAGCCCTTTTTTGAAGATGACCTGAAACAGTTATTACCTGATTTGCAAGTCAGTCTGGAATACAGTCCGGGCTTTCACAGTGAAACTGGCCTGCTGAATGATCTGACCAACCAGCATGAAAAAGACTGTGATCGACGCTATACCGAATATGGTCCACATCGCGCGGATTTGCGTTTAAAGACCCCGATGGGGGATGCCGACGTGATCCTGTCGCGGGGTCAGAAAAAGCTGCTGATGATCGCACTAAAACTGTCGCAAATCGCAATGCTCCATTCTTGTAATAAGGAAACTGTGGTATTATTAGATGATGTGACAGCAGAATTAGATTTAACCGCACAACAACGTTTAATTGAGCGATTGAGCCAACTTGGTAGTCAAGTTTTTATTACCACCTTAGACCATGAATCAGTACAAAAGCACTTACATGATTTGTCTATCTCATATCAGTTATTCAGTGTTGAAAACGGTACAGTTCAAGTTGTGCAATAATATTTTTTGAGTTTTACCCATCTTTGGATAGACCTATTTTTCACTAGGGAGAAACCATGAGTTCAGAAGATCAAGCTGCTTCTCAAACAGAACAAACCATTGAAAAGGCTTATGATTCCTCTAGCATCAAGGTATTACGTGGTTTAGACGCAGTACGTAAGCGTCCGGGCATGTACATTGGTGACACAGACGATGGTACAGGCCTGCACCACATGGTGTTTGAAGTAGTCGATAACTCGATTGATGAAGCCTTGGCAGGCCACTGTGATGAAATTATAGTGACGATCCATGAAGATGAATCGGTTTCAGTATCTGATAATGGTCGTGGTATTCCGACCGACATTCACCCTGAAGAAGGCGTGTCTGCAGCAGAAGTAATTTTAACCATTCTGCATGCCGGTGGTAAGTTCGACGACAACAGTTATAAAGTCTCTGGCGGTCTGCATGGCGTTGGTGTTTCGGTGGTCAATGCGCTGTCTGAAAAACTGCTATTAAATATTAGCCGTGCGGGCAAAACTTATGAACAGGAATACCGTCATGGTGATCCTGTTTATAAATTACGTGAAACAGGTACAACTGATAAATCGGGTACAACAGTACGTTTCTACCCAAGTGCTGAAACCTTTAGTCAAACCATTTTCAATGTTGATATTTTAGCGCGTCGTTTACGTGAATTGTCATTCTTAAACGCGGGTGTACGTATTGTCCTGCGTGATGAACGCGTCAATCTTGAGAATGTCTATGACTACGAAGGTGGTTTATCTGAGTTCGTTAAATATATTAACGAAGGCAAAACGCACCTGAATGATATCTTCCACTTCACTGCTGCACAGGCCGACAACGGTATTACGGTAGAAGTCGCATTACAATGGAATGATTCTTATCAGGAAAATGTACGTTGCTTTACCAATAACATCCCGCAAAAGGATGGGGGTACGCATCTGGCCGGTTTCCGTGCTGCGTTGACCCGTGGTTTAAACAACTACATGGACAGCGAAAATATCCTGAAAAAGGAAAAAGTTGCGGTATCGGGTGATGATGCGCGTGAAGGCCTGACTGCAATCGTTTCAGTCAAAGTGCCTGATCCGAAATTCTCTTCACAGACTAAAGAAAAACTGGTATCGAGTGAAGTAAAAACCGCTGTTGAACAGGCCATGAACAAGGCATTTTCTGAATATTTATTGGAAAATCCACAAGCAGCCAAGGCCATTGCCGGCAAGATCATTGATGCAGCACGTGCCCGTGATGCAGCGCGTAAAGCACGCGAAATGACACGTCGTAAGAGTGCGCTGGATATTGCCGGTCTTCCAGGTAAGCTGGCCGATTGTCAGGAAAAAGATCCAGCTTTGTCTGAACTGTACCTGGTCGAGGGTGATTCTGCAGGTGGTTCGGCCAAACAGGGTCGTAACCGTAAAATGCAGGCGATTTTACCGCTGAAAGGTAAGATCTTGAACGTGGAACGTGCCCGTTTTGACCGTATGATTTCATCTGCTGAAGTCGGTACACTGATTACCGCACTGGGCTGTGGTATTGGTCGTGAAGAATATAATCCGGACAAACTACGTTATCACAAAATCATCATCATGACCGATGCTGACGTGGATGGTTCACACATCCGTACGCTGCTGTTGACCTTCTTCTTCCGTCAAATGCCGGAACTTGTGGAACGTGGTCATATTTATATCGCACAGCCACCACTATACAAGCTGAAAAAAGGCAAGCAAGAACAGTACATCAAGGACAATGATGCACTGGAAACTTACCTGATTTCGAACGCGATTGATGAGCTGGAACTGCATGTCAGTGCAGAAGCACCAGCGATTCGTGGTGAAGCACTGGCGAATGTGATTGCCGATTATCAGACTTCACAGAAGAGCTTGGCGCGTTTAACCCAGCGTTATCCTGCGAGTCTGCTTGATGCGCTGCTGTCACTGGAAGGTTTTAAGCTGGATCAGCTGGAAGACAAAACCTATGTGGAAACATGGGGTGAGAATCTGCGTGCAGCGATTGAAGCCATTCAGCCAACATTACGTCCAGAATTAACCCTGGAGCGTTTTGAAAAAGAACTGGCAGATGGTCAAAAAACTGCAAGCTGGTTGCCACGTATCACGATCTATGTACATAACTTGCCACATAGCTACCTGTTAGACTCAGTACTGTTAGGTTCAAGTGAATATGCACGTTTATTAAAGAATTCAAAGAGCTGGTTTAGTCTGCTTGAAGAGGGTGCATATTTGCAAAAAGGCGATCGCAAGATTCAGGTCAGCAATTTCCATCAGGTTTGGCAACATATCTTGCAGGACTCACGTCGTGGCATGATGATCCAGCGCTATAAAGGTCTGGGCGAGATGAATGCGGAACAGTTATGGGAAACCACCATGGATCCAGACAACCGTAACATGCTGCAAGTGACAGTTACTGATGCGATTGAAGCGGATCGTATGTTCTCTTGCTTGATGGGCGATGACGTAGAACCACGTCGTGCTTTCATTGAAGAAAATGCCTTGAATGCAGATATTGATGCATAACCCTTCAGGATAAAATCAGATATAAAAAAGCGCCTTTCGAGGCGCTTTTTTTAGACCAATTTTTTTACTCATATCCTGTGAGCTAGGCAAAATAAAGTAATTTTGGACCGATTTTTAGATATGGAACGGGTTCATTTAGGTTTTAAAAAGCCAAGTTGAGTAAGCCAAATCGACTCTAAGAAAGGGTTTATGTATAGAGATTACCAACTCGGGAGAATACCTGAAATCTGGAGTGAATCTATCGTTATAAAAATGATCTGCATCAGAACTTCTAAAATAATTTTTGAATAGGAAAGTGAGGCAGAAAGACGTTCTTTATACGATGAGAAGTTTGCATGCAGTTCACGACACTAGGTGAAAACTGGATCAGTCAAAGTGGTATTTAAAGATGCGTGTAATGAAAACAGATCGAATACTTTAGGTGGATTCGACTAAAAAATAATAAATCGCCTATTCAGAAGATCCAATATCTTAAAAATAAATAAAAAGCTGCTAAAACTAAATTTTAAATTTTCAATAGCTTATAAGAAACTTGGTCTAATACGCTAAATAATACGTGAATAATATTGCTTCAAGCATCTAGAAAGCCTGATCAGAGATGTGAATAACTCTAAAGTTATCCATAATTTTTATGTGAATAAGATAGTATTTTTCCGCAAGCTTTAATCCACGTATTAATTCTTTATTTTAAATTCAAATTTGAAATCGATTATCTTGTGGATAAGTGTTTTTAAATTTAAAATAGCATTTTAAATTTAAAGCTAGATTTGGCGATATATTGCTAGTATGACCAGACTATTCCTTGGATTGGCTTTAAAATAAAAAATTATTATAAATTAAATACTTGTAAATATAGTGTAGTTTCTCTAATCATTACCGTGGAACATATTGTTAACTAAAAACTCAAGATGTAGCTAAACTACATAATTGATTTAATAATCAAGTGAACTTTCATTTTTATTTAAAATCATACTTTTATCGATTTTTGCTTAACTTTTTTATTTCTCATTTTTGAGTTATTTCTTGATTTCATTATTGAAAATCGGGCATTTCTTTTATTACTCGATAGAAAAGAGGGAGGGAATCGCTGAAATGATATTGATTAGGAACAAGAAAAAGAGGATTGATAAAATGACGATGAAAAATAAAAAAGCGCCTGACGGCGCTTTTTTTTAATCATATTTATGGTGTTAGAATGACTTTACGACAGTCTTCTTCCTTTTTATCAAAAATACGGTAACCTTCCGCAGCATCTTCCAGTTTCATGCGATGGGTAATAATCAGATCTGGAGACAGATCTCCATTTTCAATATGTTCTAGCAACTGCGGCAAGTAATTATGCACATGGGTTTGTCCCATTTTAAAGGTCAAACCTTTGTCAAAGGCATCACCAAACAGGAAGCCATGAATTGGACCGGCATAAACTCCAGGTACACTCACCACACCGCCGCGACGGACCGCTGCAATACATTGTCTTAGCGCTGAACCACTCGAACCTTCTAATTTCAGGTTGGTCATTACGGTTTCCAGCATGCTACCTTTGGCTTCAAAACCGACCGCATCAATGACGGCATCGACTCCACGATAACCCGTGGTATTTTGAATGATAAATTCAGCGGCATCGACTTCATCAAAATTGACGGGAATTACCCCATAGGTTTGATGCGCGAAACGCAAACGGTAAGGGTGGTGATCGACCATAAATATCTGCTCGGCACCGAGCATCCGCGCGCAGGCAGCAGCCAGCAGACCGACCGGGCCAGCACCATAAATCGCCACACTGGAACCTCGACCGACTTGGGCATTATTCACTGCTTGCCACGCAGTTGGCAGAATATCGGTCAGGAATAATACTTTTTCATCAGGCAGGGAACCCGGCACCTTAAATGGTCCGACATTGCCTTTGGGGATCCGTACATATTCAGCCTGACCACCCGGTATACCCCCATACAGATGGCTAAAGCCAAATAAAGCTGCCCCTGGTGGGATCTGTTTTTTGTTGAGAATTGCACCACGACCGGTATTGGTATTTTCACAGGCAGCCATGAGTTCATGTTCACAGAAAAAACAGTGACCGCATGCAATCACAAAGGGAATAATCACCCGGTCACCTTTTTTGACTTCGGTTACTTCTGGGCCGACTTCTTCTACAATTCCCATAAATTCATGGCCGAAAATATCACCGTCTTCAGTGGCCGGGATTTTTCCCCGGTATAAATGCAGATCTGAGCCACAGATGGCGGTGGCTGTCACCCGTAAAATAACGTCATCTGGTTCCTGAATCACTGGATCTGGAACGGATTCAACTCGTACATCCCGAGCACCATGATAGGTAAGAGCACGCATGCGGATTTCCTCTCTCTAGTTCAACATTAAACAGACTCGTAGCAAGGCTGCCAAAAATTAAAAAACACTTGTATTAGAGCCTTAGGATGAAACAGCGCGCTGTAAATTAATGTATGAAATAAGGCATCCAACTGTTTAAAAAATAAACTTATATAGGGTTTGTGTAATTCATGACCTTATGTGTCGAATGAATAGAAAAGAACAGAATTAAAGAAACATCTAGACGTAGATGAAAAAATACAGGGGGGAAAATGGAAGAGAAAACATTAAAAATAGTGAATAAAAAAGAGATGAACAACGTTGGTCATTCATCTCTTATCTTAAATCTTACTAAAAGAGCTTTAGAACGTCTGTTCCAGACTTTCCAGTTCCATCATCAGTTCTAGCATTTGCTCTTCGGCTGTTTCCAGTTTGGCTTTTAGCTCGGTTTGCTCATTCATCAGTTTCAGCAAATCATTTTTACGTGATGCTTCGTATAAAGCACTGTCACCCAGCAGGTTTTCAATTTCAATCAGTCGCGGCTGTAGTTTGGCCATCTGTGCTTCGCATTTTTCAATATTCTTGCGAATCGGACGACTTAGTTCCCGCTGGCGAGCAGCTTCCTTACGTTGTGCTTCCTTGTCCAGTTTGGAAATAGTCGGTTTGACTTCGACTTGGGATTTCACCGGTTCTGCTGGCTTTTGCCCATTTTTAATCATCTCAATACGGGCTTGGCGTAACCAGTCAGCATAGGCAGTAAGATCACCATCAAACTCACGGCATTGACCATTATGTACCAGTAGCAGTTCATCACAGACGCTGGCGATGAGCTGACGTTCATGCGAAACTAGAACTACCGCGCCCTGAAAATCTTGTAAAGCCATAGTCAGTGCATGACGCATATCCAGGTCTAAATGGTTGGTCGGCTCATCCAGAATCAGTACATTCGGACGCTGCCAAACAATCAGTGCTAGGGCCAAACGTGCACGTTCACCGCCTGAGAAGCTTTCGCTTGGCGTATCCATACGTTCGCCACTAAAACCGAAACTACCCAAGAAGGAGCGTAGACTGGCTTCACTGATTTTTTTATCTGCGATACGTGCCAGCTGTAACATTGGGCTGGCATTACCATCCAGTGCATCCATTTGATGCTGGGCAAAATAACCAATATTCAGTAATTCTGAATCTTTCCGCAGACCCTGAATCAGTTTCAGGTCACCGACCAGCGATTTAATCAGCGTGGATTTACCGGCACCATTCATCCCAAGCAAACCGATCCGGCTGTTTGGCGTGATCTGTAAATTTACATTGGTGACAATCAGCTTGTCGCCATAACCAATATCGGCATGTTCCAGTTGCAATAACGGCGAACTCATTTTGGTCGGTTCACGGAAACTGAAGGTAAATGGCGTATCGACATGGGCTGCAGATAGTTCCTGCATTCGTTCCAGCTGTTTGATCCGGCTCTGTGCCTGTTTGGCTTTGGTCGCTTGCGCTTTAAAACGGTCAATATATTTTTGCAGATGCGCGCGGGTTTCCAGCTGCTTTTCATACGCCTGTTGCTGCTGCGCTAAACGCTCACTACGGGTGCGCTCAAAAGTCGAATAGTTACCGGTATATAAAATCAGTTCCTGATTTTCGATATGTAAAATGTGATCGGTAATCGCATCGAGGAAGTCCCGGTCATGCGAAATCAGTACCAGCGTACCTTCATAGGCTTTCAGCCAGTCTTCGAGCCAGAGAATTGCGTCCAAGTCCAGATGGTTGGTTGGTTCATCGAGGAGCAGTAAGTCTGATCGGCTCATCAGGGTACGTGCCAGATTCAAACGCATACGCCAGCCACCGGAAAAACTTGAAACATCCAGCTGTGATTGATGTTCAAAGAAGCCCAGACCAGCCATCAGTTGTGAAGCTTTGGCAGGAGCAGAATAACCTGAAATTTCATCAAAACGGCCATATAAATGAGCCAGTTCTGCATCATCCAGTTGATCCGGTTGATCGAGTTTCTGCTGAATATCCCAGTATTCTTCATCGCCCGACAAGACGAAATCAATGGCTTTCATATTCAGTGCTTTGATTTCCTGAGCCATATGCGCTACGGTCCATACCGCAGGTCGGGTCAGCGAACCGGTGTCCGATTCCATGCCGCCGAGCAAGGCTGAAAACAGGGTTGATTTTCCAGCACCATTGACACCGGTTAGGCCAATTTTCCATCCTGGGTGTAACTGCATCGACGCTTTTTGAAATAAAACACGTCCACCGCGACGTATAGATAACTGGTCTAACTGAATCATTGAGAAATCAAAGCTAAGAAATAAGATGCGCCTATTCTAAAGGAAAGCCCTGTGAAAATGAAAAATCTTACCGTTTTTGCTGAAATAAGTGTGCTTTTCACCTCTGTCAATTGATCTAGGGTGGACGCATAAGTTGAGTAAAAGCTCTATTTTATGCATGAACAGTGGTTTATAGTTCAGGCTGATGGAGCAAAAAATATCATAGAGTCAAATAAAAATGAAAAAGGGATGTTTAATTTTATCGGCACTGGGCATTTTGGTGTCGACTTCAACTCAAGCCAGAGTGAATGTCTGTGTTTTTGATTTACTGGGGAAATCTGGTGAGTCTTACAAACTGCTGGAGGAATGGGCGCTGGCAGCAAAAGGCTGGGGTGCCGAAATTCAGCTAAGCGCTTATCAGGATGAAGCCAAGGTCGATCAGGACGTCAAAGCCGGAAAATGTGATGCCTTCTATATGACCTCAATGCGTGCCCGGGCTTATAACAAATTTGCTGGATCGATTGATGCAATTGGCGGCGTGCCGAATAATGACATTGCCATGAAAGCCATCAGCTATGTACTGGATAAACGCAATAGCAAACGCCTGATCACCCAGATTGGCAAAGAAAAATTCGAAGTGGCGGGTATTGGTCAGATTGGCCCAGCCTATATTTTTGTTCGTGATCGTACTCTAAATAAACTGGAACAGGTCAAAGGCAAGAAATTTGCCGTGCTGCATTATGACTATGCGCAAAAAATCATGGTCGACCGGATTGAAGCAGTACCGGTCATGTCGGAAATTTCCAATTTTATTCGCAAGTTTAATCAGGGCGAAGTGGATATTGTCGCTGCACCGGCTTATGCATTTAAACCGCTGGAATTACAGAAAGGACTAGGCCGTCAAGGCGCAATGATTAATTTTCCGGTGATTAATGTCACTGCTGATCTGATTATTCGTCAGGAAGAGTTTCCGGCAAGCTTTGCCGCACAATCCCGAAACTGGTTTGTGAAACAGTTACCGCGCAGCTTTGCCATGGTCAAGCGCATGGAAGCTGAGATTCCAAGCAAATATATTCTGAATCTAAGCCGTGAAGATCGTGTGGCCTACCAAAAGATTCTGCGTGATGGGCGGATCGATTTAACCAAACAGGGGATTTATGATCAGGGCATGATGAACGTATTGAAACGCGCGCGTTGTACGGTAGAAAGAACCAATTTTGAATGTTCGATTGGTGGCGAATAAATCTGAAATCATGTATATCTTTGTAACTATATCTGGGTAAATGTAATTATAAGAAAGCAGTTTTAAACATTAAGATATTGATATTTAAATATATATTTAAAAATAACTTAGGCAACTATTGCTGATTTATCTTTATAGGCCAAAATGCCGGTTTTAAATGGAGTAAATGCTCTATTTTTTTTAATTAAACTTGCTTAATATTTGTCCCGTGTACGGACACTCAGCGAATAACAAGATTTCAAAGGATAACTACAATGAAAAAAACACTCTTATCATTGGCTGCATTCTCTGCATTTGGTTTTGCAAGTGCGGCGCATGCAGAAAAAGTCGATATCTGTGTGTTTGACTTACTGGGTAAATCCGGTGAGTCTTTCCAGATGGCGCAAGAATGGGCACTGGCTGCAAAAGGCTGGGGCGCAGAAATCAATCTGATTGCCCGTCAGGATGAAGCGGTTGCCGACAATGATTTTAAGGCAGGTAAATGTGATGGTGTATTTATGACCGCCATGCGTGCCCGTCAATACAATAAATTTGCCGGTTCTATTGACGCACTGGGCGGCGCACCAAGTAATGCCATTGCCCAGCGTGCAATCAGTTTTGCTCTGGACAAACGTAATGCCGCGAAAATGGTAACCAATCTGGGCGGCAAAAAATATGAAATTGCCGGTATTTCGCCTTTAGGTTCGGCATTTATTTTCGTCCGTGACAAGAATATCAATTCGATTGAAAAAGCCGCAGGCAAGAAATTCGCAGTACTCGGCTATGACGATGCCCAGAAAATCATGGTACAGCGCGTCGGTGCACAGGCCGTGATTTCCGATGTGTCCAACTTTGTGGCCAAATTTAACAATGGTCAGGTGGATATGGTTGGTGCGCCTGCCTATGCCTACAAGCCATTAGAAATCTATAAAGGTCTGGGTAATAACGGCGCGATGTTTAATTTCCCGGTGCTGCATGTGACGTCTGATTTTGTGATTCGTCCAGAAAAATTCCCCGCAGGTTTTGGACAGAAATCGCGTGACTGGTTTATCAAAAACCTGCCAAAGAGCATGGCCATGATCAAACGTCTGGAAGCCGGTATTCCGTCGAAATATAAAATGAACCTGAACGTTGAAGATAAAACCAAGTATCAGAAAATGTTACGTGATGGCCGGATGGACATGACCAAACGTGGAATCTATGATGCCAGCATGATGTCGGTCTTAAAACGTGCCCGTTGTTCTGTCGATAAGGCCAACTTTGAATGTTCAATGGCTGGCGAATAATCTGATTTTTAAAGAAAAAAGCTTAGATTGATCTAGGCTTTTTTTATGGCTGAACCAGGTCAGATCTGCCATTGTGCAGCGAATAAAATAGCTTAAGCTTGATTAACTATTAAATTCGCATGTTTTATATAAAAAACAATCACATGTGACTAAAAGTGCAATAACAAAAACAAGCGATAAGGAAATGAGGATGATGCATAGAGGATGGAAAGCACTGGCATTGGCTACGGCGACACTGGCTGTTTCAGGTCTGGCGCAAGCTAAACAGGTGATTTGCGTATTTGATCTGGTTGGTAAAAACGGTGATGTCTATAGTGTGATGAAAGACTATCAGTTGGCAGCCAAAAACTGGGGTGCAGATGTCGAACTGCGGGTCAATACCAATGAAGCGGTGGTTGCAGAAGATTTTAAAGCCGGGAAATGTGATGGGATCAGTGTTACCGGTATGCGTGGCCGTCAATTTAATAATTTTACTGGTTCACTCGATGCCATTGGTGCAATTCCAGATCTGAATCTGGCGGTTAAAGTGATGCAGGGACTGGCCAGTCCAACTTTTGCCAAACATATGCTGCAAGGCAAATATGAGGTAGTCGGTGTCATTCCTGTAGGTGATGCTTTTCTGTTAGTGAACGACCGCAGTATTAATACTGTTGCCAAAGCAGCCGGTAAAAAAATTGCGGTACTAAGCCATGACGAAGCACAAAAAATCATGGTACAGCAGGTTGGTGCACAAGCAGTGAGTGCCGAAATCAGCAATTTTGCCAGTATGTTTAACAATGGTCAGGTGGATATTATCGGTGCACCAGCTGCAGCATTTAAGCCTTTAGAATTACATAAAGGGTTGGGTAGTAAAGGTGCGATTGTGAATTATCCGGTATTACAGGTTACCGGTAATATTATTATCCGTCCCGATAAATTCCCGGCCGGATACGGACAAAAATCACGTGAATGGGTTAAGAGCCAGTTACCACGTGCCTTTGGTATTTTGGGTAAAATGAAAGCGGATATTCCTTCGAAATACTGGATGGATATTCCTGCGGCAGATAAACCGGGTTATCAGAAAATGATGCGGGATTCCCGAATTGACCTGACCAAACGCGGCGTTTATGACAAACGCATGATGAAATTGCTGTGGCAATTCCGCTGCAAACAGAATCCGACAAATTTTGAATGTGCCTTACAGGATGAGAACTACAAATAATCCTGATAAAATTACTCTGATTTGACTTTTAATCTGTGCAGACTGACCATATATTGAGTGTGCTATACTTAAATATGGTCTTTTCTTTTTAAAGACATTCCATTCAACAGAGGAATCCGCCATGAATGCCCAAGCGCTTGTGCTCACCGACAATGCCGCAAATAAAGTACGCCAGTTGCGTGACAGTGAAGGTAACCAAGACTTAATGCTCCGTGTCTATGTGACCGGTGGCGGCTGTTCAGGTTTCTCTTATGGCTTTAACTTTGCGGAAAGCCAGAATGAAGATGATGCAGAATTTGCCAATGGTGATGTTAAAGTCTTAGTCGATTCATTGAGTTATCAATATCTGGTCGGTTCAGTTGTAGATTATTTAGAAGGTCTGGAAGGTTCACGTTTCGTGGTACAAAACCCGAATGCGACCACGACCTGTGGTTGTGGATCTTCATTCTCGATCTAAATCCATGCACAAAAAAAGTCCTCTCAATGAGGACTTTTTTATATCTGGAGGAAAGTTTAGCTATCCAGTTTTACCGCTTCAAGCAGATCAAAGATTACAGTAGTAACATCCTGACTCAACTCGCGGTTATTGAAAATTTCATAGGCGCTAATGGTAATGTCGGTATCGCTTGGCAACAGACGCTGTTCTTCTTCGATCAGGTCATTGATCGGCAATAAAGTCTGTTTGATTTCCAGATGCAGAATATCTTTATATTCCAGATTTTCATCGTCGAGTTCAATCAGTTGTTCATTGAAATAAGGCAGCAAAATCGAATGAAGATAGGGTTGGATGTCCTCGATATCAAAGATTTCGATATCACGGGTTTCATCAATCGTACTAATGTGGTCATTTACTTCAATTAAAATATGGTAGTAACTCACACGAATCTCCAAAGATGGCCTGAACAATGTAGCCAATCACAATAACATGAAATCAGAATAGAGTGTTTTTTATAATACTTATACACTTAAATTAATTAGGGAATTCAAGCTGATCACTTAACGGTTATAAAGCAAGGTCTTGTCTGCAGGTCGCAGCTGGAAGTGTTGCAGATTCTGTTTACCCAGCACCGGATACATCAGTGCTTCCGGGTCATTATGGTGATACAGCCCCAAGGCATGTCCGAGTTCATGTGCCAGAGTCAGACGGAGATCATCTTCTGCATCAAACTGATAGACATGAATTTGATCACCCATAAACACGCCTTTATGAAATTCGCGGGCAGGGAAACGCTGTTGGGCTTGAATGATATTCTGCTGATGGTTTTGCAGACCATGTTGATGCATGGAAACATTCATATTAAAGGAACTTTGCTGTTCCTGAAGGTACTGAAGTTCCCGTTGAAAACTTTCCGATTTGCGCTGTAAAGCCAAAACCTCATATTCAATCTGCTCATGTTCATAAGCAGATAAATTTGGCTGACGGCGTCGTTGCTGTAAGGCTTGAAATTCACTATTGATCTGGTTTTTTTGCTGAATGAGGCGTTGCTGCTGACTTTCCAGATGCTGATGGGATGCTTCCAGATTTTTGACCTGACGTTGATACTTGGCGTCATCTGCCAGCAACTGTTTTTCGACTTTCTTCAAGGCATCATAGTCTTGCTGGCGTTGATCATAGATCAGGTGAATACTCAGCCTGGCATTTTCATCATAGACCATCAAATCATCACGATTGCTTCCCTGATGCCAGATTTCGATCGCTTCCTTGCTCAGTTGAATGACTTGATCTTTACTTAGTCCAAAGCCTGAATCGACCTGATCAATTCGGAAACGTAAGCGTGTATCGAAAGGATGCGTCAAGCGATCAGCCAGCGAGTTATAGCGCAGTTGAGGATGGGTTTGGGCCTGCATATGTAGATAGGCAGACATGATCAATCCCACTACGAGCAGACAGAGCAGAAGACGCATATTTTTTATTTAAATGTCTATTTTTTAAAAATATAGCTTAATTTTAATGCCTTTCCCATGCTTATTTGCATCATCCTTCAGCTTTTGGATAAAGCCCTAATTCGGCCAAAGCCTGCTGCAAAATTTCAAGGCGGATCGCCGGATCCATACCATTTCGCATCTGCATATTCAGTGAAAATGCCACGATCTCGGCTTGCGGTGTTTCAACCCAGCCGGTGAGCCAGCCGACTTGCGGTTCCACATCCATGCCCCAACCGGATTTGACATATAGTCGATAAGCTTTCCGCTCCTGTAAAAATAACATGGCTTTGACTTGTTGCTGGACTTGAGGATCAAAGGCCAGTTGCTCTCGGGCCAACGCAGAAACAAATTGGACTTCCTGTTTTGGAGTAACTTTCAAAGGGCCTACCAACCAGAAGTTATCGACCTGTTGACCAATCTGCTGATTACCAAATTGGATGCGTTGTACTTCCTGTTGCATCAATTCAAGGCCAATGCGACGTGCCAGTTCCTGATACACGGGTACAGCAGAAGCTTGCATGGCTTCGCCGAGAGTCATGTCTTTTTCCCAGGCTGCAAAACTGCGTTTCTTGCCATCCCATTTAAAAATTTCATTGGTTGTGGCTTTGCCATGTTGCAGGCCAATCAGGGCATTGAGCATTTTAAAAGTAGAGGCGGGAACATATTCGGTATCTGCACGGCTTAAATCATTACCATAAACCTGTATCTGTTGACCACGCTGAATCACTAGAACACCCGCGCTTTGCGCCTGATCAAATAATTGGGCAATGGCTTGGGTGGATTGAGTCGAAGTGCTTTGAGATAGGAGAGATGAAACGGGCAGGCTACACGCTGTCAGGCCCAAGCAACTCAGTAAAGGCAGCAAAATTAGAATTTTCATGGGTTCAGGGTATTTTAATGTTGGATTTAACTTAAACAGCTTTTCCTGAAAATACGATCAAATTTTAGTAATTTTTATTTTATTCTTTTAAGTCGAGACATAAAAAAACCGCGCTTTCGCGCGGTTTTTTCAGTTAAAGCGACAAATTATTTTTTGTCATCTTTCACTTCAGTGAACTCAGCATCTACAACGCCGTCGTCCGCTTTTTGAGATTGACCTTCGCCGCCTTGGAATGCATTCGGGTCAAAACCTTGCGCACCACCTTGGCCTTGAGCAGCTTCATATGCACGTTGTGTAATTGGCATGATGATATTTTGCAGCGCTTCAGTTTTCGCTTTGATTTCTTCAACGTCATTTTCTTTAGTTGCAGCTTCAAGCTCAGAAACCGCCGTTTCAACAGCAGTTTTTTCGTCAGCTGTTACTTGTTCACCAAGATCTTTCACTGCTTTTTGTGAAGAAGCAACTAAAGCATCCGCTTCGTTGCGTGCTTTTGCAAGCTCTTCAAATTTACGGTCTTCTTCAGCATTCGCTTCAGCATCTTTGATCATTGCTTCGATTTCAGCATCAGACAAACCTGAGTTTGCTTTAATCTGGATCGATTGCTCTTTACCAGTGCTCTTGTCTTTCGCAGATACTTTCAAGATACCATCAGCATTGATGTCGAAAGATACTTCAATTTGTGGCACACCACGTGGCGCAGGTGGGATGTCGCCTAACTGGAAGTTACCCAACAATTTGTTTTGCTGCGCCATTTTACGTTCACCTTGGTAAACTGAAATGTCTACAGCAGGCTGGTTGTCCGCAGCGGTTGAGAACACTTGAGATTTCTTCGCAGGAATCGTGGTGTTTTTCTCGATGATTGCAGTCAACACGCCGCCCATGGTTTCAATACCAAGTGTCAACGGAGTTACGTCAAGTAGAAGTACGTCAGTTTTGTCACCTGAAAGTACCGCACCTTGAATCGCAGCACCCATTGCGACTGCTTCATCAGGGTTTACGTCTTTACGTGGCTCTTTACCGAAGAACTCTTGAACCTTTTGTTGAACCATTGGCATACGAGACTGACCACCTACCAGGATCACGTCAGAGATGTCAGAAGTCGAAAGACCTGCATCTTTAAGCGCAATACGGCAAGGTTCAATGGTACGCGCAACCAGGTCAGCAACCAGACCTTCAAGTTTTGCACGTGTTACGTTGATCACTAAGTGTTTAGGACCAGTCGCATCAGCAGTGATGTATGGAAGGTTGATTTCAGTTGCATTTGAAGAAGAAAGCTCGATTTTCGCTTTCTCCGCAGCTTCTTTTAAACGCTGTAACGCCAGTGGATCTTGTTTCAGGTTAAAGTTTTGTTCTTTCTTGAACTCTTCAACCAGGAACTCGATTAACGCGTTATCGAAGTCTTCACCACCTAGGAACGTATCACCGTTAGTCGACAATACTTCGATTTGCTGGTCACCATCAAGGTCAGCAATTTCAATGATTGAAACGTCGAAAGTACCACCACCCAAGTCGTAAACCGCGATTTTACGGTCGCCTTCTTTCTTGTCCATACCGAACGCAAGTGCCGCAGCAGTTGGCTCGTTGATGATACGTTTAACTTCTAAACCTGCAATTTTACCTGCATCTTTAGTTGCTTGACGTTGTGCATCGTTGAAGTAAGCAGGAACAGTAATAACAGCTTCAGTTACGGTTTCGCCCAGGTAATCTTCAGCAGTTTTCTTCATCTTTTTCAAGATTTCAGCAGAAACCTGTTGTGGCGCCAATTTTTTGTCGTTGACATCAACCCAAGCATCACCGTTGTCTGCTTTGATGATTTTGTAAGGAACTAAACCGATATCTTTTTGTACCGCTTGGTCTTCATAACGACGACCGATCAAACGTTTGATCGCGAACAATGTGTTTTTCGGATTTGTTACTGCTTGACGCTTTGCAGATTGACCTACCAGAATTTCGCCATCTTTATAGGCAATAATAGATGGAGTGGTACGTGCGCCTTCAGCGTTTTCGATTACTTTAACTTTGTCGCCTTCAAGTACTGCAACACATGAGTTTGTAGTACCTAAGTCAATACCAATGATTTTAGCCATTTGGATGTTTCCTCTAAAATTTTTTTGTGATTTACACTTGTTATCCGATATGAGAGCCGTTCGATTTTTTTCAAGTAAATTTTTTGAAAAATTTCACAAACTCCCGAAATTATTTGGCTTAAGCGCCGACCATCACCATAGCAGGACGCAATAAGCGACTGTTGAGCGTGTAGCCCTTTTGCAAAACAGTCCCAATTTCATTGGCTTTGGCATTTGGATCAATCCCGACTGCCTGGTGCAGGTCAGCATTGAAACCGTTGTTGGTGTCTACTGCCACAACCCCGAATTTCTCCAAGGTATGCAATAACGATTTAAGGGTCAGTTCAACGCCTTCACGCAATGGTGTTTGCTCTTCACCTGCAGCCACAATGGCACGCTCCAGATTGTCGACTGTTTCTAGAAGCTCTTTAGAGAACTTTTCCAGAACCGTATCTTTATGCTTTTCAGATTCACGCTGAATACGTTCAACACTTTTTTGTGCTTCATAGACTGCATTGGCGGTACGGGCTTTTTCTAACTTTAAATCACCTTCAAGCTGCGCAATCTGCTCTTGTAAAGACTCAACGGAAACTTCAGCCTGCTCGGTTTCAGCTTGAGTTTGCGCTGTATCTTGTTCCGCTTGCTCTTGCTCAAGTTGTTGAGCTTGCTCGTTTTGCTCAGTCGCCATTGATTTACTCCGTTTAAATGGGTTCTTAAACATGTACAGTCCTTAGGCCTCAGTGTTCACTGCGTTTATGCTGAACTGCCATGGTTGTGAAGTTCTTGATTACCTAAAGAAATCGGGGCAGGGTGTAAAAATTCAAGCGTCGACCCAGATTAAATTTAAGATTTATACAAAATACTGAATCCAGCGGATAGCAGAACAAGCTATTCAGAACACAACAGCAGGATAGGATGAGAATAAAATACACGGACATCAGCAGCGATGAATCCGAATTTTGAACTGAATAGATTCAATTCGCGACTAAATCTAAGAATTAAGTATTTGAATATAAACATAAAAAATGAATAATCGTATTTTTGAATCAAATTAATAATTTTAATCCGTTTTAAGTATTGGTAAAAAAATTGCATCATACTTCTATTAACAGCGACCTTGTTCAGAGGAGAGAGCCGAACCGGGTTGCTGTTGCCCTATTTTAGAATTGCTTTTTTCAAGCTGAGTATCCCCAAAACTCAGCTTTTTTTTGCCTGTTTATTTATTAGACATAAAAACGATTAATATCTAAGCAATAAAGTCTTTCACAATAGATGAACTTTTGATTAATATTTATTCCAGATTCTATCGCTGTAGTTTCTTCTTATTTTGAAATGTGTTTTCGTGGCTTATCCTGTTCTCTAGATAAGCCTTTTTTTGTCCAGAATTTACCTTTTTTGAATTTGTTGGAATCAGTCGTCTCTATTTTAGCGGTTTGTAAGATAAAACTTACAGCTTGGATAGTGAATGTCCGCTTCATGAGAGCAAGTTGATTCGATAGGATAATTTGTGTAGAGAACAGGATGTTCTGGTTGAATTGCTGAGAAGCATAAGCGAAGTGGAAGTTCGTTTAACATAACCCTCTGCAAAGGCCCTAAAGAAATTTTCTTTAGGGTCTTTGTCTATCTGGCAGCTACCTTTTTCATTAAAAAAGCCCAGTCTGGGCTTTTAATAGAGAGGGTGATTCAAGTCTTAGTCACGACGATCCCGTGAACGTTGTTCCTGATGGCGTCGGTTGTCATTCCAGCGTTGATTAGAACGATTTTGCTGGACTTTTTTACTGCGCTGATCTGTTGCACGTTTACGCTCCAGATCCTGACGACGCTTGCGTTCTGCTTCTGCCTGTTTTTGCCGTTGCGTCATGATATTTTTACGTTGCTGTTCATGGCGCTGCCGTTCCAGTTGGCTTTTACGTCGATCAAGCTCTAACTTTCTTTTACGATCCTGCTCCCAATTGCGACGTTGTAATTCCTGTTTACGTCGATCGAGTTCAATACGTTTGTGTTGCTGTTCATATTCCCAGCGTTGCCGCTCATAGCGACGATCTTGTTCATAATGCCGGTCCAGTTCATAGCGACGGTCATAACGCTGATCATAGCGGCCGTCATAATAGCCACCATCTTCAGGAAATGCGACGCAGCCTACAGCTAAAAATGCAGTCGCCAAAGACAGAGCTATAATTTTTCTAGCCATAGGCATCCTCCCGATTTGTAATAAAAAATATACTTAAGCTCGCAAAAGTACGTCAAAAATAACCTTTAAACGGTCAATGATATCTTTTATAAATGAGGGTAACGTATCGAGTAGAAGCTATATGTACATTGATATTAAGACTTATATAAGAATATGGTCACTGAAACACTAATCGTGTAGAAACTATGAAGAATTAAGAGAATAAGGACTAAAAATAATGACTGTGAATCCTCCGGTTCTGAAAAGTGTGATGGAAAAGGGACAAGGGACGGCAGCGCGTATGCTGGACCGCTTACCTGGCATTGCACAGGAAGCATTGGTCAAGGCTCTGGATTATCCTCATGTTTATCCTGATTTAGATCCATTGGTTAAATGCCTGATGGCCATCCAGATAAAACAGGGGCATAGCAGTTTTATTAGTGAGGATCTGGCTCATTCGCGCACATTGTTTGATGCACGTATGAAAGCCATCCGGGCTAGACCGACCGCGGTCAAATTTGTTGAAGAGCTCCGCCTTCCTCTACAGAGTGGCAGCATCTTTGCCCGGCATTATCATCCAGCTCCACAAAAGAAGTTGCCGATGGTGATTTTTTATCATGGCGGTGCATTTATGGTGGGCGGTCTGGACAGCCATGATGAATTCTGTCGCTTGCTGGCAGTACATGCCAAAGTACAGGTGCTAAGCGTAGCTTATCCGCTGACGCCAGAATTTAGCCCCTTGCAGATGGTACAAGTCTGTGAAGATGCCTTGGCGTGGGCACATCAGCATAGCAAGCAGCTAAAAGTCTATAAAAACCGGATTGCCGTGGCAGGGGACAGTGCGGGTGGAAATCTGGCTACTGTCGTGGCACAGCGCAGTGCAGGCAAATCTTATGCTGCACGAGCGCAGCTTTTGCTTTATCCGGCGGTCGACTTTAAAAGCCGCCATCCTTCTTTCTATGCCTATAAAGATGGACTGGTACTTTCAGAGCAGGATATTGATCTGGTGACCTTAATGTATGCCCAAACCCATCAGATTGAACTGGATGATCCGCTGATTTCACCGACCTATGGTGAATTGCAAAACTTGCCGCCAAGTTATGTGATTACAGCACGTCATGATGTCCTGCATGATGAGGGTTCAATCTATGCACACAAGTTGCGTCAGAATGGTGTAGCTGTTCATTATGATGAATATACCGATCAGGCCCATGGTTTTATCAACCTGACCCCGATCTCCCGCCGTGCCAAAAAATATGTGATTGAGATCAGCAAGAACTTCCGCAAATTCTGGGACAAAAATAGTTAAATCGAAAGCATAAATGCAAAAAGGTGTTTCTCATGAAACACCTTTTTTTATAGATAGGTTTTTATCAGTTCTTATACTTTGCTGCTGATCTGCGCTTCAGGAAAGATCAGATTGAATTTGGGGACATAAAAGCTTTGCAGCAATTTGGCTTTGGAAAAGTCTGGAAATATATTCTCGGCATCTTGCCATTCTACTTGCGAGAGTTTGGAGAGGTGACCGCGAAACTGTGGACTAAACTGAAAACGCTGGCCTTTCCAGGCTTGCTGGATTTTCAACATAGACGCTGGAATATGATGACTATTAATATAGAACTGGCGTGCAGATTTGGTTTTCTTCAGCCGAATCGTCATATGCTGGTTCTGGTGTTGAATCTGACACAGTACTTCCTGATCCTTTTCCTGCCATTCAAATTGCGCATGTTCTTTGGGAATGCCCCATAAATGCTGACCGTGTACCACAGACTCATGGGTAGACACATAAATTTTAGGAATCGAGCTGAGGCGCCGTTTACTAATTAAAGGATGATCCAGAATCAGTAACTCTTCATAAGGGCCAATCGGCGAAGTGTGATAACGCACCAATAAGACTTGGACCATACGACCCAGCGGAGAAGGCGCAATACGGAACTGTTTCGCTTGCTCAATAAAGCTTGGGGTCAGCCAATAATTCAGAATAAAACCCTCACCCTGCAAATGCCAAGGTGGAAACTGGTGGATATTTTGCTCCTGTAATAATGCATGCTTCATTCTTATTCTCTTGTCTTTAGTCGGCAGGTCACTGCATTATGAGTTATAAAAGATTAATATATAGTCATTCACAACCATTACTTCTAAGTAGATGAGTTAATAAATGTTAAAGAAATCATTATGTGTCATCGCACTTGCTGCGGTCAGTCTACCAAGCTTCGCTGCAAATACGATTATTGAGATGAAGACTTCATCTGGAAATATTGAAATTGAACTCTTCAATGACAAAGCTCCAATCTCGGCAAAGAACTTCGAAAGCTATGTAAAGAGCAACTTCTATAAGGACACGATTTTTCACCGCGTCATTCCAGGCTTTATGGTGCAGGGTGGTGGCTTTGATGTGAACATGCAAGAAAAAGCCAATACTCAAGCACCCATTAAAAATGAATCATCGAATGGTCTGCAAAATAAACGCGGTACTTTAGCCATGGCGCGTACCAATCAGCCGGATTCTGCCCGAGCACAATTCTTTGTGAACCTGGTCGATAATGATTTCCTGGATCGTTCTGCTAGAAATGCCGGCTATGCGGTATTTGGTAAGGTCACTAAAGGTATGGATATCGTCGATCAGATTGCTAAAGTACCGACCCGAAACTATGGAATGCATCAAAATGTGCCGGTGAACCCTGTAAAAATCACCAGTGTGACGATTAAAGCACCAGTCGTGAAAAACTAGGCATAGAATAAAGCAGAAATATTTAATTTATATTTCTGTTTTAAAAATATGTACTTATGTAATGAATTGTATGGAATTGAACCAATTTGGTGCATAAAAATAAAACACTCGTGATTCCTGTGCGTTAAAAGCGCTTGCACGTGTAAGAAATTGCCCTATAATGAGCACATACCGACGAGATAGACGGAAACGAACGAAGCAGAATGGCGGAGTTGTTGAGTTTATCGAAGTCCAGCTTCTGGCACTGACGAGGTGTTGGAAAGATCATTAAGAGATTATGAAGAACAACTTGTGTGGATTTTTACTGGTTGATCGATCGAAATTATTTTCATTGATTGATGGTAGAAATTACTCGAAGTTTATTTGAGAAATATTTGTCAGAAAATTGATGAGCCAAGATTGGCACCCTTTAAGGTGCTACATAGTATTAAACTGAAGAGTTTGATCATGGCTCAGATTGAACGCTGGCGGCAGGCTTAACACATGCAAGTCGAGCGGGGAAAGGTAGCTTGCTACCTAACCTAGCGGCGGACGGGTGAGTAATGCTTAGGAATCTGCCTATTAGTGGGGGACAACATCTCGAAAGGGATGCTAATACCGCATACGTCCTACGGGAGAAAGCAGGGGACCTTCGGGCCTTGCGCTAATAGATGAGCCTAAGTCGGATTAGCTAGTTGGTGGGGTAAAGGCCTACCAAGGCGACGATCTGTAGCGGGTCTGAGAGGATGATCCGCCACACTGGGACTGAGACACGGCCCAGACTCCTACGGGAGGCAGCAGTGGGGAATATTGGACAATGGGGGGAACCCTGATCCAGCCATGCCGCGTGTGTGAAGAAGGCCTTTTGGTTGTAAAGCACTTTAAGCGAGGAGGAGGCTACCGAGATTAATACTCTTGGATAGTGGACGTTACTCGCAGAATAAGCACCGGCTAACTCTGTGCCAGCAGCCGCGGTAATACAGAGGGTGCAAGCGTTAATCGGATTTACTGGGCGTAAAGCGCGCGTAGGTGGCCAATTAAGTCAAATGTGAAATCCCCGAGCTTAACTTGGGAATTGCATTCGATACTGGTTGGCTAGAGTATGGGAGAGGATGGTAGAATTCCAGGTGTAGCGGTGAAATGCGTAGAGATCTGGAGGAATACCGATGGCGAAGGCAGCCATCTGGCCTAATACTGACACTGAGGTGCGAAAGCATGGGGAGCAAACAGGATTAGATACCCTGGTAGTCCATGCCGTAAACGATGTCTACTAGCCGTTGGGGCCTTTGAGGCTTTAGTGGCGCAGCTAACGCGATAAGTAGACCGCCTGGGGAGTACGGTCGCAAGACTAAAACTCAAATGAATTGACGGGGGCCCGCACAAGCGGTGGAGCATGTGGTTTAATTCGATGCAACGCGAAGAACCTTACCTGGTCTTGACATAGTAAGAACTTTCCAGAGATGGATTGGTGCCTTCGGGAACTTACATACAGGTGCTGCATGGCTGTCGTCAGCTCGTGTCGTGAGATGTTGGGTTAAGTCCCGCAACGAGCGCAACCCTTTTCCTTATTTGCCAGCGGGTTAAGCCGGGAACTTTAAGGATACTGCCAGTGACAAACTGGAGGAAGGCGGGGACGACGTCAAGTCATCATGGCCCTTACGACCAGGGCTACACACGTGCTACAATGGTCGGTACAAAGGGTTGCTACCTCGCGAGAGGATGCTAATCTCAAAAAGCCGATCGTAGTCCGGATTGGAGTCTGCAACTCGACTCCATGAAGTCGGAATCGCTAGTAATCGCGGATCAGAATGCCGCGGTGAATACGTTCCCGGGCCTTGTACACACCGCCCGTCACACCATGGGAGTTTGTTGCACCAGAAGTAGGTAGTCTAACCTTAGGGGGGACGCTTACCACGGTGTGGCAGATGACTGGGGTGAAGTCGTAACAAGGTAGCCGTAGGGGAACCTGCGGCTGGATCACCTCCTTAACGAAAGATTGACGATTGGTAAGAATCCACAACAAGTTGTTCTTCATACGATGTATCTGAGGGTCTGTAGCTCAGTTGGTTAGAGCACACGCTTGATAAGCGTGGGGTCACAAGTTCAAGTCTTGTCAGACCCACCAAATCTGACTAACGAAGCATGAAAGTGCTGAAGCAAACAGAACAGAACGATACATTGACTTATTGATAAGCTGGGGACTTAGCTTAGTTGGTAGAGCGCCTGCTTTGCACGCAGGAGGTCAGGAGTTCGACTCTCCTAGTCTCCACCAAATTTCAAGATCATAAAACTTAAAGCACTGCTTTAAGGCTTTTACTTGAAATTTAAGCAAGAAGCTACGCTTCGCGCAGTATGTAAGCATACAGTGATGAAGTTGTTTAGTTCCTAAGCGATCAAGTGTTTAGATCCTAGAGATTAACAAGTACAGGCGTTATGATACGCGCACTTGATAACCTCTGTGATTTATCACAGTTTCCTGACCTGACGAAGGCTGGAAAAATCATTAACAGAATATATTTGAGTTGAAATAATTTGTTCAAACTCGTTTCAAGTAGGCAACTACAAGAAATGAGTTCTAGCGAAATTAACTGAATCAAGCGTTTTGGTATATGAATCTAATTGAAGCTGTACAGTAGTTAAGTCTACGAAACGCCAACTGTATGAGTAAGTCGCAAGACAAGCTCTGTTGCTTATCCTACTTGTAAGGATAAACGACTGTTTGGGGTTGTATAGTCAAGTAATTAAGTGCATGTGGTGGATGCCTTGGCAGTCAGAGGCGAAGAAAGACGTGATAGCCTGCGAAAAGCTCCGGGGAGGCGGCAAATATCCTGTGATCCGGAGATGTCTGAATGGGGAAACCCACTTACCATAAGGTAGGTATTGCAACATGAATACATAGTGTTGCAAGGCGAACGAGGGGAAGTGAAACATCTCAGTACCCTTAGGAAAAGAAATCAATTGAGATTCCCTCAGTAGCGGCGAGCGAAAGGGGAAGAGCCCATTAAGTCATATAAGTTCTAGTGGAACGCTCTGGGAAGTGCGACCGTAGACGGTGATAGTCCTGTACACGAAAGGGCTTATATGATGATGTCGAGTAGGGCGAGGCACGTGAAACCTTGTCTGAATATGGGGGGACCATCCTCCAAGGCTAAATACTCCTGACTGACCGATAGTGAACCAGTACCGTGAGGGAAAGGCGAAAAGAACCCCTGTGAGGGGAGTGAAATAGATCCTGAAACCGCATGCATACAAGCAGTGGGAGCCGGCATTGTGTCCGGTGACTGCGTACCTTTTGTATAATGGGTCAGCGACTTATATTCAGTAGCAAGGTTAACCGAATAGGGGAGCCGTAGGGAAACCGAGTCTTAATAGGGCGTTTAGTTGCTGGGTATAGACCCGAAACCAGGTGATCTATCCATGAGCAGGTTGAAGGTTGGGTAACACTAACTGGAGGACCGAACCCACTGTCGTTGAAAAGCCAGGGGATGACTTGTGGATAGGGGTGAAAGGCTAATCAAACTTGGTGATAGCTGGTTCTCCCCGAAAGCTATTTAGGTAGCGCCTCGGACGAATACCATTGGGGGTAGAGCACTGTTTCGGCTAGGGGGTCATCCCGACTTACCAAACCGATGCAAACTCCGAATACCAATGAGTACTATCCGGGAGACAGACTGCGGGTGCTAACGTCCGTAGTCAAGAGGAAAACAATCCAGACCGCCAGCTAAGGCCCCAAAATTATAGTTAAGTGGGAAACGATGTGGGAAGGCATAGACAGCTAGGAGGTTGGCTTAGAAGCAGCCACCCTTTAAAGAAAGCGTAATAGCTCACTAGTCGAGTCGGCCTGCGCGGAAGATGTAACGGGGCTAAAACTATATGCCGAAGCTGCGGATGCATAATTTATTATGCGTGGTAGGGGAGCGTTCTGTAAGCCGATGAAGGTGGATTGAGAAGTCTGCTGGAGGTATCAGAAGTGCGAATGCTGACGTGAGTAACGACAATGCGAGTGAAAAACTCGCACGCTGAAAGACCAAGGGTTCCAGTCCAACGTTAATCGGGGCTGGGTGAGTCGACCCCTAAGGCGAGGCCGAGAGGCGTAGTCGATGGGAAATTGGTTAATATTCCAATACTTCTGTGTAATGCGATGAGAGGACGGAGAAGGTTAAGTCAGCCTGGCGTTGGTTGTCCAGGTGGAAGGTTGTAGGCATGTATCTTAGGCAAATCCGGGGTACTCTATGCTGAGAACTGATAGCAAGCTGTACTTGTACAGTGAAGTGGCTGATACCATGCTTCCAGGAAAAGTCTCTAAGCTTCAGTTACACAGGAATCGTACCCGAAACCGACACAGGTGGTCAGGTCGAGTAGACCAAAGCGCTTGAGAGAACTCTGCTGAAGGAACTAGGCAAAATGGTACCGTAACTTCGGGAGAAGGTACGCTGTTGTCTGTGATAGGACTTGCTCCTTGAGCGGCCGACAGCCTCAGAAACCAGGCCCCTGCAACTGTTTATTAAAAACATAGCACTCTGCAAACACGAAAGTGGACGTATAGGGTGTGATGCCTGCCCGGTGCTGGAAGGTTAATTGATGGGGTTAGCGTAAGCGAAGCTCTTGATCGAAGCCCCAGTAAACGGCGGCCGTAACTATAACGGTCCTAAGGTAGCGAAATTCCTTGTCGGGTAAGTTCCGACCTGCACGAATGGCATAATGATGGGGGCGCTGTCTCCAGCAGAGACTCAGTGAAATCGAATTCGCCGTGAAGATGCGGTGTACCCGCGGCTAGACGGAAAGACCCCGTGAACCTTTACTGCAGCTTGACATTGAACTTTGATCTTACTTGTGTAGGATAGGTGGGAGGCTTTGAAGTCGCGACGCTAGTTGCGATGGAGCCGTCCTTGAAATACCACCCTGGTAATATTGAGGTTCTAACTCTGTCCCGTTATCCGGGACGAGGACCATGTCTGGTGGGTAGTTTGACTGGGGCGGTCTCCTCCTAAAGAGTAACGGAGGAGTACGAAGGTGCGCTCAGCGTGGTCGGAAATCACGCGTAGAGTATAAAGGCAAAAGCGCGCTTAACTGCGAGACCCACAAGTCGAGCAGGTACGAAAGTAGGTCTTAGTGATCCGGTGGTTCTGTATGGAAGGGCCATCGCTCAACGGATAAAAGGTACTCTGGGGATAACAGGCTGATACCGCCCAAGAGTTCATATCGACGGCGGTGTTTGGCACCTCGATGTCGGCTCATCTCATCCTGGGGCTGAAGCAGGTCCCAAGGGTATGGCTGTTCGCCATTTAAAGAGGTACGCGAGCTGGGTTTAGAACGTCGTGAGACAGTTCGGTCCCTATCTACCGTGGGCGTTGGAAATTTGAGAGGATCTGCTCCTAGTACGAGAGGACCAGAGTGGACGAACCTCTGGTGTACCGGTTGTCACGCCAGTGGCATCGCCGGGTAGCTATGTTCGGAAGGGATAACCGCTGAAAGCATCTAAGCGGGAAGCCTACCTCAAGATAAGATTTCCCCGAGACTTTATGTCTCCTAAAGAGCCGTTGAAGACTACGACGTTGATAGGTTGGATGTGGAAGCATAGTGATATGTGAAGCTGACCAATACTAATTGCTCGTGAGGCTTGACTATACAACACCCAAACAGTTGTTGTATTAAGCATCAATCGATTCGATATTCAGCAAAACAGCTTGATTCATAAGCTCGTTAGTATGACAATATTCAACTCAAATAAAACCTGTTAATGAATTCTATTTGGTACGAAGTAAGGCATACGAAATAAACAGCGTAAATAAGACCCGAACAAGTCCATAAACAGTTGTGCTGGCGACCATAGCAAGAGTGAACCACCTGATCCCTTCCCGAACTCAGAAGTGAAACCTCTTAGCGCTGATGGTAGTGTGGGGTTACCCATGTGAGAGTAAGTCATCGCCAGCTCATTATTCGAAAATCCCCCTCCGCTAAGGCAGAGGGGGATTTTTTTATGTGGGGGATTTTAGATAAGATATTTAATATATCTATCTCAAAGCTGATCAGATTCTTCTGAGGCAGATGATTCCTGTCAATTTGTTTGACCTATTGAGATCTGTAAAGCTAGCGCTATAAGAGTTTATAAGCTGATCTTGTAAATTTTGGCACATAACAAACCAGCGAATCGCTGGTTTGTTATGGCAGGGTATTTTACCGAACACGCATATCACAACTGTAGTTAATATTTTCTAAATATGCTTTCATAGCAGAAATTTCAATAGGTATTATTTAATAACTACTAATTATCAAAGCTTTACATCAAATAGCCTAAGCATTATTAATTTAATTAGCTTAAATCAGTAATTATAGAGAGTCTTTCAGCATTTTTTTATGCTGTTTTACTTGTTTGGCATAACGTTTACCTTGTTTACGCATTTTACGATTATTTTCATAACCCGATGGACCTACATTATAATAGGCAAGCGCTTTCTTCCAGTCACCGGATGATTGATTATATTTAGAAAGAATATATGTACCACATTGGATATTACTGCTTTCATTGTATAAATCACCTGGACAAGTTTGTTGCCAATATCTCGGAATCACTTGCATCAAGCCTACCGCACCTGCTGGCGAAGTTGCCTGGCTACGATAAGTAGATTCCTGACGGATCATAGCCGCCACTAGAAGCGGATCTACACCCTGATTTTGTGCATGTTGAACAATTAAAGGTGAAACACGATTAGCTGTACTGGATGGGGTGGAATAAGCAGTTTGAATGCCTTTAGATAGTTTAGCTGCGCGCTTTTCTACCGGCCCTCCGCCCAAGGATGAGCAACCCACAAAAAGAAAAGTGCTCAATAAAATAGAAGAAAATTTAAAAGAATGAGAATTAAATAGTGAACGTTTAGATTTAATTAGATTGAATAAATGAGAAAAAAACAAACTGTGAATTCCATGCCTGAATAAACGTATTTCGATGTTAGGCAGCCTATATACAAGAGTCAAGCTTGCTGCTGATGAAAGCACTTTATTAATGTACAAATTTTATCTATTTACTAAAAAACCTCTAAGTTGAAAGGGTTTTCAGCATCCAGATTTCACAGGCTTCACTATGTCCGGTATTGCCTTCAGGCTGATCAAGATGCTGAAAACCTAATTTTTCATAGAGTTTCACCGCTTGCCAAAGCGCTTTAGTTGTTTCTAGATAGACTGACTTAATTTGATGAGTCTGTGCAAATTCAAAGGATAATTCTAAAATTTTCTTGGCAAAACCCTGCTGACGAATTTCAGGTAAAAAGTACATTTTCTGAATTTCTAAAATAGTTGCATCACCTTTTAATGGCGCAATTCCACCACCCCCGTAAATTTTATTTTGTTGATCCACAACAACCCAGTAAGCTGATTTTGGTTGCTGATAAACTTGATATAGCTCATCTAGAATAGAATCACCTACGGCAAAACCAGATTCTGCTGCCAGTCCAAATTCTTGGGAAACACGACGAATAATGTTTGCAATTTGGGCATTATCTTCAGGCTGAATAGGACGAATAGAGTACATATTGGACTGATTTTATTTTGAAAAAACGATGAATTTTTATAACCTTAAATCCTTAAAAAATCCATCGTTTAATTAACTCATGTAAGTTTAATTCGCTATTTAATGAGTAATCATTATTTTAATTCGCTCGATGATTTTCCTAGTTCCCGACGGGCAATAATCAGTTGCTGAATTTGCTGGGTGCCTTCAAAAATATCCAGAATCTTGGAATCACGCGCCCATTTTTCTAAAAGTTCAGTTTCGTTATAACCAATGGCTGCCGCAAGTTCGACACATTTTAAGGTAATTTCATTACCGATCCGACCGGCCTTGGCTTTGGCAATAGATGCTTCACGTGAATTTGGTTTGTGATTATCGGCCATCCAGGCGGCCTTCAGCATCAGCAAGCGTGCTGCTTCCCATTCAGCTTCCATACGATAGATTTGTGCTGCGATATTAGAGCTTTGTAAATACGGTGTGGCATAAGTGGAGTCCAGCTGATCCTTAAAAATCTCCTTGATGCGTTCCAGCGAGGCTTTCGCACAACCAATCGCCATGGCGGCGACCAGCGGACGAGTATTATCAAAGGTTTCCATCACGCCAGCAAAGCCTTTAGCAACATCGATTTCTGCATGGCCGAGCAAGTTTGCAGTAGGTACTCGACAGTTGATAAAGCTGATCGTGGCAGTATCGGATGATTTAATCCCTAATTTATGTTCCAGTCGTTCAACCTTCATTCCTGGAGTACCTTTGGTCACCACAAATGATTTAATGGCTGATCGTCCCAGCTTTTTATCCAGAGTTGCCCAAACGACCACTGCATCAGCACGCTCTCCAGAGGTCACAAAAATTTTCTCGCCATTCAGAATATAGTCATCACCGTCTTTAGTCGCAGTGGTACGAATCGCAGCGGAATCTGAACCGCAACCTGACTCGGTAATCGCCATGGCCGCCCAAGTTCCATGAAAACGGTGCAATTGCTCCTCATTGGCAACGGCTGCAATGGCTGAATTTCCTAATCCTTGGCGTGGCATCGAGAGTAATAAGCCAGTATCGCCATAACACATTTCAATAATGCTCAGGGCAGTAGATATATTAATGCCATTTTTATTGCTGTTGTCTGCATCGCCCCGTTTATTCACCGCTGCACCAGCATTCATGCCTTCACTACCTTGGTTCATGCCATCCACGACTGAAGCTAGCATGTCTAGTTCTATCGGATAAGCATGTTCAGCCTTGTCGTATTTACGTGAAATCGGACGCAAAACATTGAGGGCAACTTCATGTGCTTGATCAATCAAAAGCTTAAATTTTTTTGGAGTTTGTAGATTCATCATTGTTCTTCTTTATGTTCTGATCAGGCATGTAAGCCAGAATGGAGAATGGCAGTGGCTCGCAGGTCTCTATACCAGCGTTCTACCGGATGTTCTTTGGTAAAACCATGACCACCCAAAATCTGTACACCATCGGTGCCTATTTTCATGGATTTTTCTGCGCAGAGCAGACGTGCCAAATAAGCCTCACGATGAAAAGCTTGACCGGATTCAGCCAGACTGGCGGCATTCATGATCAACATTTGCATAGCGTCAATTTCAATGGCCATATCAGCAATCATAAAGGCGACACTCTGACGATGAGAAATCGGTTCGCCAAAGGCAATACGGTCATTGGCGTATTGCACACAGTATTTTTTGACTGTTTCACAGGTGCCCACCGCCATCGCACACCACATTAAATTACCCAGATCAACAAAAGCTGCATAATCAAAATCTTTATCTCCCAGACGTTGAGCTGGAGTATTTTCAAATTTGAGCGTAACGGTTTCAGTGGCCTTTAAACCCATAGCCGGCGATTTTTTCGCAGTGATGGTACTGTCGCGTTGCACCACAAAGACCTCAGCTCTGCCATCCAGATCAGCACTGACCAGATACAGATCGGCACTTTCTCCCAAGAGCACTAAGGTCTTTTCACCCAGAATTAGATAATGTCCCTGATGTGCAACAGCCTTGGTTTTAAGTTGCTCCGGGTTAAACGCTGCTGTTTTTTCCTGTACTGCAAAGGTGGCCTTTAACTCAGGATTCTCTGCGAAAGCGCCCAGATATTCTGCCTGAATCTGCTCTGAGCCCCAGCGGGTAATGGCGTTAATGACACTAAAAGTCGAAAGTAAGCCAGCCGTCAGACTGAAATCACCCTGAGCCAAATGTTGAGCGATTAAAATATTGCTGACGATATTCTGTTCCGATGCAACGCCCCCCAATGCTTCAGGCAGGGCATAGAAATTCAAACCTAAATCAGTGCTGTATTGCGAGAGTTCATGGGGAAATAATTCATGCTGATCTGCATTATGCGCCAAGGGATACAGCACCTCTTGGGCAAATTGCTGCATGGCATTACAGGTCATTTGCTGCTCTTCAGTCAGGTTTAGATCAAATAAGGATTTAGACTGATGCGGGAGACGTTGTTTTTGAATCTTCTGGCCAGATTTCAGGATTTTCTGGGTTTGACTCAGTGTTTTGAATCCTGCTTTTGAACTTTGATAAAGCGATTTTTCAACAAATTTACGCAGTTTTAATTGGTCTAATACTTCGCTACCCGCGATTTTTGTCAGTAGGGACAAGCCAAATCCTTGGGCTTTATTCACCATATTATTCATTCTGATTATCCTAAAGGTGTTGTCACGTTATTTTTTAATACTGACATGCACTCAGAGATAAAACCATGTCATCCCTGACATGAATGATTGACAATTTTTAGGTTTTTTGGATTGAAGAAAGGGATGAATAAATCAATGAAAATTAAAAGAAAGATAAAAATATAAAAAATCAAATATGTCTAGAAATTGACCCGAATGACAAAATCATCCAGGTCTTTTTGATGCAGGTTTTATTTTAAGAGAGATGATGTTTAATCATGGCACGCACATTGGTTTTGGCATCAATCACGGTCATAAAAGTATAGGCACCGATAAATTTACGACTAATAAACATAAATTCTTTAGGTGGAACACTGAAATAACGTGAAGCCATTGATCTCGACGCCTGTTGCATCACACGACTATGCAGCTGGCTTTTTTTCCAGTCATAACGGTTATGTTCATCCATGATGCCAGCTGGCAATTCTTGATTATTTAGCGGTGAACTAAACGCTTCGGTGGCCAGTAAAAAGACTTTGGCCATATCCGGTTTGATGCTTTGTGGAATCGAATCAAAAAATTCATAACCAGTCATCGCTTTGACCATCATATCCGAGTCATGATGATAGCCTGCTTGAATCAGATTACGTGCAACACTCAGCAGATGCTGGTCAAACTGACGGATCGCGCCAAAGTCGAGCAGAATGATCTTGTCGTGCACATCTGCGCCATTGCCGAGACGAACCAGATAATTACCAAAGTTCGGATCGGTTTGCATCTCGCCCCATTCGAAGATTTCACGCACTGCAATTTCTAGAGAGGCTTCACCTAGCTGGTTGCGGCGTTCTTGGGGTAAGGACAACATCACTGGGCTGTTGATCGGCACACCGCGTTCAAAAGTCATGCACAGCACACGATCTGAGCAATATTCATTAATAATGGTTGGGACGATATAGCGAGGATCATCTTTTAAACGGGCAGCAAAACGACGCGTGGTATCTGCTTCAATCTGATAATTTACTTCACGATGCATCATTTCACGGACTTCATCGAACCATTGGTCGAATTCGCGAGTCTGTGGCACGATGCGGGTCAATTTCAGCATGTTTTTAAATAGGCTCATATCCGAATCAATGGCTTCTGCCACACCCGGATACTGAATTTTTAACACCAGTTCCATGCCGTCAGATTTTCGGGTAGCGCGATGTACCTGTGCCAAAGAAGCTGTGCCCAAAGGTTCATGATCAATGGTGAGATCGTCGAGTTTAGAGCCGAGTTGTTGCTGTAACTGGGTCTTGATGGCTGGCCATGCCAATGCTACCGTCTGATTGTTCAGAGTATTGAGGGCCTGAGTGACTTCTTCTGGCAGAAAATGCTCACCGTACAGCGCCATCATCTGGCCAATTTTAACGATAGACCCTTTCAGCTTGCCAATTTCTGCTACCAGATAATCGGCCTGTTCTTTCATGGCTTTTTTACGTTTTTTTTCTTTTTCTTCTTCGCTTGAGAACATGGAGCTTGCACTAGAAGCCGCCCAACGCGTGCCTGCCAGCAAGGATGCCTTTGCGATCGATAAGCGTCGATCCATAGAGGAGGTTTTCAGTTGTTTAAGCTTATCGTTCTGATCTGACATGTAAACTCGATCCTTTCATCATCAGCATGAAGCAGAATAAATCATTGTAAGGGATAGTAGCGTTTCTGCACGTATTAAAAAAGTTTAAGCCGCTGAATTCATAGTAAAAGCTAGGCAAGCTTTCATTTATTCACCAGTTTGTATCAGTTTAGACAGGGCATTATGCCATTTGAAATTGGATTTTTAATTCGGATCGTTGTTGTAACTGTTGTTTATTTGTTTGAATATGTTGATGAATCAGGCGCTGTACGCTGTCATGCATGAAGCCCAAAGCATAGCCTTTTACAATCACAATACTTGGCAAGCCAAAAAACAGATATTTAGCATCGTCCAATGTCGCATTGGTAAATACGCCATGTTGCATTAAGGTCGACTGCAAAAATACCTTTTCTTGCTGCACCTGACTGGAGGCTTTATCATTCCAGTAATTCTGGCGCATCGCCATAAGATTATTGTGCTTATAGCTCATAGATCTGGGCTCATTTGAAGATTGAATGCGGATTATATGTGGGTCATGTGCCAATTTTCAATTGTGCAACTGTTTAATCTTTCATTCCGAGAAAGGCATAGGATTTTTGTCTGGACTGCGTTAATATCAGTGGATAATTTAAACAATATTGATTGTTAAACATTTATTGGGATTGTACCGGTTTCGGTCAAGGGGAAGTTATGCGTCTTGCATGGTTTTTAGTTGCAATTTTTGTGGGTACTGCGGTTCAGACACAGGCTGCTGTTGGGTATTCCAAGGAATATACACAGTGCATGAATTTTAGTTATGGTAATACACCCAAAGCGGAAAAATGCCTGGAAAAAGAGCTGAAAGTTCACAATAAACGTCTGAAGAAAAACTATAAAACTTATCTTAAATTGAATCCGAACCAGACCGCCGCCATTCGCAGTCAGCATGTATTGTGGGAGCGTAAACTGTCCCAGCAATGTAACTTTAGAATGTCAGGAAAATATGCCAAGCAGCAACAGGGTCAATGTATGCTGGCTTTGATCATGGATCAGGCTAATCTTTATCAATCTCGTTCTTATGCGTCCGGTTTTCGATAAATCATCATAGTATTAGTATCGGCATTTAACAGAAACATCCCTGAATAAAGTAAACATTTATCTGCATAATCGCTTACAAAAACAGGAATTTTATAATTTTTGTGGGCGTAGAGAATTCGTGTTTTTCATGCTTTAGCATTATAAAAGCAGGCAAAACAAGGTATCATAAGGCGTTTAAAAAAATGACCTTGGAGACGCCTTAAGTGGATCGACCGACTATTAGCCCTGAACATATGCAGGAAGCCGCTGAAAATTTAACCACCATTCGTGATTTTATTCGTTTTGGTGTGACAGCATTACGTCAATACGATGCACATTTGGGCCAAGGCACAGAAGATTATTTTGCTGAAAGTTCAGCGCTAGTGCTGCAAACCCTGTCGCTAGAATGGAAAGCGGACGCTGAAATTTTAGATGCCAAATTATTACCAAGTGAAAAAGCCGAATTTTTAAGTCTGCTGGAACGCCGTATTAATGAAAAAGTACCAACTTCATATTTATTGAACCTGGCTTACTTCGACGGTAAACCTTATTACGTTGATGAGCGCGTGCTAATCCCTCGTTCACCGATTGCTGAACTGATTCAGAACCGTTTTGCCCCGTATTTCCTAGGCGAACATGGTCAAATGGGTGAGGCAGTCAACAACTTGCCGGAAAACCCGAATCCAAAGACGCCTCAACGTATTCTAGATATGTGTACCGGTTCAGGCTGTATCGCGATTGCCTTGGCTTATGCTTTCCCTGAAGCGGAAGTGGATGCGACTGATATTTCCAAAGAAGCCTTGGAAGTTGCGCAAATCAATACTGAGCATCATGACAAGCAATATCAGATCGCATTGCTTGAATCGGATTTGTTCGAAAAAATTCCGGCTGAAAATCAATACGATTTAATCGTATCTAATCCGCCGTATGTCGATGCGGAAGATATGGCGGATTTGCCTGAGGAATTCCATCATGAGCCTGAGCTTGCGCTTGCTGCAGGTCAGGATGGTCTGGATCTGGTACGTAAAATGCTGGCTCAAGCTGCAGATTATCTGACTGAGAATGGCCTGATCGTGATCGAAGTGGGTAACTCAGAATGGGCAATGCGCCAAAACTTCAATTCGGTTGATTTCTACTGGTTACAATTCCAGAAAGGTGGTACGGGTATCTTTGCATTGACTGCAGAGCAATGTCGTACCTACCGTGATTTATTCATACAGTCTATTCAAGCATAAGGAGTCGTTTGACATGGCAGGTAATAGTATAGGGCAACTGTTCCGTGTAACGACTTGTGGTGAATCTCACGGTGTTGGCCTGATGGCGATCATCGATGGGGTTCCACCCGGCATTGAGCTGACTGAAGCTGATTTGCAAAAGGATCTGGACCGCCGTAAGCCGGGTACATCGAAATTTGCAACCCAACGTAAAGAACCCGATGAAGTAGAAATTATTTCCGGTGTGTTTGAGGGTAAAACCACCGGTACTTCAATTGGTTTGTTAATTCGTAATACGGATCAAAAATCGAAAGACTACGGCAATATTGCGCAGACATTCCGACCGGGTCATGCTGACTATACCTATACCCAAAAGTATGGTTTCCGTGATTACCGTGGTGGAGGCCGTTCAAGTGCGCGTGAAACGGCAATGCGTGTTGCTGCGGGTGCAATTGCCAAGAAATTCCTTTTCGAGAAATTTGGCATTGAGATTCGTGGTCATGTAACCCAGATTGGTACTGAAAAAGCAGAGAAACTGGACTGGAACGAAGTTCCAAACAATCCGTTTTTCTGTGGCGATGTGGATACAGTACCGCGTTTTGAAGCGCTAGTGACGTCTTTGCGTGAGCAAGGTACCAGTTGTGGCGCTAAACTGGAGATCATTGCATCTAAAGTGCCAGTCGGTTGGGGCGAGCCAGTCTTTGATCGTCTAGATGCTGACATCGCGCATGCCATGATGTCGATTAATGCCGTTAAAGGTGTAGAAATCGGTGATGGCTTTGGCGTCGCTGAACAGTTTGGTCATGAAAGCCGTGATGAATTGACAACTGATGGCTTCCTGGCCAATCATGCTGGCGGTATTCTAGGTGGTATTTCTAGCGGTCAGGACATTCGTGTTGCGATTGCGTTGAAACCGACTGCATCTATCACCACGCCAGGTAAAACCATCAATATTGATCGTGAAGATACTGATGTGTTGACCAAAGGTCGTCATGATCCTTGCGTAGGTGTGCGTGCAACCCCGATTGCTGAAGCGATGCTGGCGATTGTGCTGATGGATCACTTCATGCGTCACCGTGCGCAAAATGCCGATGTTGTTGCGCCATTTGCACCGATTGAACCTAAATAATTTGCTTTAACTTTAAAGTGAAATTGTTTTAAAGTCAGACTCCGGTCTGACTTTTTTTATTTATAAAATGAATCACTATAAAAATATACGATTGGCGAGCAAGGCTGATGTTCAGCAACTTACTATACTGATTAATACAGCTTATCGTACTCCTGGTGGATGGACGACTGAAGCAGGAATGATCCAGGGTGATCGTATTCAAGAAAAACAGTTATATGACTTGCTCAATTTAGAAAATTTTCAGCTCTTTGTGTTGGAAATTGATAATAAGCTTCTTGGTTGTATTGGCGTGAGCTTAGGACAGCAAGTAGCAGAGATTGGAAGCTTTGCTGTTGCACCTGCTGAGCAAAACTCGGGTTATGGCAAGCAATTATTGGACTTTGCCGAATCCCATATTTTCGAAATATTTAAAAAGAAAGTGATTCAGATGTCAGTATTAAATGTCCGTATTGAACTGCTGGCATATTATCAGCGCCGTGGCTATCAGCTGACTGAAAAGATTGAAGCATATCCACTGGGTCAAAATGTCGGAGAACCGTTGATTCCGTTACATTTGCTGATTTTAGAAAAAATCAGCAAATCAATATGATTAGTTGATGAAAATTCAAGCTTTTTACTGCTTAAATTGAGTAGTGGGAAAGCTCCTGAACATGCTAAGTTTTCTGTTCAGTCTAAGTGACTTAAGATTAGGCAGAAAACAGACCAGGATGTCATATGCTGCATATTATTTTAACTTCTTTATTTCCTCTCATCGGACTGATCAGCTTTGGCTATTTACTTAAGCGCAGGCAATGGTTGAGTGATGATTTCTGGCGAGGCGCAGAAAAGTTAAATTATTATGCACTGTTTCCAGTGATGCTATTTTTAAATCTGGCCACTGCCAAGATTCAAATGGCAGTCATTGAAGATGTGGTGCTGGTTGTATTTAGCATTATGGCTGTGGTCAGTATTGCATTGTATATTTTGCGTCATATTTACCAGATATCTTATGCGCGTTTCGGCGTGTATGTCCAAGGTTTACTACGCTTTAACACCTATATTGGCCTTGCTGCTGTCAGTGCCTTATTTCAGCAGCAGGGTATGACTATTTTCGCGGTGATCATGGTGCTGTGTATTCCTTTGGTGAATGTCTTATCGGTACTGGCATTTACCCGTAATCACGAAATGCAGCTCACCAAAATTATTCTCGGCTTGGCTAAAAACCCATTAATTCTGGGCTGTATTGTCGGTGGTTTATTTAATCTTTCCGGTTTGTCACTCTGGACTGGAGCAGAGCAGTTCCTTAAACAGATTGCACTGTGCAGTTTGCCACTCGGTTTGATGTGTGTGGGCGCTGCCTTACAGTTTCAGGGCTTTCAGCGTGATATGTTGCCACTCAGCCTGATGACCTTTGGTCGCCTGTTCGGAATGCCGCTGATTGCATTTTTAGTGTGTAAAATTTTCCAGATTGATGCATTAACTACTCAGGTATTAGTCTTGTTCTTTGCACTTCCTACCGCCTCAGCTTCGTATGTTTTAACCCGGGTATATGGCGGCGATAGCGAGTTAATGGCCAGTATTATTAGTGTACAAACAGTGGTCGCAGCAGGCAGTTTATTGATGATACTTTCTTGGATTATTTAAAACTCTAAAATGCATGATAAAAGTCTAAATTTTGCTTTGGATGATATATACTTTGAATTATTAAAATAGCCTAAGCCATAATGAAACTCTATTTAAGCGCCAAAACTAAATAAGTCTTAGAATTTTATAAAGGGTAGAACTTACTGGTTTTACTTACGGCAGCAAAATCTAAAAATTTAATATCGAGGCAATATCCTTCATTACACATGTATGCTGTTAATTAAGAAAAAAATCATGGATAAATTCACGTGAATTAACATAAATAAAAACTGTGTTTTTCCTAAAAATGGTATATAAATTGCTCATGATAATAAAACATTATTGCAGGAGAGAAATGCTTCTGCATTCGCCGAAGGAGCAAGGTCCCAGGAAACTCTCAGGCAAAAGGACTGTGATAATGGATAAAGACTCTGGAGAGAAGTGTTGAATCACTCACCGAAGGGGAAGGTGGCCGCATTGATGTGCAATGCATCTACCGAAGCTCTCAGGTACACATGACAGATGGGAAAAGACATCAATATAATCAAGGAGGTGTCTATGCATCATGTCGTGGTGATTGGGGCCGGGATTACCGGAGTAACCACAGCTTATGAGCTTGCATTATCAGGCTATCAGGTGACCGTGGTGGATCGGCATCTATATCCGGCAATGGAAACATCCTTTGCCAATGGCGGCCAGCTGTCTGCCTGTAATGCCGAAGTCTGGAACCAGAAAGCCACGGTACTCAAAGGCATCAAATGGATGTCACAAAAAACCGCACCACTTTTGCTCAATCCTTCTTTCAGTGTGCATAAATACAGCTGGCTCATGGAATTTCTGGGCAATATCAAACATTATGAAGCCAATACCCGAGAGACTGTACGGCTGGCTTTACTGGCAAGAGCACGTTTATTTGAAATTGCCGAAACAGAAAATATTGATTTTGATCTAGAAAAACGCGGAATTTTACATTTTTATCATAACAAGACGGATTATGATATTGCGATCAAAGTGAATGATCTGTTGTGTAGCGGTGGTCTGGAGCGCAATGCAATTTCCAATGCAGAAATCAAGCAGATCGAACCTGCATTAACTGGCGATTATTATGCTGGATTCTACTGTCAGAGCGATGCCACCGGCGATATTCATAAATTTAGTACCGGTCTGGCCAAAGCCTGTATGCAAAAAGGTGTGAAATTCGAATTTGGTCAAGATGTTTTCGCTGTTGATCATCAGGCTCAAAATATTCGGGTTAAATGCAAACCTAGTACTGAAAATGTCCATTCCTCTCCAGATGACATTCTGGAAATTAATGCAGATGCCGTTGTGGTCTGTGCAGGGGTTGGTAGCTATCAACTGGCTGAGATTCTTGGTGAACGGGTCAATGTTTATCCAGTCAAAGGCTACTCGATTACCGTGCAACTGAATGATGAGCAGAGCCAGAAAAATGCACCTTGGGTCAGTTTACTGGATGAAAGCGCCAAAATTGTCTTGTCACGTCTAGGCAAGGATCGTTTGCGTGTTGCAGGAACAGCCGAGTTTAATGGCTATAACCGGGATATTCGTGCAGACCGGATTCAACCTTTAATTGACTGGACCAATCGTAATTTTGATCTGTGTACTGAGCATGTCGTACCTTGGGCTGGCTTACGTCCAATGATGCCAAATATGATGCCTGTGATACGCCGTGGCAAACATGAGCGAGTTTTTTACAATACCGGGCATGGTCATCTGGGCTGGACTTTATCAGCTGCAACGGCTGCAATGATCAGTCAGGAAATTGCGCAATACTATCCTGCTTAAATTGATAGCCCGCTTGCGGGCTGCTTTTTACACCAAAAATCTCATTTTATATAACAATAAATTTTAATATTTTTAAATTAAATCAATCGTATAGGCGATAAATCCCAGTAAAACGCTCACAGCCTTTCTGCTGGCTACTGACCGCTAAAATGGCTTTACTATAGTTAAACTCATAGCGGCAGTCATTTTCATTATCGGTGATCTGGTTTTTTGTCTCAGGCGTGGTATAGGCTAAAAAAGGAACGGTCTGCTTCTCGGTCCGGTTATTTGGATTACGATATGCCAGGCCTTCAATCTTGATCCGGTCTTTGGTCAGTTGATGAATCTTGAGATGTACAGGCTGCTTGGCGATTTGTCCCTGTTCAAACTTAATATAATGCTGGGTCAGACTTTGATTCAGTGAAATATAGACATTTAAATCATCTAAACGCCATTCAAACTGCTGTTTAAAACAGTCCAGGGTTTTACATTGTTGTAAACGGCTCGCCCATAATTGTTGGCTATCTTGCAATAAGCGCACAGGTGCATCAGTAATCAGAAAAGCAGTAAAGTATTGGTCCGTGAGTTTTTCACGAGATTCAGCCAGCGATGCTGAGCAGACTTTATTCATGGCAGCCGTTTTTTGGCTGTCGTCGTTACAGTTCATTGTGATCGCCGAGCTACCTGTAGAAATCATCCCCAGACCGAGCATCAGGCTAATTATTTTCAACATATTTATATCAGTTTTCAGTAGCATGATCGCTTATACTTTCACTGTGTTACGCTTGGTCTAACTATAGCGAAATAGAAAGCAAGTGTACAAGATTTCAATGGGCTATTTCTAAAGGATGTATAAGGTGATCGCACAAATTCGTATTGGCCAGGGGCTGGATGTGCATGCATTTGAAGAAGGTGATTTTGTCACTCTGGCAGGCATTCAAATTCCGCATACTCACGGTCTGAAAGCACATTCGGATGGTGATGTAGTGCTGCATGCACTCTGTGATGCTTTGTTGGGTGCTTTGGCGCTGGGAGATATTGGCCAGCATTTCCCCGATACAGATCCTGAGTTTAAAGGTGCGGATAGCCGGGTACTACTCAAGCATGTTTATCAGCTAATTCTGGATCGTGGTTATCACCTGAATAATGCCGATATTACCGTGGCCTGTGAACGTCCAAAACTGGCTAAACACAATCTGGCGATGCGTCAAAGTATTGCAGATGTCTTGGATGTTGATGTGACTCAAATCAGTATCAAAGCCACCACCACTGAACAGTTAGGTTTTACCGGTCGTCAGGAAGGAATTATGTCCATGGCAACCGTGCTATTGAGCCACAGCAAATAAAATCAGGCAAAATAATTCGGATTAATCAAGGAAAGTTCCAGTTCCTGAGTTGCTTTACGGCCTTGTAGCTGTAGAGCAACCGCATGCATTAAACCGGTCCAGGTTTCATTCGGTTCCCAGATCTGATGCAAGTGTTCTTGTGCTGTAGGCAGATCCATATCCATATAGTATTGACGATATAAATACATCAGACAGCTGACATGGTAGTTTTGCGAACAATGTACCCAGACCATTTGCTCTTTTACCAGATGATCGATCAGGTCCAGTACCAGCAGGCATTGATTGTCTGAAGGTGTTTCCCAGGAAATCGGAACCTGAATATAGTTCAGTCCCAGCTCAAGGCAAATTTTATCTTCATGCGGCAGATACTGTTCGCTATCGGTTAGCGCCACATTGATGACAGTAGATACACCGTATTCTTTCATCAGCTGTAATTGGGTAGTGGTCGGTTGACCGGAGCTAAACAGATGTTCGTGTATGAACTGAAAATTCTCAATCTGGCTTAATGCCGTTTCAATATCATTCATCAGATAAATTTTCCTTGTTCTAGAAATGCAAACGCCATCTTGGCGATGGCGTTGGTCAGATCATTTAACGATTAGGTAAAATGTCTTTCAATGCCTCATGCATGTCGAGTAAAACTTTTTCAGTCGTTTCCCAGTCGATACAGCCATCCGTAACGGATTGACCGTATTCCATATCATTCAGGTTCGCCGGAATGTCCTGACGACCACCCTTAAGATGACTTTCTACCATAATACCAACAATTGACTTGTTTCCATCAAGAATTTGTTCGGAAATGTTTTTAAGTACAAGTGGTTGCAGGTACGGGTCTTTGTTAGAGTTGGCGTGGCTGGCATCAATCATGATCTTGGTGCTGACTTTGGCCTTGGCTAGAGCAGCTTCTGCATCGGCAACCGAGCCTGCATCGTAGTTCGGCTTGCCATTACCGCCACGCAGTACCACGTGAGCATAAGGATTGCCTGAAGTGCGAATCACAGCCACCTGGCCTTGATCATTCAGACCGAGGAAGCTGTGACCATGTTTCACAGATTGCATCGCATTGGTCGCGACCGTTAAACCGCCATCAGTACCATTTTTAAAGCCGACTGGTGAAGAAAGACCAGAAGACATTTCACGATGGGTCTGGCTTTCTGTGGTACGTGCACCAATTGCTGACCATGAAATCAGGTCTTGGTAATACTGTGGCGAGTTTGGATCAAGTGCTTCAGTGGCACATGGCAAGCCCATTTCATTCAGTTCAAGTAATAGCTTGCGACCGATACGCAGACCTTTTTCAATATTGAATGAATCATTCATGTCTGGGTCATTGATCAGGCCTTTCCAGCCTACGGTAGTCCGTGGTTTTTCAAAATAAACCCGCATCACGATGTATAAGCTGTCTTTAACTTTTTCGCTCAGTACTTTTAAGCGTTCAGCATATTCATGCGCCGCCGCCGGATCATGGATAGAACAAGGGCCAATTACAACGAACAGGCGTTTGTCTTCACCATCCAGAATTTTACGAATCGTTTCACGACCATGCAGTACGGTTTGATAAGCAGTTTCAGTCAACGGTAACTCTGCTTTAAGCTCAGCAGGGGTTACAAGAGGAATCATGCTGTGGATATTCACGTCATCAATATCTGATGCTGAAATAGGATTTGACTGTTGTGTATTCATTGCCGTCACTGGTTCGATCATACAAAAGGTTGTTTAATAGCCCGAATATAACATGAATGATGCGTCACTTTGTTATAAAAAAGATGAATACTTCTTTGAAAAAAAAGTGATGAATCGGATAGTTAACTTAAACGGACGGGGAATTTTGATTCACAATTATCATTGCTGTTTCAGCAGGTTGAGCCGGTTTTGATTTCACAGGATTAATCATGAAATTCACGCCCAGCGCAAATAGGGTAATACCTAAAATTTTGCGGATCAGTTTTTCCGGCATACGTGAGCTGAGTAAAGTGCCGACAATAATCGCCGGAATAGACCCCACCAATAACCACATGAGCAGCATGAAATCGACATTGCCTGAAGACATATGACCCAGCCCTGCAACCAGGGTCAGTAACACTGCATGCACAACATCTGAGCCAATGATACGAATCATCGGCAGATTCGGGAACATCACTACAAGTGCCATGATGCCAAATGCGCCGGCACCCACTGAAGAGAGCGTGACAAATATGCCCAAGATAATGCCCATGATGATAATGGCTACGCGCTTTTCCTTGGCTTGCAGCTTTACTTTTTCCAGATCTTGGGTCATATCCGGTAGTTCTTGTTTTCTGTATTTATTAAAAAGATTTTCGATCTGGCTACGAAACAGAATGGATAAGCCGGTAATGGTTAGCATAAAGCCCAATACCATGGTCAGGACGGCCTTGTAATGCGTTGATTGGCTCAGATAGTTATCAAGAACCCAATGTGTTGCAAAAGATGCGGGAATACTGCCAACGGCCAGCCAGATCACAATCGGCCAGACAATATTCATTTTCTTGGCATGCACAAACGAGCCACAGAATTTAGAAATCGCGGCATAGAGCAGGTCAGTACCAATCGCGATATGCGGTTCAATCCGGAATAAACTGATAAGAATTGGCGTCATTAATGAACCGCCACCGACACCGGTGACACCTACACAAAAACCTACCAGAACGCCTGCTAAAATAAATTCAATCGGACCAAACATGCATATATGCCAAAATCAAAAAACGAGCATATCTTATGACTTTTGGATATAAGTCGTTGTCTTGATTATTGATTTACTTATGCATAAAAAAGATAAAGCTAGGTGAAGAATATTAGGTGATCTTTCATGTTAATTCACTGGGTTATGTATAAAGTGCGAATATAATGATTGATTTTAACTGTCCGATTTGCCCCATTTCTGTCTAATTGAATGTACCTGTAAATGTCGATTTAATTCTTGTTATGCAAGCTCCCTTATTGACTAAGTTATTCTAAATGGTGAGTTTCTTAAAATGAGAAGATGCTTAAGCTTCTTCCGGAATAGTTACAGGATTATGTTAGAATCCCGATTCAATAAATTTCCATGCGGATCTGAGAGGAAACCCACTTGCTAAATCGAAAGCTTAAAATTGGAATCGTGGTCGGTGAAGTCTCTGGAGATACGCTTGGCGCAAAATTGATTCGCCGTTTTCGTGAGCAAGGCATTGATGCTGAATTTGAAGGTATCGGTGGTCCACAAATGATCGCGGAAGGCTTTAAAAGCTATTATCCGATGGACATTCTGTCGGTGATGGGCATTGTTGAAATTTTAAAAGATATTAAAAAACTTTTTGCTGTGCGGGATGGTCTGGTGGAAACATGGAGTAAAGATCCGGTCGATATTTTTATCGGGATTGATGCGCCTGATTTTAACCTGCGTTTGTCGAAAACCATTAAACAAAAACAGTTACCGATTAAAACCGTGCAATACGTCAGTCCTTCGGTCTGGGCATGGCGTCAAGGTCGTGTACATGGCATTAAAGCCAGTATTGATCTGGTGCTGTGCCTATTTCCATTTGAAAAAGCCTTTTTCAAGCAATGGGATGTGCCAGCAGCTTTTGTCGGACATCCGCTCGCTAGCCAATTACCGCTTGAAAATCCAATTCTGGATGCTCAAACAGAATTAGGCCTCGATCCACATCAGAAATATATTGCCTTATTGCCGGGCAGCCGTCGTGGTGAAATTGAACGTTTAGGACCTTTGGTTCTGGATGCAGCTAATATTCTGCATCACAAATATCCGGATTATACCTTTCTGATTCCTGCGATTAATGATGCACGCAAGCAGCAAATCGAAAGTTTATTAGCCACTTATCCTGAAAGCTTAAAAGCCCAGATTCGTTTGATGGAAAATATCAGCGCTGAATCCAAAATTGGCCGTCAGGTGATGAATGCGTCCAATATCATTGCATTGGCGTCTGGAACTGCAACGCTTGAAGCGATGTTGCTGCACCGTCCGATGGTGACTTTTTATAAACTACACTGGCTGACTTATCAAATTGCCAAATTACTGGTAAAAATCCCTTATTTTTCATTACCAAATATAATTGCCGGCAAAAAAGTGATTCAAGAACTGATCCAGTCGGATGCCACACCTGAAAATCTGGCAGCTGAAATTGAAAAACTGATGGATATTGAAGCAGCGCAGATTCAGGTTATGCAGCATATCACCATGCACAAGCAGCTGCTTTCTGGTAATAGTGAAGACCCGGTCAAAGCGGTACTGGCTTTAGTGCAGTAATTTTAGTCTGATAATAAAGACTGGTTCTTCTGACAATTCAGCCGGTATTGGGTCGGCGTCTGTTCAAACTGTTTTTTAAAACTTTGACTAAACGCCGTCTCGGATGAATAACCCACCAGATAAGCGATCTGCTGGATACCAAATCCACTATTTCTCAAATATTGCGCGGCGAGGCGCAGGCGGTGCTGTTGCAGATAGGCAAGGGGCGGTTCACCGACAATCTGGGTAAACAACTGGGCGAATTTAGAACGTGACATATGACATTGTTCGGCCAGACTTTCTACAGTCCAAGACTGTTCAGGTTTGCCATGAATCGCCGCCAGTGCATTGGATAGTTCCGGATGCGAAAAAGCATTCAGCCAGCTCGAGGCATTTTCCAGGTTTAAAATATAATCACGTACGCATTCAATCAGTAAAATACTGACCAGATGATCCAGAATCTTGTCACGTCCGGGACGAAGCTGCTGGGTTTCCAGTGCCAGAAACTGCAAGCCAACCTGTAACCATTCTGGCGCCGTATCACCCAGAATATGTTGAATATGCAGGTATTTAGGTAATGCACTCAAAAGAGGTTTGGCCATCTGGATATCCAAGCTAGAACGAATAGCCAGTATGAAACTATGCTCCGCCGAATTTTCCCGATTGAGATCAACACATTGCTGTGCATTGCTCTGAAAATAAGGATTAATCGCATGGTGCTCAGAAAAATCGGCATTGTCTGGGCAGGAAACATGATGGGAGGAACCTGCGGGTAATAGCACCAGATCACCTTGTTGCAGCTCCAGTCGATCACCATTTATGAACTTTAATTGGGCCTGTCCCTGTAACAGGATATAGGCCAGCATAAAAGGCTCATGCTGATAATCAAAGCCGCCTGGATGAAATACATTCAGATAAAGATATTCCGATTTTTCCAGATGAATATCATCAAAAATTTTACTTAAAGCATCCATGCCTAACTCTATTCTTCTGTTTTATTTCATTGAATTGACTATAAATTTTTTAACTTTGTGATTTTAGGCCAGAATTTGGCAGCATGTGCCAAAGACGCTGACATAGCTTTTCTGGACGTTGAATACTGTTCGCTACTGCTGAAATAATCAACTATAAGTGCAGAGTAACATAAAAAAGGAAGGTCGCAATGAATGCCCCTGCACAAATCCAGAAAGCGCAGTTTACGCAGGAAGCGTCGGCACTAAAAGGTGTCAAGCTGGATAAAAAACGTTTTGGCTGGTTGCTCAGCCCAGGTCTGCCTGTGATCGGAATGGGAATTCTGGCCGGTTATCATTTTGGTCCCAAAGCGACTAAAAAAGTCTTTGCCATGGGCGGACTATTATTACTGCACGTAATCATTCCGACTCTGGATGCCCTGATTGGCGATGATGCCAATAACCCAAATGATGAGCAGATCAAGGCACTGGTTAACGATCCTTATTATGACCGCATTGTAAAAGCATTTATTCCCTTGCAAATGGCAGCCAATGCCTTTGCCGGTTATGTCGTAAGCCGGCCAAATGTGTCTTTGCTGGATCAGGTACTGCTTGGAGTTTCTATGGGTGCGATTAATGGTGTGGGGGTGAATACCGCACATGAACTCAGTCATCGTCCACAGAAAAAAGACCATTACTGGTCTCATGCCAGCCTGATGCCTTTGGGCTATAACCATTTCCGGATCGAACATCCTTATGGACACCATAAACGGGTGGCGACACCAGAAGATCCGGCATCTTCAAAAATGGGTGAATCTTTTTACCGTTTCTGGCCACGTACCGTAATAGGCGGATTAAAATCTGCAATCCAGATTGAAAAAAGACGGCTCGAGCGTAAGGGACTGAAATTCTTTAATCAGGAAAATGAGCTGTTTCATGGTTGGGCCATGAGTGCCGGCTATCATGCCTTGATGCTAAAGGCGTATGGCAAGAAAATTATTCCTTATACACTGACACAGGCATTTTATGGCGTTAGCCTGTTTGAGATTGTGAATTATATCGAGCACTACGGACTGAAACGTGGACAGAAAGCGGATGGCAGTTATGAGCGAACCTTGCCGGAACATAGCTGGAATAACAACAATATCGTAACTAATCTGTTTTTGTATCAGTTACAACGCCATTCTGATCATCATGCTTTTCCAAGCCGTCCATTTCAGGCGTTGCGGCATTTTGATGAAGCGCCAGAATTACCCAGCGGTTATGCAACCATGCTGATTCCAGCCTTGATTCCACCTTTATGGTACAAAATCATGGATCAGCGGGTATATCAGCACTATCAGGGCGATTTAAGTAAGGCTAATATCTTGCCTTCCAAGCGTGCCAAGCTATTTAAAAAATTTGGTGTAAATAACTCTACAGCTTAATGAATTACAAAATAAAAATGCGCCGATAAAGGCGCATTTTTTGATAAATTCTGTCTAGAACCAGTCGCTTTGCATATTCAGGCAAGTATCATCCATATTCATCAATAATTTGGCCTGATGCTCAATTTCAGGGAGTTCCCAGCGAATAAAATATTGAGCTGCTTGAATTTTCCCTGCCAGAAAAGTCTGATCTTCTGCCTGCGAAGATGTGCCAAACTTGAGTTGAGCCTGATTCGCCATTTCTAGCCAGAGCCAAGATAGAATAGTTTTGCCCATCATATCCAGATACAGGCCTGAATTGGCCAAAGCGTCACTGACTTTTCCTTGATGTAAGGCCTGGCCTAAAACCTGAGTAGTTTTTTGTACAGTCGCCAGATGCTGTTTGTAGATCTCTGCGAGTTCCACTATCTTAGGTTCATGAGTCTCTGACAAGGTCTTCTGGATGCGCTGCATGAGCAGATTTAGCCCTTTGCCATTATGCTGCCAGAGTTTACGTCCCAGCAGATCCAGAGATTGAATGCCGTAAGTTCCTTCATGAATCGGATTGAGCCGGTTATCACGGTAACATTGCTCCACCGGATATTCACGAGTATAACCCGCGCCGCCCAGGACCTGAATAGCCAGATCATTGGCTTTCGGACCATAGGCAGAAGGGAAAGATTTGACCACCGGGGTGATGAGATCAAGCAGAATTGCACTATCTTCATCTTGAGCTGCCTGAAGTTCATCAATTAATCGGGCTGCAAATAAGCAAAGTGCCAGCGAACCTTCTACATATGACTTTTGCGCCAGTAGCATGCGTTTGACATCGGTATGTTCAATGATATTCACTGGTTTCGAGTCAGGTGTTTTTTCATGAACTGGCCGGCCTTGCGGACGGTTTTTAGCATAATCCAGAGATTCCAGATAGCCACGATAACCAATCATGGCTGCGCCTAGACCGACACCCACACGTGCTTCATTCATCATCTTGAACATGTATTTTAAGCCATGTCCTGGTTCTCCAATTAAATAGCCTAAGCAATTGTCATTTTCTCCAAAGCTTAAAATTGTAGATGTGGTACCTCGATAGCCCATTTTGTGCAGTAAGCCAGCCAGCTGCACATCATTAGCTTCACCGAGGGAACCATCCTCATGAGTTCTGAATTTTGGTACGATAAACAGGGAAATTCCTTTCACGCCTTGCGGCGCATCCTGAATCCGCGCCAAGACCAGATGCACAATATTTTCGCTAATGTCCTGATCGCCACCCGAAATAAACATTTTCTGGCCTTTAATTTTATAAATTCCATCTGTCTGAGGAATCGCTTTAGTGGTCAGATCGCCCAAAGAGGAACCTACATTCGGTTCGGTCATGGCCATGGTGCCAGCAAAGCGGCCACTCAACATATGCGGTAGGAATATTTGCTTTTGTTCTGGGGAGGCAAAAGCTTGTATCAGGTTCGCCGCAGCGGCTGTTAGAAAAGAATAAGCCACGGTGGACGGATTGGCCGACATGAAATAAGCATTGCAGGCCATATTCACCAAAGTGGGCAGTTGCATGCCGCCATCTGCATAATCATGCTGGGCACAAAGCAGGCCGGTATCGGCAAACTGTTGCCAGGCTGTCTTCACTTCATCAATGGTTTTGATCTGTTTGCCGTCAAAGTTCGGTTCATGCTGATCAGCTTTGGCATTATGCGGCGCAAAATAATCAGTCGCGATACCTTTTGCTGTTTCCAGAATACTGTCGAAAGTATTTTTGTCATGATCCTGATAGCGTTGCAGTTTAGTCAGCGCTTCAAGTTTGAATACGTCATAAAGCTGGAAATGCAGATCTTTATCATTAATCAGTTGGGTCACGGTACTATCCTGAATGTGCAATCCTTGAGATAGCATCAAGACTAGCAGTTGCTTTTATTGAGGAGGATTGTCAATAATGACATGAATCGGGTGAAAAGTGACAATTAGTAAAGTATGCAACAGGTGGTGATTTTAGGCTTTCATGGGGCTCTGGCTTCGGCCATTACGGGTGTGGTCGATTTATTTACCATGGCTGGCGTAAGCTGGAACCGGATCCAGCAGCAGGACGTACAGCGCCTGTTTAAGGTGAGTATCGCCAGTCCGGAGGGACATCCGATTCGGTGCATCAATGGGCTGCAGTTGCAGGCACATTTTTCTTATCAAGAGATTCAAACTGCAGATATTCTGGTGGTACCGACCATCGCTGCACCGATTCAGGATGTATTGCAACAGAATCCAGAACTGATTCATTTTTTAAAATCTGCACATGCAGAGGCGACTTTAATTGCAGGAAACTGTACGGGGAATTTTTTTCTGGCAGAAGCAGGCATTTTAGATGACCGGATTGCAACAACACATTGGGGTTTTCAGGAAGTGTTTCGTTCACGCTATCCTAAGGTGAAACTGAATGCCGATCTGATGATTAGCCGGGATCAGAATATCTATTGTGCAGGTGGAGGCCTGGCCTGGTTTGACCTAGGTTTGCATCTGATTGAGCGCTTGTATGGCTTTGAGGTGGCCATGCAATCGGCTAAATCTTTCGTAATTGATTACCGCCGTGATAGCCAGTTGTCTTATTCATTGCTGAATATTGGCCAGCCGCACCATGATGAACTGGTACAAAAAATCCAGAACTGGCTAGAGCAGCATTTTCATGAAGATTTTAGTTTGAACCAGCTGGCAGAGCAGTTTAATGTGACTGGCCGAACCCTGATTCGACGCTTTAAACAAGCCTTAGACATACCGCCCAATCAATATCTACAAGCGATCCGGATTGAAGCCGCACGTAAACGACTGGAAGAAACCGATCAAGCTCTGGATGTGATCATGCAAAATGTCGGCTATCAGGATCCAAGTTCATTCCGCCGTTTATTTCATAAAAAAACCGGTCTGACGCCGTTGGAATACCGGCGCCGGTTTAGTCGGCGCTTTTAAAAGCTTTTAATGAGAAGGCTGTACTTTTCCTGCTTTACGGCCATGCAGAAGGTAATACCAGGCCAGACAGCTTAGGGTGAGCAGCGCCGAGAACAGATAAAGCTGGCGATAACCAATCTGGTCCAGCAGCATACCCAGGAAATACGGGCCAAAACCAAGACCGGCATCCAGGGCAATAAAGAAGGTTGAGGTTGCTAGACCCATACGCTGCAATGTTGTACTTTTCACCGCAATGGTTTGACACACCGACTGGATATTCCCAAAACCAAAACCGAGTAACGCTGCACTAGAGAGTAACATCACAGAGTTTTGTGCTTGGCTTAAAAGCAAAATCCCTAATGCCATAATCACAATGGCAGGATAGATAATGATATTTTCACCTTTACGGTCCATTAAAGGGCCAGTAAAAGGACGCGAAAGCAAAATGGCAAAGGCATACATTAAGAAAAAGAATGATGCGGCTTCGACCAGATTAATGTCTTTGGCATAAAAGTGAATAAACGACAATATACCTGAATAAGAAGTAGCCACCAGCAGTACAATCAGTGCAATCGGTAGGGCATTCGGTTCAATATACTGGGCCAGTTTACTGGTGCTTTGCGAAGTAGAATCTGCTGACGAATGACCTGCCTTAAGGCGTGGTGGCTGGATGAACAAGCCACAAATCAGGCAGCTGAGCGCAACGATACTGGTAAAGATGAAAATTACCTGATAATTAAAATTTGTCATCAGCCAGATTCCGGCAAAGGGACCAATCGCTGTGCCGAGGGTGCTGCTCATGCTGAAATATCCAATTCCTTCACCACGTCGTGTGGCAGGAATGGTCTGTGCAATCACTGTACCCAGTACAGTAGAAGCCATACCCATCATAAAGCCATGTATCAGACGGATGCCTAGTAAAACTTCCAGCTTGGCCGGAATCATATACAGTCCGGAAAAGAGTAGGAAACCAGTCAGGCCAATGACAAGCGTATTTTTTAGGCCCAGACGATTCAGTAATTTTCCGATCAATAAGCGTCCGAATAGGGTGCCGACAATAAACAGACCTGATACCAGACCGGCTTGTGCAGTCGAAGCCCCTAGCTCAGCCACCGAGTAGCCGACAATCACAATCACCAGTAAGTAGAACACCAGAACCAGCTGGAAATTCACCAGACTGATCAGGATAAAATTGGGCGTCCATAAAGGCGTTTCTTGTTCTTGGCTCATTGAGGTCTGTCCTGAGATGAGGGATATAACTGCTGAATGAGTTGCATCAAGGTATTTTTACTGCCTTCAAGATCATCTGATTCAATGTGCTCAAGCAACTGATCTTCAAATGCATCGATCTGTTTGGAACACATCGCAAAGGTCTCAATTCCTTGCTCACTCAACTTGAACAGCTTTTGACGTTTGTCTTCAGTTTCGAGTTGGGCAATCAGATCGAGTTCAACCAGTTGCTGAATCCGCTTAGTAATACCGGGCTTGGATACATTGAGATAACTGGAAATATCTGCCAGCGTGCATTGTTGCTTTGACTGGATGACGTATAACACCTGCCATAAGGAATAATTTAATTGAGATGACAACAAGATCGTATTGATCTCATCGCTCATCAGTCGTGCGCAGCGTAATAACAGCGTACGAAGTCGGGGAGATTCGGAAAACATATGGTTAGTTAACCTGGGTAACTAAATTTAGGCCTAATTTACGCCTGTTTTATCCAAAGCTCAAGAGGAGAGTTTTAAAAATTATTCAGAGTAATATTTTCTTTATCAGCAAGAGTTACATAGTTTAACCTGATTAAAAAATAATCAACAAAAGACTACATACTTTTTATAACAGCCACGCCTAAGCTAGCCATGTCACTAGAAAAATTCATGACTTAAAAATTGAAGGGCAAAGATGCCAAATAACAATGCATAGGTGAAGCTTATGACTCTGGGTTTAACTGCATTAGAGTTAGCACGAATACAGTTCGCCTTTACTGTATCTTTTCATATCATTTTTCCGGCAATTTCAATCGGCTTGGCCAGCTTTCTGGCTATTCTGGAGTGGCGCTGGCTCAAAACCCAAAACCCGATTTTTCAGGATCTATTCAAATTCTGGGTGAAAATTTTCGCTGTGGCATTCGGGATGGGTGTCGTCTCTGGTGTGGTCATGAGCTACCAGTTTGGAACCAACTGGAGTGAGTTTTCCCGGGTAGCAGGCAGTGTAACTGGACCTTTACTGGCTTATGAAGTTTTAACCGCCTTCTTTTTAGAAGCCGGATTCTTGGGCATCATGTTATTTGGCTGGGGGCGAGTAGGACCCAAAGCACACTTTTTCTCGACCTTGATGGTTGCGATAGGAACCTGTATTTCCATGTTCTGGATTTTATCGTCCAATAGCTGGATGCAGACCCCACAAGGCTTTGCGATTGAAAATGGCCTGATTGTTCCGCAAGATTGGCTTGCTATCGTGTTTAACCCATCTTTCCCTTATCGTCTAGCCCATATGGCTATGGCTGCCTTTCTAGTTTCTGCCTTACTGGTCGCTGCTACAGCCGCATGGCATCTAATCAAAGGCCGTCGTGATGCACTGGTCAAGACTTCATTTTCCATGGCGATGTGGCTGCTTCTGGTACTCGCGCCCTTACAGGTCATCGTCGGTGATATGCACGGTATTAATACTCTTGAACATCAGCCAGCAAAACTGGCGGCAATGGAAGGGCACTGGGAAACCAATCATGATGAAGGCATGCCCTTATATCTCTTTGGTATTCCGGATATGGAGGCTGAAGAAACCAAATATGCAATCGGAATTCCCAACTTGGGTAGCCTGATTTTAACCCACTCGATGGATGGAAAGGTTACGGGACTTAAAGACTTTGCGCCTGAAGACCGGCCGAATTCGCTGGTGGTGTTCTGGAGCTTCCGGATTATGGTCGGACTCGGCGTATTGATGCTGTTACTGGCGTTATGGGGAGCGTGGGCACGTACCCGTGGTCGCTTTTATGAATCCCGTGCATTGCATCGATTTGCCTTGATTATGGGACCTTCCGGATTTATTGCCATGCTGGCGGGATGGTTTACCACAGAAGTCGGCCGTCAGCCTTGGGTAGTCTACGGCATCATGCGAACCAAGGATGCATTGTCTCCGGTTTCCGCTGAACAGGTGGGGCTGACCCTGATTATTTTTGTAGTTGTCTACTGTGTGGTATTTGGTATCGGAATTTACTACATGTTGCGCCTGATGCACAAAGGCCCGGATTTTATTCATACCCGACCAGATCATGAATCAGATAGCGATGTGGTTCAGGCCTCGCGTCGACCATTAAGTAGTATTCGCGAACGTATCGAAGAAGTTCCTGAACAACCGGATCAGGAGGACAAAAAATGATTGATTTATCATTAATCTGGATTGTGATTATTGGTTTGGGTGTATTGATTTATACCATTCTCGATGGTTTCGATCTGGGCATCGGCATCTTGTTTCCTTTCTTTCCGCATCAGGATGAACGTGATGTCATGATGAATACCGTGGCTCCGGTCTGGGATGGCAATGAAACCTGGATGGTACTGGGTGGTGCAGGGTTATTTGCAGCTTTCCCACTTGCTTACTCGACCGTACTCTCGGCACTGTATATGCCAATTATTCTGATGGTGATTGCCTTGATTTTCCGCGGCGTGGCTTTTGAGTTCCGCTTCAAGGCAAACCGCAGTAAGCATTGGTGGGATAAAGCCTTTATCGGTGGTTCTGCGATCACCAGTTTCCTGCAAGGCATGATTTTAGGCGCCTATATTCAGGGCATTGAAACCCGAAATGGTGTCTATGTTGGGGGTGGTCTGGACTGGCTCACTCCATTCAGTATTTTCACCGGAATCAGTGTGGTGGTGCTCTATGCGGCATTAGGCTGTGGCTGGCTCATCTATAAAACCGGAGATGACTTACAAGATCGAATGTTTAAACTGATGCCTAAGCTGATTATTGCCTTGCTGATCATATTGGGTGCTGTCAGTATTTATACGCCGTTAACTCATCCTCAGATTGCTGAACGCTGGTTTAGTCAGCCACAATTTACCTATTTTATGCCAGTTCCAGTTCTGGTTCTGCTATTTACCTGGCTGGCCTTACGTGCCTGTAAAAGACGTAGTGAATTAGGCCCATTTACCTATATGCTTGTTCTGGTTTTCCTTGCTTATACCGGATTCTTGATTAGTCTATGGCCATATATTATCCCGCCGAGCGTGACTATCTGGCAGGCAGCAGCGCATGAAAATAGCCAGCTATTTGCCTTGATTGGTGCCTTGATCCTGATTCCTATTATTGTGATTTATACGGGTATGTCCTATTGGGTATTCCGGCATAAGGTCAGGGTCGGCGATGATGGCTATCATTAAGGAGTGGTCATGAAAGGCAAACAGGCATTATGGTTTGTAGGATTATGGCTGGCAGGATTTTTAACGCTGGCCCTGATTGCTGGCGCATTCCGCTTTCTGGTGCATTTGGCTTATTAAATTAGTAAAACTAAAAAAATGAAAAAAGTGATCTGAATGTACTGATCACTTTTTATTATTTGCCATTTATCTTTGATAAAACCAAATTTACGATTTTACCTGTTTACGATAAACACTTGGACGTACAGGACGAGTATGTTTCCAAAGGCCTTTTTTCTGTTTCTTGGCTTTATTTTGCAGTTCCATCATATAGCGTAAATGGGTTTTGTCCTTGATATATTCTTCATAGACCCACGCTGCACCACGTTTGACAATCTCTTCATTGATATTTTTGCGATAGCGATAGACGACACCCACACAGCGACCATAACGGTCAATGTCGGTTATCTTGACCCGAACCATTTTATTATTCACCATGCTTTTGACCAGACGTTGCGATTCCTTGCCATAGGCTTGTGATGATTCAGGGGCATCGACAAAAGCAAAGCGCAATTTGGTCTCAGAGCGACGAATATTAAAACGGTAGCAGGTGAGGGTATCACCATCACTTACGGCTTTTACACGGCACCAGTATTTTTTGCCTTTCTTAAAGGGGCGGAAAACATCTTTTAAATAAACTGTAATTTTATGCAGCAGATAATAAGAAAAACACAGCAGTACGAGGCCCAGCACAATTTGCCAGGTGATGGAGAGATTTAACAAAGGCAAGATCCAAATCAGCAAAACCAGCTGTAAAATCACAGCTAAAAGTCGAGCCATTTTAGAGCAAAGCCAGTAGATCTACGGCTTAAAAGCTAATCACTCAGTGTTTAGTTTTGTACCAGCTAAAATAGCCTAAGTATATTTTTCTACTGAAAAGATGAAGATGCAACCATCTAAACTTATATAAAAATAGCCTAAGTAAACTTGCATTCCTTTATAAATAGCCTAAGCAAAAATTTTATAAATTTCACTTCTCAAAAATTGATGTCTTTTATTCTCTTGCAAATCCTTATGCCAATACATCCCCATATTAATTTTCGGCAGTTCCACAGGGACTTCAAAAATATTTAGACTGGTAGCCAATTGTAAATGTACCAATACATTTTTAGGAATAGTCAACATAGCTGTCTTTTGTTGTTCCAAAATTTGCAGAGCAGTTGAGTAATGCTGACAGCGTAAAAAAATCTGTCGTGAATATTGTTTACGGCTTAAATAAATATCCTCAACTAAAACGCCGGTACGGCGTGATGACACGCCAATATGCGGTGAGGCAAGATAAATCTGTTCACTCATTTCTGTTAATTGTGTACATACTACAAATTCATCTTGCACCAGGCGTTCAAACTGAATTTTATCAGCAATGTTTTGTTCCAGATCTATGACAAAATCGATCTGTTGAGAGGCGAGGTCTGCTGCTATATTTTTACGGTCCAGTTTCATGCTGCTAAGCTGAATTTCTAGATTGAGTTGCTGAAAGTGCTGAACGAGTCTGGGAAAGATCATTGGTTCAATTTCATCATGAACGGCAATTTTCAAACTCTGAATCATTTCTGGTCTGAACTGCTGATGTTGTATTGAAATATTTTGAATTGCAAAAAGTGCATTCTTCAGCTCAGGATAGATCTGTTCCGCAAACGGCGTAGGTTGCATTTTGCTACCAGTACGTACAAATAAATCATCCTGTAAATGCTGCCTTAAACGTTGTAAAGCATGACTAGCAGCAGACTGGCTGATTGATAAAATTTGTGCAGCTTTAGAAATACTGTTCTGCTCATAAATTGCCATAAAAAGCGGATAAAGGTTAATGTCGATACGATGAAAATTTCGCAGGTCCATGACTGTTTTAGAATGAATACTATGCATAATAATGTATGGGATAAAATCATTTTATTCATAATAGGTTTTGGGTTAAGGTGTTGTAAAGTGTATGAATTAGAATATTTAGAGGGATAAAGAGATGTTTGAGCTTTCAGCACGTGCACAAGATTATTTAAATAGAACCAAAAAATTTATTGCTGATGAAATTGAACCAGTTGAAGCTGATTTCTGGCAGCAGGTTCACGAGTTGAATCAAGGCAGTGACTGGACCAAATGGCAATGGCCAGCAGAACTGGAAAGCTTAAAAGCCAAAGCCAAGGCAGTTGGCCTTTGGAATATGTTTCTCCCTTGTCCTGAGCTTGGCCAGGGTTTATCAGTTCAGGAATATGCGCATATTGCCGAACTTTCCGGTCGTAGCCTGATTGCACCAGTGGTATTTAACTGTAATGCGCCAGATAGCGGCAATATGGAAGTATTGTGGCGTTATGGTTCTGAAGAACAGAAACAGCAATGGCTGATGCCACTTTTAGAAGGAAAAATCCGTTCGGTCTTTTGTATGACTGAACCTGCAGTCGCATCCAGTGATGCGACCAATATGCAGGCAACGGCGATGGTGGAAGGTGATGAGATTGTTCTCAATGGCCGTAAATGGTGGTCATCAGGTCTAGGCGATCCAAATGCCAAAATCATTATTTTTATGGCGCATACTCCAGATGAAACAAAAGACCGTCATCATCAGCATTCGATGGTTTTAGTTCCTGTGGATACTGCCGGCGTTAAAATCGAACGCATGCTACCTGTATTTGGTGACTACGATGCACCACATGGCCATGGTGAAGTTAGCTTTGAAAATGTCCGCGTTCCGGTAGCGAATTTTATTGGTGGCGCCGGTCAGGGCTTTGAAATTGCCCAAGGTCGTTTAGGACCAGGCCGTATTCATCATTGCATGCGCTGTATCGGGGCTGCGGAAAAATCCTTAGAGTTGATGATTGACCGAGGCATGAGCCGGACAGCATTTGGCAAAGAGATTTTAAAACTTGGCGGCAATCTGGAACGTGTCGCGGAAGCCCGGGTTGCAATTGATCAGGCACGCCTTTTGACCTTGTATGCCGCCTATAAAATGGATACTTTAGGGAATATGGCGGCACTGACTGAAATTTCTGCAATTAAAGTCGTTGCGCCAAGTGTGCTGGAAAAAGTTGTCGATATGGCAATCCAGATCCACGGCGGTGCCGGTGTCTCTCGTGATACGCCACTGACCGGATTCTTTGCCCAGGCACGTGCCTTACGTTTGGCTGATGGCCCGGATGAAGTGCATAAGGGCATGATTGCCAAACTGGAACTGGCAAAACGTGGCTACAGTACACGCCACAAAAAATAAACTGGCTTAAATAGAAGATTGCAACGTATTAAAAAATTTTAAGGAAAAATTATGGCGGTTATTGATGTAGGTGGAGCAGTTCGTGCAGGTGAAGAACTGGATGTACAAGCCATCACCAATTGGCTAATTCAGCAAAATGTGAATGTTGAAGGCCCTGTGCAAGTGACCCAATATTCAGGCGGAGCTTCAAACTGGACCTACCGTTTACAGTATACCAATGCCGATCTAATTTTACGTCGTCCGCCGCAAGGTACCAAAGCCAAATCAGCCCATGATATGGCACGTGAATATCATGTACAAAAAGCCTTGTCTGAACATTATCCGGTGGTGCCTGAAATGGTGGCGCTTTGTCAGGATGAATCAGTGATTGGCTGTGATTTCTATGTCATGAAACGTCTGGAAGGAATTATCCCTCGCGCCAAAATGCCACCTGAGCTGCAGCTTACTGAATCCGATATCCGGATTTTATGTATCAATGTGATTGATAAACTGATCGAACTGCATCAGGTTCCTTATGTTGGTACTGAATTGGAAAAATTAGGCAAGGGTGAAGGCTATTGTCGCCGTCAGGTAGAAGGCTGGGATGCTCGTTATGAAAAGGCCAAAACGCTGAATGTTCCATCGTTTAAATATGTACGCAACTGGCTTAAGGATAATATTCCTTCAGATTCTAAAACCTGTGTCATTCATAATGACTGGCGTTTTGATAATGTCATCTTAAATCCGGAAAATCCAACGGAAGTGATTGGTGTACTGGACTGGGAAATGGCCACCCTTGGCGATCCGCTGATGGACCTAGGTTCTGCCTTGGCTTATTGGGTGGACGATACAGACAATGCTATCTTTAAAGCGACACGTCGTCAGCCGACCAATCTAAAAGGTATGTTCACCCGTAAAGAAGTGGTGGATTACTACTTGGGAAAAACCGGCCTGCAACCGGAAAACTGGGCGTTTTATGAGGTGTTCGGGATTTTCCGTCTCGCGGTGATTGCCCAGCAGATCTATTATCGTTATTACCATAAACAGACTAATAATCCTGCCTTTAAAGATTTCTGGGTGGTGATTCATGCCTTGCATATTCGTGCCTTAAAACTGATTGGCAAGCAAAAACTGGAAGCCAATGAGATTGCGCAAAAGTATGTGCTTAAATTTAAAGAGATAATGCCAAAATGACTACCATTTACTTGATCCGGCATGGCCAGGCCTCTTTTGGCGCAGAAAGTTACGATCAACTTTCGCCCAACGGCGAGTTACAGGCAAAGCTTTTGGGGCGCTATTTTGACGAAATCCTGAAAGAAGCGCCTTATGTGGTGGCTGGCTCCATGCAACGCCATCAACAGACAGCACAATTATCACTGGACGAATGTTTTCCGGAAAGCGAGATTCTGACCGATAGTGCCTGGAATGAATTTAATCATCACCAGGTATTCGCCCGTTATGAGCCGCGCTTTAATCAGCCTGAATTGCTGAAACAGGATGTATCGGAACATGAAAATCCACGGGATTATCTGAGCAAGATTTTTAGCGGTGCAATTGCACGCTGGACTGGCGATGATTATCACCATGAATATGATGAATCTTGGCCAAGTTTCAAAGCACGCGTGGAAAGCGGCTTAGAAAATCTGTGTGACCAGTTGTCCAAAAGCCGTCCGCGCTATGCAGTGGTCTATACCTCAGGTGGTGTGATTTCTGTTGCAGTGGGTAAAATTCTAGGGCTGAGCCCGGAGAAAACCTTTGCCCTGAACTGGGCGATTACCAATACCAGTATCACGACACTACGTCTGGTGGGTAATGAGCCTCAGCTACTCAGTTTAAATGAACATCATTTTATTAAAGCACAGCGTCCAGACTTATTGACCTGGATTTAAAATGAGATTGAAAACCTAATACGCTACAAAAATAAAGGAATAGGGTAAATACATGGCTAAAACAATTTTAATTACCGGTGCAAGTTCAGGGATCGGCGCCGGTATGGCACGTGAATTTGCAAAAAAAGGCTATAACCTGGCGATTTGTGCACGTCGCCTGGAGCGTCTGGAAACCTTAAAGCAGGAACTGGAAAGCCAATATGGCATCAAAGTCATTGCTAAAACTTTAGATGTCACCGATTACGATCAGGTTTTTGAGGTTTTCCGCGCGTTTAAAGCAGACTTCGGCACCATTGACCGGATTATCGTGAATGCAGGTGTAGGTGAAGGTCGCCGCATCGGTAAAGGTAATTTCGCTATCAATAAAGCCACAGTAGAAACCAACTTTATTTCGGCATTGGCACAATGTGAAGCTGCAGTGGAGATTTTCCGCGTCCAAAACTCTGGTCATCTGGTCATGATCTCATCCATGAGTGCAATGCGTGGTATGCCAAAACACTTGACTGCTTATGGCGCAAGTAAGGCAGGGGTCGCTCACTTGGCTGAAGGCATCCGAGCTGAACTGATCGATACGCCAATAAAAGTGACTACCATTTTCCCAGGGTATATTCGGACTGAAATCAATGAAGGTGCAAAAAAGCTACCTTTTGAAGTAGATGAAAAAACTGGTTCGCGTTTATTGGCAGCAGAAATTGAAAAAGCGCCAGTGAAAGCCTATGTACCAAAATGGCCTTGGTTGCCATTAGGGCTGGCTATGAAAGTATTACCACTTAAACTGGTGAACAAGTTAGGTTAAAAGCGCTCTTAGATCTATAAAAAGAGAAGCTATGGCGCTTCTCTTTTTATTTTTATGACAAAATGAGAAAAATTTCTGAATCAGGATTTTTTTCTAAAAAAATGTATAGCTTGAATTTACAGAAAAGCGAAATCTTATAAATTCTAATATATTGATTATTAATATAATTTTTTAAATTATCAAAAATTATGTTTTTATCTTATGGATGAATTTGCAATTAAATCAATTACTTTTAATTTTTCATTTCCTGAGCAAGAACTTCTTTAACTTTTCCTAATTTTCGCCAATTTTAAGAACTTTTCCAAACTGTCCAAAACTTAGACATACTCACTCTAAAAATAGAAAGATAACTTCTCTTTTTTAGAATTTCCTTTAATGTACAACCGTCCAGAAATTAAAGGTTGTCCATATGTCTACATCTGCGGATATGACTGACCAGCAGCGAATCTCCAAGGTCAGAAGTATCGTTACCCAGGCCGGGGAAGAGGTGCGTGCTCGTTATCCCATACTCAAACATCAGAACTTTATCGGTGCGAGTATTTTAGGCTTCGCCTGGGCAGGCATGATTGCATGCGCGGTAGCATATGGAACAGGTTATCTCTCAGTATGGTTTACCATTCCCTTGATTGCGATTTTTGCATCATTGACCCATGAATTGGAACATGACCTGATTCATTATATGTATTTCAAAAAAACACCTTGGGCACATCATTTGATGCTGGCACTGGTCTGGTTGGCACGTCCAAACACCATTAGTCCGTGGGCACGTCGTCGTTTACATTTGCATCATCATAAATATTCAGGCACTGAACATGACCTGGAAGAACGTGGCATCAGTAATGGTATGCCTTGGGGCATTCGCCGAATTCTGGTGATTAGTGACCAGTTAATGTCAGTGTATTTGCGTCCATTTCAGATGTTTAAAATGATTCATCTCTTTCTGGAAAAACAGCCTGAAAAAGAACGTAAAATTGCCATGATTTCTCAGTTATTCGGCTTTTTACCTCTCAGCATTATTTACTATGGATTGTGCTATCTGTTTGTGGTCTTTCATGGTTTAAATGCGGTTGCACCACTGTTCGGTTATGAGATGCTCTGGTCGCAAGGTATTGTCGACGCCATGCCGATCGTAAATCTGCTGGCAGTCATCTGGGTGATTCCGAACTTTATCCGTTCTTTTAGCTTGCAGTTTGTCAGTTCAAATATGCATTATTATGGCGATATTGATCCACGTGATGTGATCAAACAAACCCAAGTGCTCAATCCATGGTGGATGGTCCCGTTCCAGTTATTCTGCTGTAATTTTGGTTCGACCCATGCGATTCATCATTTTGTGGTCAAAGAGCCATTTTATATCCGTCAACTGACGTCCAAAACGGCGCATAAAGTGATGAAGGAAGTGGGCGTGCGTTTTAATGATGTAGGAACCTTTAAGCGTATGAATCGCTGGAATGACTATAAAATTTAATCTTTGATTTCCATAAAAAATCCCGTTTTTAAGCGGGATTTTTTTTATATTTATCCTTGGTGATTTATTCAATGTCAAAAAGCTATCTAAGCCTATATTTTGCAAGAATCCTATCTTAGTTAAATTTAGGTGAACATTCATTTAAAATGACTGTTGAGGAAATAGTTCAAAAGAATAAACTCAGGTAAAATTAAGTATATCCCTATATAAATTAGCCCGCTATGTTGCTGAAAGCCGCCACCATTGCCTTGATTCCTGCACTTGTCATTCAGGGTAATCGTGTCAAGAAAAATACCCTAAGACTGCCGGAACCTGAAGGTGCACGTGAAGGTCAAACCGGAACCGGCAACAAACTGTCTCTGCTGATTTTAGGGGATTCCGCGGCGGCAGGGGTAGGAGTAGAACATCAGGATGATGCATTACTGGGTGCAATTCTGCATGAACTGAAAAATGACTTTGAAATTGACTGGAAATTACAGGCCAAAACCGGTGATACCAGCTCAAAAGTAATTCATGCTTTGGACCAGATTGAAGTCCAGCAATATGATGTAATCGTCACGTCGGTTGGCGTCAATGATGTGACCAAACTGATGCCTGCCGAGGTCTGGATTCAGAAGCAGGAACAGCTTTATAGCAAAATCCAGAAAAAATTTGGTCCGAGACTGATCATTGCTGCCGGTGTGCCGCCAATGAATATGTTTCCGGCGTTACCAAATCCTTTGGCTTGGCTATTTGGCCAGTATGCTAAACAGATGAACCAGCAACTGGAAAATTTTGTGAATCAGCAAGTGAATATGCAATGGATTGAATACGATATTGAGAAGTATCGTGCCATGAATTTACAAATGGCTGCAGATGGTTTTCATCCGAGTAAGGAAGTTTATACACTTTGGGGACAAGAAGTAGCTGGCAAGATTCGGAAGACCTTCTAAAATAGTTGGAATCTCTCAATTTAGTTAATTCTATGTCTGATATTGAAACCCATCCGCTACCGCCATTTTTACCACCCAATGCCAAATTGCTGATGTTGGGTAGTTTCCCGCCACCTGCCACACGCTGGAAAATGAACTTTTATTATCCAAACTACCAGAATGATATGTGGCGGATTTTTGGACTGATTTTCTTTGAAAATAAAGATTACTTTTTGGACTTACCTAATAAAAAATTTCAGGAACAATTAATCCGGGATTTTTTAACAGAAACGGGGATTGCGATTTTTGATAGTGGCTATCAGATCCGGCGTTTAAAGGGCAATGCTTCAGACAAGTTTTTGGAAATAGTAGTACCTACCAATATTGAGCAACTGCTCAGCCAAATGCCGCAGTGCAATCATATTATGACCACAGGCGACAAGGCCACAGACACCATGATGCTGTCCATGCCTGAAGGGACTTTAAAGCCGAGTATTGGTCAGCCAAGTCAGGCCCATTTTGTCGGACGTGATCTGTATTTATATCGCATGCCTTCATCTTCTCGAGCATATCCGGTTTCTCTGGAGAAAAAAGCCGAAAGTTACCGGACAATGTTTGAACATGTGGGTCTGATTTAATATTTAATCCAATAATCAGGTGAAAATAGTTAAAGAAGTTTCTGGGCTGCAGATAAGAAATAAACTTACTATTTGTAAGTTGGTGGCTTTATTTATTCATATTTGGATATTCGACCCAGCGATAGCTACTGATCTTAATCTCCCGGACATGATGAAAGCTTGACCAGATTAACTGGCTACCTTTGGTCCATTTTAAAGCTCGAATACGCGACTCCACCTGCTGTATTTCCTCAGGCGAGGCCGGACGTAAAGGACCAATTTCTCCATATAAGCGTACTCCTGGATAACGCTTAAATTTACCTTTCAACAGTGCATGAAACCAAAACAGTTTGCTACTGTTCACGGCTTGTATGCAGGCCAGTGGCTGATACTGTAAATTTTCACAGAACGTAGTCGAATAAGTATCAAAAAAGAAACCCGTGCTGGTCTTTTTGTTGAGGAATACGGTTCCGATCGGAGTAATGCTAGGAAAGCCTTTAGAGTTGACCGTTGCAATAGGGCAATGCATGGCGGCCCGTTGTGCATCAGCGACCACCTGGCGAATCTGTTGCCATTCATTATCAGAAATCATGCCTTGATTCTCTTATTATTTTTATAAATTTTATAACAAATTACCCAGCTTGGCATTGCCTGAAAAAACTGAAGCTACGGCAGTTTGATCAATCTAAATCGTTATTCAGATTATAAAAAAGAGCCCCATAGGCTCTTTAAAAAATGCAAAACTCGGCGATTAGCCATCGTATTCGACATAATCCCATAAGTTTAAACGTGCTTTAATTTCCTGACGGATCTCGGGCAACATCGGCAAAAGAGTGCCATCAATCCATAAGCTTAACGCTTGGGCAGAGAGTACTTGCTGCAGTTCATCGACCAGTTGTGCACCTTTCAACATAATACCGGTCTCATCAGTGGCTTCGGTTTCTACACCTTTAAATAAAACCTGTAATTCATAACCGCTATCCTGAATCAGCCATTCCAGTTCAAGTTGAATATTTTCACTGGATTTCAAAACTACCTGTCCCTCGACCGTATCGGAGTCGGACAGACAGTCATGTTCCACCCGAATTTTGGCCAAATACCATTCTTGCTGGGATAAATCATGGAGAGTTTTTACAGGCGTCAGAATATCACTGAACTTAAACTGACGGCTTAAATCAAAAAATTGCATGGGAGTGGAGGGCGAACAATCGCAAAATACGAGAAAAGTGTAATTCTAAAGTAAGCGCAATCGACTGTAAAACCTTTTAAAAGATGATCGGACTAAGTTAGGTTAATCGGCTATTCTCGAAATACGGGCTTTTCATAGCATGTAATTTTAAGGTCACTCCAATGTCATTACATTAACCATTCACCGGGAAATTTCGTCACCAGATTCATCATAAAACGCTGGAATTTTGTAGTTTCCGGATCATGTGAATGTTGAATGCTACGGCCATCTTTTTGATGTTCTAGCCAAATCATTTCATTTTTTTCATTCAGCTTGAGCTGATAAGCCACGCGTGGTAAGTACTGATTCATCGCACTGGTAATTTCCTTCTGAAAATCTTCCGACTCAATGACCAGACCGACTTCGGTATTCAGATAGGCTGAACGCGGATCAAAATTAAATGAACCGACAAAAACCATGCCATCCAGATCAAAAAACTTGGCATGCAAACTGGAGCTGTTTTTGTTTTTAGCCGGGATAATGTCACCGGTCATAATTTCATACCAGGTCCGTTCTGGACGGACAATGTAGGGTTTAAATTCCCAGAGTTCGATGCCACTTTTCAATAATTGCTGACGATATTGCTGATAATAGGCATGCACCGCAGCCACATCATTGGCCTGAAAAGAGTTGGTCAGGATTCTGATTTTCACGCCTTGTTGCGCACGACGGGTTAAATAGTCAGCCCCTTTTTGCGTGGGAATAAAGTACGAGGACACCAGTTCCAGATGTTTTTTCGGCTCACCCATTAATTCGAGCATATGGGTATAAATATAATCGCCATTTTTGGCATGAGGACGAGCTTTTGCGGGACTATCCGCAACAAAATAAGCCGGCGCCCAGTGAATGGGTTGTTTTTTTAAGTGCTGTTCGACTTGTTTCTCGGCAATACCCACCCGGCGTTTGAGTTCAGTTTCATCAACATCTTCACGTTCAAATTCAGTTCTGAGCCTTTTAAGCATTTCAGGATGGCCGGCATCATTCAACACCTGTCGAACGTCATAACTCAGATCATCATTCCAGAAGTTAATAAAGGTCTGATTGGCATCTGTTACGCTTTGACCCGCGAAGAATATATCCACATCGGTGAATTGAAAATCTTCACTGGCATCAAAATATTCACTGCTGATATTGCGGCCACCGGTCACGGCTGCAGTGCCATCCGCAATGATCAGTTTATTGTGCATGCGATGGTTGACCTTTTTCATCCGGAAACCATAATCCAGCGCACGTAAATGACGAAATTTATAGGGATTAAAAATCCGGACTTCAAAATTTGGATGCTGGCTTAGAGCGAGAAGCTTGTCATCAAGCTGGGTGCCATTTTGATCGTCAATCTGAATCCGTACTTTAACACCGCGATCAGCGGCTTTAAGTAATTGAGACAAGATCATATTGCCAATATAATCATCCTTCCAGATGTAATATTGCAGGTCCAGATGATATTTGGCCTTGTTAATCAGGTGCAGACGCGCTGCCATACTCATAAAGCCATCATAGAGCGGCAAGAAAGCCGTTTTACCACTATTGATCTGCTGTTTTGAAAGTTGATTGTCGATCCAATGTGCAGGTCGAACCGGCGTGATTTTCGCTTCTTCAGCAGTGTTGGGAGCCAGTTCACAGCCAGAAAGCATGATGCTAAAAGTAAAAATGCTCAAACATACAAAGGGCGAAGGTTTAGTCATTGATGTTCCATTAATTATAGGATCTTTTATTCCTTATCTGGTGATGTTAATAGTTGAATCTCCGAATAGAAAGAGGTTACTGTTAGTCATCTGTAAATCAGCAAAAAAAGGACAGTTTTACATGAAATCACGTGCAGCAGTTGCGTTTGGTCCAGGCCAGCCATTAGAAATTGTAGAAGTGGATGTTGCTCCACCAAAAGCAGGTGAAGTATTAGTAAAAATTAGCCATACAGGTGTGTGTCATACAGATGCATTTACCTTGTCTGGTGAAGATCCTGAAGGTGTATTCCCTGCAATTTTGGGTCATGAAGGTGCGGGTGTGGTCGTTGAAGTAGGTGAAGGAGTCACTAGCCTGAAACCGGGCGATCACGTGATTCCGCTTTATACTGCTGAGTGTGGCGAATGCTTGTTCTGTAAATCAGGCAAGACCAACCTGTGTGTTGCTGTACGGGCGACGCAAGGTAAAGGTGTCATGCCAGATGGTACGACCCGTTTCTCTTATAATGGCGAGCCGATCTATCACTATATGGGTTGTTCAACTTTTTCAGAATATACCGTGGTTGCTGAAGTTTCTCTGGCAAAAATTAATCCTGAAGCCAACCATGAGCATGTTTGCCTGCTGGGCTGTGGTGTGACTACCGGTATTGGTGCAGTACATAACACCGCTAAAGTTCAGGAAGGTGACAGTGTTGCAGTATTTGGTTTAGGTGGTATCGGTCTTGCTGTAGTGCAAGGCGCACGTCAGGCCAAAGCCGGCCGTATCATTGTGATTGATACCAATCCGGATAAATTTGAACTGGCGAAACAGTTTGGTGCGACAGATTTCCTGAATCCAAAAGACTATGATCAGCCGATCCAGCAAGTGATCGTCGAAATGACTGGTTGGGGTGTAGACCATTCATTCGAATGTATCGGTAATGTAGATGTAATGCGTTCAGCATTAGAATGTGCGCACCGTGGCTGGGGTCAATCAGTGATTATTGGAGTAGCCGGTGCAGGTAAAGAAATTTCAACCCGTCCATTCCAGTTAGTCACAGGTCGTAAATGGATGGGTACTGCGTTTGGTGGGGTGAAAGGCCGTTCACAATTGCCGGGAATGGTAGAGCAATCCATGAAAGGTGAAATTCAACTTGAGCCTTTTGTGACACATACCATGCCATTAGATCAGATCAATGAAGCTTTTGACCTGATGCATGAAGGCAAGTCGATCCGTACAGTCATTCATTTTGACTAAGCTGTTTTAATCTAAAAAAGACCGGTACCAATCCGGTCTTTTTTATGCGGCTTTCACTTGATTCAGGATACATTAGTGCATGAAAGCCTCACAGAGAATCACTGAAACAACACACGCCTGCTAATGTCATTACATGCCAGATGCTTATATTAAATAGGACGTATGAAAATACGTGATAAAACCATTTTAAAGAATAAGGATAAGCTCTATGTCGAATGATAATTTTGATCGTGATGTAATTAAGAATGCGCCTAAAGATGTCCGCGATGATTTAAATGCTGATCCAATTACTGGTGAACCTGGTGCTCATCCTGTGGGTACAGGTGTCGGTGCTGCAGGTGGCGCAGCAGCTGGTGCAGCCATTGGTGCTGCAGGCGGTCCAGTGGGTGTCGCTGTCGGTGGTGTAGTTGGTGCTGTTGTTGGTGGTCTGGCAGGTAAAGGTGTTGGTGAAGCTATAAATCCAACAGAAGAACAGGCTTACTGGCGTGATAATTCGATCAATACGCCATACTATTCAGATGCACGTACCACCTATAGCGATCTGGATTATGACCGTGATTATGATACGGCCTATCGAGTCGGTTATGAAAACCGTGGCAGCTATGATGCTCATACCCGTTTTGAAGATGTAGAACCTGATTTGAGACTGAAATGGGAACAAATGAAAGGCGAATCACGTTTAAACTGGGAACAGGCTAAATTTGCAGTGCGTGATGCCTGGAATCGTGTTTCACGTTAATTTTTAATCTTTGGATTAAACTGAAGTTTCTTTGGTAAAATCTGCAATAGGTTTGTGGGTTTTACCAATTTTAGTGATACATCTCACGGTTTGATGAATTAATAAATAAAAGTAGAAAAGTTAATAAATATTTTTTTATATTTAATGCTTGTCAAATGATCACAGAGCGCGTATTTTAATTTCAGAATCACATTTTATGAAAGACATAACATGTTAAAGCAACCTATCATTTCAAACGCATATTTTTATTTCTGGCAGTTTAGCTAATTGCCTGAATGCGTTTGGGCAATGAAAAGGTTGCCCACCAGTTTATACCTGATCGGCAACCCTGATCAGGTTTTTTTATGCCTTTCATTTTTTACAATATTTTGGAGACAGCCATGACAAACTTTAACTATTCATACTTTAACAACTTTTATTGGTCTTATTTTAGTCAGCTAATGACACTCACAACACCTTCGATTAGACCCATAACGCTCAAATAAAAGTTTGGACTGATTGCCAGTCCCAGGATTAAAGTCATGAATACCCCAAATACATCACAACAACATCATGCTGAAAGCATTTTAATTTTACCTCAGCAGCTTAAGCAGCAATTGCCACTGTCTCCGCAATTAGCCAGCCAAGTCGCTGAACACCGTCAAACTATTCAAAATATATTAGAAGGCAAGGATCATCGTTTAATGGTGGTCACAGGCCCATGTTCCATTCATGATGAAGCTTCCGCGCTAGACTATGCAGAAAAATTAAAACAACTTCAGTCACAGCTATCTGATCAGATTTTCCTGGTGATGCGTGCTTATATTGAAAAACCACGGACTACGGTGGGTTGGAAAGGTTTCCTTTACGATCCAAATCTGGATGGTTCATCCAATATGCAATTGGGCTTGGAAAAATCCCGTGACTTATACCTAAAAATTATTGAAATGGGCCTGCCAATCGCTTCGGAAATTCTTAGCCCAATGGCAACTGCTTATTTCGATGACTTACTAGCTTGGGGTGCGATTGGCGCACGTACCAGCGAATCGCAAATTCATCGCGAAATTTCCAGCCATATGCCATATAGCATTGGTTTCAAAAATGGTACTGACGGTTCGATTCAAATTGCTCTGGATGCCATTCAGTCTGCCTCTCATCCGCATCAATTCCTGGGAATGAGCCAATCCGGTTTGCCATGCATTTTACACTCGCAAGGTAATCCGAAAGCACATTTGATTTTACGTGGCTCGAATAGCGGACCAAATTACCAATTGTCAGAAATTGAGAAAATCCGGGCCAAACATCAGATCGACTTACCGGCATTGGTGATTGACTGTAGTCATGGCAATAGCTCAAAAAATCCGATGCTGCAGCCTGAAGTATTGGAGCAGATCGTGGCAGAACGCTTACAGACCAATGTTCGTGGCGTAATGCTAGAAAGTCATCTTGTTGACGGCAACCAGAAAATTTCTGAGCAAATGACTTATGGTCAGTCTGTAACTGATGGATGTCTGGGCTGGGCTAAAACCGAACAGATGTTGTTAAATATGACTGACTCACTACGACTTGAAGGTTTGAAGCGTAGTGCTTAAAACTGAATGATGTCTTTCCTCAATTGATTGGGGAAAGACAGAATCCGATGAGGCTGATCAGCGGCATTTACTTAAATGCTTAAAGTAGCTAATCAGAGCATTTGAAAATAAAAATAATGATTAGAACGATTTTATAATATGAATAGCCATCTCTACTATTTCTATAAGATGAATTTATGAATGATTTTTTAACGGTAACAGGTTGGATTATAGGTGTAGTATCAATTGGTTATGCTTATCTTTCAGGTAAAAAAAGCGATGAAAAATTTTCTAGTATTCTTAACAAACTAGCTTCTCAGCCTATAGAGATTTTAGCTATTCTTAGCTCACCAAATGAAAATAAAGTAATAGAGCTATATGACTTTCAGAATAGAGTTAATGAACCCTATGTTTTATCTAAGTTTGATATAGATAATGATGGAGAGGATGAAATTTTCATACAATCAGGTGCAGGACCATATAGCTGTAAATTAGAAATATATAATTATATAAAAGATCCAGATGAACCCACACTTCAATTAATGGATACAGTAGTTGTTAGCACGACTGCTGGATACATATTCACTGATATAGATAATGATGGGATGCTAGAAATTATAACAAATGATAATTCTATTAAGGCAGATAAACCCTATGTCTTAGGTTTTAGAGATAGAGTGATTTTCAAATTTGTAGATAAAAAAATTAAAGAAATATCACGTTTAGAGCTGTATACAGAAGAAGAAATGACATCAAGATTAGAAGCGTTTGAAAAAGAGAATTTTAGTTAAGTTGAGGATATATAAATTAAATATATATTAAAGTTTTTCTAAAATTAACATAATACACCTTATGCGAAACTCAGTTTTTTATTTCATATAAATTATTAGGTTATACCGTATTGGAAAGCCTAACTCAGCTGAATTTAGCTTTTTTAATAATTTATGAAGTTCCACACCTATTATTTGAACAAAGTTCCACGATTGATTCTGTTCAATTTTCATAAACATTGTTCTATTTTTCATAATTCATTAGTGCATGTGGTAGAACCGAAATTGGTACATAAAAAATAGAGGAGTTGGTAATCATAAGGAAAAAAATAACACTCTATATGTCGTAAAGGACAAATTATGATTCGTCTGATAGAATTTTACCATTTAAATGACAATCTTCTTTTTGAGCAGAGTTGCTTTAAAAAAGCGTATATATTGCAGGTTAATTTCATTTTTATTGAAGTAAATCACATAAAAAATTTAAAATATTTTCTTTATAAATCAAATATGTTTGAGGCTTTAAAAAAAACGCTGCACAATGAAATCAAAATATTTTGACATAAATCTAAGATTGAGATTTGTGCCGTTGTGCATTTCCGGGGGAAAAGATGTTCACGGCAGAATTGTTGGACGAAGCAAAAAAATTCATGCATCACATGCTGACTAAGGTGGTGGAATATGGCGGTTCAGATTTATTTATTACGGCTGATTTTCCACCTAGTATTAAACATCAGGGCTTAATGAAACCTTTTGGACAGCAGGAACTCACGGCTGAAAAAACCAAGCTGTTTGCCTACAGCTTGATGAATGATAAACAGCGTAAAGAATTTGAAACTGAACTCGAGTGCAATTTTGCCATCACCGTGCCAGGTGTTTCCCGTTTCCGGGTCAATGTGTTCCAGCAACAACTCAATGTCGGCATGGTAATTCGTACCATTACTGCAGAAATTCCAAACTTCCAGAAACTGAAATTACCGGAATCGCTGAAACATGTGATTATGGAAAAACGCGGACTGGTGCTGGTGGTCGGTGGAACGGGTTCAGGTAAATCAACTTCACTCGCGGCGATGATTGACTACCGTAATGAAAATTCGGCCGGGCATATCATTACCGTAGAAGACCCGGTTGAATATGTGCACAAGCATAAAAAATCCATGATTACTCATCGTGAAGTCGGAGTGGACTGCCATTCCTGGCATAATGCGCTGAAAAATACCTTGCGTCAGGCACCAGATGTGATTCTGATCGGCGAAATTCGCGATACTGAAACCATGGAACACGCGATTGCTTTTGCTGAAACTGGACATCTGTGTCTGGGAACGCTGCACTCGAACAATGCCAACCAGACTTTGGACCGGATTATCAATTTCTTCCCGGAAGAACGCCGGAACCAGCTATTAATGGATTTGTCATCCAATATGAAGGCGATCATTTCACAGCGTCTGATTCGTACTCAAGATGGTAAAGGCCGTCGTGCAGCGATTGAAATCATGTTAAATACGCCACTGATGTCTGACCTGATTTTGAAAGGTGAATTCCACGAATTGAAAGCGATTATGGCGAAATCGCGTGAACTGGGCATGCAGACCTTTGACCAGGCCTTATTTGACCTGTATAACCAGGGTGAAATTTCTTATGAAGAAGCCTTGCGCAATGCCGATTCGACCAATGAACTGCGCTTACAAATCAAGCTGAAAAGTAACCGACAGGACACTACCGTAGCCACAGAGGCAACCCAATTCACCATGATGCAAGAGCCAAAAGCGGAAGAGAAACAAGCAGAGAATACTTCGGTGTCAGAATAAATATTTGCTCAAAAAATCACAGGCAGAATTTTCTGCCTGTTTTTATTTATCTTATTTATTATTCAATCCATAAAACTAGGGTCTGTTGACATTTCAAGTATAGAATTTACCCGATAAAGGTAGCCAAATAAATATACAAGCTAATGCAACTGCCCCCTCATAGCTACACTTTAGCTTATCATATCGTGTTGCTATTCCTCTGAACTGCTTTAACCTACAAAATGCATTCTCAACTAAGTGTCTGATTTTATATAAATACCAATCCATATGATCATTATTTGACTGAGTATTTGATTTTCTTGGAATATTCGCTTTAGTTTTTTTCGCAGATATTTGTTCTCTTAATGATTCAGAGTCATATCCTTTGTCTGCACAACATACTTCCGTTTCACTCAAATCAAGTTTTTCAATCATTTTGGGAGCAATCTTGACATCATGTATCGTTCCATCGGAGATAATAATTTCGATTGGATTGCCATCCGCATCAACAGCTAAGTGTATTTTAGAACTATTTCCACCAATGCTTTTAGAAATATCCTGATCTTTTATTCCAGCAGAATGTTGGTGTGCCCGAACATGACTACCATCAATAAAAACCCATTCCATATCAGCACTTGAAGAAATTAATTTAAATATTTTCATTAACTTATCATTTTTACACCAACGATTATATTTTTTAAAGATTGAGTTATACGAACCAAATTCTTTAGGCAAATCACGCCATGGGCAGCCTGTTCTTATTCTATAAAGTATTGCTTCGACAAAATTTCTCAAATTAGATTTGAAATAGATATCAAAATTTCGGAAAATAGAAAGTAACTTAGACCAGTGTTGATCATTCAGCATTGTACGAGGCATAGCGAGAAGTAAATTTAGTTTGGCGATTAAATTTTACTTTCTCGCTATTTTTTTGAACAGTAAATGTCAACAGACCCTAGACGGTTTTACGTTGCACCACCAGCTTAAAATAAATAATACTGCTTAAGGTTAAAATACCGCATAGCATAAAAGCAAACTGATAACTGTAAGCTGCAATGATGGCACCAATCAGTAGTGAACCGATGGCAATACCCAGGTCATAAAACGTATAAAAAGTTGAAGTTGCATAGCCAATTCGATGCTTGGGCGCACATTGAATCGCCAAAGTTTGAATACACGGCTGCACACTACCAAAGCCCACACCAACCATGACTGCAGCCAGCATAAATCCCCATAAGCTCTGAATCTGGCTCAGTAAAAATAAACCCGAACTAAAAGCCAGCAATGCCGGATAAATCACATATTGCGGGCCTTTACGATCATAAATCTTTCCGGTGATCGGCCGTAAGCTCATCATGGAAATCGCAAAAACCACAAAGAATAAACCTGCATAGGCCATTAAATCCTTGCTGGCTGCGAAGGGTGCGATAAAAGACATGATGCTCGCATAAGAAAAAGAAATCAGCATGGCCAATACTGCGACAGGCAGCACTTTCTTTTCCACAAAATCTGTCAGCTCAAGCGAGGTTTTCTTATTGGTATTTTTGATGATTTTTTCAGGTTCTTTGACCGGAATCAAAAAACAGAAGGCAAATCCGATAAAAACTAAGGCGATCAATAGCGTACTGACCTGAAAATAAGACCAGTATTCCATCAGGCTCAGACCAATTAAAGGACCCAAGACAATCCCCAGATTTACCGACATGACAAAATAGCCCATGCCTTCGCCTTTACGCTGCTCCGGAATAAATTGGTTCACCACAGGCACGCAAACTGTAGTCAATATACTGAACCAGATGCCCTGGAAGAAACGGATGATAAACAGAATCGTGAGCTGATCTGCCAGCAGATAAGTAAGTGAAAACAGGCTAAAAAACACTTCTGAAATAATCAGGGTTCTACGTACCCCAAATTTTTCGATAATTAAACCGCTAAAAGGTCGCACTGCAATGGCAGAGACCATAAACAAAGTCATGGCCAGCCCCGCCTGGGTCAGGTTGCCGCCTAATTCTTTTAAGATATAAATCGGCAAAATTGTGGTTTGCGCAAAATAGAAAATAAATAAAAACAGGTTGTTGGCCAGACAAAGGATAAATGACTTGGTCCATAGTGGCGCTGCAATGGCATTCATGATTTTCCTAAAATGATATGCTGTGAGACGCTGGGCTCAGCATGGGGGAAATTATTGTTATAAATAAGCGCGACCTATTCAGGAGCGAAGCAGATATGAGCAAGACTTTAGGGAAAATAAGTGAAAAATACAATGATATTTCATGATAAATACATGAAATTTAATTTGAACTGGAAAATGCAACGACGGATCTACAATAAAAAATCAGCCCGGAGGCTGATTTTTTTTCAAGTTAAAATGGCTTATAGGCCAGCTTCATATTCTGTATTGGAAAGCAGCTTTTCGACATCTGCTATATTGTCTGGCTTGATTTTATAGATCCAGCCTTTGCCGTATGGGTCATCATTAATAAAATCAGGATCATCTTCAAGATCAGGATTGATTTCAACCACTACGCCAGACACCGGTGCATGAATATCGGAAGCTGTTTTAACTGATTCAACCACGCCAGCTTGTTCGCCCGCAGTGATATGTGAATCAAGATCTGGTGCTTCTACATAAACCAAATCACCTAACGCATCCTGTGCATGGTCGGAAATACCGGTCACAACAAGATCACCCTCAATGCGCACCCATTCATGTGTACTTGCGTACTTTAATTCTGCAGGATGATTCATTGATAACTCCTTAAAAATCTTAAGATCATTTTTGACATGTTTTATACATTCTTTTTAAGAAAAACAAAAGGCTTATGCTCCCTTATAAATAAGGATCTTTGCGCCAGTTGCTCGGGCTGCGACCACTCCAGCGTTTAAACGCCCGGCTAAAATTGGCGACATCACTATAGCCCAGTTCATCGGCAATCTGTTCCAGAGTGAAATCTGTCCGGGACAATAACGAGGTGGCATGCCGGTAACGCACTTCATCGACCAGGGTAGAAAATGAGGTGCCTTCAGCGGCGAGTTGACGTTTTAAGGTGCGGTCAGACATGTGTAAGCGATCCGCCACACTTTCAATACTCAGATAATGCTGCTCGGCATGGGTCAAGATATCTCGGACGCGCATCGCAATCCGATGCCGTTCGCCCAAGGCAGAAAGTTCCGTTTCACACTGGTTAATCGCAATCTGGCTGGCAATCGGATCGGCGTGCACCAGCTTATTCATCAGGTAACTTTTATCAAAGCTCAGAATTAAATGCGGTTGTTCAAAACGGAACTGATGCGTTGGAAACTTCGCCATAAAGCGTTCAAAACCTTCCGGCTTCTTAAAATCGAAGTCGATTTCTCCCGTGGCATCGGTAACGCCTGTAATGGCTTTGGCCATACTGATCAGACCAATCATCAAGGCAATGGAAATTTCGGTGCGCAGCGGTTCAAGCTGAATATCGGTTTGCAGCTGTACCGTGGCTTTAGCACCAAAAGTCGAGAAAAACAGTTGCAGGAAGGGTAAACGAAGTTGAATAAATCGATTCGCCAGTACCAGCGCATCGGTAATATTATTCGCCGTCATAATCGCATAGCCAATAAAGCCATGAATCGAGATCCGCATCTGTGTGCCGAGATGATAACCCAAGGTCGGCTCTCCGGTCAGTTTCAGGGCATATTTGACCAGTTCGTTGGCGACAGGGGTTGGAATACGAAAATCAGGATCTGCCAACTGTTCACTGGTCAGGCTAAAAGGTTGGAAAAGCGATTCATTGTTATAACCCCAGCGGGAAATGACATCGAGAAGCAGGAGACCGTAAACACCTGGAATTCCTTGGTCTTGGCGTGGAGCAATTGTTTTCATGCGCGATCCGTTGCACTCATTCAAATTTTTTTATTTATAAATAGATATTGGCATGAAGCCGCCAAATTTTTCATTAAAATTGTTGGACAAAATTTTGGCGATTGTGACTCTGCCACTGGCAGATTAGCCTGAATTCAGCATTAAAATCAATTTAAACCACATAATTTTATTGATGAAATTAAAATTATTTTATTGAACCGGACACATCTCTGCATTGGCTGACTAAGGACAAGGAAATTGCTTAAGCATTGAATAGGACTTCTTCAGAGAGCTTTCAGAACTAGAGAGTTATGTCATTTCATTAAAATACCAGATAGATGGCAACTTGCTGTTCATCTGTAGAGAAAATTTTAAAAAGAGAGGTCTGGCAAAGTTTTCCTTTTTCCAGACCTGTTCAATATTAAGGACGAGCAAATGATCAGAAGTTTTGAAATCTTCTACAGATCATATTATTCATGATCTTTTGATGCTTTGACCTGTTGCTGAATCAGCATGCCGCCAGTTTGACGCTGCCAAAGCTGGGCATAGATACCATTCAATGCCACCAGTTCATCATGCGTGCCTTGCTCGGCGATTCGACCCTGATCCAGTACAATCAGACGATCCATTTGGGCAATGGTCGACAAGCGATGCGCAATGGCAATCACAGTTTTACCTTGCATCAAGTCGTCCAGACTGTTCTGAATGGCGGCTTCGACTTCAGAATCCAGCGCACTAGTCGCTTCATCCAGAATCAGAATCGGCGCATCTTTCAGGAATACACGTGCAATGGCAATTCGCTGACGCTGACCACCAGAAAGCTTCACACCACGTTCACCGACATAGGCTTCATAGCCTTTTTTGCCACGCAAATCGGTCAAATTAGGAATAAACTCTTCCGCTTTGGCTTTACGCACGGCTTCAAACATTTCTTCATCAGTCGCATCCGGACGACCATATTTAATGTTTTCCGCGACAGTGCGATGCAGCAACGAAGTATCTTGAGTTACTAATGCAATGTTCTTGCGCAAACTGTCCTGAGTCACATCGTCAATATCCTGACCATCGATTAAGATACGACCCTGATTGATATGATAAAAGTGCAGCAACAGTTGAATCAGGGTAGATTTTCCGGCACCTGAACGGCCGACAATACCAATTTTTTCACCTGGGCGAATGGTCAGATTAAACTGATCAATCACGTTTTTATCATTATAGGCAAAGCTGACATTTTCGAATTTAATTTCACCGTGATTGAGCTGTAGCTCTTTGGCACCCGGTTTATCTTCAATGGCAATTTTTCGGCCTAAAGTTTTCATACCATCCTGAATGGTACCGACATTTTCAAACAGGGCAGAGGTCTGCCACATCATAAATTCGGCAATACTGTTCAGTTTCAGTACCATTGCTGTAGTTGCAGCAATAATGCCCAGCTCGGCCTGACCTTCCATCCACAACCAGATCGCAGTACCCAGTACGCCGCCATATAACACTACACTCAGCAGTAAAATACTGATTTCGTATTGGGCACCCAGACGCATCTGTTTATATACCGTTACCATAAATTCCTGCATAGAGGTCTTGGCATACTGGCTTTCACGACCGGCATGAGCAAACAGCTTGACAGTCTGAATATTGGTATAGGCATCCGTGATACGCCCGGTCATGACGGCACGGGCATCCGCCTGAGCATTGGAAATTTTGCTCAAACGTGGAATGAAATAACACGCTGCACAGATAAACAAGGCTAGCCAGACCATCAATGGAATGATCAGCAAGGGTGAAATTGCACCCAAAACAATATTGATGGTGATGAAATAAATCAGCACATAAGCCAGCATGTCACCCAGAATGACCCAGAATTCGCGTACTGCCAGAGCGGTTTGCATAACTTTGGCCGATAATCGTCCGGCAAAATCATTGTGGAAAAAATCTAGGCTTTGTTTCATGAGCAGATTATGAAAGCGCCAGCGTAAACGCATCGGGAAATTGCTATACAAAATCTGATGCTTAATTAGGGATTGGGCGCTAGCGAAAAAAATATTGGCCAGAAGAACAATACTCAGTAAGGTTAAATTGCTAGCATGCTGTTCCAGAAAAGTATCGGGCTGGCTTTTACTGAGCCAGTTCACCAGCTCACCAATTTTTGAATACAGAAAAGCTTCGAAGCTGGCAGCACCGGCAGTACACAGTACCAGAATCAGCAAATAACGGCGGACTCCATAGGCTGCCTGCCAGACAAATGGAAAAAACTTGGTCGGTAAAGGTTGGTTCAGATTTTTGGTGGGATAGGGGTCAACCAGTCTTTCAAGCCATCGAAACATTATCGTACTCTTATCATGCATTTTGCTTTTCGGGAATTATAAAGGATTCTGTTTTTTTAAGCCCGTAATTGGGTGAAATTGCCACAAAATGATTCACTCAATTAAAACTTGGATTATAAAAATTAAACTAAAGCCAGATTTATGCCAGTCAGGTTTTAAATAGATGAGGAAATAAAAAAGCCTGAAATGCAGCGGCACCTCAGGCTTGAGATTGGATGACTTGTGTTTAAGTAATAATAGAAGACGGTTGAGTAAATGCTTCCTTTAAATCAAGACCTGAAGGCGCTTGATACACTTTTAAACCAAATTCCGGAATAATCGCCAGCAGATGATCCATGATATCAGACTGGATATTTTCATACTCCACCCAGGCGGTGGTATTGGTAAAGGCATAAATCTCTAGCGGTAAACCCTCACTGGTTGGCTGCAATTGGCGCACCATCAGGGAATGATTTTTACTAATGCCCGAATGCTGTTGCAGATAAAACTCTACATAAGCACGAAAGGTTCCTAAATTGGTAAGACGGCGCTGGTTATATTGCGAATGATGGCTCAGTTGCAGGTTAAATTGTTCCAGTTCCTCTGATTTGGTATTCAGGTATTGATCCAGCAAAATAAAATTTTTCAGCTTATTCTGTTCTTCAGCCGACATAAAATGTACGCTGCTTTGATCAATATGAATCGAGCGCTTGATCCGGCGCGCACCGGCTTCCTGCATACCACGCCAGTTTTTAAAGGTATCCGTCACCAGTTTATTGGTCGGAATCGTGGTCACTGTTTTATCAAAGTTCTGTACCGTAATGGTATGTAATGACATATCAATGACATCGCCATCCGCGTTCAGCGAGGGCATTTCGATCCAGTCGCCAATACGCACCATGTCATAGGATGAAATCTGAACCGACGCCACCAGCGACAAAATGGTATTTTGAAAGACCAGCATCAACACCGCGGCCATGGCACCGAAGCCAGCCAGCAAGGTAAAGACATCCTTTTTCAGGAAAGTGCCGAGAATCATCAGGCCACAGACAATAAAGATAATCAGCTTGACCAGCTGCAAATAACCTTTAATCGGTTTGTTACGTGACTTGGGATTACGCTGATAGACCAGGTTAAAAATATTCAGTAATTCACCAAGAGCTAAGGCAATCGTCAGGAAAATAAAAGCCTGTGCCCCCATTTGCACAAAGGACTCAACCTTGTCAGATAAATGCGGTACCGTGGTAATCCCGTTCATGATCACGACTGCGGGAACAATATTGGCAATCCGGCGAATCACGCTATGCTCAGCAAAAATCTGATTATTGGCAAAAGGCATTCTGGAAATCAGTTGACGTATTCCGCGTACCACAATCTGTTTGGCAAATAGATTGGCAAGAATCGCCAGTAAGATCACAATACTCAGTGAAGATAGCATTTCCAGCCATGGGTACTGATCTGCCCATTCTTGAATATTCCGAATAAAATTAAACTGTTCCAAACGATCTTTCTCTTCAATCAAAAATTTAGATCAAGTTTATAGTTTTGGATCAGATTTTTTAATATTGGATAACTTTTTAAAACATATCTATTGGTGCAAATCATTCAATAAAAGTGCCTACAACTAAAAAACCGGCGAATTCGCCGGTTTCTGATCTTCAAGATTTCAGTAATGATAACGCGATTCTTACCACATCAAATCATCAGGAATAACATAAGCAGCATATGGATCTTCTTCATCGGTGGTTTCTTCATTTTTCTCTGAATTATTCACAATGATAAAGCCCTGCATTTTCGCATTAATACGATCTGCCAGAGCTTTAGGCAAAAACGCGTAGCTATCATTTTCACGTGCAATCACCAGACTGCCTGCCACCAACGCATTATAGATCTGCTGGTTTAAATAGACCTTTTTGACTTTGCTGTCATCAATAAACTGATACACCGCATCGCCGTCAGTATTACGGATTTTGTGCTGATTAATCATTTGCATGATTGCGGCTTTCAGTTCTTTTTCCTGCAAAGCTGCTTTTTTCTCTTGCTCAATCGCCTGATCTTTGGCCATTTTTTGCTGTTTGTCTTGTTCAATCTTGGCCTTGATTTCAGCCTCGGTACCGTCACCGGTGCGTTTTTCATGCACAGCCTGTTTAGACAGTTTTTTGGCTTTTTTATTATCGACCAATCCTGCCTTTAACAATTGTGCCTGCAATGCATTTTTAACCATGAGAATGTCCAGATATTAGTCGTGTTGATGTCGATAACGTAAATAAATCACCCAATACGTGAGACTGAGAACCAGACTCAGCACTGCCGGGATCAGGAATGCATTTAATTTTAAATAAGGATATAGCCAGCTGGCAAGAATGCCGCCGCTTAAAAAACCGAGCAAAATAAGCAGATGCAAAACCACGCGTCGTGATTCTACCTCCAAACCGCGCAACCGGTAGCCCATCGCTAAGCCGAGGTCAGTCAGTACGCCAGATAAATGCGTGGTGCGAATAATGGCACCTTTATAATGACTGACCATGGCATTTTGCACACCCATGGCAACACAGGCCCATAACAAGGCATAACGCGGGAAATAGGGCAATAATAACCAGCAGATCAAAATAAAAATAGCCACCAGGCTTAAAGGGTAACCATAAAGCTGCCCCAAGCGAAAGTGGCTATTTCCAAGAATCAGTCCGCTATAGGATGAACCAATGACATAGCAGAGTGTGACCAGAAAGAGATACAACATCTGTTCTGGTTGCCAGTTTAGCAGGGCCATGGCCAGCATACTGACATTACCGGTCATATGTGAAACAGACTGGTGAAGTACCGTCACCAGACCCAGGACGTTAATCATGCCGGCATTGACCGCAAGAAAAAACGCCCCTAATTGTACCCAGGTAGGTAAACGCTGTAATGGCATAACAACATCATTGGCTAAACATATTGATTAATCAATATAAAATCAATTTGATGCGCGGTCCACTGCTGTAGTAAATAAAACATCGGTCGATGAATTTAGCGCGGTTTCAGTAGAATCCTGCAATACGCTGATGACCATACCAATCGCAACGACTTGCATGGCAATATCCGAAGAAATCCCAAACAGGCCACATGCAACTGGAATCAGTAACAATGAACCGCCTGCAACCCCTGAAGCGCCACATGCCGAAACGGTTGCCACCACAGAAAGAATGAGCATAGTGCTGAAATCGACGCTAATCCCCAAAGTATTTACAGCCGCCAATGACAATACAGTAATGGTCACAGAAGCACCTGCCATGTTGATCGTAGCACCCAGAGGAATTGCGATACTTGAAGTCGATTCTTTAACACCCAGACGTTTTGCCAGATCCAGATTGACTGGAATGTTGGCTGCTGAACTACGGGTAAAGAAAGCGGTAATGCCACTTTCGCGCAAACAGGTGAACACCAGTGGATACGGGTTGTTACGCGTCATTAAGGCAACCAGAAGCGGATTAATCACCAGTGCCACAAAAACCATCGTTCCGAGCAACACAGCAAGTAAATGTGCATAACTGGTCAGTGTATCCAGACCAGATTCAGCAAAAGTCACTGCAACCAGACCAAAAATACCCAAAGGTGCAAAGCTGATCACTAAACGAATCACATAGTTCACTGCAAAGGCGGCATCATTCAAAAGTGTCTTGGTGCTATCCGATGCATGACGGAAAGCGATGCCTAATGCCACTGACCAGGCCAGAATACCAATAAAGTTTGCTTCAGCAATTGCAACAACCGGGTTGGCGACAAAGCTGAGCAGCAAATTCTTCAGGATTTCTACCAGACTACCCGGTGGCTGCAAGTCAGCTTGTGCAGCAATATCCAGGAACAGCGTACTTGGGAATAAGATACTTGAAACCACAGCGCTCAGTGCAGCAAGGAACATACCGACCGCATACATCAGCATAATCGGTTTGATGGCGGCGTTGGATTGGCCCACTTTAAAATTCGCGATAGAAGCTAAAACTAAAATGAAAACCAGAATCGGTGCAACAGACTTCAAGGCTTTAATAAACAGGTCGCCCAATAGGCTTAATGAGGGAGTAGCTTCGGGAAATACCACAGCCACACCCACACCTAAAATAATGGCGATGATGATTCGAGAGACTAGGCTCATGCGCATAAGGGCAGAAAACATAAGGTTGCCTTGTGAAAATTACGAGGGCTAAATTTGGGAAAAAGTTGCGCTATTTTATACTTAATTTAAACAAGGCTTAAAATATATTTTCATATAAAAACCAAGATATTGATATTATTAATTTATTCTAAAATTAATTGGTTTAAAACAGCGCTTATATTGAAGAAAAACTTCTTAAAATGATGAATAAATCAGCGCTTTTAAAATTGTATTCATGAAATAAATATCAAAGTTAAATAGATAAATTCAAATTATATTTGAAAATTCAGAAAAGACTGCACTTATGACCGGTCGGAATCTCCGGCCATAAGTTCAAATATCTGCTGTTCTAAATCGTATAATCTTTATGCTGCTCAAAGATCTCTGGCGCCAGATCCTGAATTGCCTGAAAATGCGTCAGATAAATACGCCCGCTCAAATGCGTCATCAATTTAGAAGCTTGCAGCTTGTCCATAACCGGACCTTTGACTTCGGCAAAATGCAGGCGAATATCCAGTTTGGCCAGTTCCGCATTTAAATCTTCCAGCATTTCCAAGGCACTCAGATCAATCGCACTGATGCTGGAACAGTTGATAATCACATGTTGTAGCTGGTCATTCAGGCTGATCTCATTGATTAGATAACCTTTAAAGCTATTGGCATTCAGAAACGTCAGATTCTCATCAATCCGCAGTGACAGCACCCGATCGGAGGTACTGACCTGATGCCGCTGAATATTGCGAAAATGCTGGGTGCCTTCCACCAGACCGACAACCGCAATATGCGGCCGGCTGATTCGCCATAGCATCAGCACAAAGGTCGACACGATTCCAATAATCAAACCGGTGGAAATATCAATCAGGACCACGCCGAGAAAGGTAATCCACATGGCAAGGCCATCTGCCTTGGAATAACGCCAGGCATCAAAAAATGGCTGGAAATTAACCAGCTTCCAGATGGAAACAATAATCGTCGCGGCCAGAATGGTCAGCGGCAGATCTTCAAAAAATCCGGTAAAGAACAGGCTCACAAAAATAATCAGAATCGAGGATAAAACACCGGCCATAGGTGATTTGGCACCGGCATCGGCATTCACCACCGTCCGCGACAGGCTGCCCGTTACCGGAAAAGCTGAACTCACGCCTGCACTGATATTGGCCAGACCGAGCGCAATCAGTTCCTGATTACTGTTTAAATGACTGCGTTGCTGTAAGGCCGTGGCTTGAGCAATCGATAGTGACTCCACAAAGCTGATCATGGCGATCATGCTGGCACCCGGTAACAAGGTCATCACCAGTTCCCAGTTCCAGTGTGGAAAGGACAAGGGCGGGAAACCAGACGGAATTGCACCGACCGTTTTAATGCCCTGAAGCTTTAAATCCAGAAATACAATTGCTGCAATGCCGAGACACACCAGAATCAGGGGCACCGCACGGACTAAAAAATCTGTAGAGCCGATCCGGCTTTGTACAGCCTGAGATTTTAATAACTTGGGCAGATAGATCAGTAGACCGATAGAGAGCAGGCCGAAAATCAGGCTCGGCACGTGCAGTAGCGGGAAATATTGCAGCAGACTGCTGGCGAACTCCGGAATGTTATTGGCTTTTAAGGGAAGATCGACCAAAAACTTTAACTGTCCAAAAGCAATCAATAAGGCAGAGGCAATAATAAAGCTTTGGATCACCGGATGACTAATCAACTGGATCATAAAACCAAAACGAAATAATCCCAAAAGCAGGGAAATAATCCCGACCATCAGTGCCAATAAGGTCGCAGCTTCGATATAGACCGGTGAGCCGACTTCAAAAAGTGGATTGAGCGTAGCAAAAGTCATCATGGAAATGATGGCCACGGGGCCAATCGATAAAGTCGAACTCCCACCGAGCAGGGCATAAATGATCATCGGCAGGATGCTCGCATATAAACCCATGATCGGCGGCAATCCTGCCAGCATGGCATAGGCCATCCCTTGAGGCACCAGCATTGCCACCACAATCAGGGCAGCCAACACATCGGATTTAAATTTGACCGGCGTGTAGGGGCTTAACCATGCCCAGGCAGGCAGTTTATGCAGAAGTTTAGACTTGGAATTTGGCATAAAAAGGTCTAAATCACAAATATAGATATATTATGCACAAATTCTGCTAAGAAGTCTTAGCTGATCTAGCTTCTTGATGATTCATGTTTAAAATGAATCATCTGGGTCAGTCACGTATCATTCGAAAACTTATGATCGTGATCTTAATGATTTAAAACGACATCAATAAGAGTTTAAAGAAATTCATCTTGATCACTGAAAAAAGAAAGATTCTTTATTTAGCTGGATTGCCGCAATACAATCGATAAAGAGTGTTTAAGACTACAATCAAATTTTGATCTTTAATTGAATAATAAATCTGTTTGCCGTCGCGTCGGGTGTCTACTACATCGCTTTTACGCAGCATCATGAGCTGCTGAGAAAGAGTCGGCTGTTTAATCTCAGTTATTTCCTCAATTTCTGAAACATTCAGTTCCGCTTGAGACAGATGACATAAAATGAGAAGACGGTCGGTATTGGCCAGAGATTTTAAAATGCCGACGACCTGTTCTGCTGAATCGCGCATAGTCGTGATTTCAAAATCGGTTTTCATTCAATATGTCCATTATAAAGTTACAGCCCGCTAATTATACGGGTCTTAGCCCGTAATACCTTGCTAAAAACAGTTAAGTTTTATGGTTTTTAATGAATTGAATTATCAATTAAAATTATATTTTAAATATTGATAGATAAGATAAATTTATTGCATAGTGTAGAAAGTATTTTAGTTCACATTCGTGCAATGAAGTGCAAGTTTCATCAAACATCTACAAAGCAAAAAAATGCTTGTATGATGTTTAAGCGACTTGAACCAATAACATTAGGGATATCATCATGAGTACAGATTCAGCTTTTCCAACACCGAATAATTTAGGTATAGCGGTTTATAGTAATAATGCAGACGCGATTGGAAATACACCGCTTGTTCGTATTAATCGTGTGATTTCCGATCCTGCCACTGTACTTGCGAAAATTGAAAGCCGTAATCCGGCATTTTCAGTCAAGTGTCGTATAGGTGCAGCGTTGATTAATGATGCTGAAAAATCTGGAAAACTCAAACCCGGTATGCACATCGTTGAACCCACCAGTGGCAATACCGGCATTGCATTGGCCTTTGTGGCAGCCGCTAAAGGTTATGAACTGACGCTCACCATGCCTTCAAGCATGAGTATTGAACGCCGTAAAGTAGTCAAAGCTTTAGGAGCCAATCTGGTCTTGACCGATCCGGCCAAAGGCATGAAAGGGGCGATTGAAGCAGCCGAGAGTCTGTTGAATGAGAACCCGGAGAAGTATTTCCTGCCACAACAGTTTGAAAACCCAGCCAATCCTAAAATTCATGAAGAAACCACCGGCCCAGAAATCTGGGAAGCTACGGCGGGTAACGTCGATATTCTGGTCGCAGGTGTCGGAACAGGCGGAACCATTACCGGTATTTCGCGTTACTTTGAGAAAGTTAAAAATAAGCCTCTATATTCGGTGGCGGTGGAACCTGCTGAGTCTGCGATTATTGGTCAGGCCAAACGTGGTGAAGACATTACACCTGGACCACACAAAATTCAGGGGATTGGTGCCAACTTCATTCCAGGCAATCTGGACCTAGAACTCGTTGATGAAGTGATTGCCATTAATAGCGCAGATGCAGTCGAGTGGGCACGTAAAACGGCAGCTCAGGAAGGTATCCTAGTCGGTATTTCAAGTGGCGCGGCTATGGCAGCAGCAGCCCAATTGGCGGCTCGCCCTGAAAATGCCAGTAAAAATATTGTGGTGATTTTGCCAGACGGTGGTGAACGTTACCTGTCTTCGATCTTGTTTGAAGATATTTCTGCCGAATAACATTGATGCATTTTATATTTTAAATACTGCCATACAAGCCCGAAGTCATCTTCGGGCTTTTTTATTGGGTAATTTTAAATCGCAGCAGGACGCTGCATTATTTTTAAAATAGTCAGATGAAGCACTTGACCTTACCATGATGGGAATGTTTAAGCTATAACATCAACAGTGAGTTGAGGCATGGAGATGGGTATGGCAGAACAAGATAGCAACCGCTTATATGAGCAGCAGGTGCAGATTGGCGGTATGACCTGTGCCTCCTGTGTCGCTCGCGTGGAAAAAGCCTTGAAAAAAATTGAAGGCGTGGTCGAGGCGTCTGTCAATCTATCGACTGAAAAAGCTTTTATTAAAAGCCAGCAGCCGATTGCTGCCGCTGCGCTGGTTCAAGCAATTGAAAAATCCGGTTTCGATGTACCGACGCAACAGTTTGATTTGAACATTGAAGGCATGACCTGTGCATCCTGTGTGGCTCGCGTAGAAAAAGCCCTAAAAAAAGTGGAGGGCGTGCTGGATGCACAAGTGAATCTGGCCACTGAAAAGGCGCATGTGAGTGCGATCAATTCTGTGCCATTGTCCAAGCTGACTCAAGCCGTGCAAAAAGCCGGTTTTGATATTCAGAGCGATCGCATTGAACTGGCTATTGAAGGCATGACTTGCGCTTCATGTGTGGCACGTGTGGAAAAAGCTTTATTGAAAGTAGAAGGTGTCAGCGAAGCACAGGTCAATCTGGCCACCGAAACGGCCTGGGTGAAAGCCTCGCATGCCCAGATTCCGGCCTTGATTGCTGCTGTGGAGAAAGCCGGTTATCAGGCTACAGTAAAATCCGGTACGGATATGTCGGCAGATAGTCATGGTGCTTTTCAGGAAAAGAAAGCCAATGAAACGGCACAACTGAAACGAGATTTATGGCTTGCAGTCATTCTGACAGCGCCTGTATTTATTCTGGAAATGGGCTCGCATCTGATTCCGGCATTTCATCATTTTATTGCCCATACGCTGGGAACCCAGAACAGCTGGTATCTGCAGTTTGTACTGACCACTTTGGTGCTGATTATTCCGGGACGGCGTTTTTATCAGCATGGGATTCCGGCACTATTGCGTCTGGCACCGGATATGAACTCGCTGGTGGCCGTTGGAACCATTGCCGCATATGGCTTTTCCTGTATTGCGACCTTTTTTCCGGAGCTGTTACCGCAGTCCACTGTGCATGTGTACTTTGAAGCGGCCGCCGTTATTGTCGCGCTGATTTTACTGGGGCGTTATCTGGAAGCCAAAGCCAAAGGTAAAACCTCGGAAGCGATTCAGTATCTGGTGGGCTTGCAACCGAAAACGGCACGGGTAGAACAGAATGATCACTGGGTTGATCTGGCAATTTCCGATGTGCAACAAGGAATGTTGATTGAAATCCGTCCGGGTGAAAAAGTCGCTGTCGATGGTGAAGTCGTTGCCGGACAAAGTTATATTGATGAAGCGATGATTAGCGGTGAGCCTTTACCCGTGGCCAAACAGGCCGGTGATCAGGTGGTCGGCGGTACGGTAAACCAGAACGGAACCTTGCAAATCAAGGCGACTAAGGTCGGCCAAGATTCGGTACTGGCGCAGATTATTCAGATGGTAGAACAGGCACAAGGCTCAAAACTGCCAATTCAGGCGGTGGTCGATAAAGTGACTTTATGGTTTGTGCCGGCTGTTATGGCACTGGCGGCCCTGACCTTTATGGTCTGGTTCCTGTTTGGGCCTGAGCCGAATCTGACCTACGCCTTGGTAAATGCAGTCGCCGTACTGATTATTGCCTGTCCATGTGCGATGGGACTGGCGACTCCTACCTCAATTATGGTCGGAACTGGCCGTGCAGCAGAACTGGGCGTGCTATTCCGTAAGGGCGAAGCATTGCAGTTATTGCAGCAAACCAAAGTCGTCGCGCTGGATAAAACTGGAACCTTGACTGAAGGAAAACCGCTTCTGACCGACTTTGAAGTTACAGCAGATTTTAATCAGCAAGAGGTATTACAGCTAGTCGCTTCAGTGGAGGCTAAATCTGAACATCCGATTGCCCACGCTATTGTTCAGGCTGCCCGTGAGCAAGAACTGCAACTGAGTGAAGTGACGGATTTTGATTCGATTACCGGTGCTGGGGTCAAAGCACAGGTGTCCGGTCAGCAGCTGCATATTGGTGCGGAGCGTCTGATGCAGGACTTGGGCTTAAATGTCGATCTGTTTAGAGCCACTGCACAAAAGCTCGGTGATCAGGGCAGCAGTCCTTTATATGTAGCGATTAATCAAAAGCTGGCTGCGATTATTGCTGTCGCTGACCCGATTAAACCGACTACTTATAGCGCGATTCAGGCCTTGCATGAACAAGGCCTCAAAGTAGCGATGATTACGGGTGATAATCAGCATACTGCGCAGGCGATTGCCAAACAGCTGAAAATCGATCAGGTGATTGCGGAAGTCTTGCCGCATGAAAAAGTCGATGCCGTACGACAACTCCAGCAGCAATACGGCGTGCTCACTTTTGTCGGGGATGGAATCAATGATGCGCCGGCACTGGCACAGGCCGATGTCGGTATGGCGATTGGTACCGGCACTGATGTCGCGATTGAAGCAGCCGATGTGGTGTTGATGTCAGGCAATTTACAGCATGTGGCGACAGGCATCGGCTTGAGTCAGGCGACCATGCGCAATATCAAACAGAACCTGTTTTGGGCCTTTGTCTATAATATTGCCTTAATTCCGATTGCCGCAGGTGTACTGTATCCGTTTTGGGGCATTCTGTTATCACCAATGTTTGCCGCAGGCGCGATGGCACTATCCTCTGTGTTTGTGGTTAGTAATGCCTTGAGATTAAAAGCTTATCAACCGGTGCAGTTTAAGGAGTTAGTATGATGAATATTGGTCAGGCCGCAAAACGGTCCGGCATCTCTGCAAAAATGATCCGATATTATGAAGAAATCGGCTTGTTGCCGGCTCCGAAACGCAGTGATACAGGTTATCGGATTTATAGTGATGCGGACATTAAAACATTAAGTTTTATTCAGCATGCACGTGAACTTGGATTTTCTTCAGAGCAGATGAAAGAGTTACTCGGCCTGTGGCTGAACAGCTCACGCCAGAGTAGTGAGGTCAAACAGCTGGCACAAAAACATATCCAGTTTTTACAACAGAAAATTGCCGATATGCAGCATATGCTATTAATTTTACAGCAATCGGTTGAGCAGTGTGCCGGCAATGAACAGTCTGATTGCCAGATTTTAAAACAGATTGAACAGGGTGTCGGAACTGAACAGCACTGACATGCGCTGTATTCACATCAATTTTTAAACCGATCCTATGGAGCTAAACATGAAATTCCGTATTGAAAATATGACTTGTGGTGGCTGCGCGCGCAGTGTCACGGCTACGATTAAAGATCTGGATGAAAATGCCACTGTGAATATTGATGTGGCGACTAAGCTAGTTGAAGTTGAATCGACAGTCAATGAGTCTGAGATTGTGGCAGCTTTAACCGAAGATGGTTTCCCGCCTGTGGCAGCCTGATCATTGTCGAGTTAGATTGCGAAAGTGATCTTATGCACTCATACAGCCAAATAAAAAATGCCTGATTGAATCAGGCATTTTTTATTCTAGTGATCATACCGATGAGATTTTATCTGGCGTCATCAGCGCCTGATTAATATACAGCTTAATCAAACGTTCGCGTGATCCAATCGCTTTTTGGTAATTGGTCGAATTTAATAACAGCGAAGCGCCATAGGTGACTGTCCAGATATAAGACAAATAATCGCGAATCGACATGGCACTTTCTAAAGCCACCAGATAATCATGGGTGATGTCTTTAATCCGGATAATCCGTTCTTCACGAATCCGATAAAGCTCCTGAAATAACTCTTTCAGATTTTTTTCGTTATTGGTTAAACGCTCTTCAATGACATGCAACAGGATGGTTCGGTTTGAATTGAGCATGTGATAGAGCATATATTGTGAAACATAACTTTTAATATCGTTATTATGCTTTTTTGATATTTCTAGAATTCTTTTTTCATTCAGAATAATCAGTTCTAAATATAACTGGTTCTTGCTTTTAAAATGTTTGTAGATGGTTCCTTTTGCGATGTCCAGTTCACTGGCCAGCTCACTCAGGGTAATGTCCTGATTATTATCCAGTAGCAGGCTTTCCGCCATGCTGAGGATCTTCTCTTTACGAAGAAGGAAGTTCTGCTGTCTTACAGTCGTCATCTTCTTGGTCCATACTTTTCGAAAAAGAACCTTTCAAGAATATGCAATTTTGCACGCGATGGCTATAAAACTAAGGTCGTGATATTTATCTCATTTTGTATATTTATGCAGCAACTGCTGACAAATAAAAATAGCGATGCTGAGCAGCCAGAAATATTGTCAAGAAAACTGAACCCTAGAGATCAACTTTGCTAAATAAAATTCCATTTTCAGTATAATTATTTTATTGTTTCAGCGCACGAAGCTAAATCCTTTGACTGTTTTAAACACATATTCATCAGGGTTTAGTACGGAAAGTAGATCAATATTAAGCTGGTATATTCAGTTACTCATACTGAACATGAAGACGTGATTTTCAATGCAACTTTATGAATCTAGATATAGATTTAATACTGCAAGAATTGGATATCACAATTTTAAAATGGCTTGTTTGTATTCTAATGAAAATTAGAAAATATTTAGCAACAGGATTGAGTATCACCCTTTAAGGAATTTAAAAATGCCGATTTATAATGCGCCGCTAAAAGACATGGAATTTATTTTAAATGATGTATTCCAAGCGGAACAATTTTGGCAACGTAATGAAAATCTTGCACATTTAGATATGGCGACGGCAAATGCAATTCTGGAAGAGATGGCCAAATTTTCCAAGAATGTTATTCTTGACCTGAATCGTCCTGCTGATGAAGAAGGTGGTGCTCAGTTTAAAAACGGTGAGGTGACTACGCCGGCTGGTTTCAAGGAAGCCTTTAAACAGTTTGCCGAAGGTGGCTGGGTAGGCTTGGGTGCTCCTGAAGAATGGGGCGGACAAAACATGCCGAAGATGCTCACGGTTCTGGCGGATGAAATGATCTGGAGCACCAATCCATCTTTTATGCTTTATCCACTACTCACTGTGGGTGCAGGTATGGCCATCAATGACCGCGCCTCACAGGAACAGAAAGAAACTTATTTACCAAAATTCTATACGGGTGAATGGTCGGGCACCATGTGTCTGACTGAACCACATTCCGGCACAGATCTTGGCATTATCAAGACCAAAGCTGAACCGAATGAAGATGGTTCATATAATATTACCGGTACCAAAATTTTTATTACCAGCGGCGAGCATGATCTGAGTGAAAATATCATTCATCTGGTGCTGGCAAAAACTCCGAATGCACCAGCAGGTTCACGTGGTATTTCATTATTTATTGTGCCGAAATTCCTGGTCAATGCAGATGGATCACTGGGTGAGCGTAATGCAGTATCTGCCGGTTCAATCGAACATAAAATGGGAATTAAAGGCTCGGCGACCTGCGTCATGAACTTTGACGGCGCCAAGGGCTATATGGTTGGCAATGAAAATGAAGGTCTGGCCGGCATGTTCGTGATGATGAACTACGAACGTTTGTCTATGGGAATTCAGGGCATTGGTGCAGCAGAATTTGCCTACCAGAATGCGGCACAATATGCGACGGACCGTTTACAGGGCCGTGCATCAACTGGTGCAAAATCTCCAGAAAAACCAGCCGATTCGATTCTGGTGCATGGCGATGTACGCCGTATGCTGCTCAATGTACGAGCCAACAATGAAGCTTCGCGTGCGTTTGCAGTGTATGTGGGTCAACAACTGGATATTACCAAATACTCAACCAACCCTGAAGCCGTGCGTAAAGCGACTGACCGTGTGGCCTTGTTGACGCCAATCGCCAAAGCTTACTTAACCGACAAGGCACTGGATTCTGCACTGGAAGCACAAATGTGCTTCGGTGGTCATGGCTATATCCGTGAATGGGGCATGGAACAGTGTATTCGTGACCTGCGTATTTCACAGATTTATGAAGGCACCAATGGCGTGCAGGCGATTGACCTGATTGGGCGTAAAACCACCAAATGCAATGGTTCTTATATCGCGGAATATATTGCTGAAATCCGTGAATTTGCACAAAGTCTAGATGATTCATTGACGATTAAAACGGTGACATTAGAGACCTGTCAGCAACTCGAAGACATCACCAGATTCATCGTCGAGCAGTCTAGACTGAATCCTGATTTCGCTAACGCGATTGCTGTCGATTATCTGCATGCGGTTGGGCTGCTCAGCTTTGTCTATATGTATGCGCGAATTAGCAAAGCCGCTGCAGCCAAAGACGACAGCTACTTCCAGAATAAACTGGTACTGGGCAATTACTATGTGGCCAAAGTACTTCCGGATTTGAGTGCACGAATCCATCGTATTCAGGCCGGTGCGGAACTGGTCATGCAGTTGCCTGAAGACTATTTTACCGCACAGGCTTAACCCGCAATGATTGCGAAGGACCAGCCCTACAGCGCTTTGGCTATGTAGGATTGATAACAATGATGAAAAAGGATGAAACTAAAATGATCGTAATTGTAGATGCAGTACGTACCGCGATGGGCGGTTTTCAAGGTTCATTGTCAAGCTGTACCGCGCCGGATTTGGGTGCTGTGGCAATTAAAGAAGTGGTGGCACGTGCAGGATTGGCGGCCAATGATATTGATGAAGTGATCATAGGCTGCGTACTGCCAGCCGGTTTAAAACAGGGTCCGGCACGTCAGGCCATGCGTCAGGCAGGTCTACCGGATTCAACTGGTGCGACCACCATCAATAAAATTTGTGGTTCAGGCATGAAAGCCGTGATGCAGGCAGCAGATGCGATCAAGGCTGGTTCAGCAGAGATTGTGGTTGCAGGCGGGATGGAGTCGATGTCAAACGCACCCTATTTAATGGAAAAGGCACGTGCCGGTTTCCGCATGGGACATGGCAAAGTCATTGATCACATGTTCCAGGAAGGTCTGGAAGATGCTGAAACAGGTCTGTCGATGGGAATTTTGGCTCAGGAAATGGCAGATAAAAAAGGCTATACCCGTGAGCAGCAGGATGACTATGCGATTGGTTCATTAAACAAAGCCGTGACTGCCGTTCAGCAAGGTTTCTTTAAAGATGAAATCGTACCGGTCACTGTAAGTAGCCGTAAAGGTGATGTGGTAGTAGAGCAGGATGAGCAACCTTTAAATGCCAAGGCTGACAAAATTCCAACTTTGCGTCCAGCGTTCAAAAAAGACGGCACCATTACTGCGGCAAATGCCAGTTCAATTTCAGATGGTGCTTCAGCACTGGTGATCACCTCGAGCGAAATTGCTGCACAGCGCAACTTAAAACCGTTAGCTAATATTGTGGCCTATGCCAACCATTCGCAGCATCCGTCAGAATTTACTATTGCACCTGTTGGTGCGATTGAAAAAATCCTGAAAAAAACGGGTTGGGATGCTCAGGATGTCGATCTTTGGGAAATCAATGAAGCTTTTGCCATGGTGACCATGTTGGCCATTGATGGCTTTAAACTTGATCCAGCGAAAGTGAACATTAATGGCGGTGCTTGTGCACTTGGTCATCCACTGGGTTCTTCTGGTTCCCGTATCATTGTGACCCTGATTCATGCTTTAAAACGTACTGGCGGCAAGAAAGGCATTGCATCTTTATGTATCGGTGGTGGGGAAGCGACTGCGATTGCTGTGGAACTGGTTTAAGCCCATCCTAAATCGTATATTTAGGTAGCAAACTCAATACTGATTCATTCAAAAGTTGCTGCTCTTGGTTCGCCAGGAGCAGGGATTCTTTAAATCATATTAATTTTTAAAATACACAATAAAATCCATATTTTCAGACTTTGCTGATCCGATTCCATCTATATTTTTACTATAAAAATTACTTTTTAAATTATTTAAAAACTTTTTCTAGCACATGCCGGTGAATAAATCGTAACTTGTCTTTTACTGCTTCGCTCAGCTTGAACGGGTAGGCATCTTCCAGGCCCATACAACGGTTTAAGGCATTCAGATTAAAGGTCAAGGTGACCCAATTTTCTAGAATGTGTTCAAAATCCTGTCCACCAATCGGGCATTCTTTAAAATCCATACTGGCCAGATAGCTGCCATTTCCTTCGACACGCATACCACCATAGTAGGCAGTTTCCAGTGTTTCCATCATATGCAGATAATGTGCCCAGGTTTCTGCCCAGTCTTCCCAGGGATGGGCGGTGGCATAAGCACTGATATACTTTTCCTGCCAGTTGATTGGTGCGCCTTCGTTATAATGGCGTTCAAGTGCCTTGCCATAATCCTGCCGCTCATCGCCAAAATACTGACGGAATTCATCTAGCAATTCCGGATGCATATGTTGCATGAGCGCAAAATAATAATGGCCACTTTCATGACGAAAATGACCCAATAAAGTCCGGTAGTTTTCACCCATATTTACACGTGTAGTTTCACGATAAACAACATCAGCTTCAATTGCATTTAGGGTAATGACACCATTAGCATGACCAATTAAAACAGGCTTATCTTCTTGAGGCAGGAGAAAATCAAATCGCAGACCAAATGGATCATCTTCAGACTTTTTAGGGCGTGGCATCATGTTCATGCGCTGGGCCAAATACAGGAAACGGCGTTTGGCTTCTTCCAGTCGAAACCAGTAAATCAGGTTCTCGGAATTTTCCAGATCAGGAATGACATGGGTAAGCTGACAGGATTCACAAAATTCCTCGTCTTCATCGCTGGGGATCATCCAGTTGCATACCTGATAATTTACATAATTGTGACAGGGTTTATAACTGGCATGTTGGTAGTTCTTGGCGATTGGAACCCATCGCTCAGCACTCTGTTTTTCGAATGCGCATAGCTCTTTTTCCGAAGCGATATAACCGATCGGTGACAGACAGTGATCACAAACTGATTTGTAAAAAAACAGCTGTTGCTTGCAGACGGCACATTCAAAATGTTTCATTAAACTCCCTGTAGGGAAGCGAACGACCTAAAATGTTTATCGATGATGAACACGAAAAAAGGTTCAGAATGCCTACCTAATCTTCTTCCTGATAAAGAAACATCATAAAAATTTCATTGAAAATTCTATATGGATGAATTGTAAATATAGGCTGCTTGATATTAAATGAAACATCAATTGAATCTTTGTTTTAATAAAAAAGTATAGTTAAACAAGCTTTTAAATAAATAGATTTTTAAATAGAGTGAGTTGCCATCTTAAAAACACGGACAAGGCGTATTGAAGGATATTACCAAATATTTCGACCGGTTTTTAAATTTGGGGGAAGTCCATTCAAGAACAGCTAACTTTTAAGAATAAAAAATTTTTAATGTGAGCAAGCTAATAAAGAGGAATTAAAAAAAACATGAAAATTAGAAAAGCCAATCTTCAGGATACTCGTGCCATTGTCGATGTGATTGCACCCTTTGTCGATGCCGTGATCAGTTCGGAAGAAGGTCGCCAGCGCTTTCAGCCTGAGATGATCCAGACCATTTTCGAGCGTCCGGACATTCATTATTTTGTGGCAGAAATCGATCATCAGGTGATAGGCGTCGTGGCTTATATGGAACCTGCACACTTCATGCATTTTTTTCTTAATCAGGCCTATCAGGGGCAGGGTTATGGCCGGCAAATGTGGCGCTTTTTAGAAAGCGAGATCCGCCGTCAAGGCCATTCAAGTATTACGGTAAAATCCAGTCTTTATGCCTTAGATATTTATAAGCGCTTTGGTTTTGTGGAAACCGGAAAATATACGGAAGAACATGGAATCTGTTTTATCCCGATGCAAAAGGATTATCCGGATTTTTAAGAGAAAAATAAAATTGTTTTTTCCGCTGGAATCTTTCCAAATTAAGGCAAACTTTCTGCTATCGGCCTGCATCCTATTTTTAATTAGTCAGTCCTTTTGTTAAGGCATAGAATTAATTCACTTTTGTAGTAATAGCGATCAGTAGATGGCATTCAGCTGGATTTTTTTTACTTTAATGGCTGCATTTATGCAGGCTTGGCGTAATGCCTTTCAAAAACAGCTTAGCACCACGGTTGATGTGTGGGGAGTCACCCTGGCACGCTTTATTTTTGGATTGCCATTTGCTGCGCTGTACCTGAGCAGCCTGTATTATTTCAAGCCAGTTGAAAGTGTGGTGCATTTCACCCCGAAATACTGGTTCTACATCCTGATTGCCGGCATCAGCCAGATTCTGGCAACTGCCCTGATGGTGCAGCTGTTTAAACAGAAAAATTATGCAATTGGCGTAGGGCTAGCAAAAAGTGAAGCCATTCTGGCGGCTATTATCGGGGTAATTTTCCTGTCTGATCATTTGTCTGTGCTGGCCTGGCTGGGTGTGCTGATGGGGGGCTATGCAGTTTTCCTGCTAAGTAAAGGTAGTCAGCTGACAGGCTTGTCTACCAAGACTTTAGCGATTGGGATTGGCAGTGGTTTAAGTTTCGCCATTACTTCGTTACTGGTGCGTGAAGCAAGTCTGGAATTACCGATGCTACCCACCATACACCGTGCTTCATGGGTGCTAGTCTCAGTGATCGGTTTTCAGTGTATCAGTATGCTGATCTATCTCAGCCTATTCAGCCGCCAGACTTTAGTGGCCATGTGGCAGCGTCTGGGCTTAACTTTTAAAGTGAGTGTGTGCAGTTTTATGGCATCACTAGGCTGGTTTACTGCCATGAGCATGATGAGTGTGCCGGTCGTGAAAACCTTAGGACAAATTGAGATTCTGTTTAGTATGCTGATTTCGGCATATTTCTTTAAAGAAAAACTGGCACGTACCGAGCATTGGGGTCTGGGCTTAGTAGTGATTGCAGCGATTTTAGTGATCTGGGCCTGATGTAGAACCAGTTTTTTAAATCTAAGCATAAAAAAGCCACTGATCAACAGTGGCTTTTTCTTTGCCTCTAGTATTTAAGCTGCAATAAATTTCTGAACTGCCTGATTAAAGGCTTCTGGTTGCTCCACATTGGAAATGTGCGAGGCATTGATTTCAAACAGCTGGCTTTGTGAAATTTCAGCTTGCATGGCTTGACCATCTGCAACTGTCGTCACCGGGTCTTGCTGACCGGCCACAATCAGTACCGGCACTGAAATCGTTTTGATCTGTTCACGTAAATCCGCCTTAGCCAAAGCTTCGCAACAACTTGCATAACCTTCCGGGCTGCCAGCTCCCAGGTCGTTTGAAAGTTCTGCAACTATCGCTGCGTTGCTCTGGATAAAGGGATCGGTAAACCAGCGTGATGCTGCAGTTGATGCAATCGGTGCCAGACCTTGTTCACGCACCAACGCGGCACGTTCCAGCCAGGCTTGTTCCTGACCAATCTTGGCAGCAGTATTGCAAATAATCACGTGGCTAAAACGTTCAGGCTTGTTAATCGCTAACCATTGACCGGTTAAACCGCCCATCGAGATACCACAGAAAGCGGCTTTCTGGATGTTCAGGTGATCCAGCAGATTCACTACATCCTGTCCTAGCTGGTCCAGGCTATACGGACCTTGTGGTGCAGAGGAAGCGCCATGACCACGAGTGTCATAGCAAATGACAAAATAGTCTTGCTGGAAAAATTCAATTTGTGGTTGCCACATGCTGAATTTAGTACCCAATGAATTAGAAAAAACCAGGGCAGGTTTGCTGGCATCACCAAAGGTCTGGTAATTGATCTGGGCATCGTTGGATGTAAATGTTGGCATTGAAATCCCTCCCGACCTCCCTTTCTTGCATTTGATTCAAAGCATTACTTTAAATCTACATTCAGGGAGGAGGTTTATCTTTTTAATTGGTTGTTAGACGCGTTCAATAATCAAAGCGATACCTTGACCGACACCAATACACATAGAGCATAGTGCATATTTGCTACCAGTCTGTTCTAGCTGGTTGAGTGCAGTTGTCACCAGACGTGCACCAGATGCACCGAGTGGATGACCCAAGGCAATCGCACCGCCGTTCGGATTGACTTTTTCCGAACCATCTTCAATGCCTAGGTCACGGGTACATGCCAGTGCTTGGGCAGCAAAAGCTTCATTCAGCTCAATGACATCCATTTGCTCCAGCGTTAAGCCGGTTTGAGCAAGCAGCTTTTTGATGGCAGGCGCAGGACCAAAGCCCATGATGCGCGGTTCAACACCGACCACGGTTGAGCCAATGATTTTGGCACGCGGTTTTAAGCCGTATTGTGCAATGGCGTCATCCGATGCAATCAATAATGCTGCTGCACCATCGTTAATCCCTGAAGCATTACCCGCCGTGACGGTACCGTCTGCTTTCACCACAGGCTTCAGTTTTGCCAGAGCTTCTGCAGTGGTAGATGCACGTGGATGTTCATCAGTATCGACAACGATCGGCTCGCCTTTACGCTGCGGAATCACCACAGGAATAATTTCATTTTTATAGAAACCTTTGGCCTGCGCTGCTGCAGTACGTTGCTGGCTGGTCAGGGCAAACTTGTCCTGGTCTTCACGGTTGATGTTGAACTGTTCCGCCAGATTTTCAGCCGTTTGCGGCATGGTTTCTACGCCGTACATTTCTTTCAGTTTCGGATTGATAAAACGCCAGCCCATGGTGGTGTCTTCAATCTTCTGGCTACGGCCATACGCCGTTTCTGACTTGCCCATGACAAATGGCGCGCGCGACATGCTTTCTACACCACCGGCAATAATCAGATGAGCTTCACCGGCTTTAATTGCACGTGCTGCCATCGCCACGGCATCCATTGATGAACCACATAGGCGATTTACGGTCGTCGCTGGTACCTGATAAGGCAAACCTGCAAGCAGAGAAGACATACGACCGACGTTACGATTGTCTTCACCGGCCTGATTGGCACAGCCATAGATCACGTCATCGACCTGTTCCCAGTTCACACTTGGATTGCGTTCCATCAACGCTTTAATTGGCAGCGCACCTAAGTCATCAGCACGGACAGGCGCGAGGCCACCGGCATAACGACCGAATGGGGTACGGATGGCATCGATAATATATGCGTTTTTCATTGTGTATTTGCTCACATATTTAAAAGAAGAAAACTCCTCCCTTTTTAAAGGGAGGTTGGGAGGGATTTAATGAAGTAGTTTTATTCCTCAAATCCTCCCTAAATCCCTCCTTTAATAAAGGAGGGACTTCCCCTTAATTTGATTGAGTCGCATCAATCAGTTTGGCACCGGTCATTGACTGCAATTCTTCAAATGACAGACCTTCAACTTTCTCAATCACTTTCATACCTTCAGGTGTCACATCAATCACACACAGGTCGGTGTAAATACGATCCACACATTTCAGGCCAGTCGCAGGATAAGACAGTTCAGCCACAATTTTTGGCTCGCCTTTTTTGGTCACGTGATCGGTCGTAATAAAGACTTTCTTCGCGCCAACAGCCAGATCCATGGCACCGCCCACCGCTGGAATTGCATCTGGTGCGCCAGTATGCCAGTTGGCCAGATCGCCATTTTCAGCAACCTGGAAAGCACCCAATACTGCGATATCTAAGTGACCGCCACGCATCATGGCAAATGAATCACCATGATGGAAGAATGAACCGCCTTCAAGTAGGGTGACGAATTCTTTACCGGCATTGATCAGCTCAGGATCGCGGTCTTCTTCAGCAGGAGGAGGACCGAAAGCCAACAGGCCATTTTCAGAATGCAGGAATATGTCTTTATCGCTTGGCAGGTAGCTTGAAATCTTGGTCGGTAAACCAATACCGAGGTTTACATAGGCACCATCAGGAATGTCTTGTGCCACACGTTCAGCGATCTGGTCACGGGTCAGTTTGCTATAGCTCATTATTTATCTCCGATGCCAATTATTGTGCAGGTTTAACTTGAACAACGTGTTGAACAAAAATTCCCGGGGTGATGATGTGTTCCGGATCCAGTGCACCCAGTTCAACCACTTCAGAAACTTGAGCAATCGTCACATCAGCCGCCATCGCCATGATCGGGCCAAAGTTACGCGCAGATTTACGGTAGACCAGATTGCCCCAACGATCGCCTTTAGAAGCTTTAATTAAAGCAAAGTCAGCTTTAATCGGATTTTCCAGGACAAAATCTTTGCCTTCATAGTTCAAGGTTGGTTTGCCTTCAGCCAGCAAGGTACCAAAACCGGTTGGGGTATAGATTGGACCTAAGCCCATACCTGCTGCCTGAATACGGCAAGCCAGATTACCTTGCGGCACCAGTTCCAGTTCAATTTTTCCAGCACGGTAAAGCTCGTCAAATACCCAGGAATCTGACTGACGTGGGAAAGAACAAATAATCTTGCGAACAGCACCAGCTTTAAGCAGTTTCGCCAGACCATAATCGCCATTACCGGCATTGTTGTTGACAATAATCAGGTCTTTAATACCCAATTCGATCAGACCATCAATCAGTTCAGCAGGCTGACCCGCTGTACCGAAACCACCGATCATGATGGTAGAACCGTCCTTGATCTGGGAGAGTGCTTCTTTCAATGATAATGAACTTTTATCTATCATAATCTGGTCCTTACATATCCTAAACTGATGGATGTCTTTAAACTCGTTTTGAATCTGATGCTGTAACCGGAACTGCGTTACGGTTTTTCTGTGACAGCAGAAAATGTGCTACCAGGCCAATGCAAACTCCCCAAAAGACTGAACTCAGTCCCAAGAAATGCATGCCGGAAGCAGTCGCTAAAAAGGTGATAAGCGCTGCATCACGTTGTGACTCTTTGCCCATGGCCACGGAAATGTTGGTGGCAATCGCACCGAGCAATGCCAGTCCTGCCAAAGCCGCAATTAATTCTTTGGGCATTAGGCTAAACAGCATGACAATGCTGCCGGCAAATAAGCCGCCTAAAATATAAAAAAGCCCATTCGCCACGCCGGCGATATAACGCTTTTCTTTCAGCTCGTGCGCGTCTTTGCCTAAACACAAAGCAGCTGTGATTGAGGCCAAGACAATCGTGATACCCCCCACACAGGCCACTGCAAGCGAGGCAATACTGGTTGCACTGATAATCGGCTTGGCTGGCATGTCATAACCACTGAGTTTGATAATCGCCATTCCCGGTAAAAACTGGCCCGATAGGCTGACCAGAATGAGCGGGAGGGCCAGATTCAGGGTTGAACTCCAGGTCCATTCCGGTGCAATAAATTGCGGAATCGCCAGACTGAAATCTGCCGTGACCGGGTTAATCTTGCCCAGCAGCATGCTTAAAACCACACCGGCAATCAGCACCCAGACCATGGCATAGCGTGGACTAAAACGCTTGGCCAGCAAAAATACCGCCAGCATGCCAAAGACGATATAGGGCATGGTATCGGTCGCGGTGAACAGCCCTAAACCAAACTGCAGTAAAATCCCTGCCATCATCCCGGCAGCCACTTCCTGAGGAATCCAGGACAGTAACTTGTCGAAATAACCGGTGATCCCAATGAAAAAAATCACCACAGCAGAGGTGATATAGGCAGCAACCGCTTCATTGAGTGAAATATCGGGAAACAGCGTGACTAATAAAGCCGTTCCGGGCGCAGACCAGGCGGTGACGACAGGTATTTTGTATTTAATTGATAAAAAGATACCTGCGAGCGCAGCACCAATAGAAATTCCCCAAATCCATGAAATCATCATGTCCGGGGAAACTTGGGCCTGCTGAGCCGCCTGGAAAAAAATGATCAGTGGCCCCGAATAGGAGATCAGGACTGCTAAAAATCCTGCAACAGTGGCTGAAATGGACCAATCATTTTTTAATGTCTGAAACAGGGTGTTCATTGGTGATGTGCCTCCTTGCGTCGAACCATGAGCCTGTTAAAAATCGTGATGATCAGGATTAGCCCTGATCACCACCACCGACCGGTACTACTGTACCTGTCATATAAGATGATTCATCCGAAGCCAAGAATACAATTGCATTCACTTGCTCCTGAATCGTACCGTAGCGTCCCATGAAAGTACGGTCAATGGTCTGATCAACCACTTGCTGCATCCATTGTTTTTCAGACTCAGTCAGTGGATTGGCATTGCGCGGTACTTTACGTGGCGGTGCTTCTGTACCACCCGTCGCGATTGCATTGACACGGATGCCGTCTTTGGCATGTTCAAATGCAAGGGAAGCGGTCAGGCCGTTCACACCACCTTTGGATGCTGAATATGGCACACGGTTAATGCCGCGTGTCGCAATAGAAGATACGTTTACAATGGTACCTTTCTGATTTTTAATCATTTCCGGAAGAACTGCGCGGCAGCACCACAGTGTCGGGAACAATGAACGGTTCACTTCCTTGATAATTTCCTCTTCAGAAAACTCCTCGAAAGGTTTCATCCAGATCGCGCCACCGACGTTGTTGATTAGCGCATCGACACGGCCATAAGTCTCAAGGGCTTTTTCAACGACTGATTGAGCACCAGCAAACGTTTCCAGATTGGCTTTGACGGTAATCGCATCACCGCCAGTCGCTTCAATTTCAGCCAGAACTTCTTCCACATAAGGGGAAAGGTCAGCCATGACGACTTGAGCGCCTTCGTTCGCCACTTGCAGCGCGACACCGCGACCAATGCCTTGAGCGGCACCGGTCACGATTACGACTTTATTTTCAAATCTTTGACGATTAGACATTGAACAAATTCCCTCTATTAGTTGGCAGAGAATTTTTCAAACAGGAAGCTTGCAGGTTTTACGCCTTCAGCATCTAGCCAGCCGCGAACTGCTTCTACCATTGGTACAGGGCCACACAGGTAGACCTCTACATCACCACCATTTAGCCATTCGTTTTCGATATGACCGGTTACATAACCTTTACGCTCATGGGCAGATTCAGGGTTAGCAACCACTGTACGGTATTCGAACCACGGGAATTTTTCTTGCAGTTCGTTCAGTTTTTCAATCGCTACCAAGTCGAAATCATTGGTCACACCAAATACTAAACGCACTGGATGTTCTGAATTTTTTTCTTCCAGCACTTGCAGCATCGACATGAATGGTGCAATACCTGTACCACCAGCCAGCATCAATACTGGACGGGTCACAGGGCGCAGGTAGAAGCTACCAAATGGACCGGTGAAAGTCATTTTGTCACCAGCTTTGGCATTGACACTCAAGAACTCACTCATTTTACCGTTCGGTACGTTACGTACCACAAAGCCGGTTAAACGGTCACTCGGTTTTGAGCTGAATGAATATGAACGGGTTTCGGTCGTGCCCGGAATTCCTACATTGACATATTGACCAGCAAGGAAGTGAATGTCCGGTTGACCTTCATCTAACTGGATGTCAAAAGTAATAGTCGAGTCAGACAGGTTTTCGACACGAGCCAAAGTACCCTGGAATTCATGAATTTCAGTTTTGCAGACTTCTGAAGATGCCTGAATCTGGAACACTGCATCTGAAGTTGGTTTACACTGACAAGCCAGAATAAAGCCTTCAGCGGCTTCTTCAGGTGTTAAAGCATCTTCAATATAAGTTTCTTCAGGCATGTCATAAGAACCTGATTCACAAAACGCACGACACGTTCCACAAGCACCATCACGGCAGTCCAAAGGAATATTGATCTTTTGACGGTAGGCTGCATCTGACAGTGTTTCACCATCTGAAACAGAAATAAAACGTGTAACGCCATCTTCAAATTGAAGTGCAACATTGTGGTTTGACATGGCTGAATATCCTATATAAATCTTTGTAACTGAGCCTTTCAGCCAATTTTCCATCTGACCGAAAGGCATAACCTGGCTGTTTAAACAGTCTTAGAGGTGATAAATGTCGATAACCTGGTTGATGTAATCGTTTTTCAGTACCACGTATTTGCTTAAAATTTGTGGTTTATCGCCTGAGAAATCAATTTCATAACGAGACATACCGAAGTAGCTGTAACTTGTTTTGTAACGGAAGCTCAAAGTATTCCAGTTAAAACGTACAGTCACTTTGTCGCCATCACGTTCAACAATTTCAATATTGCTGATGTTATGGCAGGTACGTGTGTCCGGCATAGTTGCAGATGAACGTTCAGTCTTGATCCGGAACACGCGGTCTTCTAAACCTTGACGGTCTGGATAGTAAATCAACGAGATTTCAGACTGTGGATCTGTGGTCAGTTTGTCATCATCATCCCAAGCTGGCATCCAGAAAGATGCAGTAGGGGCATAACAAGTTAACCAGTCATCCCATTGTTCATCATCTAAAAAGCGAGCTTCTTGATACAGGAACTGAGCAATATTTTCTAAAGTGATGTCGCTCATGCGTTTTCTCCTTCAGTTGATGCTGCAATTTCTTTCTCAGTCGCAATACCTTTTTTGATCAATTCTAACCAGTACTGGTGCTGAGACAGGTATAGGCCTTCGTCTTCAGTTTTAATACCAGACAGTTTTGGTTTTAAACCGATTTCATTGGCAGCATCATCCGGACCTTGAATCCAGTGTTTAGAACCACGGCACATGTCGTTCCATTCCAGCGCGATACCGGCATAACCTGCCTGACAAGCACGGAACTCTTCAAGATCGTCTGGTGTCGCCATACCTGAAGCGTTAAAGAAATCTTCATACTGACGGATACGACGGGTACGCGCTTCAGGCTCTTCACCCACAGGCGCGATACAGTAAATCGTCACTTCAGTCTTATCGACAGAAATCGGGCGTAGGACACGGATTTGTGAACCGAACTGATCCATGAAGTAAACGTTTGGATAGATACACAGGTTACGTGAACGTTCGATCATCCACTTCGCCATAGCTTCGCCATATTGCGCAGTGTATTCATCTTTCTTGGCAAAGTTAGGACGGTCTTCCGGGTTAGCCCATTGAGTCCAAAGCAGCATGTGACCGTGTTCAAAGCCGTAAGAACCACCGCCTTGTTTGCCCCATGCACCTGCGCTCATGGCACGGATGTTGTCGCCAGCTTCTTTTTCTTTACGTTGCTGAGTCGTTGCAGCATAATTCCAGTGTACAGCAGACACGTGATAACCATCAGCACCGTTTTCAGCAGTCAACTTCCAGTTACCTTCATAGGTATAAGTCGAAGAACCACGTAAAACTTCCAGACCTTGCTCAGACTGATCCACGATCATGTCAATGATTTTAGTCGCTTCACCCAGGTATTCTTCCAGAGAAGGAACATCCGGATTCAAGCTACCGAACAGGAAACCTTTATAGTTTTCAAAACGGGCAACCTTTTTCAGGTCATGTGAACCGTCTTTGTTAAAGCAGTCTGAATAACCCGCTTCAGCCGGATCTTTGACTTTTAATAACTTACCTGAGTTATTAAACGTCCAGCCATGGAATGGGCAAGTATAAGTCGCTTTATTGCCTTTCTTGTTGCGGCACAATTGTGCACCGCGATGCGAACAGGCATTGATCATGGCATTCAGTTCACCTTGACGGTTACGTGCAATGATGATCGGCTGACGACCCATATAGGTAGTATAGAAGTCGTTATTGTTTGGAATCTGGCTTTCATGTGCTAGATAAACCCAGTTGCCTTCAAAGATGTATTTCATCTCAAGGTCAAACAGGGCCTGGTCTGTAAATACTGAACGGTGTAGTTTAAATTCACCAGATTCATAATCATCAACCAGTAATTCGTCAATGCGGTCTAAATGGCTGGTGTTAATTACGGGAATACGAGGCATGTCCTTTCTCCGACTTTCCAAGGGGGAAGTCAGCGGGATATATCTCAAGTCATATCCCGCTTCTTAATGTATTAAGCGCTAGCGCGGCGACGATCAACTTCAGTAGAAGGCGCGTCTTGTTTCTCTTTCACAAGTTCAATATCAAATTGAATGTGTTTGAAAGGACCGTTCAGACCACGTTTTGTAATTTCAGCTTCATCAGTCACGTCAACCGCAGTTGCAACCAAACCTTCACGAGTCGCGAATGCAAAGTCATCCCACAGGTATTGGTCGCCTTCAATGTTGAATTGAGTAGTCAGCTTTCGGTAACCCGGTGCAGATACGAAGTAATGTACGTGTGATGGACGGTTACCGTGACGGCCTAATTTGTCCAGTACAAACTGAGTTGTACCTTCTGGAGGGCAGCCATAACCCACTGGCATTGTCGTCAATGCAGTATATTGACCATCGGCAGCGGTAATGATGCTGCGACGCAAGTTAAAGTCAGACTGTGACTTGTCAAAGAATGAGTAGTTGCCCAGGCTGTTCGCATGCCAGATTTCAACTTTGGCACCTTCAACACGGTTGCCATCAGTATCAGTCACTGTACCTTCAATGATCAGCGTCGGGATTTTGCCTTCTTCAGAACCATCATCCATACGTGCAAAGCTTACATTTTCAGGTGCGCCAGCTACATAAAGTGGACCTTCAATCGTACGTGGCGTACCGCCAGTAATGCCTGCTTTAGCATCCGCTTCATCAGCACGTAAATCTAGGTAATGCTCCAGACCCAAACCTGCAGCCAATAAACCTACTTCGTTCGCTTGACCGGCATCAGTAAAGTATTCCAGGCCTTTCCACAGTTCTGATTGGGAAATATCAAGATCTTCGATAGCCTGGAAAAGGTCACCCAATAAACGCACAACAACTTGTTGTACACGTTCATCTACAGGACCTGTCGCTGTATCAACGTTCATTTGCTTAACTAATGCATCAATTTCTTGGCGATTCATACTATTGCTCCTAAAGTATGTCTTTCATCTTTTAGTGGCGCACTTTTTTAGCTTTCATTGGCTGGCTAAATCTGGCTGGCCACAATCCTTGTTGAGGTACCCTCTGTTTTCGATTTGGAAGGGGAATCCGGTGACTCCCAATCCGCTCATTCAATCAACTGTCGTCATCTCGAACTGAAGATGGGTGACGGTTTAATGCCATTACTTCAATGTTCATATAAGGATAGAGAGGCAAGCCTTGTAACAGGTTGTGCAACTCTTCATTGCTTTCAACATCAAAAATACTGATGTTTGAGTACTGGCCCGTGATGCGCCAGATATGACGCCATTTGCCTTGACGCTGCAATTCCTGTGAATAAGCCTTTTCAACAGCCTTAATTTCGTTTGCCTGTTCAACTGGCAGATCACGTGGAATGTTTACATCCATACGTACGTGGAAAAGCATGGGTTTCTCCTAATTACTGACGACGCAAGTTGTCAATCTTGTTTTCATCCAACTCAATCCCCAGACCTGGTCCTTTCGGAATCTCAAGTTCAAAGTTTTGATAGTTGAGTGGGGTTTTCAAAATATCTTCAGTCAGCAGTAGAGGACCAAACAGCTCGGTACCGAACGCCAGACTTTCAAAAGTAGAGAACACATGTGCCGAAGCAATCGTGCCCACCGGGCCTTCCAGCATGGTGCCGCCATACAGATCAATACCTGCAAGTTTGGCAATCTTGCCTACTTCGCAACCTTCAATCAGGCCACCCGACTGGGCAACTTTGACTGCAAATACAGAAGAACCGTTTTGTTTGGCAATCTCATACGCTGAGTGCGGGCCCATTAACGATTCGTCTGCCATGATGGCAACATCAAAACGTCGGGTCAGACGGCGCATAGCGTCCAGGTTATCAATTGCACATGGCTGTTCGATCAGATCAACACCGCCATCTTGCAATAACTGGATGCCTTTAATCGCTTCCAGTTCTGACCAGGCACGGTTCACATCGACACGGATCGAAACGTCTTTGCCTAAGGCTTTCTTAATTGCCAGCACATGTTCAACATCTTCTTCTACCGGACGAGAACCGATTTTCAGTTTGAAAATGTTGTGGCGTTTTGCCGCAACCATTTTCTCTGCTTCAGCAATATCTTTTTCGGTATTGCCAGAAGCCAATACCCAAAGAACTGGAATACTGTCACGTAAGCGGCCACCGAGGACTTCGCTTAATGGCAAACCTAAACGTTGTGCCTGAATGTCTAAAAGTGCAGTCTGAATCGCACATTTAGCAAAACGGTTACCATTAATATTCTTTTTGATTGCTTGTAATGTCTGTGCAACATTTAAACCGGATAATGTTTTTAAAAGAGGCGCAAAATAAGTTTCAATATTTACTTTTACGCTTTCCGGGCTTTCATCACCATAACCTAAGCCACCGATAGTTGTTGCTTCACCCCAACCGATGTAACCATCTTCAGTGGTGATTTTGACCAATACCAGGGTCTGGGTTTGCATCGTCGCCACTGCCATCTTGTGAGGGCGAATGGTTGGAATTTCTACCAGCAAGGTTTCAACTGACTTATACATAATACGGGTTCACATTCTTGCTTTAATGCTTTGACTTGATATACCTTAAAAGAATAATGTTGATTGGTCTAAGATCGATTTAGCATTTTTTTATACTTTAAAGGTATTCAGAGCCATGGAACTCAGACATTTACGTTACTTCGTTGCCGTCGTCGAAGAACAAAGTTTTACCAAAGCGGCAGAAAAACTGTTTATTGCTCAACCACCTTTGAGCCGACAGATCCAAAATTTAGAGCAAGAGCTCGATATTCAGCTATTTGAGCGTGGTAGCCGCCCGTTAAAAACCACCGAAGCCGGTCAATTTTTCTATCAGCATGCTGTTAAACTTTTGTCTAATGCTGAAGAAATAAAATCGATGACCAAACGGATTGGAATTGCTGATCGCACCATAACCATCGGTTTTGTTGGCTCTTTATTGTTTGGTTTGCTGTCACGGATTTTATTTTTATTTAAGCAGCAGCATCCTTATCTCAAAATCGAGATGATGGAAATGAATACCTATGAACAGATTCAGGCGCTGAAAGAAGGAAGAATTGATGTCGGTTTCGGCCGTTTAAGAATCTCGGATCCTGCGATAAAACGCGTGTTATTACGTGAAGAACGCCTAGTGGTGGCGGCTCATTCAAGTCATGTACTGGCTCATCGTGAAGATATACATTTATCTGAACTGGTCGATCAGCATCTGTTCTTATATCCGAATACTGGAAAGGCAAATTTCTCTACCCAGGTGCGTGGCATATTTTCCGAGTATGGTCTGGAGCCGAAAAATATCCGGATTGTCCGTGAGTTACAGCTGGCACTGGGCTTTGTCGCTGCCGGAGAAGGCGTCTGCATCGTACCGGAAAGCGCACAAAACATTAAATTGGCCCATCTCAACTTTGTACCTCTAGCAGATGCTTTTGCGGTGAGCCCTGTCTTTATGGCCATGCGCAATATGGATGAAAGTGAATACATCCGTTACCTGTTTGATGCTGTGTATCAAGTCTATGATCTTGAAGCTCTAAAATACGATCGATCGGTATTTTAATCGCTAAAAATCGTGTGAATGATATAGCACTAAAAACCGATGAGGATGCGATAAAAACAAGCTGTTTTTAAAAACATCATGATTGAATAATATATTTATTAATTAATTGAATAGTTTAATTTTGACCCAGACCTTATAGGTATAAAGCCATGCCTATTCAGTTTTAGACATTTTTTCCTATTTTCTGCATTGTGAGCAGCATAAGTTGAACTTCACAATTAGGAGGTGGAGATGTCTACAAATAAAGTGAATATAAATACGCTGATTGATGAAGCAAAATTCACACCCTTTCATTGGGGTGTTTTGATCTGGTGTTTGCTGATCATTATCTTTGACGGTTATGACCTGGTCATCTATGGGGTGGCATTGCCGCTACTGATGCAAGAATGGTCGTTAAGTGCAGTGCAAGCGGGAATGCTGGCCAGTACTGCCTTATTCGGGATGATGTTCGGTGCCATGAGTTTCGGTACTTTATCCGATAAACTCGGCCGTAAAAAAACCATCATGATCTGTGTGGCTATTTTCAGTGGATTTACCTTTATCGGTGCCTTTGCTACATCACCAGTCGAATTCGGGATTTTACGTTTCCTGGCTGGCCTTGGAATTGGCGGTGTCATGCCTAACGTCGTGGCATTGATGACCGAATATGCGCCTAAACGCATCCGCAGTACATTGGTTGCCCTGATGTTTAGTGGTTATGCCATTGGCGGGATGACTTCTGCACTATTGGGTGCATGGTTGGTGCCACAATTTGGCTGGAAAATCATGTTCCTGCTTGCAGGCGTTCCATTGCTCATCTTGCCGATTCTATGGAAATATCTGCCAGAATCCCTGATGTACTTGACCAACAAACAACAGACGGCTCAAGCACACGATATTATTCAAAAGATCTCTCCAACACAGGTCATCACCAGTGACACCCAATTTGTACTGAATGAAGTACAAAAAGGGGATGAGGCGCCATTAAAAGCACTCTTTCAACAAGGCCGTAGCTTCAGTACCTTTATGTTCTGGCTGGCATTCTTTATGTGCCTGTTGATGGTCTACGCATTGGGTAGCTGGTTGCCAAAACTGATGATTCAGGCAGGTTACTCGCTGGGTGCAAGTATGATCTTCCTGTTCGCCCTGAATATTGGTGGAATGGTAGGTGCAATTGGTGGTGGATATCTCGCAGATAAATTCCATATCAAAAAAGTGCTGACCATTATGTTCTTATGTGGTGCCATTGCATTGATTCTGCTTGGTTTTAACAGTCCACAATTCGTGTTGTATACCTTGATTACTGTAGCAGGCGCTGCAACGATTGGCTCACAAATTCTGCTCTATACTTTTGTGGCGCAGTATTATCCATCGACGGTACGTTCTACCGGTATGGGCTGGGCATCAGGTATTGGACGTATTGGTGCAATTGTTGGGCCGGTACTCACTGGTGCTTTATTAACCATGAATTTACCGCATCAAATGAACTTCTTTGCAATTGCGATTCCTGGCGTAATCGCTGCGCTGGCAATTTTCCTGGTGAACTTAAAAACTTCCGTAGATGGCCAAGCCCTTGCAACACCTGATGTGAAGCCGAATCCATTGGCAAAAGAAGTGACACATTAAGTTAGATTTCAATCAATAAAGATAATATTCCCAATGATATAGATCGCCATCGTAACGGGTGGTGATCTGTTGCTAGAATCGAAACGCATAATAAAAAGCGAGTTTAGGATGAACACGACACAATTATTTAATCAACCAACAATCACATTCAAACGCACAGTTCTGATGAGCATGATGGCAATGAGTTTAGGGGGCATCAGCTTGTCGACTCAAGCACAAACCATAGCTCAGTCGAATCAGCAGGAAATTGAACAACTTCGCCAAGAAGTTCAGGCCTTACGCGCACTGGTTGAGCAACAGCAAAGACAGACGGCCGTGGTCACAGCACATGTTGCAGCAACACCCGCCCCAGCAAGCAAACCTGTCATGAAAATTGCCAGTGGTGCCGAATTTAATCTTTATGGAAATATTCGTGCCGATGCCTCTTATCAGGCTGAAGGTGGTTCAGCAGCACGTATGTATAACCAGATTAACGCTGTACCTTTAGAAGGTGTCGGTGAGCGTAGTGATGAATTTAAATCTACTCTGGCTGCAACCCGTTTAGGCATGGATTTTAAAGCACCAGTCGGTGCTGGAGATAAAGCTTTAAGCGGTAAAGTTGAAGTGGATTTTCTGGGCGGCGCAAGCTTTGATAACTTGCGTATCCGTCATGCTTATATCAGCTATGCCAACTGGTTGATCGGTCAAACCTGGTCGAACTTTGCAGTGCCAGATTATATTCCGGAAACTGTAGATGCATTGGTTTACGCTGGCGGTTCAATTAAACGGACGCCACAAGTTCGTTATACCAGCACAATCAGTCCTGAAACCAATCTGGTATTTGCAGTAGAAGATCCTAAAGATGCAACCATTACTGGTATTAAACAGCGTCTACCTGCTTTAACAGCACGTTTAAATCATAAATTTGCTGATAATCTTACAGTCAGTGCCCGTGCGATGGGGAATGAAAAACGTGTCAATGAAGATGAAAAAACCGCATGGGGTGTAGGGCTTGGTGCCAAGTATGATGTTGTTCCGGGTACAACGCTCAAAGCTGACTATTACCATGTTAAAGGCGATAGCAGCTTTGTGTCTTATGCAAATACGGGTGTGATTACCGCTGCAAATGGCGATTTATTACAAAGCGAATTTGATTCAATTTCAGTTGGCCTAACCCAGCAGTTTAATGACAAATTGCGCGGTACATTGGGTTATGGCTATATGAATTTTAGTAATGATCAAGACTATGTTAATGCACTAATCGCCTCAACTCCTGCGGATGCGACACAATCTAATGCGACCAAGGCTAATAAAGACTTATGGCAAGCTTGGGCTAACGTGTTCTATAGCCCAACCAAGCCTTTAAGTTTCGGTCTGGAATATGTATATGGTGAACGTGAGGCATTAGGTGCAGCCACGAATGGCAGCACTAAAGGTGAAGATAACCGTATTAATGCGGTGGCTATTTACAACTTCTAAGACTTCTTTTGCATAAGATAGTCTGATCTGTAACAGAAGCGTGGATGAATTAATCCGCGCTTTTGCTATTTTGAAGAATGGTTTCTGCCAGCAGATTGACTGCATCTTCAATCTGGGCTGTCCATTCAAACGAACAATTCAGGCGAATATAATGTTGGCTTGCAGGCTCAGGCTTAAACAGCAGTGCAGGGGCAATTGAAATATGTTGTTGAAGTAATTGTTCATAGAGCTGCTGGGCATCGACTTCTTTAGGCAACTCAATCCAGAGAAAATAACCACTGGAATAATAGTAAATTTCACAGATGCTTCCCAAACGCGCTTTGAGTTCCTGATAAAATTTCTTTTTATATTTTTCCAGATGCTGCCTTAAATGCCGCAAATGTTTTTCATAATAATGATGTGAAATAAATTCGACCAGCGCATTTTGAAGTAAGGGACTGACCGTTAAAGTGCTCATGAGCTGTAAGTGCTGAATGGCATCGGAAAATGGGCCGGCATACACCCAACCGACGCGTGCACCCATCCCCAGCGTTTTCGAAAATGAGGCGCAGTGCAAAACCATCTGATGCCGATCAAAATATTTAACGGGTAGCGGTTTGGATGAACCATAATTTAATTCCTGATAAACATCATCTTCGATTAAATACACCTGATATTCATACAAGAGTTCCGCAATTCTTTGTTTGATTTCAGAACTGACGGTAAAGCCAATCGGATTATGGGCATTCAGCATCAGCCAGCACACCTTGATCGGATACTGTTTTAAAGCCTGTTCAAATGATTCCAGATCAAAGCCAAACTGTGGATGTTCCGGAATCGTAATCACCTGTAATCCCAGACGCTCGGCTGCCTGCCAGGCACCATAAAATATGGTTTGCTGTAGCAGAATAAAATCACCGGGTTGGGTTAAGGCCTGTAAAGACAGATTCAGTGCTTCTAGTGCGCCGGATGTAATGACAATGTCATCTTGATTGCAGGTAACTCCTTGTAATTGATAACGGTTAGCAATCAGTTGCCGCAAGTTCTGATTGCCGGGCGGCATATGATTCTGGTTGTTATAACTGCTTTTTCTTTTGGCCTGCTGCGCCAGAATCTGCATAAATTTGGCGTTATATAACAGTTCTGCATTGGGAAAGGCAGAACCAAAAGGCACAATCTCTGCTGACTGAGTCGATTTTAAATAATTAAATACCACCGAATTGATTTGAATTTTAGGATTTAAACCAATCTGGGCGGACTGTTTGCTATTGAGCAGCGCTTGAGTGTGTTCTGCAACGTAATAGCCCGATTTGTCTTTGGCATAGACCAGACCTTGTGCTTCAAGTTCCTGGTAAGCATTGAGTACCGTCATCAGGCTATAACCAGATAATTGGGTCTGTTCGCGAAGTGAAGGCAATTTTTCATGTACCTTCCATATGCCGTTTTCAATCATCTGACGAATATTCTGTGCCAGTTTTTCAGACTTATACATACACTTTCTTGAACTAAAACTGTTCTAATTATTTTGATTTATAGCATATTTTAAGGTGTTTAATATAACAAAAGGGAGGAATAGGATTATTGTCATTCTATTTTTTAAGCTTGAGTCTTGATGTACGACAATTAAAGTGAAAACCAGGTCTCAGATTTTCTGGGGAAATTTTATCTATACCTAAATTGTATTCCCATTTTTATACGCCTCAGTCACTTGGCTTAATTTGTCACAATTCGATACTTACAAAGTTAGATTTCCTTGCTAAATTCGATCCACATGATGATAAAAAGTAAGTTAAGGTTTCAGATCGAGCCATCATGCAACTATTACAACGATACGAAAATACGGACCAATAACAAGCACAAAGGAGTGGAGAATGCTCGGAAATATGATGTTTCAGCCTTTACTGATCAGCAGCATGATTGAACATGCAGGACGCTATCATGCCGATACCGAGGTAATTTCCAAAAATACCGATACCAGTATTACAGTGACCAATTGGGGAGAAATTCATCAAAACTCGAAATGTTTTGCCAATGCATTACAACAACTCGGCTTGGCGCAGGGAGATCGGGTCGCGACCATTGCCTGGAATAATCATCGCCATTTAGAGTCTTGGTATGCCATTTCTGGCAGCGGCCTGGTCTGTCATACGATTAACCCGCGCTTATTTCCGGAACAGCTCATTTTTATTATTAATGATGCTGCGGATCGCGTGGTGCTGTTCGATAAAACATTTGTCCCTTTAATTAAAGCCGTGAAAGCGCTGTTGACCTCGGTCGAGCATTTTATCTGTCTGGATGCAGCTGATCCGGCAGTTAGAGAAGCGATTCCAGAAGTACAATTTTATGATGATCTGATTGCCGGCCAAAATGCAGAATTTGAGTGGCCAACACTTGATGAAAACTCGGCAAGCTCTCTGTGTTATACATCAGGAACCACGGGAAATCCCAAAGGTGTGCTATTTAGCCATCGATCTACGGTATTACATAGCTATGCCATCATTTTACCTGACTCCTTAAATGTCTCGGCTGCCGACATTATGTTGCCTGTGGTGCCGATGTTCCATGTAAATGCGTGGGGCACTCCGTATGCCGCTGCAATGGTCGGATGCACTTTGGTTCTTCCTGGACCGGGTCTGGATGGTGCCAGTCTAGTCAACCTGATTGATACTTATCAGGTTTCGGTAGCACTTGGTGTACCAACCATCTGGCAGGGGTTGATTGCCGCCGCAAACCAGTCAGGTTCCAAATTGGAAAGCCTAAAACGAAATGTAGTGGGTGGATCGGCATGCCCACCGGCGATGCTAAGAGCGTTCAAAGAACAGTTTAATTGTGAAACGATCCATGCCTGGGGCATGACGGAAATCAGTCCATTGGGTACAGCGAATCAGCTCAAGACCAAACATTTGCATCTGTCTGATGAAGAAAAATTACAGATTCGTCTATCCCAAGGTCGTCCACCATTCGGGGTTGACCTACGTTTGACTGATGCAGAAAAAGGGATGCATGAAATTGAACGTGATGGACAGACCACAGGAAATTTACAAGTGAAAGGGCATTGGGTCATCAGCCATTATTTCGGCAAAGAAGAGTCTGCACTGACTGCTGACGGCTGGTTTGATACCGGCGATATTGCTACGCTGGATCAGGATGGCTTTATGAAACTCAGTGACCGTTCTAAAGATCTAATCAAGTCTGGCGGAGAATGGATTTCATCGGTGGAGCTGGAAAATATTGCCATGGGACATCCGGAAATTGCGATGGCTGCCGTGATTGCCGCCCAGCATCCTAAATGGGATGAGCGCCCGGTATTGATTGCCATTAAAAAGCCGGACAGCCAGCTAAGTGAAACTGATCTGCTGGATTATTATGCGGACAAGGTAGCCAAATGGCAGATTCCAGACCGAGTCGTATTTGTTGATGCGATTCCACTCAGTGGTACTGGTAAAATGCTGAAAAAAGATCTGCGTGAATTATATGGGACTATTCTTTTGGAGCAGGCAGCAGGTTAAAGCGTCATTTAATCTGAAAATCCCTACATGAAGTCAAAAAACTGATCTCGAATAGAGGTCAGTTTTTTTATGTACAGGCTAAGCAGCGTTGTCTGTTTAAAAATGCTTTTTCTCAATCCATATAGTCTTGATCGATACTTTTAGATGATATTGTCCGACAAAAAGTCATATTATATGGCTTAGGCACATAATTTGACCTGTATTGACATGGTCTGAATGTGAGAATTCTTTATCCTGAGCAATATAATAATTAGACAGTTGTACATTAATGAAACTGTCTGCGGATAAGGGGATAAAAATGACAAGCATGCCAACCTATCAGCCGCATTGGATCCGGGAAGATTTCATTGATTTTATTGGTGAAAAAATCCATCCAACTTGGGCAATCAAAAAAGTTAAGGCTGCCGTTATGGGCATTCAAGCCATCAGCCCTGACTTTTTCAAAATTCACTTACGTCCAAATCATAATTTTAAAGCCAAGTCATTTCAGGCCGGCCAGAATATTGCAGTGACTGTTAGACTCGATGGCATACGACATCAGCGACATTATTCTGTGGTGACGGTATTGAAAAATGGTGATCTGATCATTGCGGTTAAACAGCAGGGTAAAGTGTCACGTGCCTTAAGTCTGATGCAAATTGGTGCGGTGGTTGAAATATCTCAGCCCCAAGGTGAGTTCACATTGCAAAAATCCACCCAGCCGATTTTATTCCTGGCTTCAGGTAGTGGTATTACCGCCATTTACTCCTTGCTGCAAAAAGCAGTCATTCAGTCTCTGGAACAGATCGACCTGATTTATTTCACTCGAGATGATGCCTTTCATGCTGAACTGAAAACATTGGCTCTTATGCATCCAAACTTGAAATATCACCATTTCAATACCGTGGAACACCAGCAGCATCTGACGCAGAGCTTATTGCAAGAGCTGGTGCCAGACTTTGCAGAACGAAAAATTTATGCTTGTGGCTCCGCCGGGATGATGAAGGCCGCACTTCGCATCGTTGATAAACTGGAATTGAAATCCAATTTTCATTCGGAATATTTCCAGATTGTGGTCGATGAAAAAATTAAAGCACAGCCGGTACGGTTTTTAAGATCGCAGCAGGAATTTCAAGCCCAGTCCAACTTACTGGAAAGTGCCGAAAAATCCGGCTTGAGACCAGCGCATGGCTGCCGAATGGGTATCTGCAATACCTGTTCCTGTACCAAGGTCAGTGGTTCGGTACGAAATGTCCTGACCGGTGAAATTGATCATGGTAATAATACCCAGATCAAACTGTGCATTTCTCAGGCAGTGAGTCCTGTGGTGATTAATTTATAAACTATTGATAAGCCATTAATTAAACTATAAGAAGGTGCTCCCATGAATATGCAAATTGATTTTAAACGACATAGCAAAAGCCAATTTCTTAGTCCTGAACAGATTGAGGAATTCGGTGCCAAAGTCGATGCGATCCGCCGCGAGGTCATGGATGATCTGGGGGAAAAAGACGCCGAATATATTTATAAAATCCGCAACTTTGTCCGCTATAGCGAAATTGCCTCACGCGGCATGCTGATGTTTGCCGGTTGGTTGCCACCGGTATGGCTGGCGGGGACAGGTCTGCTCGGTCTTTCCAAAATCGTGGAAAATATGGAACTCGGTCACAATGTCATGCATGGCCAGTTCGACTGGATGAACGATCCGAGTCTGAACGGTGCGACCTATGATTGGGATACGATTTCAACCGGCGATGACTGGAAATATACGCACAACTATATTCATCATACCTATACCAATATCGTCGGAATGGATCATGATGTCGGTTATGGTCTGATTCGGGTCAGTGAATCGCAAAAGTGGGAACCACGCTTTCTGTTTAATATTCCACTGGGCATTCAGTTAATGGTATTTTTCGAATGGTATGTTGGCTTGCAACGCCTGCATCTGGAAGATGTGATTGCTTATAAAACAAAGACCTGGAAAGAAGTCTGGGAAGAGGCAGCACCTTTGCGCCAAAAAATGCGCCGTCAGGTGTTAAAAGATTATGTATTTTTTCCGATCATTGCCGGGCCAAATGCCATTCCGGTATTTACCGGAAATGCGGTGGCCAATGTGATTCGCAGTCTATGGGCTTCTGCCGTCATTTTTAACGGTCATTTCACTGAAGATGCTGAAACCTTTGAAATGGACAATACCGACAATGAAACCCGTGCCGAGTGGTATTTACGCCAGATTCGCGGTTCGAGCAATTTTAGTGGAACAACTTGGCTACATATCTTGAGTGGTAATTTGAGTCATCAGATTGAGCATCATCTATTCCCGGACATGCCCGCCAATCGCTATGCGCAGGTTGCGCCAAAAATCAAAGCGCTCTGTGCAGAATATGGTATTCACTATAACGAAGCCAGCTTCATGAAACAGTTTTCTACAGTGTGGGTAGGTCTGGCTAAATGTTCTCTACCGAATCACTGGACTGAGCAGGTGGTTGAAAAAACCCATGCTGCCAAATCTGTATTCAACTACTTTAAAGCGAAACTATTGTCATAATTTTTAAGCTTTACTTATTCACCATTTTGGTACTCCTCAATAGATTTGGATGGTCTATTGAGGAATTTTTTTTAAGTTTTATCAGATTTAATATCATTAGAATAATCCTGTTATGAATAAAATATGGATACAGATTTCAAAAAATGACGAAAGCAAAACAGATCCAGTACTGCTGAAACGCTTTGCCTACAACAACCTGCTTCAGCTCTAAAGGCTTCTCTCTATAATGGCCGCGTCGTTACACTCAAGGTCTCAGTTTTGAAACATCTTAAATATTTTTCAGCAATCCCATTATTAGTGCTTTTAACTGCTTGTAACACCACTGAAGCGCCAGCACCAGATTATCAGGGCAATTGGAAAAACACCGTGGAAAATCCAAAACTTGAAAATATTCTGGTTATTTCTAAAAATGGTGAAAATTATCTGATTACCAATACGATCAAAGATAAGGAAACCGGTAAAACCGAGAAAAAGAATCCAATGCCCGCTGCAGTGAACGAAAATGGCATGCTTCAGTTGAATGCAGGTGCAGGTATGGTCGATTTCGCAATCGATGAGAAAACCGGAAATCTGGTCGGTTCAGGCTCAATCTATAAAAAAGCCAAATAGTCAGCGAGAATTTTACGCACAAGATAAAATCAAAGATGTCATGTGAAAGGACAGAGCATGACATCTTTTTTTAGGAATGCTTTATGGAACGAAACTTAATAATTCAGCAAAATCTTCGACATAATAATTTGCTTTGGCTTTGATCAAATCTATTTCATGAGCGGAGTGCTGGTCATAAATTGCCACTACCTCGATGCCCGCATGATTTGCTGCTTCTACACCGACTAGAGAGTCTTCAATAATTAGACATTCCTCAGGTCGAAGGTTAAAGGCTTGCAAAACATTCAGATAAACTTCGGGATGCGGCTTAATGTTCTGGACATTTTCACGTGTGAGAATCAAGGCAAAATCATCCTCAAAGCTGATTTTAGAATTAATATTTCGATTGTTATCCTGATAGCGCTGTACATTGAATAAACTGGTGGTGGTGGTCAAAGCCAGAGATATCTGTTGCTGTTTTAAAGCCTGAATCAGGAGGTCTGCCTGAGGTTTTAACTCGACGATATGATCCAGAAAATGTCGGGAAATTGTATAACGACGATTTTTTACTTCTTCTTTAACTGGTTCAAAATCGTATTGTTCTTTTAAAAATCCACAATATTCCAGATAAGGATCTGGTCTATGTCTCAAGGCGGTAAGTTGAAGATCGCGCTGTTGCTGAATCTCATGTAAATCGACTTTTCTGTTGGAGAGCTCATCAATCAGGGCTGCATCGACCTGATTCCAGATGCCTACAGAATCAATCAACGTACCATCCAGATCAAAACAGACCAGCTTTTTATCCTGAAACATATAAGATTTCTCTGTATTTTTACCATTTATTGGGTGTGGCTGAGTATATCGCATACGATTTAAATGTTTAACTGACCTGAGCAAACCGGGCTGGAAATTTTGCGTTGAGGTACTTGTTGAGGTACTTTTTAATGGATTTATTCATCTGGCAAAAGTATTTTTTTCGGAAAATTACAGCGAGTTTAATCCTGAACATAGTTGCGAAGTGTTATATTTTAATCTGACCCTCAATAGACTTATGCGGATGAAAGACCTGTCCGAATGAGGAGAAAGTTAAAGGAAATGTATTTCTGTGTTTGAACTTGACTGTAAATTGCTCAGTATTTTTTATTATGTCTATAAATTTAAAAACGTATCCCAGGCAGCCGATCATTTAGATATGAGCCAGCCTGCGGTGAGCAATCTGCTGAATAAAATTCGCCAGCATTATGGTGATCCTTTATTTTTACGTATTGGCAATGAAATGCTGCCGACAGACCTGTCCAAACAGCTCTTTCCCTTGGTCAGCGAAGCACTGAGCAAAGTTGAAGCAATCAATAATTTTACGATCAATTTTGATCAGGTCACTTCACAGCAGCGCTTTACATTGGCGATGACCGATGTATCGCATCTGGTGTTATTGCCGAAAATTTCCCAGTATTTGAAACAGCATGCATCCCATATCCGTCTGAATGTGCGTCCGATTACCTCGGAAACCAGTTATCAAATGGCCAATGGTGAGATTGATCTGGCTTTGGGCTTCTTGCCAAATCTGGAGAATGGCTTTTATCAGCAGAAACTGTTTGAGCAATATTATGTGGTGATCGCGGCGAAAGACCATCCGCGCCTGACCGGTGACAGCATCACGACAGAAGAGTATTTACGTGAAACCCATATTGATATTGATGCCGGGATGGGGCATTACCATATTGAAAATGAATTGCTGAATCTGGAACTCAAGCGTGACATTCTAATGCGTCTGCCAAGTTATCTCGGGGTAGGACTGGTGGTACAGGAAACCGATGCGATTGCGACCGTGCCTTATTATTTGAGTGAAGTCCTGTTATCACGTGGCAATCTCAAGATTTTTGAGGCACCGATTGCTTTCCCGACCTATTCCGTAAAGCAGTATTGGCATATGTCTTGTCATCATAAAACCAGTCATCAATGGTTACGTAATATGCTGCATGAGATTTTAAGTAAATAACTCTACCGCTTAAATAGTTTGATTGAGTTCTCATCTCTAGATTTTACAATTCCCGGTACAAGCCGGGATTTTTTTATTTTGGTACATCTTGATGCCTTTTTCAGAGCCTTGCACCTGAAGTAATCAGTTCCATCTCAAAAAAAAGTATTACGAATATAAAAAATAGTATTACCAGTTTGGCACGTCCTTTGCATCTATCTACATCATCATAAAGTGATCTAGGGTTCCGATACATGAACATTCATGTAGGTCTGCGACCGAGAGTTCACGGCTAGGTTTGTTCAAACCCAAGCTACACGGAGGGATAAAAGCCCGGGAGGTAAACCGTAAAAAGATTGGGATGGATGCAAATGAGCACAATAACTTATCACGAAGATCAAGTCCTCTGGACTGAACGTTTACCGGGTGGACACCACTGGTCAGCACGCATTCAGCGTGGCGCAGTTTTACAACTCAAATCTTTAGGCGCGAATGCCAATGTTTCACTGTTTTGTGTAAATAGCGAAGACAAGCTTGAAGCCTATAACATGCCAGACAGCTTAAAAGCACAACACACGGCATTTTTAAGTACAGGGCATATTTTAGCGTCTGATTTAGGACGTGCGATGATCTCGATTGTCAAAGATGACCACGGTTGGAATGATGCCTTTTGTGCGCCAAGTACCGCACCGCAAATTGGAGCACAGTTTGGTACGAAGACCTTCCAGGATGCCCGCAACGACATGTACCGCAATGCTAAAGACAGCCTACTTTTAGAGATGACCAAATTTGGTTTATCTGCGACGGATCTGAGTAATACCTTAAACCTATTTTCAAAAGTTGCACCGGATGACAACGGCAACTTGTCTTATGTCGTATCTGATAATACCGATCAAGTGATTGAACTACGCTTTGAAATGGATTGTTTGGTGTTTTTATCCAGCGCACCACATGCACTCGACAATTCTAATGAATATGCACCAGCCGATATTCAGCTCTCACTCTTTAAAGCACTGCCTTTAGGCGACACCGATGTCTGCCGTGACTCATGCCCGCAAAATCAGCGTGCGTTTCAAAATAATAACCGCTACTACGCTTTAACTGCTTAAGGGGAATGATCATGACTGCACTCGTAAATCTAGAAAAATCAGTACTTAGCGAAGTTTGTCCTGCCGGTGAAGCATGGATGTGTGAAGTCAAAAAAGGCCAGTATTTCCGTATTGTTGATCTTGAAGGTAATCAAGCGGTGGATACTTTGTTTATTTCCGCACATAACCCTGAAGAGCGTTATAGCGCAACCGATACTTTGGCGATGAACCGTCAAATTTATCTAGAAAAAGGTACGACTTTATATACCAACTTTGGCAATAAAATTGTGAGTATTCATGATGACAACTGCGGTCGCCACGATACTTTAGGCGGTGCATGTTCATGTGAAAGTAACACAGTCCGTTATGCGCATGATAAATATCCAATGCACAGTTGCCGTAACAATTTCATGATTGCATTGTCACAACATCCGATTGCGAAAAAGCATGGTCTGAATGTGCGCCATATCGGTCCAAATATTAATTTTTTTATGAATGTACCTGTAACTTCAGATGGTCACCTGAAATTTGATGATGGGATTTCTGCACCGGGCAAATATGTGGAAATTAAAGCTGAGATGGATTTGATTGTGTTGATCTCAAACTGCCCACAACTGAATAACCCATGTAATGCCTATAACCCAACAAAAATTCAACTGATTGTCCGTGAAGGCGAGGTATAAGACTATGACTTTAAAATATGGGTTTAATAAAGTTCTCATCGCCAACCGTGGTGCAATTGCTTGTCGTGTCATCCGTACCCTTAAAAAATTAGGCATCCAATCGGTTGCGGTGTATTCGGAAGCAGATCGTGATTCCTTGCATGTGACTTTAGCTGATGAAGCGGTCTTTATTGGTGATGCACCTGCAAGCCAAAGCTATCTGAATGTCGATAAAATCTTAGAAGTGGCCAAACATACCGGTGCGCAAGCGATTCATCCGGGCTATGGATTCCTGTCTGAAAATACCGAATTCTGTAATCTCTGTGAAGCACAAGGCATTGTGTTCTTGGGCCCAAATGCCGAGCAAATGAAAGCATTTGGTCTGAAACACACTGCACGTGAATTGGCGATTCAAGCCAATGTACCGTTATTGCCAGGTAGCCAATTATTGGCTGATGAAGCTGAAGCCCTGCTTGAAGCTGAACGTATTGGCTATCCTGTGATGCTGAAAAGTACCGCAGGTGGTGTATTGGCATGCGTTTGGTGTGGAATGCGGAGGAGCTGAAAGAAGCTTATGCAACCGTGTCTTATTTAGCGCAAGCCAACTTTAAAGATGCAGGTTTATATCTCGAGAAATTTGTACAAAATGCCCGTCATATCGAAGTACAAATCTTTGGTGATGGCAATGGATTAATCTTAGCACTCGGTGAGCGTGATTGTTCGGTACAACGTCGTAACCAAAAAGTGATTGAGGAAACGCCTGCACCACATCTGAATGATGAACAACGTGCTTATATCCAAAATGTCGCGATTCAATTGATGCAGTCGGTGAACTACCGCTCGGCAGGTACGGTTGAATTTGTGATGGATACTGACACACAAGAATTCTACTTTTTGGAAGTGAATACCCGTCTACAAGTGGAACATGGCGTTACTGAACAAGTCTTTGGTGTCGATCTTGTGGAATGGATGGTGACCTTAGGCAGTGGCGATTGGGTTGCACCAACATCAAAACTTGAGTCGCAAGGTCATTCGATTCAAGTGCGTCTTTATGCCGAAGATCCAATCAAAAACTTCCAACCAAGTGCAGGACTTTTGACGCATGTTGAGTTCGATGCCAACGCGCGTAATGAAACTTGGGTAGAAACAGGTTCAAACGTCTCATCTTTCTATGACCCGATGATTGCCAAAATTATTGTGACTGCGGATGATCGTGATTCTGCAATTCAAGCCATGACAGTTACGCTCGCTAAAACCCAAGTGGCGGGCATTGAAACCAACCTTGAATATCTACAAAACATTATCGACTGCAATGTCTTTAAAGCCGGTACGCAAACCACACGTTTTTTAAATACCTTTGAGTGGAAAACTCAAAAAATTGAAGTGCTACAAGCGGGCATTCAAACCGCCGTGCAAGATGTGACAGGACGTTTAGGTTACTGGGATGTTGGTGTTCCGCCATCAGGTGCGATTGATCCGCTGTCTTTAAATGTTGCGAACCAACTGTTAGGCAATGCACCAAATACCGCAGGGCTCGAATGTACCTTGCAAGGCCCAAGCTTAAAATTCCATTGTGATAGTCAAATTGTATTGGCAGGTGGTGATATGCCATCGACGTTGGATGGTGTGTCTGTCCCGATGTGGCAGACTGTGAATGTGCGCAAAGGTCAGGTACTCAAATGTGGCAAGATCGCCACAGGTTGCCGTACTTATATCGGCATTAAAGGTGGTCTGAATGTGCCTGAATATTTAGGCTCACAAGCGACTTTTACCTTGGGTCAGTTTGGCGGTCATGCGGGGCGTAATTTACTGATTGGCGATATGCTTCCAATCACGGCATTTACATCTGATGACGTGAAAGCCTTAATAGAAGATCAAATCCCAACATTTTCCAATTCTTGGGAAATTGCGGTGATGTACGGTCCACATGGTGCGCCTGATTTCTTTACCAAAAACGACATTGATACCTTCTTTGCCAACGAGTTTGAAATTCACTTCAACTCCAGCCGTACCGGAATTCGTTTGATTGGTCCAAAACCAGAATGGGCTCGTCAGGACGGTGGCGAAGCGGGTCTGCATCCATCCAATATTCATGACAATGCCTATGCCATTGGGGCGATCGATTTCACTGGTGATATGCCAATTATTCTTGGGCCTGATGGTCCAAGCCTAGGTGGTTTCGTGTGCCCTGCGGTGGTGATCAATTCTGAATTATGGAAATTGGGTCAGCTCAAAGCCGGTGATAAAGTTAAATTTGTGCCTGTGAGCTACCATCAAGCCAAATTGCTGAATGAAAAATATCATGCGCAATTAACTGCTCAAGATACACAAGCAGTCACCTTTGATGAATCGTTCTATCCTGAAATCAGCACACTGAAATCTGCCATTTTAGATACGTTAAAAGGTCAAAATGGCACTCCTGATGTGGTGTATCGCCCTGCGGGCAATAACTATATGCTCGTTGAATATGGCGAATTGGTTTTAGATTTAAACCTACGTTTCCGTATTCATGCGCTGATGCAATGGGTCAAAGATCAAAATATTCAAGGCATTATTGACCTGACACCGGGTATTCGTTCACTGCAAATTCATTTTGATTCGACTCAGCTCGATCAAATTGATTTATTGCGTATGCTTCAAGTCGCAGAAGAACAACTGCCTGATGTGACCAAGATGCAAGTGCCATCACGCACCGTGTATTTACCGCTTGCGTGGGAAGATTCACAAACCCAACTCGCAACAGAACGCTATATGCAAACTGTGCGACCTGATGCACCGTGGTGTCCTGACAATATCGAATTTATCCGTCGTATTAATGGCTTAAAAGACAAACAAGCTGTGAAAGATGTGGTCTATAACGCCAGTTATTTGGTCATGGGCTTGGGCGATGTGTACTTGGGTGCGCCTGTGGCAACGCCACTTGATCCGCGCCAGCGTTTGGTCACCACCAAATATAACCCTGCACGGACATGGACACCTGAAAATGCTGTGGGTATTGGCGGTGCGTATATGTGTGTCTACGGTATGGAAGGTCCGGGTGGCTATCAGTTTGTCGGTCGTACTTCGCAAATGTGGTCACGCTACCGTAAAAACCCTGATTTTGAGCAAGGTATGCCGTGGTTACTGCGCTTCTTTGACCAAATTAAGTTTTATGAAGTGTCTGAGGCTGAACTGATGCAGATGCGTGAGGACTTTAAAGCAGGGCGTTTAAAATTACGCATTGAAGATGGTGTATTGAATCTAAAAGAATACAACGACTTCTTAACTGAAAACCAAGAATCTATTTCGGCATTTAAAGCGGTGCAACAAGCCAACTTTGATGCAGAGCGCCGTCGCTGGCATGAAGCAGGTCTTGCGGAATATGTCTCTGAAAGTCTAGATGCTGTGGATGATGGCGAAGGTGTTGAAGTGCCTGAAGGTGGTTGTGCGGTGGAATCGCATATGCCAGGTTCAATTTGGAAAATTGAATGTCAGTCAGGCGATATTGTGGAAGAAGGTGCGACCTTAGCTGTGATTGAAGCGATGAAGATTGAGATACCAATTATGGCACCTGAGCGTATGCGTGTGGATGCAATTACCATTGAAAAAGGGCAGACGGTAAAAACGGGGCAGGTGTTGTTTACGTTGGCGCCAGTGGCTTGATGAGATAGGAATAAAAAGACCGCTTAAGCGGTCTTTTTATTTGGTAAAGGGTTTTCAGAAATAATGTGTTCGAAAATTTTTTTACATAGTTCTTTGGCAGATTCGGTTAATTCCCATTCAACATGATCCATAACCGTTAGAACTAAGCGACAAAATTTAAGTTTTTCTTTAATAGTGCCTGATTGATCAGAAAAACATTTTTTAGGCTTGTCATCAGTGGTTCTAGGATTACCCACTCTAATTTGGTCATCAAGAATTTTACCAATACCATTTTTTGCATGAAAATAATCATGTTCTTCTATTAGAGTGACAATATCAAAACCTTCTTTGGTATCTGCTTGCATACCATCCATGGATAGATGATTGGAAAGAGCATTTCTTTTTGTCTCATCATCCTGAAAAGCACCATTTAAGCCTAAAAATTTAATACGGCAAGCATGATAAATAATGTTTGATGGCAGGGTATTTTCAGTTTCTTTACACTCTAAAAGGAAAAACTTTTCTCCTAGTTTTTCTTCTAAACTTGTAGCTCTCATGCCTTTATTTTTAGTTTTAATATCACCATCAGCTATAAGAAACACACTACTAGAAGTTAAGAGAGCGTTCATACCGCAATCATCTAAATGATCAGTAAATTCGTCACTAAAATCCCAATGCGTTAAGTTGCTACCAGCATATTCTACAAATGTGTAATGGTAATTCGGCATTAATCTTTGAATATCTGATGACCTAAATTTATATAAATCTAAATTATTAGGTTTTCCTTCAACCACTAAAGTTTCTTCTTGTTTTAATACATCTAAATATTTCTGCATATATTTAGTGATATACAGTCGATCTGTAATGCCTTCCACCCAAATCGTACAGTTAGCCAAATAAATAGAAGAAGGACGTACACCTAATGAAGCAAGTAAGTCACGATCTCTGTCACAACGATGAATTTTAAAATCAAATTTACTTGGATTATCTACTTTGGGTTGCTTTACAAATTTCTGAATCATGACTTGATCAGATTCATCAGCCATATCGAGTAAGTGGTTTGAGTGCGTTGTAAAGAAATAATAATGAGGTGTTTCGTTTAAGTAGAAATTCATCAATTGACGAACCATACCAGCATGCATGTGAAGTTCAGGTTCTTCTATAAAAAATGCGTGCGGTTCTGGGTAACCCTCGTTATCTTTGCTTTTTATGTAGGCTTCATATGTCAAAATAATTGCTTGTTGCAGGCCGTCACCTAATTGAGAGATAGGAAATTGTTTATCTTTTCCAATTTTAATATTCACAACATCTTGATCGTGTTTAGGTATGAGTGAAACAAGTTCATTATCAAAAAAATATTGGCTTAGTTTTTCTTCATAACTTTTGATTAAATCTCGTTGTTCAGGCTCGCCTAACAAATGGATTTTAAGTTCATGGTATAGACATTCACCTGTAATAATATTTTCAGAATTAAATTGAGTTGTATCCGAAAAATAATCTTTTTGGGCACGCTCAATGTAAGGTTGTTTATTTTCAAGGTTGGTAACAGGGCGCATCCCTCTCAATATAGGAATATATAATTTCCCATGTTTAAAATTTTCTTGTAGTTCAATTCTTGCAATTTTATTATCTATTTTCGAAAATAAATCTTCTAATTTTTCTTTAGAATTACTAGGGTCTGTTGACATTTACTGTTCATAATTAACCCTATAAAGGTAGCCATAAAAATATACAGGCTAAAGCAACAGAACTTTGATAATTTCTTTTGAGCTTGTCATATCGAGTAGCTATTCCTCTAAATTGCTTTAATCTACAAAACATATTTTCAACT